>JALUTY010000106.1 GCA_027021615.1 bacterium | reverse complement strand
GTCCAGCCCCACGGATTCCAGGGCAGAGCGGATGTCGTGCAGCAGCAGCACGTACACGAACGAAAGCAGCGCGTTCACCTCGTCCCGCGGGGGCCTCCGGGAACGGCCGTTGAACCGGAACTCCTCATGGTTCGTCGTGATCAGGTGCTGAAACACGCTGAAGTACGTCCGTGCGGCATCGCCCTCCAACCCCCGGATCGCATCCACGGTTTGGGCGTTTTCTAGCTGCTCCAGGCTTCGGGCCAGAGTCTCCACCGCAGGGTTCAGCGCGTCCGCCCGTTCGGGGTGATCCCGAGCGGCTCGCTGGAGCACGAGGCGGCAGTTCGCGACCTTGGCGAGAACGAATGCCCGCGCGAGATCGGCAGTGCGCACGGGGTCGTCGGCCCACCGATACTGGGTACGACGGAGTAAAACGTTGCCCGACACGGGTCCCTCGACACGGGCGAGGAACCTTCCATTCTCGGTCAGGAACGACACCCCCACCCCCCGCTCCGCGCAGTGGGCCATGAGAAAGGGGCTCATGGAGACGTTGCCGAAGCACACGATGCCCTCGAGCAGGTGGACCGGGACCCGAAGCCGCACTTCCCGATCCACCGACACCACCACGGCTTCGCCCTCCTTGCCGAGCCACGCCCCCTGGGTGGTGACGAACAGGGTGTTGAGGTGCTTCTTCACGGCTCACCGCCCTCGGAGTTCAGGGTCTGGTGGATGGCTGCCGCCAAGTACCGTCTGGCCGAGCGGCGGCGGGTCATGGCCTCGGGCATGCAGTAGGGGAGCAAGGAACACGACAGGCATTTCTTCTCCTTAACCGCTGGCGGCGTTACCCCCGCTTCTACCAGCTCGCGAAAGCGCCGGGCCGCGTTCCGGGTCAGGGTGCGCAGCCCCGAGTCGAACACGACAGAGATCCTTCGCTGCTCCTTGCCGTAGAACAGCGCTCCCTCGGGAACGGCTACGCCCAGCATCTCCTCCAGGCACAGGGCCTGGGCGCACAACTGCACCTCGTCGGCCCGGTGGGGCTTGGGGCGGCCCCGCTTGTACTCCACCGGGAACGGGGTCCACAGGCCCGTGGCGCCGGGCAGCCGGACCCCACGGGCCTGACCCGATGGCTCGGCCGTGGAGGAGCGGTGGAACTCGACCACGTCGGCCACGCCTGCGAGCCCCAGCTCAAACGAGTGGAGCGACAGCCCCCGGACGATGATGAGGTCCCCTCGCCGTTCTCGGCGGGGGGCGTCCTCGTGCACCC
>JALUTY010000105.1 GCA_027021615.1 bacterium | reverse complement strand
CCTCTTCGAGGAGACCGTTCCCCTGCAGACCGCGCTCACCGGCATCACGGTGGGCACCGCGCTGTGGGTAGGGGGTCTGGTCCGGAAGGAGGATTGAGCCATGTCCAACTTTACAGTGGCCGTTCTGTACGCCGGCGCCCTGCTCCTCGGCGTGTTCGCCTTCGCGCTGTGGCAGGACCGCCGGCACCGGCACAAGTAACCACCGGCACTACATAGTGCTGTTTTTCCACCCCGCCGGGGACCATCATTTCCCCGGCAGGGGACGTGGTGTCTCCCCGGTTTTTCCCAACCCAAGAGGAGAGTGCACCATGTCCCACGATAAATACTTCGATCTCCACATCACCGGCATCGGGTACCTGAACCGGGCCCGCGAGGTCAGTCCCAAGCGCGGCCAGCCCTTCGTGGCGGTGGCCGTCAACGCGCTGTTCGGGCAGGCCTCCGCCGTCCAGCGGACCCGGTTCGACTGCCGGGTGGTGGGCCGCGAGGCCACGGAGATCGTCCGCCGACACATGGAGTCCATCAATGACCGCGGCAGGAAGGTCCTCGTCGGGTTCAAGCTGGGCGACCTGTACCCCGAGACCTTCACCTACAAGTCGGGCGACAAGGAGGGCCAGACCGGCGTCAGCCTGAAGGCCCGCCTTCTTCGCATCGACTGGGTGAAGATCGACGGCGAGACGGTTTACCAGCGGGAACAGCTGGCGCAGGAGGGCCAGGCCGGAGAGGGCACCGAGGCCCAGGGGTCGGACCAGCCGGCTCCCGGTGGCCAGGCCGACCCGGCGGAGGTCCGGTTGTCCAAGGACGATCCGGACTTCGAGGCCAAGAAGGCCCGGCTCAAGGAGCGCGGCTACCGGTTCGACGCCAGGGACAAGGTCTGGCGCCGGCCCGAAGCCGCCTGATCCGCGTGTGACCCCGCCGGGGGCGCGTTGCCCCGGCGGGGCGCGCGCCCTCCGGCCCCGACCGGAGGAGGTATACTGATGCACATGGCGGTGTTCGACACCCTCAAGTTCGCCGAACGGCTCAAGGCGGCCGGGGTCCCCGAGGCCCAGGCCAAGGCCGAGGCGGAGGTCATCTCCGAGGCCCTCGCCGAGGCCCTCTCGCACCGCGACCTGGTGACCCGCGACCACCTGGACATGCGGATCCAGGAGGTCTGCACGGAAATCCAGGAGCTCCGCACGGAGCTCCATAAGGAAATCCAGGAGGTCCGCACGGAGCTCCATAAGGAAATCCAGGAGGTCCGCACGGAAATCCAGGAG
>JALUTY010000104.1 GCA_027021615.1 bacterium | reverse complement strand
CGTCTCGTCCACCACCTGGATCCCGGGGGTGCGGTCATCCTGGTGGACGCCGTGCGGGGCGCGGGCACCGGGGGCGTGGTGGTGCTGGAGGGAGGGCGGCTGGCGCGGCAGGGCGGGGAAGCGGTGCTGAGCAGCCACGGCTTCGGGGTGGGCGAGGCCCTGGCCCTGGCCCGGGCCCTGGGGCTGTCGCTGGAACAGGTCACCGTTGTGGGCGCGGGGAGTGCCGACGAGGCCGCCGTGGCGCGGGTGGCGGAAGCGGTGTGCAGGCGCCTGGGGCTTTCCCCGGCGGAGGGTTGACCTGAACGTTGCATGGATTCCCCCCGCGGGATGGAGGGTTTGGTACGGGGTGGGTTGCATGAGCAGAAAACCCGTGTTCCGAATCCCCTCACCCTGTCCCTCTTCCGGAGGGAGAGGAGACGGTCTTTTCGCCCACCGCGGGGTGGCGGCGCCGCGACCGGTTTTTCCATCCCCCTCTCCCCCGCATCGCGGGGGAGAGGGTCGGGGTGAGGGGGTGTGCACCGGGCAGGCCTCCACCCCGGCACGCCGGACACCAGAGGCCGAAGCACCCGAAAACCCCTACGCCTCTGCGACCTCGGCGTTCGTCCAGCAGGCGGGGTTCAGACCGCTTCGGTGAACAGGTGGTCGGGGTCGGCACCGGCGGCCGCCACGGTCTCGCGCAGGCGGGCGAGGTGTTCATGGGGGGCGGCGATGAAGACATCGCTCTCCGCCGGTCGGGGCGTGTCCTGCGCCAGCCGCCGGGCCAGTTCCGCCACCGCGTCGCCGTGCGCGGGGACCGGGAGCGGGGTGTAGGCGAAACCGTCGATGGCGTCGGCCCAGGCCCGGCACACGTTGTCCTGGTAGTGTCCGCCGGCACTGCCGGCCACCCAATAGAGATGGATGGGCAGGCCGGTGTCCAGGCTGAGGGCGTGCTCGATGAGGCTGTGCACCGGGGCGAAGCCGGTGTCCCAGGCGATGAAGATGAGCGGCCGCCGCGGCGCATCGTGCAGGACGAAGTGGCCATGGGGGCCCTGCAGGTGTACCGGCACACCCGGCTCCGGCCGGCCGAAGACGAAGTCGGACAGCGCGTCACCCGCACGCCGCGGGACGTGGAACTGGAGGTTCATGTCGTCGCAGGGACAACTCGCTATGGGCAGCCGCCGCGGTGGCAGGCCCTCGGGGGCCACGTCCACCGACTGGCCGGCGAGAAAGCGCAGGCGTTGGGTGCGCGGCGTGCGCACCGACATCACCGCGACGTCCGGTGA
>JALUTY010000103.1 GCA_027021615.1 bacterium | reverse complement strand
CAAGGGACGCTTCGATCCCAACAAGGGCCGTCCGGGCCTCAACGTGAGCGTGCTGGACCAGTATTGCGCGGGAAAGACCAGCCAGGATTCAGGATCCGGCGGGAAATCTGACAAGAGCTCGGCTAAGCACGAGAATGCCACCGATGTAGGTGAAGGGGTCTTGGAGTTCTTTAGCAACCTGTTTAATTGGTCTTCGGAAAACGAGAACGAATCCAAAAACTCCGGGAAAAGTGGCGGTGGCTCCGGCTCGGGCAACGGTGGCGAGTTGCGCCCATGGACCGACGAGGACACGAAGAAGCTCCGGGAAGATAAACGGCGAATAAGGGAGCACCCACTGTATAACTTCGGCAAGAATGTTGGTTACTCCGCCGATGGTGGCGACGCCGGGGCCTGCGGCTCGGCCACCAACGCCATGGTCCGTGCCAATGCCCTGTTCAACTGCTCGGGGGCAGGCTCCGGCGCGCCGGGCCGCCTCGGTTCCGGGCCGGGCCAGAAGGGACCGGGCACGCGCATCATGCCGGCACCCGGCTCGTCGGGCAGCGGCGGAGGCGGCGGCCTCATGGCCTGCGCGGTCCAGGGCGGCGGCCTGGTGCGCACCAGCATGAACGACAGCCGGTGCCAGCAGGCCATGTGTTCCCCGGGGCAGACCTGCTCGTGCAACGCCCGCGGCGTCAGCGCCACGCCGGAGATGCGGGAGGCCGCGCGGCGGAGCGTGTTCAGGCCGAACCGGACCTTCATCCGTGACCCCAGGCCCGGCAGTGATGGCGGCTTTCCCGGCGGCGGTGGCGGGGCCGGTGGTTCTTCCAGCCCCACGGCGCCGGGCGGAAAAGGCCCCCGCGGAGGGGGATACCGGTGACAACCGGGTCCGGGGGTCGTGACCGGCATCACTTGCATGCTGCTCACCGTGCCTTCCCGTCCGGCGGTATGGACGGCGCCAATGTTCAGGTGCACGGCATTGCCGATCCGCAGATGACCGGCGTTCAGCGGATGGGTGGGCGGGCTGGCTGCAAAATAGTTCCGGATCCGCCGGCAGTCGAGATCTAGGCTCTGGTCGACCCGCAGCGTCCTGCGGTGGAACCGGACACCACGCCGGCACCGCCCCGGCGCCACCCCGGACACCGGCCGCTGTCCAGTGGTGGAGATGAGACATAAGTAACTGATTTTATTAAAAAATATGGCGGAGAGGGAGGGATTCGAACCCCCGGGCCCTCGCGGGCCAACGGTTTTCAAGACCGCCGCTTTCGACCACTCAGCCACCTCTCCGGAGAGATGT
>JALUTY010000102.1 GCA_027021615.1 bacterium | reverse complement strand
CACCCGAACCCTGGCCGAGCGTACCCCGGCTATCGCCGACAACCTGGAGCGGCTCACGGGCCGGCTGGACGCGGTGGTGGCCGAAAACCGCGACGACCTGCGGGCGAGCCTGTCGAACCTGCGCCGGGCCACGGCCCGGCTGGACGAGACCCTCGCCTCGATCCGGGGCCTGGCCGAGGCGGCCGGAAGCCCCGAGGGGACGCTGGGCCGGTTGATCCGCGATGACTCGTTGTACCGGGAGCTGGAGGGCACGCTTGCGGACCTGCGCTCGGTGATGGGGCGGATCGAGCGGGGCGAGGGCACCCTGGGCAAGCTCATGACGGACGACACGGTGTACGGGGAGCTCACCGAGACCCTGGGGAACCTGCGGAGCATCACGGACAAGATCGACCGGGGGCAGGGCACCATCGGCCGGCTGGTGAACGAGGACAGCGTCCACGAGAACCTCAACCAGACCCTGGAGGGGATCACCAACTTCGTGGCCGGGGCGAACCGGTTCCGGTTGGAGGTGTCGTACCGGGGCGAGTACCTGGCGCAGCTCGGCGAGTCCAAGAGCTACTTCGGGCTCACCATCCAGCCTCGTCAGGACCGGTTCTACTACCTGGCCCTGGTGGACGATCCGCGGGGCGAGACCCGCACCAAGACCACCGAGCGGGTGGTGACGGACGACACCGGTACCCATACGGTGCGCGAGGAAAAGACAGTCACCGACGACCGGTTCAAGTTTTCGGCTCAGGTGGGCAAGCGGTTCTCGTTTTTGACCGTGCGGGGCGGCTTGTTCGAGTCCACCGGTGGGGTGGGGGCAGACCTGGACCTCTGGTCGGACCGGCTGCGGCTCACTCTGGAGGCGTTCGACTTCGCCCGTGAGGAGGGACCGGTGCACCTGAAGGCCTCGGCCCGGTGGCTGTTCTGGAAGCACCTGTTCGTCTCGGCCGGTGCCGACGACTTCTTGGACGATCGGGGCCGGGCCGACTACTTCGTGGGCGGCGGCATCCGGTTTGTGGACGAGGACCTGAAGTATCTGCTCTCGCCGGCCGCCAACCTGGCTCGGTAGCTTCGGGCTTTCGGCCCGCTGTGCGCCCGGGCGATAATGACCTTCAAGCGTATTGCAGGGTACGGGTGGGGCCTGGGGTTCAGGAGCCAGAGGTCAGAAGACAGAGGTTCGGGCAGATTCTCTCCTGCACTGCCCTCTGAATTCTGTCTCCTGACACGGCCGCGCCCGGCGCTCCACCAGACCCCACCCCGTACTCCCCAAGGGGAAGGGAACACGGGCCTAACAATAACTTTATCCCAGTTTTCCGTCCCAAAAGGAGGAACAATGGCACCGATTCGCCGAGCGATCGTGAGCGTGTCCGACAAGACCGGGGTGGTGGAGTTCGCCCGGGGCCTGGCCGATCGGGGCGTGGAGATCCTGTCCACCGGCGGCACCGCTCGGATGCTCCGGGAGGCCGGGGTTCCCGTCACCGGGGTCAGCGCCTACACGGGGTTCCCCGAGATCCTGGACGGCCGGGTCAAGACCCTGGTGCCCAAGATCCACGGGGGCATCCTGGGGCTCCGGGACGATCCCAAGCATCGCGAGCAGATGGCCGAGCACGGCATCGAGCCCCTCGACCTGGTGGTGGTGAACCTCTACCCGTTCGAGAAGACCGTGGCCGAGCCGGGGTGCACCCTGGAGGCGGCGGTGGAGCAGATCGACATCGGCGGTCCGTGCATGATCCGGGCGGCCGCCAAGAACCACCGCTACGTGACCGTGGTGGTGGACCCTGCCGACTACCCGCGGATCCTGGACGAGATGGACCGCAACGCCGGCGAGGTGAGCCGGGAGCTTCGGTACGAGCTGGCGGCCAAGGCGTTCAGCCGCACCTCGGAGTACGACGCGGCGATCGCCGGATGGCTCAAGGGAAGGGGGATCGGATGAAGGTGCTGGTGGTCGGAGGAGGTGGGCGGGAACACGCCCTCGTGTGGAAGATCGCCCAGAGCCCGCGGGTCACCGCCGTGTTCGCCGCCCCGGGCAACGCCGGCACGGCCGGGCTGGCGCGGAACGTGCCGATCGCGGCCGACGACGTGGACTCGTTGCTGGCCTTTGCCGAGACCGAGGGCGTGGACCTCACGGTGGTGGGGCCGGAGGCGCCGCTGGTCCTGGGAATCGTGGACCGGTTCCGACGGCGGGGACTGAGGATCTTCGGGCCCACAGCCGACGCGGCCCGGCTCGAAGGATCCAAGGCGTTCGCCAAGGCCGTGATGGACCGGTTCGGTGTGCCCACGGCTGCGTACCGGGAGTTCAACGATCCCGCCGAGGCCCGGGCCTACATCCGGGAGCAGGGAGCCCCTATCGTGGTCAAGGCCGACGGGCTGGCCGCGGGCAAGGGGGTGACCGTGGCCCGCACCGTGGAGGAGGCCCTGACGGCCGTGGACGTCATGATGGTGGACCGGACCTTTGGCGAGGCGGGCGGACGGATCGTGGTGGAGGAGTGCCTGGAGGGCGAGGAGGCCAGCTTCTTGGCATTCTGTGACGGCAGGGTCGTGCTGCCCATGGCCTCCAGCCAGGATCACAAGCCGGTGTTCGACGACGACCAGGGGCCCAACACCGGGGGCATGGGGGCCTACAGCCCGGCGCCGGTGGTGAACCCGGAGCTGTTTGAGCGGATCATGGACACGGTGATCCGTCCGGTGGTGGACGGGCTCTCGAGGGAGGGCAGCCCCTATGTGGGGGTGCTGTACGCGGGGCTCATGATCCGGGGCGACGAGATCAAGGTGCTGGAGTTCAACTGCCGGTTCGGGGATCCCGAGTGCCAGCCGATCGTGATGCGAATGAAGGGCGACCTGGTGCCGGTGCTGGAGGCCTGCGTCGATGGCGCCCTGGACCGGGTGGACCTGGGGTGGGATCCGAGGCCTGCGGTCTGCGTGGTGATGGCGTCGGGCGGGTACCCGGGGGCCTACAAGAAGGGCCTGGAGATCCGCGGTTTGGATGACGCCGCATCCCTGGACGACGTGGTGGTGTTCCACGCGGGTACCCGGCTCGAAAACGGCAAGGTGGTCACGGCCGGAGGCCGGGTGCTGGGGGTCACGGCCCTGGGCGACGATATCCCCTCCGCGATCGCCCGGGCCTACCGGGCTGTGGACCGGATCTCCTGGCCCGGGGTCCACTTCCGGCGGGACATCGGCCGGAAGGCCTTGCGGCATCTGTCCTCCTGAGGGTCGTTGGCGGTGGGACGTTGGAACGTTGGAAGGCTAGGAGGAGTCTACGGGGGGTCGGTGGCCGCCGCGTCACCCGTTACGCGTCACCGCAGTTGACACGACGAACGACCCGCGGCGAACGGCCTTTCCGCCTCTTAGCTTTCCAGCTTCCCAGCCTTCAAGCGGGCCGAAGGCCCACTTAACTAAGGAGCTACTTCGATCATGTCCGCAAGACCCAAGGTTCTCATCTTGATGGGGAGCGACTCGGACCTGCCGGTGGTGCAGGAGGCCGCGAAGTTCCTCGACCGAATGGAGGTCCCCTACGCCATGCGGGTCAGCTCGGCCCACCGCAGCCCTGGGCGGACCCGGCGGCTGGTGGCCGAGGCCGAAGCCCAGGGGGTGGAGGTGTTCGTGTGCGCGGCCGGCATGGCCGCCCACCTGGCCGGGGTAGTGGCGGCCGAGACCGTCCGCCCGGTGATCGGGGTCCCGGTGGACGCCGGCGCGCTGAGGGGGATGGACGCCCTGCTGTCCACGGTGCAGATGCCGCCGGGTATCCCGGTGGCCACCGTGGCCATCGGCAAGGCGGGGGCCCGCAACGCCGCGGTGCTGGCGTGTCAGATCCTGGCCCTGAAGGACCCGGATCTGACCCTGCGGCTCCGGAGTCTCCGGGAGGCCATGGCCCGGGAGGTGGAGGAGAAGGACGCGCGAGTCGGAGGGGAAGCGGGATAGGGAGCGGAGCCCTTGACGGTCGCCCCGGGGCCTGTGGTATACAGGCGCCCGGTTTTTGGCTTCGGAAGGCTCGGTTCGTGGGGTCACTTCAACCAAGGGAGGTAGTGCCAGATGAAAAAGATCGTGTTGTTCGTCGCCGCCTGCGTGTTCTCGTTGGGGCTGGCCGTGGGCGCCGCCCAGGCCACCGACGCCCCGGCCGACGGTCTGAAGGTCACCAACTACGGAAAGAAGGCTGCCGTGACCTTTGACCACTCCAAGCACGTGAAGGAGGCCAAGTGCGAACAGTGTCACCACAAGGCCTCCGAGGGCAAGTACAAGTGCGGCGAGTGCCACAAGGCCAAGGGGGGCGATGCGCCCAGCTTCAAGAAGGCCGCCCATAACAAGGAAAAGGCCTGCTGGAGCTGTCACAACAAGAGGGGCAAGACCCCGAAGAAGGTCCTGAAGTGCAACCAGTGCCACAAGAAGTAACGGTGTTGGGTGCTTGCTGACAGAAAAGGGCGGCCCTCGGGCCGCCCTTTTCCGTGGAGCCCATGACGGACGAACTCTTTTTCTCCGACACCCCCCCCGAGCAGATCGCCCGGGAGAAGGCAAAGGCCCGGGAGCTCCGGAGGACCCAGTGGTGGAAGCGCCGGGTCGCGGTCGGGGTGTGCCACTACTGCGGCCGGCGGTTCGCACCGGCCGAGCTTACCATGGACCACGTGGTCCCGCTGGCCCGGGGGGGGCGGTCGGTGCGTTCCAACGTGGTGCCCGCCTGCAAGGACTGCAACACCAAGAAGCGTTACCTGCTGCCCGTGGAGTGGGCCGAGCACCTCGACCGGCTCCGCAGGGGCGGCTGACCCCTCCCGGTTCGGCTTCCTCCCTGGTTTTCGTGTATGCTAGCGTGCGGATCGCCCCGGCTCCTGCCGGGTCCGGGTCGCGGTGGGGGAACACACCGAGCCACCTCGGAGGATGACGCTTGCGAAGACGTGACCGAACTGCAGCCCTGATCTCCCTGTTCGCCCTGCTGTGCCTGGCCGCGGCCGCCTTGCCCCTGCGGGCGCCCGCGGCCACTGGCTTCTTCCACCGGTTCGGCGATCCGTACCCCCGGATCGTGCAGCAGGTGTTCTACTACGTGGAGAAAAAGTACGTGGAGCCCGAGAGGGCATCCCCCCGGGCCCTGGTGGACGGGGCGCTCGAGGCTCTGGAGAACCAGTACCCCGAGGTGCTGGTGGAGCCTGCGGGCGCGGACCGGGTTCGGGTTCAGGCGGGCGGGGCCGAGAAGACCTTCGACCTGTCCCGGGCCGACGTGTACCGGAAGGCGGCCGAGGTGCTGACCACGGTGCTGCGGTTCGTGTATCAGAACCTGGGGGAGGAGGTGGAGGAGCAGGACCTCTACTATTTCGCCCTCAACGGGGCCCTGGCCAAGCTCGATCCGCACTCCACGGCGTTCAGCCCCAAAAGCTTCAAGGAGTTCATGATCGGTACCCGGGGCACGTTCGGGGGCATCGGGTTCGTGTTCGGCATCCGCGACGGCGAGATGACCATCATCAGCGTGATCGAGGGCACCCCGGCCGAGCGGGGGGGGCTCCGCTCGGGCGATCACATCCTGTACATCGACGGCGAGCCCACCATCAACATGCCGGTGGACACCGCGGCGAACAAGATGCGGGGGGAGCCGGGCACCCAGGTGACCCTCACCATCGCACGGGAGGGGTGGCCGGAGCCCCGGGCCATCACTTTCACCCGCGAGGTGATCCACGTGGACAGCGTGGAGAGCTACGTTCTCAAGGACGGGGGGACCCCGCCGGTCCTGTACGCCCGGGTGAAGAACTTCCAGAAGGACACCACGGAGGAGCTGCGTCGGGCCATCCGGGAGGCCGAGGCCGCCCATCCGGACCTCACGGGGGTGGTGCTCGACCTCCGCAACAACCCGGGGGGGCTCCTGGACCAGGCCATCAAGCTGTCCGACGGGTTCCTGGACGAGGGCACCATCGTGAGCACCCGCGGTCCGGAGAAGGACGCCAACTCCCGGGCCTTGGCAGGGGCCGACGACCCGGCCCTCACCCGGAAGCCCGTGGTGGTGCTGGTGAACCAGGGCAGCGCCTCGGCCTCGGAGATTGTGTCCGGCGCCCTCAAGGCGTCCCGGGCCCTGCTGATCGGACAGAAGACCTTTGGGAAGGGCTCGGTGCAGAAGCTCTATCCCCTCACCGACGGGGGGGCTCTCAAGTTGACGGTGGCCCAGTACCTCACCCCGGGGGACGTGTCGATCCAGTCCATCGGCATCGAGCCGGATATCGTGGTGTACCCGGCCCGGATCGAAGCGGGGAAGATGCGCATCGGCCCGCCGCCCACCCACGTGGCCGAGGCCGACCTGGAGAACGCGTTCAGGAACTGGGGGAACGCCTCGGAGAAGCCCTGGGCCGAGCTCCAGTACCTGCTGCCGCCGGACCAGGAGAAGCAGCGGCCGTTCTCCGAGCTGTCCAAGGAGGAGAAGGCCCAGCGGCTGGCCGAGGACTTTGAGGTAGGGCTGGCCCGCAAGGTGCTCGCCGGGGCCGGGGGATCGGACCGGAAGGCCCTGTTGGCCGCGGCCGAGGTCGTGTTGGCCCAGGTCCGGCGAAGCGAGGATCAGAAGATCACCGAGGCGTTGGGGGCCCTGGGCATCGACTGGACCAACGGCCCCGGCGGGAAGGGGCTGCGGGTGGAGGGGCCTGCCGAGACCGAGCTGGTGCCCGGTGAACGGGCTCGGATTCGGTTCGTGGTGGTGAACCGGGGAGCCACGGCGGTGCACCGGGTGTGGGGCCGCACCGAGTCCGACAACCCCCTGCTGCGCAACCTGGACCTGGTGTTCGGCCGTCTGGGGCCGGGGGAGAGCAAGGAGGCCGAGGCCGAGGTGGAGGTGCCCAAGTCGGCCCGGCAGCGGTGGGACACGGTGACGCTGCGTTTGCACGCCCCCGGGGTCGACGAGGCGGGCGTGGGCTCGACGGCGGCCCGGATCCGGGCCGTTCCCCGGCCGGAGTTCGCCTACCGGTACCGGCTTCGCGACGAGAACCCGGCCGTGCCGGCCCGGTCCGGGGACGGCCGGATGGAAGAGGGAGAGCGGATCCAGTTGGGGCTTGAGGTGATGAACCGGGGATCGGGCACCAGTGGAGCGGTGGAGGTGAACATCCGGGGCGAGGAGAAGGAGCAGCTTTACCTGGAGAAGGCTCGGCACCGGTTCGACTCGCTGGCTCCGGGAGCCGTGGTGACGGCGCCCATGGAGTTTCGTCTGGTGAAGGCCGAGGAAGACGGCAACGTGCGGGTCGGGGTGAGCGTGACCGACCGGGACTACGGGGCATTCTTCTCCGACGAGCTCTCGTTTCGGGTGGGAGAGCCGTTTCCCGCCCAGGAGCGGCGGGAGCCCCCTCGGTTCGGAAAGGGCGCCCCGCCGCTGCGCACGGACAAGGATCGGGTCACCTTCGAGGTGGAGGTCACCGACGACTCGGCCGTGCGCGACGTATACGCCTACCGGGAGCGGGACAAGGTGGTGTACCGCCGGAACCCGGAGCGGACCGACCGGATGAAGGTCACCTTGGAGGTGCCGCTGGAGGAGGGGTCGAACCGGATCGTGCTGGTGGCCCGGGACGACAAGAAGATCACGGCCACCCGGACGTTCTTCGTATACCGGACCCGACCGGGCGAGCCCGGCACCCAGATCAGCCAGAGCGAAAAGGCGGCCGGCGAGCGCTGACGGGCAGGGTCGCGCCCCGCCCCCTGTTGTAGGAGCGACCTCCCGGTCGCGATCCGGGCCGTTGCGCCGGGGGCCTTGGCAACCGCGGGGCATGGGGCCTGCTTCCGGCCGCGCGCGAAGCCGGGCGTTGAGATTCGCCGCGCAGGCACGGGGCACCTGCGGTGGCTTCATGCCGGTTCGGCGGGGCCCGAACGAACTCACGGTGCGAGCGTTGGAGGCGCTGCGCGGCGAGCCAAGGAGCCGCGCGTGGCTCTCCAGCAGACCCCATGCCCCCCGAGACCGTGAGGTGGAGGCGAAGAGGCGTGGTGATTCCTAGAACGTGTTGGAATCTTGGAGGTTTTGAAGCATTCTAGCCTCCCAGCCTCCTAGCGTCCCAGCGTCCTAGCGGGCCGAAGGCCCCCGACCGACGACCAACGACCGAAGTCACTGGGAAGGAACCGTCGATGGAGGCACGAGAGGAGACCGGCGAGACCCGGGTCACCCGGTCCGGGTTCGTTGGAATCCTGGGGCGGCCCAACGTGGGCAAGTCCACGCTGCTGAACCGGGTCCTGGGGCAGAAGGTCGTGATCACCAGCCCCAAGCCCCAGACCACCCGGAACCGGGTGGCCGGGGTGCTCACCCGGGACGGGGTGCAGATGGTGTTCTTCGACACCCCGGGCGTCCACGCCGGCCAGAAGCTCATCAATCGGTACATGGTGCGCGAGGCCCTGTCGTGCGTGCCCGACGTGGACGTGGTTCTGTTTCTGGTGGACGCCGCCACGGGCCGCCACCCGGACGACGAGGTGCTGGCCGGGCACCTGCGCCGGTCCCGGAGGCCGGTGATCCTGGTGGTGAACAAGGCGGACCGCAACCGAACGGCCCCCACGGAGGCGTTCCAGGACCTGGTGCCGGCCGCGGCGGTGCACCGGATCTCCGCCCTGACCGGCGAGGGGGTGGAGGCCCTTCTCGACGACCTGGCCTCGCGCATGCCCGAGGGGCCGGCCTACTACCCGGAGGACCAGCTCACCGACCGGCCCGAGCGGTTCCTGGCCGAGGAGTTCGTGCGAGAGAAGGTGTTCGAGCTGACCGGGGAGGAGATTCCCTACAGCGTGGCGGTCACGGTGGAGGCATGGGAGGAGCGGCCCGAGGCGGACCTGGTGGTGATCCACGCCACGATCCACGTGGAGCGGCCCAGCCAGAAGGCCATCGTGATCGGAAAGGGCGGCCGGGTGATCAAGGAGGTGGGACGGAGGGCCCGCCTGGACCTGGAGGCGCTGCTGGGGACCCGGGTGTTCCTCGATCTGCACGTGACCGTGGACCGGAACTGGACCAAGAACCCCCGGGCCCTGCGCCGGTTCGGGTACGAGGTGCGGCGATGAGGCTGGTGGCCATCGTGGGGCGGCCCAACGTGGGCAAGTCCACCCTGTTCAACCGGCTGGTGGGCAAACGGGTGGCCATCGTGGAGGACGTCCCCGGAGTGACCCGCGACCGCCGGTACGCCGCCGTGGACTGGGGCGACCGGAGGTTCACCCTGGTGGACACGGGCGGCCTCGACCCCGACCCGGGCGACGAGGTGGCCGCCGGCATGACCCGGCAGGCCCTCCTGGCCGTGGAGGAGGCCGACCTGATCCTGTTCGTCACGGACGTCCGGGAGGGGGTGCTGCCCGCGGACGAGGAGATCGCCCGGGGCCTGCGTCGGCGGAGCAAGGACGTGGTGCTGGTGGCCAACAAGGCAGACGGTCCCCGGTGGGAGACGGCCGCGGCCGAGTTCTACGCCCTGGGGTTCGAGCGGGTGCTGCCCGTGTCGGCCGAGCACGGCAGGGGGCTCGAAGAGCTCGAGGGGGAGGTCCGCGACCGGCTCCCCGAGGCGGATGCCGAACCGTCCGAGGCCGACGAGCAGGGGACCCGGGTGGCGGTGCTGGGTCGGCCCAACGTGGGCAAGAGCTCGCTGGTGAACCGTCTCCTCGGGGAGGAGCGGGTGGTGGTGAGCGCCGAGGCCGGCACCACCCGCGACCCCGTGGACACCCTGGTCCGCCGCGACGGCCGGCCCTACCTGCTCATCGACACCGCGGGGATCCGGCGGCGCAGTCGGGTCGAGAAGGGGGTGGAGCGGTGGAGCGTGGTGAGGGCCCTTCGCACCGTGGACCGGGCCCACGTGTGCCTGGTGCTCCTGGACGCCACCGAGGGGCTCACCGACCAGGACGCTCGCATCCTGAACCTGGTGCTCAAGGGGGGGCGGGCCCTGGGCATCGTGCTCAACAAGTGGGACCTGGTGGAGAAGGACGAGAAGACCTTCGACCGGACCGTGGCGGAGCTGCGCCGGCGCCTGGGGCCCCACGGCCACGTGCCCCTGGTCAGCATGTCGGCGCTCACGGGCCAGCGGGTCCACCGGGTGTTCGATCTGGTGGACACCCTCTACCGGGAGTGGACCCGGAGAATCCCCACCGCCCAGGTCAACGCGTTCCTCGAGGCCACCTTGAGGGAGCTGCCGCCGCCGGTCAAGGCGGGCAAGCGCACCCGGATCTACTACATGACCCAGGTGCGCACGGCCCCCCCCACCTTTGCCGCGTTCACCAGCTTTCCCGAGGGCATCTCGGAGTCGTACCACCGGTTCCTGGTGAACCGGCTCCGGGATGCGTTCGGATTCGCCGGGGTGCCGGTGCGGTTGGCGTTCCGACGCCGGACCCGGCCCGGAGAGGAGGACCGATGAACCCAGAGCAGCGGACTGCCCTGGAAGCATCGTCAGGCCCCCGGGGGGGGTCGTCCGGGGACCAGAGACTAGAAACTAGATGTCAACCCGGCAGATAAGCAAGCGCTACCGTTCCCTGCGCGGAGGGGCAAGGGACCTGTCGGAGAGCCGGGCGCGGCCTTATCAGGGGCCAGAATTCAGATGCCAGTGGACAGAGGGGGACTACCCCGGCAGTCGGGGGAGCGTTTTGAACACCTGTCCTCTGTCCGCTGAAGTCTGTCTCCTGAGATCCTTGCCTCTCCCTTCGAGGAGGCGCGTCTATTTTGTCGCCGCGTTACTAAGGCCTACGAAGGTATTGCCGGACGCGGGTGGGGGGCTGGCTCCGGCCGGGCGCGAGTGCGGCACCCTCTTCGCCGCGCCTTCGCATGCCGTTGTCAGCCCGGCAGGCCGGGACGCCGGTGGCGGAAGTTCCGGAACTTCCAAGGCGATTCAGGCTTGGTGAGGGCGCGGCGAGCCAAGGGGCCGCGCCCGGCTCTCCACCAGCCCCCCACCCGCTGGTTCCCTTGTGAGCGCCGGAGATCTGGCAATACTTCCGTTGGTATTAATATGAACCCGGCGACGATAGAGGCGCGTAGGTGGTCGCAGGGGCGTGGGGCCTGCTTCCGGCCGTGCGTGAGTGCGGCATCCGCTTACGCTGCCTCCGGCACTCAGCCCCATGGGATGAAATGCGGCTGAAGTGCGGGCATTTTCGGAGTCCCCAAGGCTGGAAGAGCACCAAAGCGTAGGCTGAGTGCCGGAGGCAGCGACTGTCGGAGCCACGCCCGGCGCTCCAGCAGGCCCCACGCCCCAGAGCGGGTCTATATTAGCCGCCGGAGTAATAATAAAATCCGGGCACCTCGGCCCCTTAGCTACCCAGCCGGCCAGGGGGGCGAAGGCCCCGGACAGAGGACCGTAGACCGATGACCGGAGACCGAGGTTACTTGGAGGAGATCAGGGCCCGGGTGGCCCGGCTCCAGGCGGGCATGGACCGCCAGGGGCTCGGGGGCGCCTTGCTCGTGCAGAACGCGAGCCGATACTGGGCCTCGGGGACCATGCAGGCCGGGGCGGTGGTGGTCCCAGCCGGGGGAGACCCGGTGGTGTTCGTGCGTAAGGACCTCGACCGGGCGCGGCGGGAGAGCCCCTGCCGGGTGGAGGGGCTGGCCAGCCTGCGGGACCTGCCGGCCCGGGTTCGGGAGGTGCTCGGCGGCGTGCCCGAGCCTCTGGGGTTGGAGTGGGACGTTCTGCCCGTGAATCAGGCCCGGCGGTTCCAGGGGCTGTTCGAGGGGGTGGACCTGGCCGACGTGTCGGGCGCCTTGGCACTGGCCCGGGCCGTCAAGACGCCCTGGGAGCACCGGGCCATCGCCGGGGCGGCCCAGGTGGTGGCCGAGGCCGTGGCCCGGGTGCCGGAGCTCCTGCGGCCGGGCATCCCCGAGATCGAGCTTGCGGCAGCGGTGGAGTACGAGCTGCGGCGCAGGGGCCACGGGGGGCTGCTGCGCATGAGGGGGTTCAACCAGGAGATCTTCTACGGCCACGTGATGGCCGGCCCCACCGCTGCCGAGCCGTCGTTCCTGGATGCCCCCACCGGCGGGGCGGGGCTCGGCCCGGCCCTGGCCCAGGGGCCCAGCACCCGCGCGATCGGACCCGGCGAGCCGGTCACCGTGGACCTGGTGGGCAACCATCGGGGGTACCTGTGCGACCAGACCCGCATCTTCTGCCTGGGCCGACCCCCCAGGCGGGTGGCCGAGGCGTTCGAGGCAGCCTGCGTCGTGCAGGACGCCGTGATCGAGGCCGCCCGACCCGGCACGACCGGCGACGAGCTGTACCGGGTGGCCCGGCAGGCGGCCGAGGCCACGCCGTTTGCCGACACGTTCCTGGGTCACCGCAACCCGGTGAGCTTCGTGGGCCACGGCATTGGTCTGGAGGTGGACGAGCCGCCGTTTCTCGCCCGGGGGTTCCGGGTTCCCTTGGAGGAGGGTATGGTGTTCGCGCTGGAGCCCAAGTTCGTGATCCCCGGGGTGGGCGCCGTGGGGGTTGAGGACACCTTCCGAGTCACGGCGGCCGGGGTGGAGCGGATAACCCTCTCACCGAGGGAGCTGGTGGTCGTGGAGGTCTGAACCGGGCCGCGCGCGGTTCTCCGCCAGACCCCATGCCCCCCGAAGTTTCGGCGGCGGCCCGGGAGCCGCCCGGCCGCCCAGCGGGCCGAAGGCCCAGGAACGAAGACCGAATCCACCGCAAAGGGGGAAACATGAAGGGAGGATGGAGCGCGGCCCACCTGCGCCAGTGGTGGTGGATCGCGTTCGTGCTCGGTGCCCTCATGATCAACTTCCCGTTCCTGCGGATCTTCGACCGGGAGGTGACGGTGGGGGGGTGGCCGCTCCTGTTCCTGTACCTGATGGGGGGGTGGGCCGTGAGCATCGCCGCCATCGCCGGGTACGCCCTGCTGCTGCGTCGGGTAGACCCCCTCCGGGGGGAGGAAAAGTAGATGCCCCTCACCTGGGGATGGGTGGCTGCCGTGGCCTTCGCCTATCTCCTGCTCCTGTTCGGCGTGGCCTACTGGGCCGAGCGCCGGAAGGACCGAGGCCGGAGCATCATCGCCAACCCCCTGGTATACGCGCTGTCCACGGCCGTGTTCTGCACGTCGTGGACCTTCTACGGCAGCGTGGGCCGGGCCACCATCAGCGGGTTCCAGTTCCTCGCCGTGTACCTCGGCCCCACCCTGATCGCGTTTTCCTGGTGGACCCTCCTGCGCAAGTGGGTCCGGGTGGCCAGGGAGAACCACATCACCTCCCTTTCGGACCTGGTGGCCTCCCGGTACGGAAAGAGCGGATGGCTGGGCGCCCTGGTCACCGTGATGATCCTGGTGGGGAACACCCCCTACATCGGCCTACAGCTCAAGGCGATCTCCAGCACCTTCGAGATCCTCACCCAGGTCTCCCGTGAGGCTCCCTTCCGGGTGGTGGGCCACCCCGAGTCGTTCCTGGAGGACACCGCCTTTGCCGTGGCCCTGGTGCTCGGTGTGTTTGGGGGCATGTTCGGGGCTCGCCGCCTCGACCCGTCGGAGCGGCACGAGGGGATGGTAGCGGCCGTCGCCCTGGAGAGCGTGGTGAAGCTGGCGGCCCTGCTGGTGGTGGGGGTGTTCGTCACCTGGGGGCTGTTCGGTGGGTTCCGGGACATCTTTGCCCAGATCTCCGAGCACGAGTTCTTCGCGCATCTGCTGACCCTGGGGGGGGCACCGGCCCGCTCCTACTCCGCCTGGTTCACCCTGCTCGTCCTGTCGGCGTGCTCCGTGATGCTGCTGCCTCGGCAGTTCCACGTGATGGTGGTGGAGAACTGCAGTGAGGAGCACATCCGGCACGCCATGTGGCTGTTTCCCCTGTACCTGTTCCTGATCAACCTGTTCGTGGCCCCCATCGCCTTCGGGGGGCTTCTCCTCTTCCAGAGCCCCACCTTGGCCGACACCTTCGTCCTGCGGATCCCCCTACGCACCGGCCACAACCTCCTGGCCCTGGTTGCGTTCCTGGGGGGCCTGTCCGCGGCCACGGGCATGGTGGTGGTTTCGTCGGTCGCCATCTCCACCATGGTCCTGAACAACCTAGTGGTGCCGGTGCTGATCCGGCTGGGCTGGCCCCGTCGGCCGGCCCCCCTGCTGCTCCACTGCAAGCGGGCCATCATCGTGGGGGTGATCCTGCTGGGCTACGCCTACTACCGGCTGCTGGGCGAGCGGTTCATGCTGGTGGACATCGGACTGCTCTCGTTCGCGGCCGCGGCCCAGCTGGCCCCGGCCGTACTGGGAGGGCTGTACTGGCGTCAGGCCACGGCTCGCGGGGCGGCGGCAGGGCTGCTGGCCGGGTTCGGGGCTTGGGTGTACTTCTTCCTCACCCCGTCCCTGGCCCGGGCGGGCTGGGTCCCGGTCTCCGTCCTGATCGAGGGGCCCGCAGGCATTCGCCTGCTCCGGCCGGACGCGTTCCTGGGGCTGGCGGGCCTGGACCTGTGGAGCCACGGGTTGTTCTGGTCGATGCTGTTCAACGCCGTGGCGTTCTTGGCCGTAAGTCTCCTAACCCGGCCGTCCCAGGCGGAGCTGGAGCAGATTCCCAAGTTCGTGGATGCCATGCGCCCCTCACCCCGGGTCCGGCTGGACCTTCGAATGGCCCGGGCCCCGTCCGTGGGGGAGTTCGAGGAGCTCCTGGCCAAGTTTCTGGGCGCCGAGAAGGCCCGCCAGCGCCTGGCCGAGTTCTTGGGCGGACCCGGGTACGACCCCCGGGCGGTGCTGTCCGACGATCGCATGCTCGAGCTCCAGGCCCACGTGGAGCGGACCCTAGCCGGGGCCCTCGGCCCGGTGGCGGCCAGCCGGGTGGTGCAGCGTTACCTGGACCTAAAGGGCACCACGTTGGAGGAGATCTTCGACGTGTTCGGGGCCGTGTCCCTGAGCTTGGAGGAGAGCCGGGAGGAGCTCCAGGCGCGGGTGCGGGAGCTGGCCGTCCTGTTCGAGGCATCGAAGCGCGTGGCCGCCACCCTGGACGAGGACGAGGCGATCCGGGCGGTGCTCAACCTGGTGGGGGCCGAGTTCGGCATGGACTGCCGCGCCGTGTTCGTGGCCCGGGGGGGAAGGCTGGAGTCGGCTCAGGCCCACGGGTTCCGGCCGGCCTACCTGGAGGCGGTTTCCATGGGGGCGATGCGCCCCTCCTATGTGGTGCAGGCCATGGCCGACCGTCGCACGGTGTTCCTGTCGGACGCCGGCCTGAGCCCCCGGCCGGTGCCCTTGGAGGTGCTGGAGAACCCCGGGCTGCTGTCCCTGATCGCTACCCCGATCGTGCACGAGAACCAGGTGCTGGGCATTTTGGTGGCCGGTAGCAGCCAGCGCAAGGGGTACTTCTCCGAGAAGTTCGTGGAGGCGTTCGAGGCCCTGGCCACCGAGCTGGCCTTGGCCCTGGCCAACGCCCGGCTGTACCGGGAGATCCGGGAGCTCAACCGCACCCTGGAGCAGAAGGTCCGGGAGCGGACCCGGGAGCTGGAGGAGGCGAACCGCAACCTCCAGGAGCTCGACCGGCTCAAAAGCGAGTTCCTGGCGAACATGAGTCACGAGCTGCGCACGCCCATGAACTCGATCCTGGGCTACACCCAGCTCGTGCTCGACGGCGTGGACGGACCCCTCACGGAGGAGCAGCGGCAGAGCCTGGAACGGGTGGAAAAGAACGCCACCCACCTGCTGAAGCTGATCAACGACATCCTCGATCTGTCCAAGATCGAGGCCGGCCGCATGGATCTGGACCTTCACGAGTTCGATCTCAAGACCCTGGCGGAGGAGGCGGCCGGCGACCTGTGGACCATGGCCGAGGACAAGGGTCTGTTCCTGAGGGTGGAGGCGGAGGAGGGGGACCTGCGGGTGCGTGCCGATCCCAACAAGGTGCGGGAAGTGTTGAACAACCTTGTGAACAATGCTATCAAGTTCACGGACCGCGGAGGGGTGCGCGTGCGGGTGCGACCCGACGACCGCGGACGGCCCGGGGTGGCGGTGGATGTGGAGGATACCGGTATCGGCATCCCCGAGGACAGCCTGGCCGTCATCTTCGAGGCGTTCAAGCAGCTCGACGGCTCCACCACCCGGGCCTACAGCGGCACGGGGCTGGGGTTGAGCATCGCGAAACGGCTGGTGGAGCTGCACGGAGGGGAGATCACGGTCACGAGCCGGGTGGGTAAGGGCAGCCGGTTCACGGTGTGGCTGCCCCGGCAGGGCCCCGGAAAGGAAGGCATGAGGTGACGCGGATCCTGGTGGTGGAAGACAACGTGGACAACCGGGAGCTTTTGGTGAAGGTTCTGGTGCGGCACGGGTACCGGGTAACCGAGGCGACGTCCGGCGAGGAGGCCCTCGACCTCGCGGCCCGGGAGCGGCCGGACCTGGTGCTGATGGACATCAACCTGAGCGGCATGGATGGCCTGGAGGCGACCCGCCGGCTCAAGGCCGACCCCCGGATGGGCGGGGTTCCGGTGGTGGCGATCACGGCCTACGCCATGGTGGGGGACCGGGAGCGGGCCCTGGAGGCCGGGTGCGACGGGTACATCCCCAAGCCCGTGGACGTGCGGGCTCTGCCGGGCCACGTGGCCCGGTTCCTTCGGCAGGGACGGGACGAGGACCCCCAGCCCCCAACCTCTCGAGGGAGCCCACCGTGACCACGGCGCCGAAGATCCTGGTGGTGGACGACAACATCGACAACGTGGAGCTCCTCGTGAAGCGCCTGCGGGCGGCAGGGTACCGCACCTGCGAGGCCTACGACGGGGAGGAGGCCCTGGAGAAGGTGGCCGCCGAGGACCCGGACCTGGTGGTCCTCGACGTGATGATGCCCAAGCTCGACGGCTACGCCGTGTGCGAACGGCTCAAGAGGGTCGAAGCCACCCGGATGATCCCCGTTCTCATGCTCACGGCCAAGCGGGAGGTGCCCGACAAGATCCGAGGCCTGGACATCGGGGCCGACGACTACATCACCAAGCCGTTCAACCCCCAGGAGCTGATGGCTCGAGTGAAGAGCCTGCTCCAGCGCCGGTTCACCGAGGAGCGTCGGTTCACCGAGGAGCGGCTGGACGCCCTGGGGCAGATGGCCGAGGGGGTGGCCCACGAGGTGCGCAACCCCATGGTGGCCATCGGCGGGTTCGCACGCCGCATCCGCGACAAGCTCCCCGAGGACAGCCCCTTGCGGGACTATGCGGAGCGGATCCTCCACGAGGTGCATCGGCTCGAGTCCATGGTGGAGGACATCGTCCGGTTCAAGACCCTCATGATCTCCCCCTACCAGGAGGTGGATCTTCGGAGCCTCGCCGAAGAGGTGCTGCGGGAGGCCGAGCCCGATGCCCGGGAGGCGGGGCTGGAGCTGGTGCGCGCCTTCGAGCCGGTGCCGACCGTGGAGGCAGACCCCCCCAACCTCCGGCTCGCCCTGGCGAACCTGGTGGAGAACGCGATCGAGGCCACCGACTCGGGCGGCACCATCACGGTGGAGACCGCGGACCTGGGCGACAAGGTGCGGGTCACGGTGCGCGACACCGGCCGGGGGATTCCTCGGGACCAGGTGGCCAACGTGTTCGACCCGTTCTACACCACCAAGACCGCGGGTGCCGGCATGGGGCTCACCATGGTGCACCGGATCGTGTCGCGCCACGGGGGGACCGTGGAGATCGAGAGCCGGGTGGGGAAGGGCACCGCGGTTCATCTGGTGCTGCCCTGCCGCCACCCGGGCGGGGACTGATCCGGGACCGGTCCCATGCAATGGCTCGACGCGTTCCTGGAGCACCTGGCGGTGGAGAGAGGGCTGAGCCCCCGCACGGTGGAGGCCTACGCCCGGGATCTCGGACGGTTCCAGGCCTTTCTGGAGACCCGGGGGCAGGGCCTCACGGGGGCCACCGGCACGGACGTGGTCGCGTTTCTCCGAGCCGAGAAGCGCCGGGGCGTATCGGGCCGCACGCTCGCCCGAAGGGTCTCGACCCTGCGGGGATTCTTCCGGTTCCTGTGCCGGGAGGGGGAAGCGCCCCGGGACCCCACCGCCCGCCTTGCCTCCCCCAGGACCTGGAGGACCCTGCCCCACACCCTGTCCCCCGAAGACGCGGCAGCCCTGGTGGAGGGCCCCCGGGGAGAGGACCCGCTGGCGCTGCGCGATCGGGCGATCCTCGAGCTCCTGTACGGGGCAGGGCTGCGGGTCTCCGAGCTGTGCGATCTCACCCTGGGGTTCGTGGACCGGTCCGTGGGGTACGTGCGGGTGATCGGCAAGGGGAGCAAGGAGCGGGTGGTGCCGCTGGGGGAGCGGGCGGCCGAGGCCCTCGGCGCCTACCTGGACCACGCGCGGCCGCGGCTTCTCCGGGGCCGGAAGCGGTGCGACGCCGTGTTCGTGAGCCGTCTAGGGAGACGCATGTCCCGCCAGTCGGTGTGGAGCCTGGTCAAGAAGCGCTGCCGGGAGGCGGGGGTCCCCCTGAGCACCAGCCCCCATACCCTGCGCCACTCGTTCGCCACCCACCTGCTGGAAGGGGGCGCGGATCTGCGGAGCGTGCAGATGATGCTCGGCCACGCCGACCTCGCCACCACCCAGGTGTACACCCACGTCACCCGTCGCCGCCTCGCCGAGCTGGTGCGCCGGCATCACCCCCGGAGCCGAAGATAGAAATGCCCCCCAGGGCTGGGGGATTCTAGTACCAAGTTGCATTCAAAGCTATCGGTCCCCTGCTCAGAGGGGCAAGGGAGCTGCCGGAGAGCCGGGCGCGGCCCCTTGGCTCGCCGCGCAGCGCCTCCGGCGTCTGGACTGCGAAAGGGTGCGAACGGGTTGCCATGAAGTCAGCTCCCCCGCCCCGTGCCTGCGCGGCGAATCTCAATGCCTGGCTTCGCGCCCGGCCGGAGGCAGGTCCCTTGCCCCGCCCCCGGATGCGTATCCGATGGATGGCAACTTGGTACTAGCTCCCCAGCCTCCCAGCCGAAGTCAGCGGAGACCGCCCGCGTGGACCTGATCACCACCCACATCAACTCCGACTTCGACAGCCTGGGCTCCATGGTGGCCGCCAAGAAGCTCTACCCCGAGGCGGTTGTGGCGTTTCCGGGCAGCCAGGAGCGCAGCTTGCGCCAGTTCCTGGTGGAGAGCGCCCTGTACGCGGTGGACGTGCGCCGGGCCCGATCCGTGGACCTGGAGGCGGTGGACCGGCTCGTGCTGGTGGATGTGTCCCACCCGGACCGGATCGGCCGGTTCGGCGAGCTGCTGGGTCGGCCCGGGCTCGAGGTCCATGTGTACGACCATCACCCCGTGTCGGACGAGACCGTGGGGGCTCGGATCCGGCGCATCGAGCCGGTGGGGGCGGCCACCACGCTCCTGGTGGAGATCCTCCGGGAACGCCGAATCCCGGTGACCCCGGAGGAGGCCACGGTCATGCTCCTGGGGATCTACGAGGACACTGGAGGGCTGGTGTTTGCGACCACCACCCCCCGCGACCTGAGGGCGGCCGCGTACCTGTTGGGGCAGGGGGGCGACCTCAACGTGGTCTCGTCGTTCCTCACCCCGGAGCTCACCCTGGAGCAGGTGCGGCTGCTGGAGGAGCTGCTGCGCAACAAGGTGACCCATCGGATCTACGGGGTGGAGGTCACGGTGACCGAGGCGAGCGCCGACCACTACGTGGGGGATCTGGCGTTTCTGGTCCACAAGATCCGGGACATGGAGAACCTCGATGTGGTGGTGGCGGCCGTGCGCCTGGGCGACCAGGTCCAGGTGGTGGCTCGGAGCCGGATCCCGGGCCAGGTGAACGTGGGGGCCCTGGCCCGAGCCTTGGGAGGGGGCGGCCACCCCGAGGCCGCATCCGCCTCGGTACGGGACGAGACCCTGATTCAGGTGAGGGAGCGGATCCTGGGGCTTCTGCCCCAGGTGGTGCGGCCCCCGGTCATGGCCCGCGACATCGCCACCGCACCGGTGAAGTTCGTGCGCCCCGGCACGCCCCTCGCCCAGGTCCAGGAGGCGCTCAACCGCTACCACCTGAACGCCATGCCGGTGGTGGGGGACGACGGTGGGGTGCTGGGCGTGGTCACCCGGATGATCGTGGAGAGGGCCCTGAGCCACGGCCTGGGAGAGGCGGTGGTGGACGACTACATGACCACCGACCTGGAGGTCGTGGGGCCGGAGGCGCCCCTCGACGAGTTGCGGCGTCTGGTGGTGCGCGAGAACCATCGGCTCGTTCCGGTGGTGGACCGGGGAGCTCTTGTGGGGGTGGTGACCCGGACGGATCTGCTGCGGGCCCTGGGGCGGGAGTGGGGGCCGACCGAGGCGCCGGGCGGGCCGCCCCAGGAGCGCGACGTCTCCCGGCTGCTCCGGGAACGGCTGCCCCCCGGCGTGCTGGGGCGGCTCCGGGAGTTCGGCGCCCTGGCTCGCCAGCGGGGCATGGAGGCCTACCTGGTGGGCGGCGGCGTGCGGGACCTGCTGCTGCGCCGACCCGTGGAGGACCTGGACCTTGTGGTGGAGGGGGACGGCATCGCTTTGGCCCAGGAGGCGGGTCGGCGTTGGGGGGCGCGGGTCCGCCCCCACCGGCCGTTCGGTACCGCCAAGATCCGGTGCGCCGACGGGATGCGGCTCGACGTGGCCACGGCCCGGACCGAGTACTACCCTCGGCCGGGGGCCCTGCCCACGGTGGAGTGGTCGAGCCTGAAGCTCGATCTCTACCGCCGGGACTTCACCGTTAACACCCTGGCCGTGAGCCTGAGCCCGGCTCGGTTCGGTCAGGTGGTGGACTTCTTTGGCGGTCTTCGGGACCTCAAGGAGGGCACGATCCGGGTGCTTCACAGCCTCTCGTTCGTCGAGGACCCCACCCGGGTTCTGCGGGCCCTGCGGTTCCAACTCCGGTTTGGGTTCCGGCTGGGCCGCCAGACCGAGAAGCTTCTGCGCACCGCGGTGCGCCAGGGGTTCATGGCCGAGGCCCGGGGGAAGCGGCTATTCCAGGAGTGGGTGGCCCTGCTGCAGGAGGGGGAGGGGGCCGAGGCCGTGGCCCTGGCCGAGGAGCACGGGGTGCTGCCGGCCTTGATCCCGGGGGTGCGGTATGTGGGCAGGGTGGAGGAGCTGGTGGAGCGGGTCCGGGGTGTGCTCACCTGGTTCCGGCTGCTGTACCGGGACTCCGGGCTGGAGGACTGGCGGGTGTACCAGCTGGCCCTGCTGGACCCCCTCAAGGAGGACGAGGTGCGTGCCTGGGTGCGGGATCTGGGGGTGGAGCAGGGAGCAGGCCGGTGGCTGGTCGAGGCGCTCGGGTCTGCGTACCGGGCCTTGGGCGAGCTGCGCCTCGCCCTGGACGCCCGTGGGGAACGGGTGCCCGACAGCCGGGTGTACGAGATCCTCCACCCCTGCGGGGACGAGACCCGACTGTTCATGATGGCCAAGACCCAGGACGAGCGCAAACGCCGGCTGATCAGCCGGTACTACACCCGGCTGGCAGACGTGCGGCCGGTGCTGAGGGGCCGGGACCTCCAGCGGATGGGCATCCCCCCGGGGCCCGCCTACCGGCAGCTCCTGGGCGGGCTCCTGCGGGCCCGGCTGGACGGCGAGGTCCGCACCCGGGCCGACGAGGAGGAGTGGATCCGCAGGCGGTGGGCCGATCGGGAGGAGCCCCCCGGCTCGGATCTTGACGGCAGGCGGTTCAATCGATAGGGTACCCGTTATCAACCGATCGTCCGGTTGGTGCTGTCCGGGAGACCCCAGTCGGTCCCATTGTTACTATTAACGGCGACAAAATAGGCGCGTCACCTCGGAGGGCGGGGCAAGGATTTCAGGAGACAGACTTCAGCGGACAGAGGACAGGTGTTCAAAAATGCTCCCCCGATTGCCGGGGTAGTCCCCCTCTGTCCACTGGCATCTGAATTCTGGCCCCTGATAAGGCCGCGCCCGGCTCTCCGACAGGCCCCATGCCCCCCGGACCGTGATGTGGAGGCAAAGAGGCGCGGTGATTCCTAGAACGTATGGGAATCCGGGAGGTTTTCAAGCCTCCCAGCATCCTAGCCTCCTAGCGTCCTAGCGGAAGGAGGAGGACCATGCCCAAACTGAAGCAGATCTCGGTGTTCCTGGAGAACTCGCCCGGACGGCTCTACGCGGTGACCAAGGCGTTGGGGGACGCCGGCATCAACCTGCGGGCCCTCAGCCTGGTGGACACGGCCGGGTTCGGGGTGCTCCGGCTGCTGGTGTCCGACGTGGCCAAGGCCCGGCGCGTCGTGATGGGGCTCCACCTGCCGGCCCGGATCGACGAGGTGGTCGCGGTGGAGATCCCCGACCGGCCCGGAAGCCTGGCCGCGGTGCTGGAGCCGGTGAACCAGGCCGGCATCAACGTGGAGTATATGTACGCCTTCACCGGGTTCTCCTCGGACAAGGCGGTGATGGTGTTCCGGTTCAGCGACAACGACCAGGCGATCCGGGTGCTGGGGGAGCAGGGCGTTCGGGTGTTGGACGCCCGGGCCTTCGGCATGCTCGAAAGCGCGTGAGTCGCGGAAAGGAGGCAGCGATGGGAGGCTCGTCGGACTTTACCCCCAGCCGGTTCGCGGTTATCGGGGCCGGCCCCGTGGGATGCGTGGTGGCGGCCCACCTGGCGTCGGCCGGCCACGAGGTGACCCTGTGCGACATCGTGGAGGACCTGCTGCGGCCGGCCCTGGACCCGGGGATCGAGATCGAGGGGGCCGAGACCCTGTCGGCACGGGTGACCCGCACCACCACCCACGTGGACGAGCTGGGCGAGTTCTCGCCCGACGTGATCTTCGTGACCACCAAGGCCACGGCGCTGCCGCTCATCGCCTCGGCCATCCAGGGGTTCCACCGCGAGGGCATCCACGTGGTGAGCTGGCAGAACGGGATCGACACCGAGCTGGTGCTGGCCGAGGCCCTGGGCCGGCCCTGGGTGATGCGGGCCGTGGTGAACTTTGGCGTAGGCCTGGCCGGCCCCGGCCGGGTCCACATGGCCTTCCACCATCCCCCCCACTACGTGCAGCAGCTCGACCCGGCCGGCAAGCCGGCCGCCCAGGCCGTGGCCGAGGTCCTCACCGGCGCCGGCCTCGCCACCCAGCACACCGACCAGCTGGTGAACATGGTCTGGCGCAAGACCATCATGAACGCCTCCATGAACCCGGTGTGCGCCCTGACCGGCATGACGATGGCCCAGGCCATGAAGGACCCGTTCGTGGCCGGCATCGTGGACCAGTTGGTCAAGGAGGGGGTGCAGGTGGCCCGGGCCAACGAGATCTCCCTGGG
This sequence comes from bacterium, assembly GCA_027021615.1. Lineage (GTDB taxonomy): Bacteria > Desulfobacterota > Deferrisomatia > Deferrisomatales > Deferrisomataceae > Deferrisoma. Next base: position 1,946 of record JALUTY010000102.1, on the reverse strand, counting down.
TTGGGACTACTACCGTTATTGCATGGACTACCTGGGCACGGCCGGCGACCACAAGCCCTCCATGTTGATGGACGTGGAGGCCAAGCGCCGCACCGAGATCGACTACATCAACGGCAAGATCGTGGAGTACGGGGAACGGGCCGGGGTTCCCACCCCCTATAACCGCATGATCCGGGGCCTTGTGAAGGGGCGGGAGGAGACCCTGCGCTGAGCCAGCTCCCCCCCTTCCCCGCGGCCGCGAAACCGGCCCCGCCCCGTCGTCCCGGGGCGGGGCCGGTTTTGTCTGGGCGCCGACGTCTTGCGCGACGGCTGGAGAATGGTCGATGATGAAGGCCCGTCGGATGGCTAGCCCGGATCATTCATGAGCGTTCGTCGCGAAACCGCTGATACCAAGTTGCGTTCAAACCGAGAGCTTTCGTGGAGCGGGGCAAGGGACCTGCCTCCGGCCGGGCGCGAAGCCGGGCATTGAGATTCGCCGCGCAGGCACGGAACGGCGGAGCCGGCTTCATGGCAACCAGGTGGAATCCGTACCATTTCGCAGGTCAAACGCCGGAGGCGCTGCGCGGCGAGCCAAGGGGCCGCGCCCGGCTCTCCGACAGGTCCCTTGCCCCGCTTGCCCCGCTGTGCAGGAGGCCAATGGCTTTGAATGCAACTTGGTACGAGTGTGCGTCGGATCGGGACAAGCGCTGGCGCCGAGGGGCGCGGGCGTACGGGGCGGTACGCCGAGCCCCGAGGCGCGAGCACGCCCTGAGGTGGCGTGCAACCGGCGGTTGCAGCAGAAGGCCTCATGAATGATCCGGGCTAAGCAGAACCGAGGTGACCGATGCCGCGATGCGTGCTCGCCCTGTGGATGGCCTTGGTGGGAGGGCTCTCCGCCCTGCAGCCCTCGGTGAACGCCCGGCTCGCCGACCGGGTTGGCGGGTTCCTGCCCAGCGCCCTGGTGTCGTTCTCGGTGGGCACTGCCGCGCTGTTGGTGATCGTGGCTGCGTCGGGCCGGCTGCCAAGGCTGTCGGGGGTGGGTGGGGCCCCGTGGTGGGAGCTGACCGGCGGGCTGATCGGTGCGGTGTACGTGGCCAGCACGATCCTGGTGTTCCCCCGCCTGGGCACGACCGCGGGCATGGCCTCGGTGATCGCGGCCCAGCTGGTGGCCGGGCTGCTGCTGGACCGGGTGGGCGCGTTCGGGTTCGAGCGGATCCCCCTGGGGCCGGCCCGGGTGGCGGGCGTGGCCTTCCTGATCCTCGGGGCGGTGCTGGTGCTTCGGCGGGGGTGAGAGGGGGGGACTGCAGCGCCGTTGAAGCAGCCCTACTTGCCTGGGTCCTGAGAGACGAGAGAGGCTTTTCGCTTTCTAGCCTTCCAGCGGGCCAAAGGCCCATAGCGGGCCGGTGGCCCGAAGTGGAGGGAGGCGTATCGTGGGACATCGCGTGACCGTGTTCAAGCCGTACCCCTTGACGCCGGGGCAGAAGATCCGGATCGAGGGTGGGCCCCGGTCGGGAGACTGGGAGGTCGTGGAGGTGGGTGACCGGACGATGCGGCTGCGCTGCCCGGTGTCGGGCCGGGAGGTGGAGTGGGACCGGTTCGCCTGCTTCGCAGAGGAGCGCCCCGACGCCGAGTGGCCGAGCCGCGAGGGGTGAGGCTCCGGCCTTGACGCACGGAGGGCCTGTAGGAGACCCTTCGGGCTTTCTGGGCCTGAAGCCGGGCGTTGGAACGTGACACTGCCGTTAGTCGTGCCGTCGCCGCGTCACCCGTCACCCGTCACCCGTCACGCGTCACCGCAGTTGACGCGACCCGCGGCGAACGGCCTTTAGCCTCCCGGCCTCCTATTACTAAGGCCTACGAAGGTATTGCCAGACGCGGGTGGGGGGCTGGCTCCGGCCGGGCGCGAGTGCGGCACCCCTTTCGCCGCGCCTTCGCATGCCGTCGTCAGCCAGGTAGGTCGGGGCGCCGGT
>JALUTY010000101.1 GCA_027021615.1 bacterium | reverse complement strand
CGGAGCGCCTCGGGCACGGAGGCTGCCGAGACTCTGCGCTCGAGCTTCGGCCGGTCCAGCGCCTCCCCGGGCGTGGTGTGGGCGTGCCGGCTGCGACGCCAGTCCGCCACGATGCCGGGGGTGACCTCCTCGTGGCATCCGATGCACGCCTCCGTGTCCTCGCTCACCGGTGCCTTTGCGGCCATCGCACCCACCGCCGTCAGGACGAGCACGAGGGCCACGGCCAACGATCTCGACGTTCTCATGATCGCGCTCCTCTCCGGTGCGGAACGATCCGTATCCTCCCCCCGGGGCCGGGTCCGCCGGTACCCCTTACCACAGGCCGCGGGCACCGCAAGCTCTCCGCTCCCTCCGGGCCCTGAACGAGCGAACGCCGCGCCCCCATGGGGACGCGGCGTTCGTCCGGATCGCCCCCCCCCGGGGCGCGAGCCGGTCAGGCTGCTCCCTTCTCCTTCAACTGGGCCGCCATCTTCACGTCCACGTTCATGATGTGTTTGCGCAGCCAGTCCACGACCTTGTTCTGCACCTGGAGGGTGAGCGACAGGCTCCCCGCCCGCTTCCCGTTGTCGGCGGCCAGGGCCTCGAACTCCTTCTTGAACCGGTCGTGGATCGCCTTGTGCTCGGGGTACTTGGGGTAGCCGTACCTCTTCATCAGGGCCTCTTCGTCGGCGAAGTGCTCCACCACGTACCTCCCCAGGAACTCCAGCACCTCCCCCACCATCTCTCGACCCTGCCCCTCCTTCATCGCGTCGAGCAGCTTGTTGATCCTTCGAATCAGCTCCTTGTGCTGGGCATCGATCTTGGCGATGCCCGTGGCCATCTTGGGCTCCCACTGCATGGTCCGTCTCCTTTCCGTCAGGCCGGTCCGGGGGCCGGGCCGGCGTGACGGGGTGGCGTTCGAAAGGGGGCTTGCGGGCAAGGGGAGGGGCGACGATCCGACGATAGCGGCCCCGTGCACTTGTTAAAGATCTATCGTCATGAGGGGAGGGAACCTTTAGCCGCCTCGGGGGGACGAGCCGCTCCCGCCTTCCGTCGCTTTGACCTGGATCAAGGTTTTTCATTTTCTTATCCCCCAAACCAAGTTCTAGTTTGCCTGAGTCGGCAAGTCGTGGAATAGTGACTCTTGCTTGCGTGTATTCACCGGCTCTCAACACGGCCATTCTCGGCCACCCGGTCAACCGCCCGGAGCCGGCCGGGAACGAGTACCCGTCCTGATCCGCGGAGGGCTTGGATGGGCCTGCGCGTCACTGTTCCGGACGATCGCTACTGGAAAGAGCTGATCAACTGCCAGGCGGCCTGCCCCGTGCACACGGACGCGCGGGGGTATGTGCGGGCGATCGCCTCGGGTGAGGATGAAACAGCGTATCGGATCGCCCGGGGACCCAACCCCTTGGCCTCGGTCTGCGGCCGGGTGTGCAGCGCGCCCTGCCAGGAGGCCTGTCGCCGGGGCAAAGTGGACGAGCCCATCTCCATCCGGGCGCTGAAGCGTTACGTGACCGAGCGGTTCGGTACCGAGGCCCCGCCGGACCGCACGCTGGCCCGCCTCGAGAGCTTCCAGGAACCGGCAACGCCAGACGCCGACCAGGACGAACTGGCCCACCTGTTCCGGGCCCGCGCCGAGGGAGCCCTGCCGCCCCCCGAGCGCCGGCGCGTGGCGATCATCGGCGCGGGGCCCGCGGGGCTCGCCTGCGCCCATGACCTGGCCCTCATGGGGGCCCGGCCGGTGCTCCTGGAGATGGAGCCCAAGCCGGCCGGCATGATGTACACCGGGATCCCGGCGTTCCGGCTCCCCCGGGAGGTGCTCGACGCCGAGATCCGGGCCATCCAGGATCTGGGGGTGGAGATCCGGTGCGGGGTCCGGGTGGGCCGGGACGTGAGCTTCGACGACCTGCGCCGGGAGTTCGACGCGGTGGTGATCGCCGTGGGGGCCAAGCGCTCCCGGAGCCTGGGCATCCCCGGCGAGGACGCCGAGGGGGTGCTGGGGGGGGTGGAGTTCCTGCGGCAGGTGGCGTTCGGCGATCCCCCGCCCCTGGGGAAGCGGGTGGTGGTGATCGGGGGTGGGTTCACGGCCCTGGACTGCTCCCGGTCCTCCCTGCGGGTGGGGGTGGACAGCGTGGTGAACGTGCTGTACCGCCGCACCCGGGACGAGATGCCGGTCACCGAGGAGGAGCTGGAGGAGGCCCGGGAGGAAGGGGTCAACTTCCAGTACTTGGTGACCCCTGTGGCCATCGAAAAGGACGAGCAGGGTCGGGTGCGCGGCGTGCGGCTGGTGGAGAACCGGCTGGGCCCGCCGGACGAGTCCGGACGGCGCCGGCCCGAGCCGATCCCCGGGTCCGAGCGGGTGGAGCCCTGCGACACCGTGATCCTGGCCATCGGCCAGCGCACCGATCTGGACTTTGTGGATCCCGAGCGCCACGGGGTGCGGTTCACCGGCTGGGGCCTCCTGGAGATCGACGAGGAAACCCTGGCCACCACGGCCGAGGGCGTGTTCGTGGCAGGCGACGCCGCCCTGGGCGCGGCCAACATCGTCACGGCGGTGGCCAGCGGCAAAAGGGCCGCCCGGTCCGTGTACGCCTACCTCTCCGGCCGGGAGATCGCCCCCCGGCTCGTGGAGCGCCACCGGGATCTGCCCGGCTTCCGGCGCGAACCCGGCTACGAGGCCCTCCCCCGTACCCCGGTGCCCCTGGAGGAGGTGCAAAAACGGCTCTCCGCTCCGGGTCGCCTCGTGGAGCGGGGCTACGACGAAGCCCTGGCCCGGCGCGAGGCGAGCCGGTGCCTGGACTGCGGGGTGAACCCGATCTTCGACAGCGAGCGGTGCGTGCTGTGCGGCGGGTGCGCGGACGTGTGCCCCATGGGCTGCCTGAAGCTCGTGCCGTTGGCAGACCTGGAGCTGGACGACGAGCAGCAGCGCCTCGCCCGGGAGGTGATCGGCGAGGGGTGGGAGCAGGCGAGCGCCATCATCAAGGACGAGGATCTGTGCATCCGGTGCGCCCTGTGCGCCCAGCGGTGCCCCAACGCGGCGATCACCATGGAGCGGGTGGAGTTCCAGGAGGTGTGGCCATGAGCGTTTCCACGGACCCCCCGGTCAAGCGAAGGGACTTCCTGGGGCTCACGGCCCTGGGCAGCTTCCTGGCGGCGGTGGCGGCCTCGGTGGGCGGGATGCTGAGCCTGGCCTTCCCCCGGGCGTTTCCCGAGCCCTCCCGGCGCTACAAGATCGGGCTGGCCAACGACTTTCGGGTGGGTGAGGTCCGCCGGCCTGAGGGCCGCAACGTGTTCATCTTCCACCGGCCCGAGGGGTTCGTGGCCATCTCGGCCGTGTGCACGCACCTGGGGTGCATCGTCAACCAGGCCCCCCCGGGGTTCGTGTGCCCTTGCCACGGATCGAGGTTCGACCCCAACGGCAAGGTCCTCCAGGGCCCCGCCCCGAGCCCCCTGCCCTGGTACGAGATCTCCCTGGCCCCCGACGGCCAGCTCCAGGTGGACGAGAGCCGGACCGTGTCAGCCGGCACGTACTTTCAGGCATGACAAGGGGATGACGGCATGAGCCAGCCCAACCCGATCGCCGGCGAAGCCCACGAGCCCCCCCCGGGCGGACTGGCCGCGTTGGTGGCCAACCTGAAGGCGCTGCCCCAGACCCTGAAGCGCAGCCTGGTGCGCCACGGCCCGCCCGTCACCGACCGGGCCCGGTCCGAGGCCGTGACCCAGAACTTCTTCCTCCATATCCACTCCGCGCGGGTCCACCGGTGGAGCCTGAGGCCCTCGTTCACCCTGGGACTGGGGCTGATCGCGTTTTTCAGCTTCGTGATCCTCGCGGTCACGGGCGTGCTGCTCATGTTCTACTACAAGCCCACCACGGCCCTGGCCTACGACTCCATCAAGGAGATCCACTTCATGGTGCCGGCGGGCCGGATCATCCGCAACATGCACCGGTGGGCGGCCCACCTGATGGTGGCCTCGGTGATCCTCCACATGGTCCGGGTGTTCTTCACGGCCTCGTACAAGGGCGGCCGCCAGTTCAACTGGGTCCTGGGGATCCTGCTGTGGGTGCTGACCATGGCCCTGTCCTACACCGGGTACCTGCTCCCGTGGGACCAGCTCGGGTACTGGGCCATGGTGATCGGCACCAACATCGCCACCTCGATCCGGGAGGTGACCGACGCCCTGGGCATCACCCGGTACTTCGACCCGGGCGCGTACATGCAGGCCGCCCTGGTGGGGGGCCGGGTCCTCGGGGACGAGGCCCTCATCCGGTTCAACATGATCCACTGCATCCTGCTGCCCCTGCTCACGGCCGTGTTCATCGGGGTGCACTTCTGGCGCATCCGGAAGGACGGGGGGCTGTCGCGTCCGCCGGACGCCGATGCCGTGCTCGGCCCCCCGCCCGAGGACTGCCGGCCGGTGTTCACCCAGGAGCCCAAGAAGACCTACGGGCTCATGGCGCTGGTGCGGGGCAAGAGCCCGGCCGTGGGCCGCGGCCCGGAGAACACCCTCCCCTCCTGGCCCCACCTGTTCTATGCCGAGGCCACGGTCCTCATGGTCACGGTGGTGTTCCTGCTGGCCTGGGCCTTCCTCCAGGATGCGCCCCTGAAAGAGCCGGCCAACCCCCTGGTGCCCGAAAACCCGGCCAAGGCGCCCTGGTACTTTCTGGGCCTCCAGGAGCTCGTGTCGTACTCGGCGTTCATGGGGGGCATCGGCATCCCCACGGTGGCGCTCCTGGGGCTCGCCCTGGTGCCGTACCTCGACCGGGAGCAGACCGTGTCGGGCCGGTGGTTCGGGGGGAGCGCCCGGGAGAAGCGCATCGCCCTGGTGTCGGCCGCGTTCGGCCTGACCGCGGTGCTGGGGCTCGAGACGTTCGCCATCGCGTTCGGGTGGCTCCGCAACTGGTTCCCCGACATCCCCCAGATTGCCGTGATCCTGTTCAACCCCGGCACCGTGCTCACGGCCGTGTACATGCTCTGGTCCCTGCTGGTGGCGCACCGCACCGGATCAACCCGGCTGGGCGCCGTCGGTTTGTTCACCTGCTTCCTGGCCGGTTTCCTGGTGCTGACCATCATCGCGGTCTGGTTCCGGGGGCCCAACTGGGTGTTCTACTGGTGGCCCACGCTGTGGCCGACACACTAGGTGGATCATGGGCAACGATCGAGCCGACACGTCCCCCCCGAAGGGTGCCTTCCCCTCCTCGCGCCGGTGGAAGCTCGCGCTGCTGGCGAGCTCGCTTGCGGCCCTGGGCCTGATGGCGGTGGCCGCGGTCCGGGAGAACCTGGGGCTGGAGTGGCGCGGCTACCAGCGGGCTTACAAGGAGGCCGTGCTGGCCCGGGCCGCGGACGACCGAGCCCGGGCCGCGGCCGAGCGGATCCGGGTGGAGGTGCAGCAGGTGGTGCTGCCCGAGCTGGGCCGGCTGGACCGGTGCGTCACCTGCCACGCCGGCGTGGACAACCCCAGCCTGGCCGACGCAGACCCGCCACTGCGGGCCCACAGCGGCGACTGGCTGAAGACCCACCCCCTCGGACGGTTCGGCTGCACGGTGTGCCACGACGGCCAGGGCCGCGCCCTGGAGAAGGCCGACGCCCACGGTCAGACCCGGTACTGGCCCGAGCCCCTGCGCACGGGCGAGCTCGTGTACACCAACTGCGGCCGGTGCCACCACGAGAACGACCTCTACGGCGTCGAGGCGATCCAGTACGTGGCGGGCGTGCCGCCCCGGCCGATCACGACCGATGAGCTGGACGCGGCCCTCCCCGGAAGCGCCTCGGTCGCCCGCGGAAAGCGTCTGGTGGTGGAGTACGGCTGCCTGGGCTGCCACAAGTACCGGAACCGAGGCGGGTCGCTGGGGCCCGACATCACCCATGTGGGCGACAAGGGGCCCGAGGGGTTCGACTTCTCGCACGTCCAGGGGGAGCGCACGGTCCGCCAATGGCTGTTCGAGCACTTCAAGCGGCCGGCCGCCGTGAGCCCCAACACCCTGATGCCCGACCTGGGCCTCACCGACCGCCAGGCCGAGGACCTCACCAACTACATGCTGAGCCTGCGGGAGAAGGCTGCCCCGGCCTCGTACACCCCGCCGCCGCCCCGGGGAGACGGCGAACCCCTGGACGGCAAGCGGCTGTACCGCATGTTCTGCTCGGCCTGCCACGGCCGGGACGGGCAGGGCAGCACCGTGCGGGACCCCCTCCTGGCCCAGGCCGCGGACCGCCCGCTGGACCTGATGGTGCCCTCGCTGAACAACCCGGACACCCTGGCCGTGGCCAGCGACCACTACCTGGCCACCATCGTGAAAAACGGCCGGCCCGGCACCACCATGCTCGCCTGGGGCGATGCGGAGGGCGGGGGGCTGCTGCCCGAGGAGGTGGACCGGGTGGTGGCCTACATCCGCTCGTGGCAGATCCCCGGACCCGACCGGGCCCGCATCGCAGCGGCCAAGGGGGACCCCCGGTCCGGGCGGATCCTGTTCCGTCGCAACTGCGCGGCATGCCACGGCCGCCGGGGCGAGGGGGGGATCGGCGCATCCCTCAACTCCCCGGGGTTCCTGGCCGCGGCCTCGGACGCGTTCCTGGCCGCCACCATCCTGGACGGCCGGGAGAACACGGCCATGCCGGGCTGGCGGCGGCTCACCGAGCAGGAGGTCTCGGACCTGCTGGCGTTCCTGCGCACCTGGCAGCCGAGGCGCAGCGACCGGGCTGCGGTGCTCTCGCTCCTGGAGGCCGGTGACCCCCGGGCCTCCGAGCGCATCGGCCGGATCCTGTACCGGACCAACTGCCGCACCTGCCACGGCCTCGACGGCATGGGGGATCTGGCGGTGTCCCTGGCCACCCAGGAGTTCCTTGCCCTGGTGGGGAACGACTACCTGTACACCACCATCGTGTCCGGCCGGCCCGGTACCGGCATGCCCGCCTGGCGCCATCTGTCGAGCGAGGACGTGGCGTCGATCATCCGCTTCATCCGCTCGTGGCAGACCGAGCCCAGCCGAAGCGTGCCCGCGGGGGCCGGGCGTGGCGACCCATGGGTGGGCCGGGCCCTCTACCGGGACAACTGCAGCAAGTGCCACGGCGAGGCGGCCGAGGGGGGGGTGGGCCCCCAGCTCAACAACCCGGTGTTCCTGGCCTCGGCCACGGACGGCATGATTCTCGAGTGGATCCGCAACGGCAAGGTGGGTACCCAGATGCTGGGGTTCGCCCGGGCCGAGCAGGGGATCGGCGAGCTCACGGACCGGCAGATGCGTGACATCGTGGCCTACCTGCGCACGTTCCAGGACCGGCCGCGGGTCTCGGTGAAGCACTCCCCCCACGGCGTGCCCCAGCTGGGGGAGATCTGGTACCGGCAGTCGTGCTCCCAGTGCCACGGCGAGGCCGGGGAGGGGGCGAGCGGCCCGGCCCTGGCCAACCTCTCGTTCCTCCGGAGCGCGTCCGACGGGTTTCTCATGGCCACCATGGCCATGGGCCGCGACGGCACCGAGATGCGGCCGGTCAAGAAGGGGCCCCAGTCCATCCTGGATCTCACCAGCGACCAGATCAACGACATCGTGGCCTACCTGCGCTCCCTGGAGCACGCCCGGCCCCCGGGGGACACCCCCCACCGGTTCGTGATCCCCTGGGACCTGGCCCGGGGCCAAAGGCTCTACGAGGCCAACTGCGCGGGCTGCCACGGGATCAACGGAAAGGCCGAGATCGACGAGCCCAAGCTCTCCTCGTGGGCGCCCGCGCTCAACAACGAAGGCTTCCTGGCCGCGGCCACGGACGGGTTCCTCCAGGCCACCATCGTGAAGGGCCGCGCAGGCACGGCCATGCGCCCCTTCGGCCGCGGGTTCAACGGCCTGGTGGACCTGACCATGGACGAGATCGACGACCTCGTGGCCTACATCCGCCACTGGTCCCGGGCGGCGCCCTCGCCCATGACCCTTCCGGCCGAGCGCAGCGTGCTGGCCGCGGCCCCGGCCCGGTGAGCGGGGGAACCCGGAGATCGAACGAATGAACGGCCTTCGAGCGTTCCAGCGTTCCAGCCTTCCAGCTTAGCAAGGAGAAGACCCATGCAACGCCGTCGCGGACCCGTTCACTTCGACCGAAGGGAGTTCCTCAAGATGGCCGCCGGAGCCGGCGTCGTGTGCGCCGCGTCCAAGCTGGCCCCGTTGGAGCTGATCGAGGCGGCCCACGCAGCCCCTGCGAAGCCCCCGGCCGGGGTGAGGCTGCTCCAGTCGGCCTGCCCCTACTGCGGGGTGGGCTGCGGCACCCTGATCAAGGTCCAGGACGGCAAGGTGGTGGGCATGGTGCCCGACAAGAAGCACCCGACCAACCGGGGGATCCAGTGCATCAAGGGCCTGAACGCCCACGAGCCCATCTACCGGGACCGGCTCACCAAGGTGCTGGTGCGAAAGGACATGACCGATCCCCTGCGGGATCACGTGTCCAGCACCAAGGGCCGGTTCGACGACAGCGTGTTCACGGAGATGCCCTACGAGGAGGCCGAGGAGCTGGTGGCCGAGAAGATCGCCGAGATCGTCAAGGCCAAGGGCGGAAATGCCGTGGGCCTCAACGGCTCGGGCCAGCTCACCATGGAGGCCCAGTGGATCGAGAACGTCCTGATGAAGGGGGTGATCGGGTCCAACTCCATCGAGGCCAACGCCCGCATGTGCATGACCTCGGCCGTGACCGGGTACTTCCACTCCTACGGCTCGGACGCCCCGCCCACGAGCTACGAAGACATCGAGCACGCGGACTTCATCTGCTTCTGGGGCCACAACGCCCGGGAGGCCCACCCGATCCTGTTCTGGCGGGTGGCCGACTACAAGAAGCGCACGGGCATCCCCACGCTGGTGGCCGATCCGAGGAAGACCGGAACGGTGATCGGGCTGGAGTCCATCGACCCCAGGAACAGCTACCACCTCCAGACCCTCAACGGCGACATCAGCTACCAGAACGCCATCGCCCACGTGCTGCTCACCCGCTACCCCCAGGCCCTCATGCCCGAGAAGTGGCTCGACGAGAACGTGAACGGCTGGCGCGAGTACGTCACGGGCGTGAAGGAGCGCTACTCGCCCCAGCAGGTGGTGGAGCGGCAGCGGGTGTTCGAGAACGGCCGGGTCACCGTGGGGTTCATCGAGCAGGTGGCCAAGGAGTGGGCCGCGGCCACCGTCAAGGGCCGGCAGCGGGGCCGGGGCGGGGTGCTCTCGTTCTGGGGCATCGGGTACAACCAGATGCTCCACGGCCAGCACAACACGATCAGCATCATCAACCTGCACCTGCTCACGGGCAACGTCGGCCGGCCCGGATGCGGCACCCACTCCCAGACCGGCCAGCCCAACGCCATGAGCGAGCGGCTCATGGGCGGGCTCACCGGGCGGCTGCCGTTCAACCAGCCGCTGAAGAACGAGCAGTGGCGAAACCACATCGCCGACGCCTGGCGCGTGCCCCGGGAGCGGCTGGCCCAGACCGCGCTTCTCCAGAACCCGGGCATGGTCATCGGCATGATGGAGCGGGCGCTGAAGGGTGACCTGCTGGCCATGTTCTGGATGTACACCACCCACGTCCACCTTCCCGACGTGGAGACCCTGGTTCGGCCCGCCATGACCAAGATGTTCTGCGTGGTCCAGGACATCTACCGCCACGCACCCAACCTGCTTTACGCCGACGTGGTGTTCCCGGCCGCCACCTGGGGCGAGTGGGCCGGTGGCACCTACATCCAGTCGGAGCGGCGCATCTACGTCTGCGACGGCACGTCCAACCCGCCGCCCAACTGCCGGCCCGACATGGACATGGCCATCGACAAGGGCAAGGCCCTGGCCCGGAAGCTGGGTCTCGACGCGGACCGGATCTTCCCCTACGAGAAGAAGATCCCCTTGGGCAACGGGCTCATGGCCTACGATCCCGAGGACGTGTTCCGGGACATCGTGGCCGCGAGCAAGGGCTCCGACGCCGATGTCAGCGGCATGCTCGAGGTAGAGCGGCAGGACGGGGTCAGCCTCTACGATCAGCTCCGGAGGCTCCGGGGCGTGCAGTGGCCGGCACCCACCGTGGAGCTGGCCCGCAAGGGCGGGGTACCCCGCCGGTACCTGGGCCAGGAGGGCTGGGCCGGCAAGCCCTACGGTGCCTTCCGCCACAAGGACGGCAAGGCCCGGATGAAGCTGTGCGAGCAGGACTACTCCCGTCTCAAGGAGATCACCGGGCAGCTCATGCGCTACGGCTATCGGGACCTGCCCGGCGCCGGACCGTTCCTGATCGACAACCTGGCCGAGGCCAAGAAGAAGGGGATCAAGAACCTGCTGGTCCAGGCTCGGGACGCGGGCCTCACCCCGGAACTGCCCGATCTGGACGCGTATCACGACCGGAGCCTGGCCCTGGAGGACCACAAGAAGAAGGACCTGTACCCCTTCTGGCTCTCGCTCGGCATCGTGTACGAGCACTTCCACACGGCGAAGACGATCCGGGGGCCGACGACCCTGAAGCTGGTGCCCGAGCAGTACGTGGAGCTCAGCCCCGAGGACGCCGAGCGGTTCGGGCTGGAGGACGGCGACCGGGTGCGGGTGGTGACCCGTCGGGGCTCCTACGAGGCCCGGGTGTCGGTGGGGGTGGAGAGCCTGGTGCGGCCGGCCCGAACCGAGGTGCCGCCGGGGCTCGTGTTCAGCCCGTGGAACCTTTCCGTGGCCGACAGCGCCGATCCCCGGAAAAACCGGTGGCTGGTGAACGCCGTGAGTCACCGGGCGTGGGACCCGGTGAGCGGCCAGGTGGACTACAAGAAGCTCGCGGCCCGCATCGAGAGGGTGTGAGCCCGGAAAGCGGTCTCGGATGGAGCGCAGGCAGTTCCTCAAGAACGCCCTGTCGGTGCTGGTGCCGGGCGTGGGCGTAACCTGGTTGTCCCTGCGGCCCGGCTCGCCCCGGGCGGCCCGGGCCGCCTGGGTGAGGCCCCCCGGGGCGCTGCTCGAGGCGGAGTTCCTGGCCCGGTGCATCCGGTGTCAGCGGTGCGCGGACGCCTGCCCCAACCGGGCCATCGTGGCCCTGGGCGTTTCGGCCGGCGGCGGCATGGAGGGAACCCCTGCGATCCAGCCCCGCCGCCAGGCCTGCATGTTGTGCAACCGGGTCAAAGGCCAGTACCTGCGGTGCACCGAGGCGTGCCCCAGCGGGGCGCTCCAGCCCGTGCGCAAGGACCCCGAGGAGATCCAACAAAAGGTGGCCATGGGTAAGGCCGTACTCGACAAGGGCCTGTGCTACTCCTACAACAGCTGGACCTGCGGCGCCTGCTACCGGGCCTGCCCGTTTCCGGGCAGGGCCATGACCCTGGGGCTGTGGGAGCGGCCCGAAGTGAAGGCCGAGGGCTGCGTGGGCTGCGGCGCGTGCGAGCGAGCCTGCATCCGGTACCCCCAGGCGATCCGGGTGCGGCCGAGGGCGGCGTGATCCGCAGGGGACGTCGGGGCGCCCTGCGAACGATGCTGCGCCTCGGGGCCGGAGCCGCTGCATTCGGTGCGGCGGCCGTGGCAGCCCAGATGCTGCTCCGAAAACCCCGCGGAGCGGCGTCGGCGCTTCCGGTGGCGCGAAAGGACCCGGGCCGCCGGCTCGTCCGGCCGCCGGGCGCCGTGGGGGAGCCGGCCTTTCTGGCGGGCTGCATCCGATGCTACCGGTGTCAGGACGCCTGCGACGTGGGCGCGATCCGGTTCTTCACCGCGGGCGACGGTGCGCTCTTTCACACCCCGCACATCGACCCGGCGGTGAAGGGCTGCACCCTGTGCATGCGGTGCACCCAGGTCTGCCCCACCCACGTGCTCCGTCCCCTGGAGCCCAGGGAGCGCGGCCGGGTGCGCATGGCGTCGGCCGAGCTGCGCGAGGACCTGTGCCTCTCGCACAAGGCCAAGCGCATCCGGGACGAGCAGGCCATGCTCATGGCCCTGGGCCGGGAGCCCACCGAGGCCACGGCCATGGCGGAGCGGCGGGGGCCGTGCGGCGAGTGCTACATGTTCTGCCCTCTCCGGGAGCGGGCCATCCGGCTGGAGCCGGGGGCGTTCCTGGCGCCGATCCTGGTGAAGAAGGAGTGCGTGGGATGCGGCATGTGCGAGGAGATCTGCCGGGTGGTCACCCGGGGACGGCCGGCCATCCGGGTGGTCGCCACCCGGGGAATGGTGTGAGGGAGCCGTGACAGCCCGACAGAGACGACACGGGTGGATCCAGGCGCTCCGGCGCCTGGTCCAGATCGGCACGGTGTGCCTGGTGGTGGGCCTTGCCCTGGCCAGCCTGTACGCCCACTACCGGGCGGCCCGGGCCCTGGACGAGATGCGGGCGGTGGAGGGCCCGGTGGGCTCGGGGCTCCGGGTCGTGGACCGGCTGGTCTCCGGCCTGGACGATCCCCGGGCGTTCCTGGATGGGTTCAAGGGAAGCCTGTGGTCCATGCGGCTCGCTGGCTGGGACGTGACCGACCCCCTGGCCGCCCTCGAGGTGATCGCCACCTCCAAGGTGTTGCACCCCCCGCTGCTCCTGGCTGCGGCCGTGCCGGTGCTCCTTGCCCTTCTGCTGGGCCGGGTATTCTGCAGCTGGGTCTGCCCCGGGTACCTGCTGTTCGAGGCGGGCGGAAAGCTTCGGAGGCTCCTACGTTGGGTGGAGCTCCCGCCGGCAGAGGTCCGGTTCTCGTACCGAAACAAGTACCTCTTTCTGGCGGTGGGGCTGGTGGTGGCCGCGATCACGGCCCGGCCCCTGTTCGCCCTGATCTACCCGCCTGCCGTGGTGAGCCGGCTCGTGCACGCCTGGGTGTTCGGCACGGCGCTGACCGGCATGCTCGTGGTGCTGGGGCTGATCCTGGCCTTTGAGGTGTTCGTGTCGCCCCGGTGGTTCTGCCGGAGCCTGTGCCCCGGGGGGGCACTGCTGGGAGTTCTGGGACGGGGCCGGCCGGTGCGCGTGCGGCTCGAACCGCACCGGTGTACCCACTGCCGCAGGTGCGAGCCGGTGTGCGAGCAGGGCCTGAACCCCGTGACCGAGAGCTCGGGGATGGAGTGCGACAACTGCGGCCGGTGCGTGCGGGCGTGCCCGGAGGACGCGCTGGCCTATCGGGTGGGCATCCAACGGATGCGGGCGTCCGACGGGCCCGGACGAGCCGGGTCGCTGGCCGCGGCGCTGTTCTGGGGAGCCCTCGCCCTGGCGGTTTTGGCGCCGACCCCGGCCCGGGCCCACCATATCCTGGGGCTGCCCCATTACTCGTATAAGGAGAACTACCCCCAGGTGCCCACCCTGGAGTACCCGGCGAGCGCCGGCCCCTACGACGTCCTGCTCACCAGCTACCCGGGCAAGCCCCCGCCCGGCGAGCCGGCCAACCTGGCCTTCTACATCAAGAACCGCGCCACCGGCGAACCCTACGGCCAGCCCGTCACGGTACGGGTGCTCCAGACCTTCACCTTCGGCCGCAACCGGGAGCTCCAGCCGCCCATCCGGATCGAGCCGTTCGACCGGGTGCACAAGCTCACCGTCACGTTCGACAGGGAGGGGGAGTATGTGGTGGAGCTTGCCATGGAGGTGGAGGGCCGGTCCGAGGTGATCCCGTTTCGGATGGTGGTGGGGGATCCGTCGTCCGCCGCATCGGTTTTGGCCGCGGTGGGAGGGGGGCTGGCGGTGTTCCTGATCGGGGTGCGGGCGGTGCGGATCAAGCGCCGTCGGCGCCAGGCCCAGGAGGCGGGGGCATGAGGCGGCTGGGCGTTGCGTTTCCGTACCTCTTCTTCGGGGCCATGGTCCTTCTGGTGGCCTGGTCCAACTGGAGCGCCATGAAGCCGGCCATGGCCATGCGCTCCATGGAGGGCATGGAGGGCCATGGGGGGATGCAAGGGGGCATGGCCGGCGCGGTCACCGACCCGGTGTGCCGGATGCAGGTCAACCCCGGCTGGGGTTACGCCGAGACCTTCGAAGGCACCACGTTCCACTTCTGCACCGAGCGGTGCAGGAATCTCTTCCGGGAAGACCCCGAGCGGTACGTGCGCGAGCGGTGCATGGTGTGCGAGGCGGCGGTGGACCCCTCCACGGCCCTTCCCTCCACGTACCTGGGCAAGACCTACTACCTGTGCTCGGCCGAGCATCGCCAGGCGTTCCAGCTCGATCCGGCCCGGTACTTCATGCACACCATGTGGGGCATCCCCCAGTGGATGTACTACGTGTCCATCGCGGCGGTGCTCCTGGTCTCGTTCGTGTGCTTCGAGGGCCGGCCGGCCCGGCCGCGACGCCCCACCTCCCCCGGCCCCTCGTCAGACCACCCCGATCGGGTGGACCTGCTGCGGTTCGGCGTGATCCGCCGGGCCGTGCGGTCCCGGGCCTTCCGGGCGGCCTGCCAGCTCGCGTTCGTGGCCGCGTTCGCGCTGATCCTGGTGGCCGGTCTGTTCGGCGACCAGACGCCGGGGCTCAACATCGCGCCGCTGCTCACCTGGACGATCTGGTGGTGCGGGCTGGTGATCGTGCTCCTGTTCGCGGGCAAGGCCTGGTGCTACGTGTGCCCCTGGGACGCCATCGCCACCTGGATGGAGCGGCTGCGGCTGTGGAGGAAGACCGACCAGGGCCTGGGCCTGGGGCTGCCCTGGCCCCGGAGGCTGCGGAACATCTGGCTCGCCACCGCCCTGTTCGTGGGGCTCACCTGGATCGAGCTGGGGTTCGGGGTGACCCTGAGCCCCCGGGCCACGGCCTACCTGGGCCTCGGGATGCTGGTGATGACCATCGTGGCCGTGTTCCTGTTCGAGCGCAAAAGCTTTTGCCGGTACGGGTGCCTGGTGGGCCGGGTGAGCGGGCTGTACGCCCTGTTCGCCGGGGTGGAGATCCGGGCCCGGGACCGGAACGTCTGCCGGTCGTGCGCGGGCAAGGAGTGCGTCCGGGGAAGCGCCGCGGCCTACCCCTGCCCCACCTTCGAGAACCCGGCCCGGATGTCCGTGAACACCTACTGCATCCAGTGCACCGAGTGCATCCAGGCCTGCCCCCACGACAACATGACCGTGAACCTGAGGCCCTGGGGCGCGGATCTTGCCGCCCTCGGCAAACCCGCGGTGGACGAGGCGTACCTGGCGCTGCTGATGCTCGCCATCACCGGGTTCCACGGGCTCACCATGACCCCGGCGTGGCCCCAGCTTCTGGAGTGGCTCCAGGCCGGGGCGGGCATGGGCGAGATGGGGGCGTTCACTGCGGGCATGGCCCTGATCATGGGGCTGCCGGTGCTCGTGTACGCCGTGCTCGTGGCCTGGTCCCACCGGATCGCCACCCGGGGCGACCCGAACCCGGTCTCCTACGGCAGCTACTTCGTGCGCTACGCCTACTGCGTGCTGCCCATCGCCCTTTTCTACCACCTGTCCCACAACCTGGAGCACCTGCTCATGGAGGGGCCCAAGGTGGTGCGCCTGCTCAGCGACCCCCTGGGCCGGGGCTGGAACCTTCTGGGCACGGCCGCGTGGAAGGTGCCCCCGCTGGTCTCCCTGGACGTGCTGTGGCTCCTCCAGGTGGTCCTGGTGGGGGTGGGGCACGTGTACAGCCTGTGGGCCGCCCAGAAGATCAGCCGGGGGTTGTTCCCGGACCCGGCCCGGGCCCGGCGGGGCCAGATCCCCATCCTGGTCGGCATGATCGCCTTCAGCGTGTTCAGCCTGTGGCTGCTGAAGCAGCCCATGGAGATGCGAACCTCGGCGATGTAGGTCTTTTTGCCCCGGTTGATACCGGGTTCCGTCCGAACAGAGAGGACTCGGGGGGGAGAGGGGTGATGCGCTGCCCCGGACCATCCCGTCCTCCCCGGCAGGGGCGGAGGTCACGGGGTGCTGCCGAGCCATCCCAGCAGCCGTTCCTCCAAACCGGCCACCCAGGCCGCAGCCCCGGCCGGCACGAGCCGGTTGAGCACGGCGAGCTGGCCGGTGGCCACGAGAAGGCCCAGGGCCAGCAGGAGCACGCCCGACACCATGCCCGCGGTGTGGAGGTACAGGGTCCTGCGGCCCACGCGCACCTCCCAGGCCCGGCCGCGAAGCAGGCGCCATACCCTCCCCCGCCGGTCCAGGCGCCCCAGGGCCGCCGAGACCCCCATCAGGGGCAGCCCCAGGCCCAGGGCAAACGCGAAAAGCAGCGCTCCCCCGGCCAGGGCCCCTTCGCGGGTGGACGCGAGCACCAGCACCCCTGCCAGGATCGGGCCCACGCACGCGGTCCAGCCCACGGAGAACGCGAGCCCGAACAGGAACGCGCCCCCATGGCCCGTGGCCGGACGGCCCCGGAGCCGAAGGCCTTCAAACCCCTTGCCCAGGAACGAGGCCACCCCGAAGGCCGCGATGAGGGCCCCGGCCGCGCGCTGGATCCAGGGCATGGGTCCCCGGAGGGCCGCGCCCACGAGGCCGGCCGAGGCGCCCATGGCCGAGAAGCTGAGGGCGAGCCCTAGGAAGAACGCCACGGTCCGGCCCAGCACCGTCCGCCGGGTGCTGCCGGCCGCAAAGGCGAAGTAGGCGGGCAGCACCGGTAGCGAGCAGGGCGACAGGAACCCCAGCACCCCGGCCAGGAACGAGAGCACCAGCAGGGGCAGGAACGCAGGCCGGGCCCGGCCGGGGCGGGGGCCGACGAGCTCCCGGTACGCAGCCAGAAGGTCCGCCCCCTCCGGCCCCTCGGTGATCCGGCCCTTGAGGGCTGTCACCGCCCGGGCCGCGGCCTCCAGGTAGCGCTGTTGCCCGCTCCAGCGGCCGGCGGCCACCATGAGGAGGGCGGCCGCGGCGTTGGGCCCCAAGGGTTTCTCGGCCACGAAGGGAGGCTCGCCCGGCGCGGGAAGGGCCACGTTTCTGGCGAAGAATCCCCCCAGCTTGGGGTCCCGGAGCCGGGACCACACGAACCGGCCGAGCTCCTGGCCGGCCCGGGCCAGCCCGGGATCGTCCGCGGCCTCGGCCGCTTCCAGGAACGCCAGGCCCAGGAACGCATTCGCTTCGAGCCCGCCGTCGCCCTGGCCGTTCCCGGCGGCCGGGTCGTAACGGTCGAACGCGCCCTCCGGGCCCACCAGGTATCGCCGGGCGAGCCCGAGCACCTCCCGAGCCCGGCCGTGAAGCCCCGCGGCCGTGAGGGCCCGGGCGGTCCAGGCTGCCCGGATCGCGGTGATCCGGCCTGCGGCGAGATCCACCTCCCACAGCCGGGCCGCCTCCCGGGCCTCGATGGCCGCGCGCTCCCGGAGGGAGGGATCCTCCAGCGCCCGGGCCGCCGCGGCCAGCGCCAGGGCTCGCAGGCCGTGCCCTCTCAGATTCCGGGGGGCCTGGGGAGCATCGAGCCGGGCCGCCCAGGCCCGGAGCGCCCGCTCCGAGCGGTCCGGGCCGTGGAGGAGGGCATAGGCCACCACCTCGGGCGCTCCGGCCCACCGCCGAAGCACCTCCGCCTCGGCCCGGCGGAACGCGTCGGGAGGGAATCGCCGGGTGAGCAGGCCGGCCGGCCCGTTCCCGGCCGCGACCCAGGCGAGGCCACGGCCCTCCTGGCCGGCTGCCGGCCCTGCCGCCAGGACGAGCAGGATCGCGAGACCGGCCAGCCGGCCCATGGCCCCTTACCGGCCGGATCCCAGGAGCCGGGCCGCCACCCGGTCCAGGTAGGGCGACACCGGCTCGGCCCGGCCCGCCTCGACCCGCCGGAGCAGGTGGCCGGCCGTGAGCCGGGCGAGCTCCAGGTGCCGGTCGTTCCGGGTGATGCGGTGGGCCCGCAGGAACACCCAGGCGGCCAGGGCGTTCTCCTCGAAGGGCTTGTCCGGCGAGAACAGCTCGTCGGCCCGGTACAGGTCCTGGCTCGTGCTGCGCCGGGCGAAGAAGCCGCCCTCGGCCGGGTCGAACAGGCGCTCCTCCAGGATCGCGAGCACCCGGTCCAGGGCCTTGCGGTAGGGCCCGCCGGGCTCTTCCTCCAGGGCCCGCACCAGGGCCGCGGCCACCCAGGCGTTGTCCCGAAGCTGGCCGTCCAGCCGGGCCCGGCCGTCCCGGGGATCGTAGTAGCTCCAGACCCCGTTGGGCCCGAGCATTCGGTCCACCAGAAAGCCCAGGCCGGCCAGGGCGGTGCGGCGGAGGCCGGGGTCGCCCCCGGCCCGGGCCGCGTTCAGGAGCGCGATCGCGGCGCGGGCGCTGGGCGCGGCGTAGGTGGTGGGATCCACGGCCGGCGGGGCCACCCGGGACCGCTCCTCCCCGGTCAGGTGGTAGTACACCTCGTCGGCCACCTGGCTTCCCAGGAACCGGCCCTCCGTTGGGTCGAACAGCCGCCGGCCCACGTACCGGGCCGTGGCCACGGCCGGCGACCGGTAGCCCCGGTCCGGCCAGGCCCGGTGGGCTGCGAGCAAGAGGTCGATCAGGGCCGCGTTGTCGAAGAGCATCTTCTCGAAGTGGGGCACGGTCCAGTCCCGCCGGGTAGCGTACCGGAAGAACCCGCCCTCCACCGGGTCCAGCAAGCCGGCCAGCAGGTGGTCGGTCTGGAGGGCGTCCACCCCGTCGAGCCGCCGGGTGTCCTGGCGTCTAAGCTCCAAGAGCAGCTGGAACGGCGGCCTGGTGCGCCGGGCCGGCCTCTGGGCCCGACCCAGCACGTGGTCCAGGGTGGTCCGGAGCCACTCGTCCCAGCGGGTCTCGCCCCCCCGAAACCGCTCCACCAGGCGGCGCAGCACCTCGGCCCGGGGCTCCTTCTGGGCCAGGCCGAACCCGCCGAACGCCGGGTCCCGGGCCCGCCAGAGGGTGTCGCCGAAGCCCTGCCGGTACCGCTCCAGCACCTCGGGGGCTGGCGGGGCGGCAGGCCCGGTGGGCTCGGCCTCCCGGGCCCGGGTCTCGGGCCGGTACCCTTCCTCGAGGTAGGCCAGGGTGCGCCGCAGGTTGGCCAGGAGCTGGTCGGCCGGGATCACCCCGGGAACCGACACCAGCGGCGTGCCGTCGGGCGCAAACACCACGGTCACGGGAATGCCCGGGCCGGGGTACCTGCGGGCGATGTCGGGCCTCCGGTCGTAGTCCACGAACACGGGCACGTAGCTCTCGTTCAGGAGCCGGGCCACCCGCGGGTCGGCCAGCGAGGTCTCCTCGTAGATCTTGCAGTTGAAGCACCACACCGCGCTCACCACCATGAACACGGGCTTGCCCTCGGACCGGGCCCGCTCGAAGGCCGTCTGGGCGTACTCCTGC
Source organism: bacterium (assembly GCA_027021615.1). Lineage (GTDB taxonomy): Bacteria > Desulfobacterota > Deferrisomatia > Deferrisomatales > Deferrisomataceae > Deferrisoma. The sequence continues at coordinate 6,681 of JALUTY010000101.1, read as the reverse complement.
CACCGCACCGGGCCCTTGTGGTGGGTGTACGCCTGGGCGGGCACCGCAGCCACGACGAGGAGCAGGGCACCGATCCACGAAAAAACCCGCATGGCTCGCCTCCGGCTCGTGGGGTCCTTTCATACGGCTTTACTTCTGAAAACTTACCCGATACGTTTTGTTTGTGTAGTGCCCTCGTCGTAGAATCTCGAGCGCTCGTTCTCGCTCCGCCCCACGGGAGCCGGAGCTGGACACATACCGCAGGAACCGGAGCCGCCCATGCGAGACACCCGAACGGCCGTGATTCTGGCGAACAGCCACGAAAAGCGATGGCGGTGGGAGCTTCAAGGCGAGATGCTGCTCCAGCGGGTCCGGCGCATCCTGGAGGGATTTTTCGACCGGGTGCTGGTGGTCGCCCCGGACCCGGCCCCTTTCCGGGCCCTGGGGCTGGAGGCCGTGGCGGACGAGTACCCCGAGGCCCGGCTGCTGGGCGCGATCACCACCGGGCTCCAGCACGTGCAGAGCCTTCACGCGGTGGTCGTGGGCGCAGACATGCCGTTCCTGAACCGCAGGGTGATCCGCCACCTGTACGGGCTCCGCCGGGGCTGGGACGTGGTGGTGCCCCGGGGGAAGGAGGGGTTCGAGCCGCTGTGCGCGGTGTACGCCAAGACCTGCGTGGCCGCGATGGAGGAGCGCATCCGACGGGGGAACCTGAAGGTGCTGGACCTGATCTCGGAGGTCCGGACCCGGATCGTGGGCCGGGACGATCTGGAGGTGCTGGACCCGGCGGGCCTGGCGTTTCGGAACGTCCACACCCCGGCCGACCTGGACGCGTGCCGGCTGCACCTGGCCCGGCTCCGGGGCTTCGGGCCCCCGGCCGTCTCGTTCGTGGCCAAATCGGGCACAGGCAAGACCACCCTGCTCGAGAAGGTGATCCGTGAGCTCACCCGGCGGGGGTACCGGGTAGGAACCATCAAGCACGATGCTCACCGGTTCGAGATCGACCACGAAGGCAAGGACTCCTGGCGGCTTACCCGGGCCGGGGCGAGCCCCATGGTGATCTCCTCGGCCGAGAAGCTCGCCATGGTGCACCCCAACGGCCGGGGCGAGATGACCCTGGAAGAGATCATCTACCGGTTCATGACCGAGACTGACATCGTGCTGACCGAGGGATACAAGACGGGCACCCTGCCCAAGATCGAGGTCCACCGGGCGGCCCGCAGCCCCGAGCTGCTGTGCGCCGCCCGGGACGGCCGGCTTCTGGACCACCGCCTCATCGCTGTGGTGAGCGACGCCCCCCAGAACCTCCCGGTTCCGGTGTTCCCCCTGGATCATCCCGGGCCGGTCTGCGACTTCCTGGAAGCCCGGTTCCTGATCAGCTCCTAGCCCCGAACATCCCCCACAGACCTCCATCGCGGGGATGGCGGGCGGGGGGGCCGTCCGCGGTGCGGGCGACTCGGTTCGCGGGCACCAGGGTGCCGATTTCCCAGAGGCCCCGGTTGCCCCCTTCGAGCGATGCGGTAGCACACCCCCTTCGCCCCACCGCGGCGAACCGGCCCGCTCCCCGAGACCACGCAGCCCCCTGCTGAGGAGACGACGGACCTCTCTCGCCTGTTCCAACCGCAATCGATCGCCGTCTACGGCGTGTCGCTCACCAATCCGTTCCACCGAGCCAACGTGATCTACCACAAGAACCACCTGCGCTACCGCACGGCCACCTACGCCATCAACCCAAAGGGCGGGGATCTGTACGGCGAGCCCGTCTACCGGAGCATCCGCGAGGTTCCCGGGGCCGTAGACGTGGCGCTGATATCGAGATCCGCCCCGAGGGCATCTCCCTCGTCAGCCAGAGCGGGGGCATTCTGGTGGACCTCATGATCAAGCTGACCCAGGAGGGCGCCGGCATCGCTCGGGGAGTCAGCCGTGGACGCGTTCGAGGCTGCCACCGGGGTCGGCTCTCCCCTCATTGCGAAGGTCGTCTCCCCACAGGTGATCCACAAGTCCGACGTGGGCGGGGTGGTCGTAGGGGTGAAGAACGAGCAGGGGTTGCGGGAAGCGTACCGCCGCCTCGAGCCCGTCTTCTGCGGCCCGGATCGGTGCGTCGTCGCCGACGCCCGCATCATGCTTCCCCGGAGCCAGGGATAAAAAGCAAAGAAAGGCCCGCAACGTAGGCGTCGGAGAGATCGCACCCGGAGGGGAGCGGACGGAGGCCCCGAAAAGACCAAGCTACTTCACAACTTGCCGGCGTCCCCTCCGGATCGGGAGCAAGGCGGGAGTTCGAACCCCATGTGGGAGGCCGGAGCGCGCCCCACCCGTTTTCTCCCCGCCCCCCTCCTCACCTTCCCGCTTCCTGCTTGATCCGAAACTCGTTGACGATTCTCGCCAATTTTCCGAGACGCTCGGAATGTTGCTCTATCTGCCGCACCGACTTCGCGATCATGGCGTTTCCCTCGTCGGGCTGGATCATCTTGTTTTCCATCATCGCGAGTACGACCGTTGCGTACCCAAGTTCTGCAAGTACCGCACGCGTCTCCTCAGCGGCCTTCATCACCTTCTCTTGGTTGGCCCTCGTTTCCTCGATCAGCACCGTTTGGGCCTCCAAAGCCGGCTTCAGCCACAGCAAGCCCAGCACGATGCCCACAGCACCCACAACAAAAAAAAGCGCCAGGCTCAGATCTCGGATTTTCTCTGCCATGGTCCCCTCCTTTCCCGATGATCGCTGGCCACGCCATCCTTGATCGCCTGCTCCACCACACCGATGGGCTCACCATCAAAAGGCCGTTGCAACCGGGAGCAAGCCATCAACCTGAAGCCCTGGAGTCAAGCCCAACCGCCTCACTCCCGGTAGCAGGTGCGTAAAAGGTAGGTGTCGCTTTAACGCGTAAACCTGGATGCCGCTTGACACCTGTCGAACTCTACGACAACTCCCTCGGAGTGGCCAGACACCAGCATCCCACCATCAGCCATCCAAACAAGGATGAAGGTCAGGTACAGGCACCTGCGGCCACCAGAAAGATCGGAAGCCGCGACTGCCGCCCCGGTGCCTCCGTTACACAAACCCCGGCGCCCCACCGCGAATCGCCGCCCCTTCATCCTTCATCCCTCATCCTCCCAAACCATCCCTTCTGAATCAGGATCCTAAAAGGATGAAGGCAGAAGGATGAAGGATGCGGACTGCTCAACTCCTGCCCTTCACCTTCTTCACGATCGACACCAATATCCCCAGCAACTCGTCGACCTCCCTGCGGACTTCCTTCATGGTTTCCAACGGCACGTATCCACTCTCGCCCAGAAGGTCACACCAATACGCCGCCTCGTCGAGCTCCTGAATCCCCACTTCGAGCTTTGCCACGAACTCCGCGTCCGACCTCGCCCTTCGCGCCTCCCGGTAGTGCGCCCCAACACTCGTTGCGCTACGCAAAAACTGCCGTCCCAAAACACTCGCCCCCATACAACGGGGCAAACCGTCCGCGATGCGAACCGCTACCATTGCGAAGCACTTCAGCCTCTGGTCAAGATCACTCATGTGCCCACACCCTTCCCAAAAGGATGAAGGTAGAAGGATGGAGGATGAACATGCCTCCTCCCTTTGTGCCGCCCTTCATCCTTCATCCCTCATCCTCCCAAACCATCCCTTCTGAATTAGGACCCTAAAAGGATGAAGGTAGAAGGATGAAGGATGAGGACTGCTCAACTCCTACCCTTCACCTTTTTCACGATCGACACCAATATCCCCAGCAACTCGTCGACCTCCCTGCGGACTTCCTTCATGGTTTCCAACGGCACGTATCCACTCTCGCCAAGAAGGTCACACCAGTACACCGCCGCGTCGAGCTCCTGAATCCCCACTTCGAGCTTTGCCACGAACTCCGCGTCCGACCTCGCCCTTCGCGCCTCCCGGTAGTGCGCCCCAACACTCGTTGCGCTACGCAAAAACTGCCGCCCCAAAACACTCGCCCCCATACAACGGGGCCAACTGTCCGCGATGCGAATCGCTGCCATTGCGAAGGACTTCAGCCTCTGGTCAAGATCACTGATGAGCCTGAAAAAAGTCTCTCGGTTGGCCTGGCGATACCGCATGTAGTGGGTGGTGGGCGATAACAACCACTACATATTGGGGCATGCGTCGGCTCGACCGACTTTTTGCAGTCTCATCAAAGATGTCAAAGCTCCTGTGTAGGTCGGGATCCCGGGTGCCGCCCGCCATTTTACCGCCCTTGCCGGCCAGATCGTGTCCGCGGTGACGGTCCCTGAAACAAGGGGGGCAGCCCCCTCGGTCCTCTCTGTTGGCGCCTCACGCCTCCTGCACCCCCTGCCGCAGCGCGTCCAGCAAAGCGAACGCCCGCTTGGCTCCCGTCATCAACTGCCGGCCCACGTCCCGAACGAGGTCCGAATCTTCGCCGCGGGCCAACTCCGCCGAGAGTAGCTCCGTCAGAAGGGTCCGAGTAGTAGGGGATGCCTGCGCAGCGAGAGTCCGGCCGAGCACACGTGCGGCAGCGAGGTCCAGGTCGTATCCAGCGGCCGCCACTACGTCAAAATGAGAATCGAACAACCTCTCCTCACCAACCCATGCCGTAGCGTGGCCCAGCACGTATGCGAGATCGGCCGCATCCTTGCGCGGGTGGGTGAAGCGCCGATCCTTCCAGGCAAAGAGTTTCAGCGACACCAGGTGCTCCGGCGTGACCACCGGAACCCTGCACGCGCCGTCGTTGACCACCACGATGGCCGCGTGACGGCAGGCATCTTCGAAGCCGGACACCCTCAGCAGGATGTCCCCGTCTGGCGGCCAGCGAACGAGCCCTTGGGGGGTCTCCACTCCGCCGAACGGGATCAGATCCAGGTATCGACCCCCAGGTCCGTGAAGTCGCTGGGCCTGTTTGGGGTCCGGGCGAAACCGCGGACCTCGGCAGACGGCCGCCCGCAGCCGGGCGTATTGGTCCCAGTCCCGGACCATCACCCCGAAATCCAGGTCCATCGTGGCCCGGCCGGCCGGGCCTCCGTAGACGCGTTCGAGCAGAAGGATCCTCCCGCCGGCACCGGTGACCAGCCACGCGATGCGGAGAAGCTCTGCCGCCTCGGCAACGGCGCGAAGGACGACGAGGGTCTCCTCGTCCACCGTGGCGCTATGCTCGGGCAAGGAACCGCTCCCGGATGGCCTCGGCCGCCTCCAGATTCCGTGCATCCCCGGTGGCCACCAGGTCCGCGTAAACGAGGAGGGGCGGAGCAAGGCGAGGGTGGGGACCTGCGGGCGGAACCTCGAAGTTCCAAAACTTGTCCAGCACCTCCATGTTGCCCCGCTCGTCCTTGGCGGGTCGAATCCGGCGGGCGAGGGTGGCAAACCCGTTGCCGTCGTACAAGGTGGCGTCTTGGGGAATCAATCGTTTCGTGAGCAGCGCCGCCGCAGGCTCCCCCCCCAGCCATACCTCGAGCCCTGTCCAGTCCTCGGCCTCCCACCACCGCGGCTGGGCCACCCGGAAGCGCCGTGGGTGGAGCCGGGGCCGAAGGTCCCGGAGATAGCCCTCCACCCAGGCGTCCATGAGTTCGGCCTGCCGTTCGAGCCTGCGGCCCCGGGCCTTGGTGACCCGCAGGAAACCCAGGCGCTCCAGATCCCGGAACACCGGGGTGACGGCCCCCAGTGCCACGCCGGCCGCTTCGGCGATCTTCCGATACGGTGCCGCAACGAGCTCCGGGCGGCAGAGCAACGCGAAGACCACCTTCAGCCCCGTGGCTCGAAACGCTTTCACCGGCTGTTCGTTGGGCGTCTTGCCGGGTGGCTTTCGCCCGGTCACGAGGATGAGCAAGCGCGGGGTGCGCACGTACGCGTTGCCCGCGGTGTCCAGAAAGGGAACGTCGTGGTCCCGGAGCCGCTCGGCCATGGGAGGGGTCACGTGCCGGGCGACCAGCACCCCGTGCTGCGGGAGCTTCCGCATCTCCGCAAGGGCAGGGCCAAGGGTCGTCGGAGTCAGGGTGGGCTTGCACACAGCGAGGAACGGTTCTTCCTCGCCGATTTGAACCAGAATGCCCCCGCCGAACCCATCGGGTGTGGGGTGCACCACGCGAGCGGGCACTCCGGTGGCCTCTTGGAAAGCCTCGACCGCGGTCACCACCAGATCGGTTCGTCGCTTTTCGGCATCCTTTGGGCGTGCCCGGGGCATTGGGCCCTCCTTGCGTTCACAAGATGATGAAGTTCATATTACATGAACAAAATATATTTGTGAACACAAGGATCGAAAGGCCGTAGAGGTGGTCTGTGCGATTTTCGGGTCGCGCGCTTGCCGCGGGGCATTCGCCTCCGGCCTCGCCGAAACGCCGACGCATCTCGGTCACGACCTCCCCGTGCTCGTCATCCGGCCGTTCCGACATCCCCCCTGCTCCCAAGGGGGCGGAAACGGTGCGGATTCGAATCTCCGCTTGGGTCTGGCCTGCCCGGTCCGGCGTGGGGCGTGTCACAGCAGCAGGCCGCAGCTTGTCACAGCTCCGTGTCACAGCTCGTCATAGCTCCCCTTCCGACAACCGGTACCGCTTCGTGGGATCCGTGGGGCTGGGTCCCCTCCGCGCGCCAGCGGCGATGCCCAACCGGACCGCCACGTCCTCGTGGTCCGGGGCCTCGGCATAGAGTTTCTCGAACTCGCTGCGCGCCCGCCGATGCTGGCCCAGGGCCTCGTACACCAGGGCCCGCTCGTACCGGAGCGCCCGGAGCAG
>JALUTY010000100.1 GCA_027021615.1 bacterium | reverse complement strand
TCCATGGGGAGCTGGCCGGTCACTTCGTGTGGTGGGACCAGGGCCCGGGCGAGGGGGATCGCAACGACCCCGTATGGGACCTGAACCTGTGGAAGCGGTTTCGGCTGGGCCGAGGCGCAGCCGTGGACGCGTTCCTCACGGCCCACAACCTGTTCCAAGGGCGGCAGTACACGGATCCGAACCGGCCCAACCCGGGCCGATGGGTGGAGGTGGGGGTGCGATTTTCCTTTTGATTCCGCTCCGAAATCGAGCTAGACTGAAAAACGTCGTTTTGGTGGGGGGGGTAGGGGCCCATTTTCGACCCACTCGGAGAAAGGAGGTCAGACGATGGAAGAGCTCGGGATTCTGGTGCTGGACGAGGGGATCGACGGGGAGGCTTTCGGGCCGATGACCACGTGTTGTTTCACAACTGTGGCGATCCTGCGGTGGAGCGGGTAGCAGGCTTTTGACGCAGGGCGTCAGCCTGGTCAGCGGGAGCCTTGGCTCCCGCTTTTTTATCGGGGGCCGGAGGCAGACGAGCGGGTTGACAGGAGTCCACGGAGGCCGGGGTGGAGGGCTGCGGCCAGGCCCGCGGGGATGACGAGCAAGCCTGCCGCCACGAACACCAGGTCCACCCTCCGGCCCGAGAGCTCTGTCGCCGCTCCGGCCAGGCCGATGCCCACGGGCACCAGCCCCATGGCCAGGGCCTGAAACGCGGCCAGGGCCCGGGCCCTCAGCGCATCGGGGACCCGGACCTGGACCCGTGAGAGGAGGGAGTTGTTATAGAACCCCAGTGCTAACCCGCCGAGCACGATCCAACCCAGGGCAGCCCCAGCCCCTCGGGCCAAGCCCAGCCCCACGAAGCTCAGACCTGCTGACGCAACGGCCCCCCCTGCCAGGACCCCCTGTCGAGGGGAAGGGGGGCCGGTCACCCTGCCCGCCAGCCAGTACCCCGTCAAATGGGCGGCCCCGTACCCAGCCAGGAGGTATCCGTACCAGTCGGCCGAGAGCCCGAGAAACCTCGTGTCCTTGACCAGGAGCGGCAGGAGCACCACCAGGGGCTCCAGGAAGAACGTGATGCAGGCGGTCACCAGCACCGCGGTCCGTAGGCCGTGGTGGCTCCACACGTAGCGGAAGCCTTCCCTCGTGTCCGTTGCCAGCCTGCGGACCGCCTCGCTCCAGCCACCGGACGGCTGCCGGCGCGGGGCCTGGGGGAGGCGGATGAGCGCCTCGGTGGCCGCGCTGATCAGGTACGTGATGCCGTCCACGCTCAGCAGAACCGGCGCGCCCAGCAGCCGGTAGGCCGTGCCTCCAAGCCCCTTGCCCGCGAGCCCTGCGGTCTGCACGAGCGCC
>JALUTY010000099.1 GCA_027021615.1 bacterium | reverse complement strand
CCTACTCTTCCTGGCCCTGTTCCTCACGAGCACGCTGCCGGCTCAACGGCTCGTTGGGATCGATCTCTTGACCGGCGAGCTGGTCGAGTTCGACGTGCACACGGCTCGCGCGACCCTGATCGGAGGGTCTGGTTTTGCACACCACGTGTGGAACTCCATGGCGGCCGACAGTCAGGGGCGGGTCTACGTCGGTGGCAGGCCGGCGAATGGCACCCTCACCGAAATCTACGAGATCGACCCGAACACGGGCCGTAAGACCTTCGTATCTCAGACCGATGTCCTGACCATCGCTGCATTGGCCTTCGGGCCGGGGGACGTTCTCTACGCCATCACGAAGGACTCCTTCTCTGGTTGGGAGACAAGGAAGCTGCGCACCCTCGATCTCGAAACCGGCCACACGACCCTCATCGGGGATACGGGTTTGCTGTCCCCAAACGCGATGAACTGGTACGACGGGCAGTTGTGGACCTGGGACGGTGCTTTCGGCCTGATGACCCTGGACCCGCAGACGGCGCAGCCGACCGACGTGAACCCCAGCTTCGTCGGTCCCCCCATTGCCGCCAACATGGCCTTCCGTCCGGATGGAACCATCTACCTCCAGGAGGAGATGTTGATGGTGGTGGACCCGAAGACCGGGATCCCGGGATACGTGGGGTATGCGCAGTGGCGCGGCCTCATGGGCGCCATCGAATGGCTGGACGGCCCGAACCCCGCCCCGCCCGCGCTGGGCGTGCGCGGCCGCCGTGGTGACCTGATGAGCGCCCACGCCACGGGGATGACGCCCTACGGCAAGGTCCTCTTCGCCTACTCCATCGGCGCGGGCGGCCCGACGGTGATTCCGCCGGGCCGCCCCTGCGCAGGGACGCTGCTCGAGCTCCTCGATCCCCCGATCCTGGCCTTCCTGACGCTGGCCGACTTCCAGGGCCGCGCCCACACCCCGACCCGCCTCTCGCCGTGGTTTCGGAAGGGCCGCGTCCACCTCCAGGCGCTGGACCTGACCACCTGCCGCACCACCAACCCCCTCCAGGTCATGTACTGACCCGGGGGAGACCGAGGGTCAATCCGCGAGCAGGAAGACCTGGGCGACCGTGGTGTTCGAGTTGGGATCGGTCCAGTCCGCTTCCCAACTGGTGATGGTCGTCTCTGAGCCGCCGGGCCAGACGCCGTCCACGGCCGGTCGCTGGACCTTCGTCCCGGAGAAGACGACGTCCTCCGTGTCGGACGCGACGTCGTAGCGGACGATCTGCCCGGTCGTTCCGACGGCCCGCTCGGCCAGGCATCAAGCGACCAGGGGGGCCTGGGTGCCGAGGAGGGGGACGGAGCGCCAATCGTCGTTGGTAGGAGAGTTC
>JALUTY010000098.1 GCA_027021615.1 bacterium | reverse complement strand
GCTCCGCCCGACACGATGCTCGACAGCGGCCTTCTGTATCAGCAGGGCGGCGCCTCGGGAGGACGGTTCGCGGGCACCCGGTACCAGGTGATAGCCCGAACCCCCGGGGTGGACACCCCCGGGCTCGACTGCGGCTACCTGCGCACGGGTCAGATCTCGGACCTGGGCGACACGATCGGCGAGGAGGCGGTGCGCGCGGACTCGGCCGCCGCCGGCCGGGTGGTCACCTTCTCCAAGGACCTGGACGGACGGGACGTGATCCGCACCGCGTTCCACCTCGGGGGGCCGAACGCGGCCTTCGAGTTCACCACCGACCCGACGGACCCGAGCGGCCAGCCCCTGGTCGAAGCCACCCTCAGGGCGCCGCTGGTGCTGAGCCGCTACCCCCAGGTGGTTCGGGACGACGACATCCGGCTGACCACCCGGGTGGACGCCGAGGCGGCCCTCAAGGCCTCCACGGCCAAGGTGGTCGTGTCCGTGGGGGCGGCGGCCGTGGGCGCCATGCTCACCGCGGCCGGCCCGGCCGGGGTTCTGGCCTCCGCCGGGGTGGCCGCGGCGTTCCAGATCTGGGACAACCAGGCCATGAACCCCAGCACCGGCAAGGGCCTCCCGGACCACGCCATGGCCTCTTTGGTGAGCACGGCCCAGGGGGCGCCGCCAGGGATCCTCGCCCAGGAGGGCCTGGAGGAGGTGTTCCCCCGCGTCTGGGAGAGGCTCACGGTGAACGCCGTGCTCGACCAGGACACCGGCAAGGCGCTCCTCTACCGGGCGGGCGCGCTCGAGCGGGTTCCGGTGAAGAAGCCCTTCGGCGTGTTCACCCAGGCTCCCGAGTCCTTCCGGTTCGAGGTGAGCGGCACCCAGCTCACGGCCGGGTTCCTCGCCGGGGTGCTGGCCAACGTGATCAACGACTCCATAGCCCCGGAGAACTACTCGGCCAACCATACGTCCCACGCCTACGCCCTGGACCAGGTGGCCCTGGTGATCCCGGAGAACGCGGTGCAGGGCGACCCCCAGGCCGGGGCCCGGGTGGCGTGGCTCGCCCGGCTGACCCGGTCCGATCTGGACCTGCGTACGGCCCGGATCCTGGCCCGGGCCAACGCCCGGGCGAGCCGCAAGGGAGGGGGGGCCACGGTCCAGGTGGCCGGGCAGGACCGGAGCGCCCCGTTCTACCTGCGCATGAGGCCGGCGTTCGGGCCCCTCGTGATCGTCGCGGTACCCGGGGGACAGACCCAGGCCGCCCCCTCCGATCTCAGCACGAAGTACCCGGAGGTGGACCCGGCCCAGCGGAATCTCGTGGACTTCCGCGTGCGAGTGGGCGGCTCGGACCCCACCGCGTTCCCGTTCCTCACCACCACCGTGGTGGAGGCGGGCCGCACGAGCCCCCAGGCCACGGCCCGGGTGTTCGTGGACCAGAGCGAGAGCGAGCTGGAGCTTCGGATGATCGATCCGGTGCTGGAGTCCATCTCCGACGGGACGAACACCTGGAACTCGCCGTAGGCGGGAGGCCGTGGGGCCCGAAGCCCTCCACAGGGCCGGAGGCAGGCCCCACGCCCCTGCGGGCTGCTTGTGCGGCCGTATGGCCGCCGGGTCAATCGAACCGTCCGCACCACGCGAGTCCGCCCCAGCCCGGGCCGATCCAGGGCACGAGCATGGTGGCGGACTCGTCCGGGCGGTGCGCCACCCACCAGCCGGTGGCCGCGCCCAGGGCGGCCCCCGCCGCGACATCGCTCGCCCAGTGGTCGTCGTCGTGGAGGCGCGACCAGCCCACGAGCGCCGCGAGCGGATAGGCCACCCAGCCCGAACCCGGCACCCGTTCGGCCGCCACCGCGGCCACGGCGAAGGCGAACGTGGTGTGGCCCGAGGGGAACGACGAGCGCCCGCCGCCCAGACCGCCCCGGAGGGGCCGAAACGTGCCCGCGCCCTGCCCCTCCCCGGGCCGGCTTCGACCCACGGCCGCCTTGAGAACGGAAGCCGCCGCCAGCGAAAGCACGCCGGCCTCGGCCATGCGAAACCCAGTCTCCCGCACGTCGTCGGCCCCTGCCGCCCAGCCCCCGAGGTACGTGGCCGCGACCACGGCCCCGCCCCAGCCCAAGGGCTCGCCGAGCCCCTTTACCGCCCGGGCGAGATCCCCCGTGAACCCGGTGCGGGCGTCTCGCACGGAGACCCGGACGCCCTCGTCGGCCAGCCCCACGACCGCGACCGACCCCGCGGCGAGCCCGAACCGGCCCCATTCCTCGGCACCCCAGCCGGCCGGGGTCACGGCGTACGCGAGGGCGTCCCCACCAGCCCGGACCGGGTCTCGGCGCACCCCGGCAAAGGCCGTGCTCGCCGACACCACGATGAGGGCGAGGGCCACGGCCGGGAGGGAGACCCGCATCACGCTGCGTTCTCCCGACCGCGCCGGGCAGCCAGGAGATCCCACGCGCCCACGGCGAACACGAGGAACAGAATCGTGCCCGGGACGTGGGTGGCCACAAAGCTTCGCAGATGCAGAAAAACCAGGTTTCCGGCGCGGGCCAGAAGACCGAACGGGGGCGAGGGGATCCGGACCACCTCCTCGCGCACGCCCCCGGGCCCCACGGTGACCTTCACGTAATGGTAGAAATCGTGCTCGGGGTCGATCCCGACCAGCGGGGCGCCGGCACCCCCCGTCAGGGTGAACGGCACGCCGGCCCACTCTCCCCGGTAGAAGCCGTGAACGTGGGAGCAGTACAGCCTCGTGACCCCCCACCGTCGGAACACCGTAGCATACTCCCTCGCCCGGGTTTCGTCTGCCAGGCTGTGGTGGAACATCCAGTTGCGGGCAGGCCCCGGCAGCACGGCTTTGAGCCAGTCAAGGTCCGTGCGGTGGCGGGGATCGAACAGCGGCACGTGAAACATCACGAACGTGTGCGCGGCGCCCGATTCCTTCACCACGCGCTCGGCCCAGGCCCACTGGGACGGCGTGAATCCCACCTCGTCGGCGTCGTCCAGCACCACGAACAGGGCGTCACCCACCCGGAACGAGTAGTAGAACGGGCCAAACGCGTCATAGTACACGGCGCGGCCCCCCTCGCGGATGTCGTGGTTTCCCGGCGCCACCAGGAGGGGTTTCGTGAATCCGCCGATCTGCTCCAGGAAGAACCGGTACTTCTCCCTTTCCCCGTCAAACACCAGGTCCCCGAGATCCACCGCGAACCGAATGTCGGGATCCGCATCGATGCGCCGAAGGATCTCCGTGAACACCGTCTGGTTGTTGCGGTTGTCTCCCAGCACGGCGAAGCTAAACGGGTCTCCCGGGTTCACCGGGGGAATCCGGGCGATCTGGCGGAAGTTCCGGTCGGCAGCAGGAAGGGGCTGAGCGGCCACCGCCGCGTAGTAGACCACGCCGCCCAAGGCCGCGGCCAGCAGGGCCAAACGGAACCACCGGCGGCGCCCCATGTACCCGCCGACCAGGCGCGCCAGGGCCGTCCCTGCCCGCCGCAGCCGCTTCCACGCGCCGAGGGTCCGGCCCACCCGAACGAGGGCCCACCCTGCCAGCACGAGGCCGACCGCCGCGGCGAGCACCTGCCACCGGTAGGCACGGAGGACGCCCAGGGCCTCCTCGAAGTTCGAGCCGAACACGTACCCGACGAGGACCGCCAGGGGAACCGAGATCACGGCCCCCGTGAGGTCGAGCAGAACGAACGTGGCCGTGTTCATGCCGCTCGCCCCGGCCACGAAGAACACCGCAAACCGCACCCCCGCCACGAACCGACCGAGGAACACGGCTCCCGCGCCTCGACGGGCCAGCATGTCCCGCGCCCGGTCCGTGCGCCGTGGGCTCGCCAGGTACCGAAACGGTCGATGTTTGAGGAACCTGGGACCGTATCTTCGCCCCAAAAGGAAGAGCAGGAGATCCCCCACCAACACCCCCAGGAGGGCCACCCCCACGATGGGGTAGTACCCCGTGCGCCCCCAGCTCACCACGGCCCCGGCCGCCAGGAGAATCACGTCCTCCGGCACGGGAAGTCCGAGACCGGTGAGCACCAGCAGGAAGAAGGTCACCGGGTGGGGATGGGCCGCGAGGAGCGTCAGGATCCGTTCGGTAACCGAGTACACGACGACCCCCTCCCGCCGTCACAGAAGAGGTGCCAGAAGATCTGCCAAGTCCACCAGGAGTTCTCCCACATTGCCCCTGCGGTGGGGAAACGCCAGAGGTCTGGACGCCGACGCATATTCGGCGGCGATCCGCCGGAGCGCTCGGACGTCCGCCGGGGTGTAGAGCGCCAGCCCGACCTCGAAATTCAGATAGAGGCTTCGCATGTCCAGATTGGCCGACCCGAAAAGACCGAAGCTCTCGTCGACGGCGACGAGCTTCGCGTGGATCATGCTGCGGCCGTATCCCAGGACCCGGGCTCCCGCGTCCCGCAGGATCTGCAACGGGCGTTCCCGTGCCCAGTCCGCCAACCGGTGGTTCGAACGCTCTGGAACGACGACCGTCACCTCGACCCCGGCTCGCGCCTGGACGGCCAGCATCTGGAGCAGGGCCTCATCCGGCAGGAAATAGGGCGACACGACCCACACGTGCCGCCGCGCGCCGGCGAAGGCCGCGAGCAGGGCGTCGCGCAGGGGATTTCCCGCCACGTCCGGGCCCGCCGCCGCGGCTTGAACCGTGGCCGGTCCCCTACCCAGGGGCTCTCCGACCCCGACCGAGCCCCCGGGTTCGGTCCCCGTGGCAAACCGCCAGTCGGCCCGAAACCCCTCCTCCAGATCGGTCACCGCCGGCCCCTCCACCACCGCCGCCAGATCGGCCCAGCGGCCCGGGTGTTCCGCGGGTCCCAGGTATTCCTCGGCCAGGTTCATGCCCCCCAACCACGCCCCCCGGCCGTCCGCCAAGGCGAGCTTGCGGTGATTTCGGAGATTCGCGGACCATCGACGGCGCAAGGGCAGCACCGGCAGGAACACACCGACCCGGCCGCCGGCCCTCCGGATCGGATCGACGAACCGCCCCCTCGCGCCCCAGCCCCCCATAGCGTCGAGAAGCAGGCAGACCTCCACCCCCTCCCGGGCCCTTTCGGCCAGGGTCTCCACGAGGGCGGCTCCCACCGGGTCACGCCCCAAAATGAACGTCTGCACCCACAGACGCCGCCGTGCGCCCCGGATCAGATCCACAAGAGCATGGTAGGAGCCCACCCCATCGGAAAACCACGAGATCCGGTGACCGGGCCGTGGAGGCGGCCCGCCCCGGGCCGTGAGCACCCGGGCGGCCGGGGAGCACGGCACCACGGCCTCGGCCGATTGACCTCGGGCGCGCAGTCTTCCCTTTTTCCGGAGAATCTCCCGGGTGCGGGCCCCGCCGAGAAGGAGGTATAGCGGTATCGCCACATAGGGGGCCAACACCACTCCCACGATCCAGCTCAGCGCGTTGGCGGGTGGCCTCCGCTCCCGGAGGATGCGAACGGCAAACACGAACGCGAGCACCCCGGTCAGCACGGAGGCCCCATGTAGCAGCAGAGATGTGAACATCTGTTTTCACCCTCCGGGGTTCGCCCGCTCCCGCCCGTCTATTCCGGGGCAATCCCCCGGACCCAGCCACGGCGGATCCATCCGTTTGCGATCCGAGCGTACAGCCGAACCAGACCTTCCAGACGAGGGTGCACGCGCGAGGCAGCAGCCTTCACGGCGACGCACGCGGCGATCGCGACCCCGGCCGACCCCAGAACGTCCGAGGGGAAGTGCACCCCCGCGTAGACCCTGGCCCAGGCCGTGGCCCCCCCCAGGAGGAGCAAGACGGCCCCGGCCCAGCGGCGGCGCGTGAAGAGGAGCAGGTAAAGCCCGACCCCGAGCATGAGCGTGGCGTGATCGCTGGGAAAACTGGTCTCGTAGGCGTGGGTGATGAGGGGCTTGACCAGACCCAGCATGTAAGGCCGCGGGCGGAAAAAGAAGGCTGCAAACACTTGGTTGACACCGAGCCCGAGAAGCCCTGCCGCCGTCGCCTCGAGTAAGGCCACTCGGTCCCTGACCCCCCGGCTTCCCCAGAGCCAAAGCGCGGTCAACACGCAGGCGGTTCCCCAAGGTCCGGCCGTAGCCAGAATCTTCGCCAGTCCGTCCAGCCACGGGGACCCGCCCCGGGCGGCCGCGTACCGAGCCAGAAGAGCAAGCTCCCAGTTCGTCACGGGACTCACCGCCGGCTCCCTCCCTCCACCAAGACCAGAGGCTCGGGGGCTTGAAACGCGAACCCGCACGCGCCCCCGCCCCTCTCGACCTCTTTGAGATCGCGCTCATCGATCGGGAACGCAGCGCATACGCGTGGCCGGACCGCTCCGTAGGTCAAACAAAACCCGTCCCCGGCGAACATCGGGCAGGTGAACGCGAGGCTGCAGCACCGCCCGCATCGCAGGCACCTGCCGGTTCGCTGCCGGTGTTTCCGGGCTACGCACTGCGGTCGGAACCACACGAGCCACAGGCGGCGGAGCTTCCCCAGCACCTGGTGCGCCAGCAGCGGCATCCTGAGCCTCGCACAGTGGAAACGGCCTGTAGGGGGGGCGTGAGACGCTGCGCAAGAAGGAGGGAACGCCTTCATTCTGAAGCTTTTCCTCTTGTCGTTCCTTTTCCTGAGGTTGGCGGACACAAGGTACCGCCTCCGGCGTTACGGGACCATGACAGGAACATTACAACGATGTAATGGGAGAAGGGCGAGCGGAGGGGAACGCCTTCACAACCCGGGGAGGAACCGGACCCAGGTGGACACCAGGGCCGCCGCAGCCACGTTCATTGCGATCCCGCTTACCAACAAACGCCGGAGGGAGACGCCGCGGATCCTGCCGCACACGAACCCGTTTACAACCGTCGCCAAAAGCAGAAAGGCGCAGGTGCTCGATAGAGCCACCGCCAGAGCGGCCTGGGTGTACGAACACGGAACAGACAGACCCAGGCCTTCACAGCACTGGCACCCACGAACACCGCGCCCCGAAAGGGGGTCCCGCGAAATATGTCGGCGGGGTGCAGAAGAGACCTCCCCCCGAGCCCCCTTACCGGCCAGACGAAGCACCAGATCGCGAACCCGGCCGTCAGCACCGCTGCCAGCACCGGCCCTTACAGGAGCCAGCCAGCATAGGAGAGGGCCGGGCCACGCGGAACCCCGGCCGCCACCAGCCATGCCACCAGGCCCCGTTGGCGGGGGTACCGGTGAGCGACGCCATCCCCCCGATGTTCGCACCGTACAGCAAGGCCACGGCCTTTGCCGTGGGCCATGCGGCGTCGCTCTCTCGATCCGAGTCCCGGCCTATCCGGTTTACGGCGGGCAGCACCCCCAACACGACAAGCACGTTGGGCACCACTGCCGACAACGCCGCGGCTGCAGCCAGGATCCGAAGGCAGACCCCGAGGGCGCGGAGGCGCGCACCCGGTTTCGCCCCGACGTACAGCAAACGTTCGGCCAGGGGAATCCGCACAACGAGGCGAGAAACGAGATACCCCGCCGCGAACAAGAACGCCGTCTGGATCTCCTGCACGCGTCACCTTTCTGACTCGATCTGGCAGGGGAGCCGCTGCGGCGCGAGCCCTGACGAGCCGCGACCGGATCGAACCGAGAGGACCCCTGCGATCTCAGGCGGAACCTCCCGGCTTCTTTTCCCCCGCCCCGCGACCCTGCGGCCGCTTACGCGTCTTTATCGCCGCCGGGTTAATGGCCTCAGCCCCCCACGTTTCGTCCGCCGGCAGAAGACAAAACCAGAACACGCTGCCCTGTCCAGGCGAGCTTCGCACCCCCACCTCCCCTCCGTGCGCCTCCACCAACGCCCGCACCAAGGACAGTCCCAGACCTAGGCCCCGCTGGGATCGGCTCGTGTCAGCGCGGTACAGCCGCTCCCAGACGCGAAGCTGCTCCTTCTCGGGGATCCCTGGCCCGGAGTCCTCCACTCGCACCACCACCCGACCGTTTTCCTCGTTTGCCCGCACCCGTACCCATCCCCCTTCAGGCGTGTACTTGACCGCGTTGTCCACCAGATTCGCAATCACTTGGCGCAACCGAACGGGATCGGCCCACACCGTCAGTCCCTCGTCAACGGAGACTGTGAGGGACACGCGCCGGTCTTCCGCTACCACCCGGTACAGCTCGGCCACGTCCTCGCACGCACCCCGAACGCCGCACGGGGCTCTGTGGAGAGCCATGGCCCCCGTTTCCGCCTCGGAAAGATCAAAAATGGCCCGAAGCATCGCGTCGATCCGTTGGGTCTCCTCCAGGCAGTCTGCCAACGCCTCCCGCAATTCCTCGGGGTCCTTCCCCGATGTGAGAGCCACTTCCGCCACCCCGCGAAGCCTCGTCAAAGGAGTGCGCAGGTCGTGCGCCACGTTGTCCAGCGATTCGCGCATCCCCGCAACGAGGGTTTCGATTCGGCCGAGCAACCGGTTGACCCGCTCTACGAGCGCATCTATCTCGTCGGCTGTCCCCGGCCGAGGGATCCTGGCCCCGCCGTCCCCCGGCACGATCCGGTCCAAGGCCGTGGAAAGCTGGCGAACCGGCTCCAGGGCCCTGCAAGCCAGAAACCATCCGGCTCCCACCGCCATGAACACCAAGGGAATCGCTGTGACCCCCGCGACCTCGCGGAACCGTTCCAGGGCTCGATCCAACAGCGGCGAGACACGCCCCACCTCCAGGAAACTCCCGTCCGGAAGCCGTACTGCCGCTACCTCCAGGACCCGACCGTCCCCCGCCTCTTCCAGCTCGAGCCACCCTCCCTCGGGGGGAGTCGTGCGCTCGAGCACGCGGGGCTCGAACCCCCGCCATGAGGGGAGGGCGCTGGCGAACAGGGTCCGGTTCTCGGAGTCGGCCACGCGAACGGCAAACGCCGGGACCTCGTCCCGGTCCGTGGACAACGCGACATCCCTCGCTACCGCCTGGAGCCCGCCGTCCCGGTACTCGCCCGCCAGCTCCACCAACTTTGCTGCGATCCCCTCTCGCTCCTCGCTCTTCAATCCGGTTTCCAGAAGCCGGTACGCAAGCCCGAACAGGGCGATCGCTCCTAGGGAAAACACCAGAGCGTACCGTGCTGTGAGGCGGAAGACGACCGAGTGTACCGTTCGGTCAAAGCGGGTCCAAAACATAGCCCACACCTCGCACGGTCCGGATCCGTTTCGGCTCGAAGTCACGGTCCACCTTGGCCCTGACCCGGCTCACCAACACATCCACCACGTTTGTCTGCGGATCGAAAAAGTAGCCCCACAGCCGTTCCAGAATCACTGTGCGGGACACCGGCTGCCCGGGGACCGCCATCAACAACTCGAGGAGAGCAAACTCCTTCGGAGTGAGTTCGACCCTCACCCCTCGGCGCCAAGCAACGCGGGAAATCCGGTCAAGTCGCAGATCGGCCACCACCAGCTCTGTGGGGGCGGGATTAAGCTGGGCCCGCCTCGCCAAAACGCGTACCCGGGCCAAAAGCTCGGAGAACGAGAAGGGCTTTGTCAGGTAATCGTCACCCCCCTGCTGGAGCCCTCTCACGCGATCGTCCACCGACCTGCGGGCGCTCAGGATCAGCACCGGGGTCTGCACCCCCCTTCCCCGCATCTCCTCGATGATTGACAGGCCATCGCGGCCGGGAAGCATCAGGTCCACCACCGCCACTGCGTAGCCGGGATCCAAGGCCATCTCGAGCCCCAGTTCCCCTTCCCCGACGGCATCCACCGTGAATCCTGCCTGTTCCAGCCCTTTCTTCAAGAACGATCGGATCCGCTCGTCATCCTCGATGATCAGGACCTTCATACACCCTCCGCTCGAAAGGTCGCCACATGCCCTTGCCCGGGCGCATTTTTTCTTGCGAGGAGTAGCTGGACAACCGGGAACCCGTTTTCGCCCCGGCGCATCGGAAACAGACGTACGTCCCGCGCATTTTGAACCCCTCTCAGTCAGAACGGCAGGAAGGGGGCGAGAAAGCTCTTCCCTCGGCAGCGCCACGGACGCCGCGCTCCGCGAAAGCCCCTGCCCCGTTATCGTGGTGTGGGCTGAAGTAGGTTCAGCCAGGTCGGCGGCTCAAAACGACACCGACGAGCACGAGAGCGCCGCCGGCCAACTTCTGAAAGGTAAAGGGTTCGTCTAGGAAGAGCCAGGACAGCAGAGCGCTCGTGACGGGGACCAAGTACTGGTACACCACGGTGCGGCTCACACCCCGCTGGCCGATGGCCCAGTTCCAGAGGCTCACGGCCACCACGATGGGGAACACCACAGAGTAGGCCACGGCTGCCCAGCCGGCCGGGCCGATGTCCGCCCAGTCCTGGCCGAGGAGTGACGGCACCGCGAACGGCAAGAACAGGGCGGCGCCGATCTGGAAGGTGCGGGTGGTGAGATAGAACGCGCCGTAGTGCTCCAATAAAGGTTTGTTCAGGATGCCGTAGCACGACCACGAGACGGCCGCGCCCAAGGCCAGCAGGTCGCCCATGCCCCCTCCGCCCCCGGCCACCAGACGGGGCCCCACATAGACCACGAGCCCTGCCAGGGCCAGCACAATGCCCGCCCACTGGCGACGGCCCACCCTTTCGAAACCCCATAGGGTCAGGATCAGGGCGGCCCACATCGGACCGGTGTTGATCATGAGCGCGGTGGAAAACGCCGTGCCCCGGTGAAGCCCGAGAATGAACAGCCCCTGGTACAGGGTGTAGCCGACCAGGGCCGACAGCACGAAGGCCTTGCGGTCGGCACGGTCCAGGCGCCCCTCGACCCCTTTGAACCGCAGAAGGATCTCGAACAACACAGCGATCCCCATGAACCGCAACGCCGCAAGGGCCAGGGGATCAAACCGGGGCAGGGCCGCCTTCAGGATGACGAAGTTCAGGGACCACAGGAGCACCACCGTCACCAGGGCCAGATCCACGACCCAAGGGACGGCTTTGGGCTGGGTACGCATCCGAGAGCCTCCGATCGCGAAGGCCCCAACGGGTACCACACTCGGGGGTGGAAGGCCAGGGAGACGAACGGCTCGTCCCTTCTCCCGGCTTTCGAAGATCGGCGGCCAAGAAAAGGCCGGCCCCGCAAGGGGCCGGCCTTTTCGATCCATCAAAGAGAGGACGGCTACTTGTTCAGCCGGCCCTCCACCAGCTGGTCCACCACCGACGGATCGAGCAGGGTGGAGGTGTCGCCGAACCCGGCCGCCACCTCGTTGGCCGCGATCTTCCGAAGGATCCGGCGCATGATCTTGCCCGACCGGGTTTTGGGCAGGCCCGGTGCGAACTGGATAAAGTCCGGAGTCGCGATCGGCCCGATCTCCTTGCGCACGAGCTGCACCAGCTCCTTGCGCAGCTCCTCGGACGGCTCGGCGCCCGCCACCAGGGTCACGTAGGCGTAAATTCCCTGGCCCTTCATGTCGTGGGGGTAGCCCACCACCGCGGCCTCGGCCACCTTCGGGTGGAGCACCAGGGCGCTCTCCACCTCGGCCGTGCCCATCCGGTGGCCGGAGACGTTGATCACGTCGTCGATGCGGCCGATGATCTGGTAGTCGCCGTCCTCGTCCCGGTTGGCCCCGTCGCCGGTGAAGTAGTACCCGTCGTACTGGACGAAGTAGGTCTGCCGGAACCGGTCCGGATCCCCGAACACGCCGCGCATCTGGCCGGGCCACGGCCGGGCGATGCACAAGGCGCCTTCGGCCACCCCCTCGAGCACATGCCCCTTCTCGGGATCCACCAGCACGGGCTCCACCCCGAAGAACGGGGTGGTGGCCTTGCCCGGCTTCATGTCGATGGCGCCGGGGAGCCCCGTGATCAGGATGCCGCCGGTCTCGGTCTGCCACCAGGTATCCACGATGGGGCACTTGCTCCGACCGGGGAGCTCGTAGTACCAGCGCCATGCCTCGGGGTTGATCGGCTCGCCCACCGTGCCCAACAGCCGGAGGGTCTCCAGCTTGTCCAGCCGGCTCGTCACGTACTCGTCGCCCTGGGCGGCGATGGCGCGGATGGCGGTGGGAGCCGTGTACAGGATGTTGATCTTGTGCTTGCCGATGATGTCCCAGTACCGCCCCGCGTCCGGGTAGGTGGGCACGCCCTCGAACATCACGGTGGTTGCGCCGTTGCACAGGGGGCCGTACACGATGTAGCTGTGGCCGGTGACCCACCCGATGTCGGCCGCGCAAAAGTAGATGTCGCCGTCATGGTAGTCGAACACCAACTTATGGGTGTACGAGGTGTACACCAGGTACCCTCCCGTGGTGTGCATCACGCCCTTGGGCTTTCCGGTGGAGCCCGAGGTGTACAGGATGAACAACGGGTCCTCGGCGTCCATCTCCTCGTAGGCGCACTCGGGGCTCGCCTCGGCCACCGCCTCGTGCCACCAGATGTCCCGCCCCTCCTTCATGTCCACCTGCACGTCGTCCCCGACGCGGCTCACCACGATACAGGTACTCACGCCCGGGCACTGGGCCATGGCCGCGTCGGCCTGGGCCTTCTGGTTCACCAGCTTCTTGCCACGGTAGAACCCGTCGCAGGTGATCAGCACGTGGGAGTCGCAGTCCAGGATCCGGTCCTTGAGGGCGTCGGCCGAGAACCCGCCGAACACCACCGAGTGGATGGCGCCGATCCGGGCACAGGCGAGCATGGCGATGGCCAGCTCCGGGATCATGGGCAGGTAGATCGACACCCGATCGCCCTTTTTCACGCCCCGGGACTTCAGCACGTTGGCGAACCGGCACACCTGCTCATGGAGCTCCCGGTAGGTGATGCTGCGGTCCTCGGTCGGCTCGTTGCCCTCCCAGATGATCGCCACCTGGTCCCCGCGCTTCTCGAGGTGCCGGTCCACGCAGTTGTACGAGACGTTCAGCTTGCCGTTGAGAAACCACTTGATGTAGACCTCGTCCTTGGAGTACTTCCAGTCCTGGACCCGGTCCCACTTCTTGAACCAGGTCACCTGCTCCTCCGCCACCCGGGCCCAGAAGGAGTCACTGTTCTCCAACGACTCCTTGTAGAGCCGCTCGTACTCCTCCCGGCTCTGGATGTACGCCCGCTTCCGAAACTCCTCGGGAACCGGATACACCTCGCGAATCTCTTCCGCCATGACTGACCTCCTTCTCCCAACGGGTTGAACGAAAATGCGACCCGGCGGTTTTCCCTTCTCCTCCCCCGGGATCGCCCCTCACGAACGCAAACGCGGTGGTGAGTATACCCATGCGAACCGGAGTCGCGCAATACCCCAAACGTCGTTAGGATCGCACGCGGGAACAGCCGAGATCGGGGGCTCCTTCGCCGCAGGGAGGACGGTTCAAGGACGTTGGGAAGGGGAAGGATTTAGAGAAACGCCGCCGTCCCAACCGGTCGGGGCACGGGAACCGAAACATTGAACCGTCTCAGACGGCGGGATCGCGGACCCGGATCCCGTAGGTTTCGGCCTTCTTTCGCAGAGTCAGCCGGGTGATCCCGAGAAGCCGGGCCGCGGCGCTCACATTGCCGCCCGTTCGCTCCAGGGCCTCGGCGATCAGGCTCGCCTCGGCCCGGGCCACGAACGAATGGAACGCGTCGGTCGGGCCTTCGTCGAGCAGCCGGGCCGCCAGGGAGCGAAAGGCGGAGCATACCGCCGCATCCTCCGAGCACACTACGCCCAGCTCCGGGGCCAGAACCTCCCCCCGGGTCGAGGCCAGGAGCCGACGCACCTCGTTCTCCAGCTCCCGCACGTTTCCCGGCCACGACCGAGCCTGGAACGTGCGGATCAGGTCCTCAGACACCCCGGTCACGGTTCGGCCCACGGCGGCCCCGTGCTTGCGGGCGAAGTACCGGACCAGGGCGGGAATGTCCTCCTGCCGCTCCCGCAGCGGCGGGAGGTGGACGCGGCCCACGTTGATTCGGTAGAACAGGTCCGAACGAAACGTGCCGTCCGCCACCCGTGCCTCCAGGTCGGCGCAGGTGGCGGCCACCACCCGGACGTCCACCGGGATCTCCTCGGTCCCCCCCACCCGCTGGATCCGGCCGCCCTGCAGGACCCGGAGGAGCTTCGCCTGGAGGTCCACCGGGATCTCGGCGATCTCGTCCAGGAACAGGGTGCCCCCGTGGGCCAGCTCGAACTTCCCCAGCTTGCCCCCCTTTCGGGCGCCCGTGAACGCGCCCTCCTCGTAGCCGAACAGCTCCGACTCCAACAGATCCTTGGGCACGGCGGCGCAGTCCACCACGAGGAACGCTCGCCCTGCCCGGTCGCTGTGGTGGACCAGGGCCCGGGCTACCAGCTCCTTGCCCGTGCCCGTTTCCCCGGTGATCAGGCATGGGAGGTTCGTGACCGCCAGCTGGCCGATGCGCTTGTACACCCGGACCATGGCCGGGGAGTTCCCGATGATGCGGTCCGCACCGTCCTCTGCCTCCGCCCCCAGGGCCACCGCCGAGCGGGTCAGGGCCCGCTGCTTGCGGGCAGCCTCGATCAGGGCCTGGACGTGACCTACGTCGAAGGGCTTGACGAGATAGTCGTAGGCACCCTGCTTCATGGCCCGGATCGCCGTCTCGGTGTCCCCGTACGCGGTCACCATGACGACCGGGAGGTTGGGGTGGTCCGAGCGGAGGCGGTCCAGCAGCCAGAACCCGTCGCGGCCCGGCATCCGGATGTCCAGCAGCACCAGGTCCACGCCCTCTGGGTTCGCCTCCACGGCCGCCAGGCCTTCTTCGGCAGAGGCACACACCCGGACCTCGTAGTCCCCGCCCAGGGCCCGCCCAAAGGAGTACCGGATCCCCGGATCGTCGTCCACTAAGATCACGATGCCCACTTACGCCTCCTGTGCCTCCATGGCCCCCCGAATCACGAACCGGGCCCCCCTCTGCTCTGGGGCCTCGACGTCGATGTCCCACCCGTGCTGGAGCACCGCCGACCGGGCGATGCTAAGCCCCAGACCCAACCCTCCCTCCCGCTGGGTAAAGAACGGCTCGAACACCCGGCTTCGGAACTCCTCGGGGATCCCCCTTCCCTCGTCCTCGACCCACAGGGCGAACCGATCGCCATCCGCGGACCACCCCAGCCTCACCGTGCCCTGGGGCGGCGAGTGGGCCAGGGCGTTGGCCACCAGGTTCGTCAGGGCCTGCTCCAGCCGTTGCCGATCGGCCGTCACCCGTACCGGCGGCCCGGGGTACACCTGGATCCGCACCCCTCTTTGCCGGGCCGCCACGGCCTGGGTCCCGGCCACGGCCCCCACCAGGTCCTCCAGGTCCACCGGCGCCGGCCGCAGGGGCCGGGGTCGGGCGAACCGAACGAACTCTTCCAGAACCGCGTCGATCTTGGCCACCTGCCCGGCCAGCAGATCCAGATCCTGGCGGTCCACCCCCAGCCGCGAGGCCCCCTCGGGGGCCTCGCGGCCCATGGACTCGAGGAGAAGCCGAACCGTAGTCAAGGGGTTCTTGATCTCGTGGGCGAGCCCTCCCCCCAGGTGAGCCAGGCTCTCCAGCTCCTCGGCCCGCCGGGAGGCGGCCTCGGCCCGCCGGACCTCGGAGACCAGCGCCTCGATCCGGTCGAGCATCCCGTTCACCCCCTTGGCCAGCCGCCCCGCCTCGCCCCAGGCGGTCTCGTCGGCCCGAACGGTGAAGTCCCCGTCGCTCACCCGGGCCACGACCCGATCCAGCCTCCGGATCGGCCCCGAGATGCGTGCAGCCGCCACCATCGACACCGCGACCGAAACGGCCATGAGGAGGGCGGCCACCCGCCAGAGGGCCCGGTGGACCGGGACCACCCTCGCCTTGATGCCGGCTTGGTCGTAGTACACCCCGAACCAACCCAGGACCGCCCCGTCCACCTCGGCCGGCCTCACGCTCGCCCTCAGATCGTCGTCCGCTCCGGTCCGGTCGGAAGGGGGACCCGGCTCCGGCTCCCAGCCGGGCAGTTGGGACCGAAACACCACCACCCGCCCCTGGGCATCCCACACCGCAGCCGCAAACCACGTGTGGGGGGCGCTGGTGACCAGACCGTCCACCAGCCGGTACAGGTCGTAGCGGTCGTCCGTGGCGAGCAAAGGCGAGGCCAGCCGCGCCCCCAGGCTCGCCACCTCCGCGGCCCGCTCGGCTCTCAGATCCTCGAGCACGATCACCGCTCCCCGTTCGAACCAGACCGCCGTCAGTACCACCCCGCCCAGCGAGAGGGCCACCATCACCGTCGCCAGCGACGGCACCAGCCCCCACCCGCCCCACCCGGCGGGAGGACGATCGGTCCCACGGACGGGCCGATCAGGGCTCACGGGCCACCTCGGCCTCGACCCGACGAAACAGGTCGAGCACCCGGGCGTACCCCTTGGGATCCGGCTCTACGAAGCCCTCGATCCCCAGTTGGGCCAGGATCGTCTGTCCCTCCTCGTCCCGGGACAGCGCCACCAGGACCCGCTTGAGCTGGGAGCGGATCCCTGCGGGCAGGCGTTTCGACACCACCAGGGGAGCGATCGGGAACGCTTCGGACCGCTCCACCACCACGAGGCCCGCCACGGTTTCCGGATGGGTCGCCGTGAGATACCCCCAGACCCGGCTATCCACACACCCCGCGTCCGCCAGACCCAAGGCCACGGACCGCAGCGATCGGTCGTGGCTGCGGGAGAAGAAGCAGTCGCCCAGCCAACGCCGTGCCCCTCCGAACTCCTTCAACCGCGCCCACGGGTACACGAAGCCCGTGAGGGACAGTGGGTCCGTGAACACCATAGTCCGCCCCTCGAGGTCGGCGAACGACCCGATCCCGCTCCCTTTTCGGGCCACCAGCAAGGCCCGGTACCGGGAGCTGCCGCCCATGACGGGCACGAGCAGGGGCTCCCCACCGCCGCGGTTCACTACGTCGCAGTACCCGCCCGTGCACAGGACCGCCATATCCAGCTCACCCCGCGCCAGCAGATCGTTCAGGCGGCCGTACCCGAACCGCTGCACCAGGTCGACCGGCCGGTTCAGCCGGCTGCCCAGGGCGCGGGCCAGGGGCAGGTAGAGCGGCCGCGCCACCTCGGGAGACAGGATCGACGCGATGCCAAGGCGCAAAGCAGGAGCGGACGGCGCCTCCCAAGGCCACCCCACCCCGACCAACGCCATCATCACAACCACCCACGGCCTCACGGGCGAACTCCTACATGACGGGCCGGGCCCCTCACCGGAACCCGGCCCGTTGACACCCCTGCGCTCCCACAGGCTACGGGGTCAGCACGTGCATGTTCCCGGTGAAGTCGGTCGCGTCGGCCGCCGGCTCCTCCATGTCGTTGTGGCACGCCATGCAGGCAAAGCTCTTGGTGATCCATGGATACGCAAACTTCCCGTCCGGGGTGAACTGGTCCGACGCGGACAGATCGACCCTCACAATGTGGCTGCGGATATCACCAAACGCCGGGGCCGGCCCCTCAGGATCGCTCTTCACCGCGCTCTTCGCAAGCCGCGGCATGTGGCAGTCCTCGCACTCCACCTCGCCTTCCATGGCATCCACCGTCAAGTCGTCGAACCCGGCATGGCAATCGACGCATTTCCGGCGGATCGAGTCCCCGGTGGACGCCACGTCCTGGTATCGGGTGGTCTTGTGGGGGTCGTGGCAAGTGACGCAGGTGAGGCCCGCGGTGTAGTGGGCCCCGGTGGGGCCGGCGTCCACATCGTCGGGGTTGATGCCGCGCAGCTCGTCGTACTGCTCGTGATGCTTCACCAGGCCGTCCGAGGCTGCGATCCGACCCTGGCTGTCGCGGGTGTGACACCTGCCGCACAGCGCGGATGTGGTGTCTGCGGTGATGTGATCGGCGTTCCGGGACGCCACGTGGCTCGATCCCGGCCCGTGGCAGGCCTCGCACTGGATCCCGGCCTCGGCGAACCGATCGCCGTCGAACCCCGGCAGCCCCGGGTTTGCGTTGGGATCGCCCAGGTTCTCCGGACCGGTGGTGTGACACTTGAAGCAGGAGTAGTCGTAGGGCTTGTCCACCTCGCCGTCGTCATAAGCCACCCACTTTCCAAGGTCCGGATAGGTGCCCTCCAGGTCGGTTCGGGGCAGGTTGTACTGGGTGTCGGCACCGGTCACGATGTACCCGTTCTTGTCGATGAACCGAGCCTTCCAGCCGTATCCGCCGATCACGTAGGCCACGTCCGCGTACGAGGCCGGCGGCCCCAACGCATTGTCGCCATCGGTCAGTCCGTCCACCCCAAAGGCCGAGGCCTCCGGGGTCTCGGAGAACGGGTAGGTGGGCTTGGTGTCGAAGGTCACCTTGTTCAGCTTGTAGTTGTGCCCGGACAGCTTGAACTCTTGATACTGCTCGTCGTGACACACGGCGCAGGTGGCCGTGCCCACGTAGGTGGGCGACTCGTCCGGGGTCTGTACGTGGACCCGAATCTCGAAACTCACCTCATCGGTCTCTTCCTCCCCGTCGTGACAGGTCTTGCAGGCGAACTCGGCCGTGATCGCCGGAAACGCCAGCTTCCCGTCCGCCGTGAACTGGAACGAAGCCGAGGTATCGATCTCGAAGACGTGGCTGCGGATGTCGCCCAGGACCGGGCCCGACCCTTCCGCCTCGCTCTTCACGGCACTCTTGGCCAACCGGGGCATGTGGCAGTCCTCGCAGTCCACCTCACCCGCCATGGGAGCGGCCTCCTCGGTGAACTCGTCGTAGCCCTCGTGGCAGTCGATGCACTCTTGGCGGATGGCCCGCCCCGTGGACGCCACGTCCTGGTACCGGGTGGTTTTGTGGGGATCGTGGCACCCCACGCACCCCACGCCGCCGGTGTAGTGGCCCCCCTGGGGGTCTCCCGTCACGTTGCCGTTGGCGTCGATTGGAAGTCGAAGGAGCTCGTCGTACTGCTCGTGGTGCTTCACGAGCCCGCTGGAGGCGGCGATCCGGTTCTCGCTGTCGCGGGTGTGGCACTC
This sequence comes from bacterium, assembly GCA_027021615.1. Taxonomy (GTDB): domain Bacteria; phylum Desulfobacterota; class Deferrisomatia; order Deferrisomatales; family Deferrisomataceae; genus Deferrisoma. Next base: position 77,540 of record JALUTY010000098.1, on the reverse strand, counting down.
GCCGCACAGATCGCTGGCCTCCATGTTCCCCGGCCCGTCCTCGGGATGATCGATGTCCGCCGGGTCGAGGGAGTTGGCGTGCTTGGCCCCCATGCCGTGGCACCGCTCGCACTGGATGCCCTCCATGGCGAACCGGTCACCGCCGAAGCCCGGAAGGTCCGGGTTCACGTTCTCGGGATCGTTCCGGTCCTCCGCTCCGGTGGTGTGGCACCTGAAGCAGGAGTAATCGTAGGGCTTGTCCGCCTCGCCGTCGTCATAGGCCACCCACTTGCCGAGGTCCGGATAGGTGCCCTCCAGGTCGGTTCGGGGCAGGTTGTACTGGGTGTCCGCACCGGTCACGATGTACCCGTTCTTGTCGATGAACCGGGCCTTCCAACCGTACCCGCCGATCACATAGCTCACGTCCCCGTAGTTCTCGGGCGGCCCCAGGGTGTTGTCGCCGTCGGTCAGGCCGTCCACCCCGAACGCCGAGGCATCGGGGAGCCCGGAGAAGGGATAGGTCGGCTTGCGGCCGGCTGTGACCTTGCTGAGCTTGTAGTTGTGCCCCGAGAGCTTGAACTCCTCGTACTGCTCCTCGTGGCAGGTCGCGCAGACCTCCGTGCCCACATAGCTGTCGTCGTCCACCGCGGTCGTCTCGCCCCCTTCGAACAGGTACTCGAAGTACCCCTGGAGCCGGTCGGCCCAGGCGTCCTGGGGCTCCTCCAACCCCTGCACGTGGCAGCCCCCACACGCATTGGGGATTCCCGCCGCCGTGGTCTTGGACTCCTTGGGCTCGATGATCTCGAAGGCATGGCTTCGAATATCGTACTTGACGGCGCTCTTCGCCGTCTTCGGCATGTGGCAGTTGGCGCACTCCGACACGTCGGCAGGGTGCCTCGTGTGCCCCTCCACGGTCTCCTCCACGGCCGCCTCGGCCGTGGCATCGCCCTCCACGGCAGCACGAAGGGTGTCCTTGTCGAGGCTGCCGAACGGCCCGAACCCGGCATGGCAGGCCAGGCACAGCACCACGCCGTCGGCCTCGCCATCCTCCACCGGGATCGTCACCCCTTCGATCTTCCCCGCGATCGCGGCCTCAACCTCGTCGGCGCCCCGATGAACGTCGTGACACGCGAAGCAAGGTGCGTCATAGGGCTTGTCCGGGGCGTGGGGCCCCAGATCCAGGTCCATGCCTTGCTGGTGATGGGCCTTGGATCCGACCACCCCGCCGCTGGTCGGATCCTTCCAGAGATCCCCATCCTTCGTGGTCGGCGTGTAGTAGTCCAGCCAGTACTCCCCCGGCAGAAACGGAACGAACGAGCCGTCGGCCGCCGCCTGGGACGGGTACCCCGTGGCAGCCCCGTTGGCCTCGAACTTGCCGCTTCCCCGGCTGTGGCACGACGTGCACACCGAGTTTTTGAGGAGCAGGGTGTCCACCCCATCGGTGTCTCCGTCGCCGTCCACGTCCCGGTCGGCCTCGATGTGCTCAGGATCGACGATGCTTCCTTCGGCCGTGGGCGCGGCAGCGTGTCGGCTGCCCGGGCCGTGGCAGGCCTCGCACCCCACATTGCGCTCGCCGCCCACGAGATCCGCGACCCACTCTCCGCCGGTGAACGCCACCTGGGCCGCCGGCCCCGTGTTGTGGCACCCCGTGCACCGCCGCTCGTAGGAGTCGTTGACGCGCCCCTCCGTCAGGGGCGTCTCACCGGCGGCGTAGAGCGAATCCCCGTTCTCGTCGTACCAGTTGCCGGGGGAGTACGCCACATACTGGCGCGTGGTCTCGTTGTACTGAACCGGGAGGATGTAATGGGAGTTTCCGATCTGGGTGACGTAACGCTGCTTCCACTTGCCGTTGCCGCCCAGCACGTACTTGACCTCGTACGTAAGGTCCCCGATCGTGATCGTGGGGGTGTTGCCCTCCTTGCCGAGCACCGGGGCCACCCCCCTGGCGGCCTGGGTATCGAACCCGGTAACGTCGTAGCCGGGCTCGGGATCGTTGAAGTCGAGCCCGTCCGTGAAGTCGTCGATCCCGTTGCCGTCGGAGTCGTTGACCAACACGGTGCCGGTAGCACCCGGCTCGTCCAGCGCCCGCAGCTTGAACTTGTGCAGGCTGTGGGCCCACCCCTCCTGCTCAGAGTGGCACTTGAGGCACGTCTCCGACCCCACGTACGAGGCCTTCTGCAGGGCCTCGGGGGTGGCCTCGTCGGCCAAGGTGTCGCCCCGGCCGGCCGGCTCCCGGGCGCCTTCGCCGCACCCGGCCACCGCCAGCAGTCCGGCCACGGCCACGGGGAACGCCAACCCCGTCCAGAGCGTTCGTCTCCGCATCATGCGCCTCTCCTTTCCGCTGCGTTTTCGGACTCCCGACGACCCGGTTCCCTTGGGGTCCATGGTCTCCCTCCCTTCGTTCAATGACACCGCTGGCACACGGGATCCCTGCCTTTGGGCTCGTGGCACTTCTCGCAGGTCCGCTCATCCGAGGCCCTCGCCAACCGGTCGTGGTTGCTGCCCCAGTTCTTGGGGTGGGGGCTGGCCTTCAGGCCCTGTGTGGCGCTGTGACAACGCAGGCAAACCGTGCCCCTGGGATGGCACGACTGGCAGGTGGTCAGGCTCCGGCGGGCCTCCCGCTGGTGATCGCTGGTCCACTGGTGGCTCGACAGGATCCCTTCCGGGTGGCACTGCCGGCAGCTGTCCGGATCGGCCTGGAACTGCTCCGCGTGCCGGCGGCCCCCGTCCTCCACGAGCTTGTCGGACCATCCGCGCCGGTGGCTCAGCACCTTCAGATCCTCGCCGCGGAACCGCTTGTGGCAGTCCGTGCAGAAGCTCACCTCGTGGCACTTCCGGCAGGCGTCCTCGTTGCCCCAGGCCTTGATGGGATGGATCTCCAGGTAGTCGGCCACGTGCATGTCGGGGCGCTGATGTTTGGGGTCGCCTTTGTGGCAGTCGAGACAGAACTTCTGTTCGTGGCACGAAGAGCAGTTCGCGTTCGAGGCCTCGGCATCACGCTCGTGCTCGGTGGCCCAGAAGGGGCCGTGGGTCTTGAGCTTGCCGAAGGTGTAGGTGGCCAGCTCGCCCTCCTCGTGGCAGTCGAGGCAGGTCTTCTTGGGAGGCACGATGGTCAGGGCTCCCGGCTTGTGGCAGACGGTGCAGTCGGTCACCCCCTCCTGCCGGTGGGTCTCGTGGGTGAACTCCTGGGCCCGGGTCGGGCCGACCAGGAGGGCCGCGGTGAGCCAAGCCGCCCCCAGGACATGAAGCGATCGCGCACGCACGTCTCGTCCCTCCTCTCCTAGAAGTCCCAGTCCACCCGGAGGAGCCCCTCCAGATGGTTCTCACCACCGCCGTCGACGAGGTTCTCGAGCCGAACCGAGGTGGCGAGCGTCCGGGTCCAGCGGTACTCCACGTAACCCCAGTAGGCCGAGGTGGTGTCGTCGTCCTGATCCTCTTCGCGTTGAAACGCCTGGTACTCGGCACCCCCCTCGACGAACAGATGGTCGTTCCAGAAGTCGCGGCCGGCCACCAGGCGGAAGCCGTCCAGCTCGCCCCCATACCCCCGGCGCCGGTTCAGCGAGAAGTCGATCCGGGCCCCGTACACGTCGAACATCCGGGTCCCCACCTCCCCTTCGAAGGCCCGGTCGCCCTCCTCGTACCAGGCTCGGATCACCTCGGCGTAGAGCCTCACGTTGGGCGCCACGTCGTAGCTCGCCTTCAACCGGCCCTCCTTGTACCGTTCGGTGGCGAACACCGAGTAGATGCTGGTCGAGTCGAACACCGGCAGGCTCTCGAAGTACTCGCCGGTGAAGATCCAGCCGGCCCGGGGGAACAGTCGAAGCCCCAGGAGGGTCTCGCTCACGGTGTCGCCCAGGTAGTCGTACTGCAGGTCCCCGTACGCCCGGCCCCAGTTCCACAGGTCCTGGCTCACCGACGCCCCGGCCATGAGCCGCGCCAGGTCGTACTTGTCGTACTTGGTGAACAGAGCCACCTCGGCGAACGTGTGCTCCAGCCCGTCCAGGTACACCGAGAACCCGCCCAAGGCGTCGCCCGAGTTGTACTCGTTCACGTACTGGACGTCGCCCCCTCCGAACAGGCGTACCGCCACCGGCCCGGCCACCCGCAGGTCCAGGTCGGCGCCGTCCATCACCGCCGAGCCCGCCGCGTTCTGCACGAACTGCCTGCCGGCCGCAAGGTCGAGGCGATCCCCCCACAGGTCGTTCCAGTCGGCATACAGGTAGAACACCTTGCCCCTCCAGGGGTCCCCGCCGGTCAGGTCCTTCGTGAGCTGACCATAGCCCCGGATGGAGAGGTCTTGGCCCTTCCAGAGGTCCGAGACGACGAACGAGAGGTACTGGGACAGGGGGGTGATGTCCCGCCCGTCATAGGCCCTCTCCCACCACTGCAGCACGGTGGAGGCCCGTCCATGGAGCGAGGCCCCGGCCGCCCAGCCGGGGACCAGGACAAGCACCAACGCGCCGATCCAGGCTCCTGCCCTCCTTCTCATCCGGCTCCGCCTCCTTTCTCCGGGGCCCCGGGGGCCCGTACCCTCATGGTTGCCGACTCCTCGTGCGTCCCACACCACGGCCCGAAGCTCGCCGTCGAACAGCACGGCGCAACAACCCCCGGCGGCAACGCGAACGCCCCCTCCCACCCCTCGTGTCCGCTAAGCACGATCCATACCTCCTCCCCCGGGGCTCGGATCCCCGCGAAAAGCCATGCTTTCTACCGGTCACCGCGGCGACAAGTGGTCACCTGGCAACCAGGTCGCCACCGAAGATGGTCACTCGTTGACCACCCCCTTGACGTCCTTGGGGTCGGCCGGCACAGTGGGCGGGACCCGGCGCGGAGGGCGAGCCCGGTGGAGCCGATCCTCGAGGCAAACGGAGTGAAGGCCCTGGCAGGAGGCACCGCGGTGGTGTCTGGGGTGGAGCTGCGGCTCCTGCCGGGGGAGATCGTGTGGGTGGGGGGTGTTTCTGGTGCCGGCAAGACCACCGTGCTCCGCGCCCTGGCCCGGCTCAGCCCCTGGGAGGGGGAGCTCCGGTCTCAGGGGCAGAGGGCCGGGGACGTCGTCCCCCACCGGTGGCGGGCGTGGGTCACGCTCGTGCCGTTCCCTCCAGTGGCTTTAGCCGACCGCGTGGCCCCGGACCTCAAGGCCCCCTGGGGCCTGCGGGTGCGGCGAGAGGCCCGACCCCCGGGCCCTGACACGTTCCGAACGGAGCTCGATGCACTGGGCCTTGCAGACATCGGGCTCGACCGGTCGGTGGGGGAACTGAGCCAGGGGCAGCTGGCCCGCCTCGCCCTGATCCGCGCCCTGCTGGCCGGGCCGAAGGTGCTCCTCCTCGACGAGCCCGATGCAAACCTGGACCCGGACGCGGCCGGCCGGGTGTGCCGGAGGGTGGCCCGGTTCGCCGCCGCGGGCGGAGCGGCCGTGGTCGCCGGCCACGGGGCGCCCTGGCCCGGCGTCGCCCGGCGGTATCGCATCCGGGACGGCCAGTGGGAGGCGGCGGGGTGAGTGGCGCGCTCCCCATCGGACCGGGCCAGCTCGCCTTGGCGTCGGGCTTCTTGGCGGCGGCAGCCGGCTTGTCGCTGGTCCTCGCTCTGGGGCTCACCCGGTCGATCTTGGTGGCTGCGGCGCGGGCCTACGTCCAGCTCCTCGCCTTGGGGCTGGTGCTGCGGTGGGTGTTCGGGGTGGGCACCCCGTGGCTCGTGCTCGGCATCCTAGGGGGGATGATCGTGGTGGCCGCCCAGACCCTGACCGCCCGGCTCAGGGGTGCCCCGCCGGGGCTGTTCCTGCGGGGCCTTGGGGCTCTGGCGGTCTCCGGCTTCACCGTGACCCTGGCCGTGACCGCTCTCGTGGTCCGGGTGGACCCCTGGTGGGAGCCCCGGTACGTGATTCCCATCGGGGGCATGGTCATCGGGAACTCCCTGAACGGCGTGGCCGTGTGCCTCGACCGGCTGTTCGCCGACCTGCGGTCCCGCACCCGCGAGATCGAGGCCCTCCTGGCCCTCGGGGCCACCCCCTGGGAGACCGTGCTCCCCAGCGCCCGCTCCGCCCTGCGGGCCGGGCTGATCCCCACCCTCAACTCCATGGCGGCGGCCGGAATCGTGTTCATCCCGGGGATGATGACCGGCCAGGTGCTCTCGGGCACCGACCCCCGGGTGGCGGCCGCCTACCAGATCGTGGTGCTCCTGATGATCTCGGCGGCCACCGCCGTGGGCTCGGTGCTGTCCCTGATGGCCGGGTACCGCCGCGCCTTCGACCGGGAGGGCCGGTTCGGGCTCGGGGACGGCTGACCCCTGGCACCCGGGGGGACCGGCTCAATCCTCCCGGGCCAACCTCCGGAGCACGGTGTGGAGGATGCCGCCGTTGCGGTAGTACTCCATCTCCACCGGCGTGTCGATCCGCACCAGCGCCGGGAAGGCCTTTTCTCCCCCGTCCTCCGCCCGGGCCCGCACCGTGACGCTCTGCCCGGGGCGCAGGCGGTCGTCCAGGCCCTCCACCGTGAACGTCTCCCGGCCCGTGAGGCCCAGGGACTCCACCGAGTCTCCCGGCTGGAACTGGAGCGGCAGCACCCCCATGCCCACCAGGTTCGACCGGTGGATCCGCTCGTAGCTCTCGGCGATTACCGCGCGCACCCCCAGCAGGGCCGTCCCCTTGGCTGCCCAGTCCCGGCTCGACCCCATGCCGTAGTCCTTGCCGGCCAGCACCACCAGCGGGGTCCCCTCGTCCCGGTAGCGCATGGCCGCGTCGTAGATCGACAACACCTCCCCGGTGGGCAGGTGGGTGGTGAACCCGCCCTCGGTGCCGGGGGCCAGCCGGTTGCGGATCCGCACGTTGCCGAAGGTGCCCCGCATCATCACCTCGTGGTTGCCCCGGCGGGACCCGAACGAGTTGAACTCCTCCGGAGCGACCCCCTTCTCGATCAGATACCGGCCGGCCGGGGTGTCGGGCCCGAACGCCCCCGCCGGGGAGATGTGGTCGGTGGTCACCGAGTCGCCCAGCACCGCCAGGGCCCGGGCGTTCTCGATGGGCCGCACGCCCGGCGGGTCGAGGGTGAGGTCCTGGAAGAACGGCGGTTCCTGGATGTAGGTGGACGTCGGGTCCCAGGCGTAGAGTTCCGCGCCCCGGGCCTCGATGCCGTTCCACAGATCGGTCCCCTCGAACACCTTGGCGTACTCCTCGCCGAACATGCCGGCCGACACCGCCCGGCCCACGGCCTCGCGCACCTCGCCGTCGGTGGGCCACAGGTCCTTGAGGTACACCGGTTGGCCGTTGGGGTCGTGGGCGACGGGTTCGCGGGTGAGGTCGATATCCACGGTGCCGGCCAGGGCGTAGGCCACCACCAGGGGCGGGCTCGCCAGGTAGTTGGCCTTCACCAGGGGATTGATCCGGCCCTCGAAGTTCCGGTTCCCTGACAGGACCCCCGCCACCACCAGGTCATTCTCGGTCACGGCCCGGGCCACCGGCTCGGGCAGGGGGCCGCTGTTGCCGATGCAGGTGGTGCAGCCGTACCCCACCAGGTGGAACCGAAGCGCCTCCAGGTAGGGCAGCAGGCCGGCCGCCTCCAGGTACCGGGTCACCACCCTGGATCCAGGGGCCAGGCTGGTCTTCACCCAGGGCCGCACCGTGAGCCCCCGCTCCACCGCCTTCTTGGCCAAGAGGCCGGCCCCCAGCATCAGGGTGGGGCTGGAGGTGTTGGTGCACGAGGTGAGGGACGCGATCACCACGGCGCCGTGGGTCAGCGACGCCTCCACCCCGTCCAGGTCCACCCGGACCCGCTGGCCGTTGTAGGTGTCGTGGCGCCGGGGGGCAGGGACCGTCGGCCCGCCCGAGGGGTTCCCCCCTTCGTCGGCCCACCGGCCGTCCTCCGCCGGCGGCAGGTCGGCCCCCACGCCCTTGTTGAACGTGGTCCGGAGGGCATCGAAGAAGGCCCGTTTGACCCGGCCCAGGGGAATGCGGTCCTGGGGCCGTTTGGGGCCGGCGATGGCGGGCTCGACCGTGGAGAGGTCCAGCTCCACCACCTCGCTGTAGCGCAGGGGAGGGGCGTCGTCGGACCGGAACAGCCCCTGCTCCTTGGTGTACCGTTCCACCAGGTCGACCAGGGCCTCGTCCCGCCCGGTGAACCGAAGGTACTCCAGGGTGCCGGCGTCCACGGGGAAGAACCCGGCCGTGGCCCCGTACTCGGGCGCCATGTTGGCCAACACGGCCCGGTCGGGCAGGGTCAGGCCGCCCACCCCATCGCCGAAGTACTCCACCAGCTTGCCCACGACGCCGTGCTCTCGCAGGAGCTCCGTGACCCGGAGCACCAGATCCGTGGCCGTGACGCCCGGGCGCAGCTCACCGGTGAGACGAACCCCCACGACCCGGGGAACCAGCATGTACACCGGCTGGCCGAGCATCACGGCCTCGGCCTCGATGCCGCCCACGCCCCACCCCAGGATCCCCAGGCCGTTGATCATGGTGGTGTGGGAGTCGGTCCCCACCAGGGTGTCGGGGAATGCCACCCCATCCCGGGTCTGGACCACCCGCCCCAGGTACTCCAGGTTCACTTGGTGGCAGATGCCGGTCGCAGGGGGCACCACCCGGAAGTTGTCGAAGGCCTTCTGGCCCCACTTCAGGAACTCGTAGCGCTCCCGGTTTCGCTCGAACTCCCTGCGGGCGTTGAACCCGAACGCGTCCTCGGTGCCGAACCGGTCCACCTGGACCGAGTGGTCGATCACGAGGTCGGCCGGGATCAGCGGGTTGATCTTCTCGGGATCGCCGCCCAACCGGGCCATGGCCGACCGGAGGGCAGCCAGGTCCACCACCGCGGGCACTCCGGTGAAGTCCTGCAGGAGGACCCGGGCCGGCATGTACGCGATCTCCCGCTGCTCGCCGCCGGCCGGGTCCCACCCGGCCAGGTACGCCACGTCGTCCTGGCCCACGTGGTACCCGTCGCAGTGGCGCAGCAGGTTCTCCAAGAGCACCTTCAGGGTGACCGGGAGCGTGGACGCCTCGCCGAGCCCCGCGTTCTCCAGGGCGCGAAGGCTGAAGATGTCCACGGAACCCGATGCGGTCGAGAGGGACGTGCGGGCGTCGAACGGGCTGGCCATCGTGCGGCTCCTCCTGGGCTGGGGTCACATGAAGAGCCGCAAAGGATTCCACACCGCCGTGGCCTGCGCAAGGGTCCGCCCCTGTCGCCTCTCGGCGTCACCCCCACCGGCGGGTGACCCGCCACACCCAGCCGCAGTAGCGGCACACGAACCGATCGGACAGGAACACCAGACGGTGGGAACGGCAACGCATGGACGCCTCCTGGGGGACGAAATCGGGAAAAGGGAAATCTGGAGCGGCCGCCTACCACCCTCACCAGCCCACTCCAAGCAGGGCGCGTGCCATCCACACAACCTCCTGTTTCCCCAGGATGAGTCATCACCCGTCCCCGCTCCAGCTCCCGGCCTCGCAGGAATTCTGTCACCCCGAGGCGACAACGGCCGGGGCAACGGGCCCATCAACCCTTTTGTGTGCCGGGCGGGAGTAGTAACGTACTCGGTTGGGTCTTTCGGTCGTCGGTCTCCGGTCCCGGCCCCTGCGGCCCGGTTCGATAATCTCGAGTTTCCGGTCTCCAGTCTCTGAAGGCCCCGCAGGGGCCTGAGGGACTTCCCCCCATCCCCTGGAGAGATGCCATGCGCGACACCGCTGCCGACACCCGCGTGGTCTACACCGACTGCACCCTGTGCTACCACAGTTGCGGATGCAAGGTGACCGTGGAGAACGGACGGGCCGTGGCGGTGGAGGGGCTCGAGTCCCACCCGCTGAACCGGGGCCGCCTGTGCCCTCGGGGCGAGGCGGCCCTCGAGAACGTCTACCATCCCGACCGGATCCTGACCCCTTTGAAGCGGACGGACGGTGGGTTCCGGGAGATCTCGTGGGAGCAGGCCCTCGACGAGATCGCCGCCCGGCTCGACCGGCTGCGCCAGGAGTTCGGGCCCCAGGTGCTCGGGATGTTCAGCGGGTCCATCGGGGTCGAGAACCTGGAGATGGCCGGCCTGGCCCAGCGGTTCAAGGCGGCCTTCGGCTCTCCCAACTTCTTCTCGGTGGAGAGCGTGTGCTACCGGATGCGCATCCGGGCCCGCCAGATCACCTTCGGCAAGTACCCGACCGAGGAGCTCGATTCCAAGCTCTACATTCTGTGGGGCCACAACCCCGATGCCAGCGACTTCCCCCTGAAGCTGGCCATAGACCGGAACCTGGCCCGGGGGGCCAAGCTGGCGGTCATCGACCCCCGTCGGATCCCCCTGGCCGACCGGGCCGACCTGTACCTGCGGATCCGGCCCGGGTCGGACGCGGCCATGGCCTTGGCCATGATCCACGAGATCGTCGCAAGCGAGCTGTACGATCGGCGGTTCGTCGAGGCGTTCGCGATCGGGTTCGACCGGCTCGTGGAGCACGTACGGCCGTTCACCCCCGAGTGGGCCGAGGAGATCACTTGGGTACCGGCCGCCAAGATCCGCGAGGTAGCGCGCTGGATGGCCAAGACCAAGGGCGCCAGCATCTACCAGGGCACCTGCACCCAGGATCAGACCGCGGCCGGGGTGCAGGCGAGCCGGGCGTTCTCGGTGCTCCAGGTGATCACCGGAAACATCAACGTGCCGGGGGGGTGGGTGATCAGCCCCCGTCCCCGGTTCGGCAACGTGGGCCTCGGGGTGTCCGGGGACCCACTCGGTTCCGACGAGTACCCCCTGTTCGTGGACCTATGGGGCCGAAAGAGCCCCTACGGGGTCGTGACCAAGGTGCCCGAGGCGGTTCCCGAGCGGCTCAAGGCGTTCTACGTAGTGGGGGGCAACCCCCTGGTCTCCATGCCCGACTCGAACGCGTTCCAGGAGGCGTTCCGCAGGCTGGACCTCCTGGTGGTCCACGACCTGTTCCTGACCGAGACCGCACGAGAGGCCCACTACGTGCTTCCCGCCTGCTCCCACCTGGAGAAGTGGGGCGTGGCCTACACCTACAACGTGTGCCACTGCCTGCCGTACATGATGCTCCGGAAGAGGTGCATCGAGCCCCTTGGCGAGTCCCGTTCCGAGTGGTGGGTGTTCACCCAGCTGGCCCGGCGGCTGGGCCTGGAGGAGCACTTCCCCTGGCGTACGGAGGAGGAGTTCGTCCGATTCGAGCTCGAACCCACCGGCCTCACCTTCGACGAGCTCCTCCACGAGAAACCCGAGGGGGCCTTTTACGGCGAGAAGAGGTACGAGATGCCGCCGAGCCTGCCCACCCCCTCGGGGAAGATCGAGATCTACAGCGAGGCCATGGCCCGTGCCGGCGCCGTCCCCCTGCCGGTGTACCTGGAGCCGGAACGAAGCCCCCTCGGCGCCCCGCCCGAGCTCAGGCAGCGCTACCCCTTGATCCTGACCACGGGCCACCGGAACTACTACTACACCCACAGCCAGTTCCGGGGGATTCGGCGGCTCGTGCAACACAGCCCGGAACCCTACGCCGAGATCGGCCCCGAGACCGCGGCCCTCCAGGGCCTGCGCGACGGCGACCTGGCCGAGATCGAGACCGACCGGGGACGGGTGCGCATGCGGGTGCGGGTGGATTCCCGGGTCGCGGAAGGCGTGGTGTTCGTGCCCCACGGGTGGGAAGGCGATCGGAACGCAAACCTGCTCACGGACGCCCGATGCCGGGAGCCGATCTTCGGCTACCCCCAGATGAAGGCCCTGCTGTGTGCGGTGCGGAAGGTGGGTTGCTAATTCCAACGAAAATATTGCAAGGCCCGTCCTCCCTTCCCCTCGGGGAGCACGGGGTGGGGGTCTGGCAATACGTTTGAAGGTCTTGATAAGCCGGGAGCCCGCCTCTCTGGCCTCCGGTCAGTAGTACGTCGCAGGAGGCGATGCGATCCCCCGGCGGATCGCCTGGAGAACCTCGTCCAGGCGCTGGAGGAAGCGGGACCGATCCGCCTTCTGGAACGGGGCGGGGCCTCCAGCGGGCAGACCCATCTGGCGCAGCTGCTCGTTGAGCTCCCGCCGGGCCAGGGCCTCCCCGATGTTGTGGGGCGTGAACAGGTTTCCCTTGGGGGCGAGAACCCAGGCCCCTTTGTCCACGCACCGGGCGGCCAGGGGCACGTCGGTGGTCACGACCACGCTCCCCGGCCCCACCCGCTCGGCGATCCAGTCGTCGGCCGCGTCGAACGCGCCCCCCGCCCCCACGGCCTGGATCTGGGGGTCTTTGGGCACGGCCAGGGGCCGTGCGCTCACCACGTACACCCGGGCTCCGACCCGGCGGGCCACCCGGTACACCTCGTCTTTGACCGGGCAGCCGTCGGCGTCCACGTAGATCACCGGCTCGCTCACCGGCCCCGCTCCTTCCTCACCCGCTGGGCGGTCTCCAGCATCACGGCCAGCCGAGGCTCCGGAGGCCGGCTCATGGCCTCGATCTCCTCCTGGGAGTAGTTCTCCCGGATGAACGAGGCGATGTCGACCCGGTCGGCCCAGCACAGTACAATACGATAACAAGGGAGACCCCGGTTCACCCGCCTGCAGTGATAGAAGGGGACCTCGCCCCCGAGGGGCGGGCAGCGCGGGTGCATCTCCTGATCGTACCGGTCGATTCCCATGGGCGGCCTCCGGACAAAGGGTTTGGCCCCTTCCTACCGGATCGGGCCGCCCGAGGCAACGCCCCGGGCGACGAACCCCCGTCCGGCCGTCGCACGCGATGCCGAGAAACGAGACCCCCATTGGATCCGATCAACGACCTGAAAAAGTGCCTGGAGCTCTACCGGCAGCTCCTCGACCTTACCGCCGACCAGGAGAGATGCCTCCGGTCCGCCCGCTACGACCACCTGGTCGAGATCCTGACCCGTAAGGAGGCCCTCGTGCGGGCCGCGACAGAGTGCTGGGGGCGGGTGCAGGAATCTCCCCCCGAAGAGAGAGACGCCCCCGGGTTCGCGGCCGCGCTCCAGGAGCTGCGATCCGTCACCGAACGCCTGGTGTCGGCCGAGGCCCGCTGCCAGGAGCTCGTCCCTTCCCGCCCCCGGCCCAAGGCTCCGGCCGGGCGAGCGCTCGAGGCTTACCGCAGGAAGTAACCCCCAACGAACAGCATTGCCAGGCCCGCCCCCGGCCGTAGCCAGCCCCCCCCACCCAGGGCAAACCCTCTCGTAGGGGGGCTGGCAACCCCATTTTTTGCTAAAGTCTTCGCCGGCCCGTGCCGATGGGACAAGTTGAAGGATCAGACCTTTTCCCAGGGATGGGACCATGGGCATCTCTCAATTCACGGTGCACAACGTGCTGCGCACCTACGCCAGGCAGGATCGACTGGGCAAGGTCCACCGGCCCAAGGCGTCGGCGCGGGCCGGTGCTTCGGCGGCGGCGGACCGGGTCAACCTGAGCCCCACGGCCCAGAAGCTCCAGTGGGTGGGGAACCTGGCCGCCACCCTGGTGGACCGCAACGAACCCGGCATCGACCCCGACGCCCGTCAAGCGAGGGTCCGCACCATGCGGGACGAGCTTCTCGCCCGGCACCGCGACGAGATTGCTGACGACGGCCTGCCGCCCCAGGAGCTCGAGGCCCGGCTTCGGGCCCTCTATCTGGACTGAACAGGGGGCGCCCTCCGTTGGAGCTTATCACCCCTTCCTAGCGGGGTTAGGGGTGTTTTGTCTTTCTACCACGGGCGTGGGTCCGCGTTGACACACCCCGGGCCCGATGCTAGGATACGCGCCGGTTTTCCCCTCATTCTGCCCTTCCCCAGCCGTCTCGAACCCGAAGGAGTGTCGGCCATTTCCGCCGCCGAGCCCCAGCGCAGCAGGGACGAGCTCATCGAGGAGTACGCGCCCCTCGTCAAGTACATCGCCGAGCGGCTGGCAGCCCGGCTTCCCTCTTCCATCGAGGTGGACGACCTCATCAACACCGGGGTTCTCGGCCTCATCGACGCCATCGACAAGTTCGTTCCGGACCGGGGGGTCAAGTTCAAGACTTACGCGGAGTTCCGGATCCGGGGGGCCATGCTCGACTACCTGCGGCAACAGGACTGGGCCCCTCGGTCCATGCGGCGCAAGGAGCGGGAGCTCGCCCAGGTGTTCCACCGGTTGGAGCAGCAGCTCCAGCGGCCGGCCACCCATGAAGAGGCGGCCGCCGCCATGGGGATCACCATGGAGGAGTTCAACGAGCTCCTGTACAAGGCCAGGGGCCTTTCGCTCCTCTCCCTGAACCGGCCCGGCGGCGAGGTGGAGGACGACGACGAGGCCCGGGAGCTGGGAGAGTACATCCCCGACGAGCCCGAGAAGAGCCCCTTCGAGCTGCTCCGTAAGCAGGAGGTCCGCGAGATCCTGGCCCGGAAGATCGACGAGCTGCCGGAAAAGGAGTCGCTGGTGCTCAAGCTGTACTACTTCAACGAGCTGACCATGAAGGAGGTGGGCAAGATCCTCGGCGTGACCGAGTCGCGGGTGAGCCAGCTCCACTCCGCTGCCGTTCTCCGGTTGCGAGGGCTCCTGGAGGGCCTGTTCGACTGACCGGATGCGCCTCGCCGAGGGAGGCACCGCGCCGCAGACCGCTCTTTACAACGGCCGTCCACGTCTCCGAGGGGATGGGTGCCGCACCTCTCACGAACCGAGCCCCATCTGCCGATCCGAATACGGTAGCCCTGCGTACACGGCCGCCCTGTGCGGGGTGGCCCGCGCCGCACGAGGACGAAGGTGTCGGAACTTCTCAGCCAGGAAGAAGTCAACGCGCTGCTCCAGAGCATCCCGCTCCAGCAGGAGGCGGCTCCGGCCAAGCCTGAGGCCAAGCCCACCCCCACCCGGTACCGCAAGAGGGCGAGCCGCTACGACTTCAAGCGGCCCAACCGGATCTCCAAGAACGTCCTCCAGAGCCTCCACTTCTTGCACGAGCGCTACGCCCGCAATCTGTCCCTTGACCTCTCGGCGTACCTGCGCACCATCTCGGACATCGTGCTCCTGAGCGTGGATCAGCTCTCCTACGCCGAGTTCCTGATGAGCCTCCCCGAGACCACCTGCATCAATGTGGTCAAGATCGTGCCGCAAGGGGGGACCCTGGCCTTCGAGGTGAACCCGACGCTGGTGTTCGCGGTGATCGAGAAGCTGATGGGAGGGTCGTCCGAGACCCCCACCTTGAACCGGGAGATCACTCCCATCGAGCAGGCCCTGATCGAAGGGTTCATCGACATGGCCCTCAAGGACCTGCACGAGGCGTGGCGAACCATCGGAGAGACGCGGTTCGATCTGGACCGGAGGGAGACGAGCCCCCAGCTCGTGCAGATCGTCGCACCCAACGAGATCGTGGTGGTGATCGTGTTCGAGGTGAAGGTGGGCCAGACCTCGGGTATGATGAACCTGTGCATCCCGGCGATCTACCTGGAGCCCTTCGCCGTGGAGCTGCGACAGGAGCACCAGACCGACATCACGACCCGCATGTCCGAGGCTGACTACCACCGGATCGACGAGGTGATCGCGCGAGCGGTGGCGGGCCTGAGCGCGGACCTCTGCCGCCAGCGG
Organism: bacterium; assembly: GCA_027021615.1. GTDB lineage: Bacteria > Desulfobacterota > Deferrisomatia > Deferrisomatales > Deferrisomataceae > Deferrisoma. Next base: position 62,090 of record JALUTY010000098.1, on the reverse strand, counting down.
ATGACCATCCGGCAGATCCTTGCCCTCAAGGAAGGGGACCTGTTCCCATTGGGAGCGGATCTTCACCAGTCCGTCACGGTCTCGGTGGAGGGCATTCCCAAGTTCCGGGCGGTGTTCGGGGCCCGGAAGGGGCGCAAAGCGGTCCGGATCGAGGCCCCCATCGTGGACGAGGACGCCGAGCCGGCCTCGGACGGCGGGGAGGAGTTCCACGCCCTGGAGACCGGGTCGGGCTGAGCACCGGCCCTTCGCTGGAGAGAGCATGTCGGACATCCTGAGCCAAGACGAGATCGACCGACTGCTGAGCGCGGCGGCAGACGACATCGGCGACGTGCCGGCCGCCGACCTCAGTCCGGCCGAGGTGGAGGCCGTGGAGAAGGCCGCACGGGTGTTCTTCGCGTCGGCCAACTCGGCCCTGGCGGCCCTCCTGGCCCGGCCCGCCCAGGTCACGGAGGGACTTGGCCAGGTGGTGAGCCTCTCCGACCTGGCCACCGACAAGGGGTTGCTGGTCCGGTTCCCGTTCCGATCTGGCTTCTCCGAAGAGATGGCGTTCCTGCTACGCCACCGCGAGGCCTCAATGCTCGCGGACCTGATTCTGGGCGGCGAAGGCGAGGTGAAGGAGGAGCTGGAGGAGGCCGACCTCGACGCCCTCAAGGAGGCCCTGACCCAGGTGGCGGGAAGCGGCGCCCCCCCCCTCTCGGCGACCATGGGCCGGGAGGTGGGGTTCGACCCGCCCCAGATCCAGGCGGTGGACGAGGGAGCCCTCACCGAGGTCCTCTCCTGGGGCGACCAGGCGTTCCTGGCGGTGGGCACGATCAAGGTGGAGGGGATCCTCGAAACCCCCCTTCGGGTCCTCCTGCCCGTCAAGACAGCCCAGGAGATGGCCAAGATCCTCCGGGAGGAGGAAGAAGAGGGGCCGACCGCTGGCGTGGTCTCGGCTCCCTCCGGTCCTCCCACGGGAGCTCCGGCCGTCCCGGCAGGAGAGCGTCCGGGCCCGCCGGACATCCGAAACATCGACCTGATCCTCGACCTCGAGGTCGAAGCCACCGTTCGCCTGGGCGAGGCCGAGATGCCTCTCAAGGAGATCCAGCGCCTCCGACCGGGGTCCATCATCGATCTGGACAAGGACACCGAGGCGCCCGTGGAGCTGGTGGTCAACAATCAGGTGCTGGCCAAAGGCGAGCTGGTGGTGGTCAGCTCCGACCACTTCGCGTTGCGCATCACCGAAATTGAATCCCCCACCGAACGGATCCGAAAGCTCGGCCCCTGACCTTCCCCCTTGGGCTCGGGAGGTCCTCCAGGCCCGGGGGTTTCTGGTGACCGACGGGGAACGCCTCCCCGTGGACGCGGCCTGTGTGGACGTGCAGGGGGCCCGGGTGGTGCTGGCCCTCCTGGACGCCTCTCGCCCCGAGCCCGCCCCCGCCGGCACCCGTGCGGAGTTCCGGGTGCCGGGGACCCGGGGCATCCTCTGCCTGCGGGGCGAGCTGGGAGCGGGGGCCGACGGGCTCCCGGTGCTGCGGGTGGACGCGGGAGGGGTGGAGCGGATAAACCGCCGGGCCGCTTACCGGCTCTCCTGCTTCCTGAAGGGGGAGTGGGCGCGCCTGCCGGATACGGTGCCTCCAACAGGCCGGGGCTCGGCCTTGGAGGGCCTGGCGGCTGGGGTGACCGACCGGCGGCCATGCGTGGTGCTGGATGTGAGCATCGGGGGGGCCCGGATCTCGGCCGCGCCGCCCCTACCCCGGCCGGGGTCATGGATCCTCCTCTGGGTCCGGCTCGCCCCCCGAGAGGTGCTCTCAGGCCTGGCCGCCCAGGTGCTGGAGGCCCGGCCCGACGAGGACACGGCCCCCTTTCCGGGATTTGCCCGGCTCCGCTTCTCCCCCCTCTCCGCCTACGTCGAGGGGCGCCTGGGTCGCTTCATCGTCCAGGCCCAGGTGGACCTCCTCCGCAAGGGCATCCGTCCCTAGCCGGGGCTAGCCCCACACCACCAAGCCGAGGTCCCAGGGGCTGGTGAGGTTGGGATGGTGGGGCAGCACCCGCACCACGTACCCGTACCGACCCGTGAGCTCACACGGAATCTGGCCGGCGAACTCCCAGGCGCCGTCCTCCCGACGGCTTTCGGACCGCATGGCTCTGCGGGCGGGGGCTGCGAGCTGACCCGAGGGATCCAACAGGCCGTAGTAGGCCTCCACCTGTACGTCCTCGGGAGCGAGGCCGTTCAGGTACACCAGGCACCGCACGGCAAACTCGTCGCCCACCCGACGCTCGGCACCGTCGTCGCCCCACACCTCGGCCACCCGAACCCCGGCCCATGCTCCCCGCACCCGCTCCTTCCACCGCGCCAGGGCTCGTGCGGCCTGGTGGTTGCTCTGGGCGAACCGGTTCCACAGGGACAGGGCCGGCAGGTAGTACCGTTCGGTGTACTCCCGTACCATGCGGTTGGTGTTGAACACGGGCGTCAGGCGCTCCATGGCTGTCTTCGTGCGCTGGATCCACCCCCGGGGCAACCCATCGTCCCCCCGGGTGTAGTAGAGAGGTACCACCTCGTTCTCAAGCAGGTCGTACAGGTCCAGGCTCTCCACCCGATCCTGCACGTCCGCGTTCTGGTACTCCTCACCACGGCCGATCGCCCAACCCACCTCGCCGTCGTAGGCCTCGTCCCACCACCCGTCGAGCACGCTGAGGTGGAGCCCCCCGTTGGGGACCACCTTCATGCCGCTGGTACCGCAGGCCTCTAGCGGCCGGCGGGGGGTGTTCAGCCACACGTCACACCCCTGCACCAGATAACGTGCCAGGTTGACGTCGTAGTCCTCCAGGAACACCACCCGGTTCCGGAAATCCTTCTGCCGGCAGTGGTGCACGATCTCCTGGATGAACTTCTTCCCTTCGTTGTCGGCCGGGTGGGCCTTGCCTGCGAACAGGATCTGGACCGGTCGATCCGGGTGGTTGAGGATCTGGGCCAGGCGCTCGGGGTCCCGGAAGAGCAGCACGGCCCGCTTGTAGGTGGCGAACCGCCGGGCGAACCCGATCGTGAGGGCCTCGGGGTCGAGCACCTCGTCGGCGGCCCGCACCTCGTCGGGCTTCGCCCCGCGGCGCTCCAGCTGGGTTCGCAGGCGACGCCGCACGAACCCCACCAGCCGCTCCTTGAGCCGCTCCTGGGCCCGCCACAGCTCGTTGTCGGGAATGTCGTGGACCCGCTTCCACATGGCCTGGTCCAGGGGCTCGTCCACCCACGACGGGCCCAGGTACCGGTCGAACAGGCGGGCCATCTCGTCCGAGAGCCAGCTGCGCACGTGGATACCGTTGGTCACGTGCCCGATGGGCACCTCCTCCTCGGGGATACCCGGCCACACCCCGGCCCACATCCGTCGGGATACCTGGCCGTGGAGCCTGCTTACCCCGTTGCGGTGACCGCTGAGCCTCAGGGCCAGCACGGCCATGGACAGGGGAGCATTGAGGTCGGCGGGGTTCTCCCGACCCAGGGCCATCAGGTCCCCGACCCCGATCCCCATCTCCTTGAGGAGGTCTCCCAGGTACTCCTCGATCTCGGCCGGACGGAACAGGTCGATGCCGGCAGGCACCGGGGTGTGGGTGGTGAACACGCTCCCCACCCGCACCGCCTCCAGGGCCTCGGCAAACGATAGCTCGGTGCGCTCCATGAGCACCCGGATCCGCTCTAACCCGAGAAACGCCGAGTGCCCTTCGTTCATGTGACAGACGGCCGGCTCCACCCCCATGGCCTCCAGCAGACGCACCCCACCCACCCCCAGCACCACCTCCTGCCGGATCCGCATCCCCTCTCCCGGCGCGTACAGCTGCTGGGTGATCGCCCGATCCGCCGGATCGTTGACCGCCAGGTTGGTGTCCAACAGGTACAGCGGGATCCGCCCCACCTGGGCCCGCCAGGCCCGAACCCGAACGGGACGGCCCGCCATGCGAACCTCCACCTCCACCGGCTCGCCGGCATGCGTCCGAACCGGCCGCAGCGGCATGTTGTACACGTCGTTCTCGGGGTACACCTCCTGCTGCCACCCGTCGTGGGTCAGGTACTGATGGAAGTACCCTTGGCGGTACAGGAGCCCCACCCCCACGAACGGCAGGCCCAGCTCGCTGGCGCTCTTCAGGTGATCGCCGGCCAGAACGCCCAGCCCGCCCGCATACACGGGCAGGCACTCGTGGATGCCGAACTCCATGGAGAAGTAAGCCACCCGGGCACCCTTCAGATCGGGGTAGGCCTGGGAGACCCACGTGGGCATCGAGAGGTACCGACCCAGGGCCTGGGCCACCCGGTCCATGTGAGCCACAAACACCGGGTCCCGGGCCAGGGACTCAAGCCGGTCCTGATCCACCCGACCCAGGAGGGCCACGGGGTTGTGGCCGGTGGCCGACCACAGATCGTGGTCGATGCGGCGGAACAGGTCCACCGCTTCCGGGTTCCACACCCACCACAGGTTGTGGGCGATCTCCAGGAGCGGCGCAAGCCGCTCGGGGAGCCTGGGGGTCACGGAGAACGTGCGCATATGCATGAAGGCATCCTTGTAACTTCGGTTGACGGTCGTCGGTCGTCGGTCTAGGGCCTTCGGCCCGCTGGGGGGCTGGGCAACTAGGCCGCTTCCCCGAACCGCCGCCAAACGATCGGTGGGGCTGGAGGCTCCGACGAAGCGCGACGGCCGAGCAGCCCGGGCCGCCCGGCGCCGGGGGAGCGGCCGCGGCGCGTGCCCTCACGCGCCGCAGCGGACCGCACCGAGGCGGCCCCTGCGAGGCCGTTCAGCGAAGGAGGGGCCCCCAGCCCCACCCCTTGGGAATAGCACGAAATTTCCGAAACACGACACTAGAGCATACCCTCGATATTTGGCAGGTTCGAGAGCCGCCAGGCCGCCTAGCCGAATCCAGCCCCCTGCCCCCCCGAGACCGTGAGGTGACGCCAAAGAGGCGTGGCCATGCTCGGAACGCTTTGATACTACGCATATTTTCAAGCCTCCCAACCTCCCAGCGTCCTAGCGGAAATCATCCAGCCTCGCGCCGCAGCACCAGGGCGCACCGGCTGGGCAGGTACAGCCGGATCCCCAGGGTTCCGCCGGGCAGGGGATGGGTGAAGAACCGCTGTCCCGCCACCAGGCGGCCGGGCCCGGCAAACCGAAGCTCGTCGGTGTCGAGAACGAGATCGTAGACCCCTGGCGGCACCTCCACCGAATAGTCCGTGCGGGATCGGGCTGGATGGAAGTTAAAGAAGAACAGCAACCGGCCCCGGGCAAACCCCAGGACTTTGTCCTCCGGTCGAAGCAGCAGGAGCCGCGGCTCGGCCCGCCCCACGAACCCCTCTTGCCGGGCGAGGGCAAGCATCTGCCGGTCGAACTCGGCCAAGCCGTGGTAACGCAGGTCCGGATCGTCGGCCAGGCTCCACTGCCGCCGTGCGTAGCAGTAGGACCACCGGTTCCCCTCCCGGGGGAAGTCCACCCACTCGGGGTGGCCGAACTCGTTGCCCATGAACGCCAGGTACCCGTGGCCGGCCGTGGCCAGGGTGGCCAGCCGGATCATCTTGTGCAGCGCAACGCCCCGCTCCACCCGGAGGTCAGGCTCGTCCTGCCGCATGTGGCCGTACATCGCGTCCCCGATCAGCTCGAAGATGAGGGTCTTGCCCCCCACCAGGGCCTGGTCGTGGCTCTCGGCGTAGCTTATCACCCGCTCCTCGGGCCGCCGATTGTTGAGCTCGTGCCACACCCATCCCAGGTCCCAGGCCTCGTCGGGAACCTCGCGCACCAGGCGGAACCAGCAGTCGGGCACCCCCATGGCCAGCCGGCGGTCGAACCCGGCTCCTCCTTGGCCGACGGGGGCACACAGTCCCGGCATGCCGCTCACGTCCTCGGCCACGGTGAGCGCGTCGGGCCACACCTGGTGGACCACCTCGTTCGCCAAAGCCAGGTAGGCGTACGCGTCCTCGTCCACCTGGGGTCCGAAGTACTCGTCGTACCCGGAGAACGCGTGCCCCAGACCGTGGTGCAGGAACAGCATGCTCGTAACCCCGTCGAACCGGAACCCGTCCATCCGGTACTCGTCCAACCAGAACCGGCAGTTCGAGAGCAGGAAGTGGAGCACCTCGGGTTTCCCGTAGTCGAACAGGAGCGAGTCCCACACCGGGTGCTCGCCCCGGGGCCCGGCGTGGAAGAACTGGTACCGGGTGCCGTCGTACCGACCCAGACCCTCGTTCTCGTTCTTGACCGCGTGGGAGTGCACGAGATCCATCGTGACCCGGAGCCCCAGCCCGTGGGCCGCGTCCACCAGGGACTTCAGGTCCTCGGGGGTGCCGAACCGGCTCGAGGCCGCGAAGAAGCTCGACACATGGTAACCGAACGAGCCGTAGTAGGGGTGCTCGGCCACGGCCATGAGCTGCACGGTGTTGTAGCCGGCCCGCACGATGCGAGGCAGTACCCGGTCCCGAAACTCGGCGTAGGTGCCGACCCCTTCCCGTTCCTGGGCCATGCCCACGTGGGCCTCGTACACCAGCGGTGCCTCGGCGGAAGGCTCCGGCCTGGGGTGGCGCCAACGGTACGGCCGATCCGGCACCCACACCTGGGCGCTGAACACCCCGGTCTCCGGGTCCTGGACCACCCTGCGGGCCCAGGCCGGGATCCGGTCGCCCGCCCCCCCGGCCCAGTGGATCCGGAGCTTGTAGTGCTGGCCGTGACACAGGGCGTCGGCCGGCAGCACCAGCTCCCACCGGCCGTGGTCGTCCAGCCGGCGGAACCGGAACGGCTCCCGCTCCTCCCATCCGGTGGCATCGCCGACGAGATAGATCGCTTTGGCCGCCGGCGCCCACTCGGCCAGGCGCCATCCCCCCGGCGTCCGATGGAGGCCGAAGTAAGTGTGCCCGCTGGCGAAGTCCGCAAGCGAGGCCCGCCCCCCGGTGAGCCGGCGGGCCCACCGGCGGATCCGGCGCCGGCGGTCCTCGATCGCGTCCCGGTACGGTTCGAGCCAGGGGTCTCCCCACGGGGGGGGGCGATCGGACGTCCCCATCATCCCACCAGCGGACGCGCGAGCATGCGCTCGTAGAGCTCGATGTAGCGCCGGGCGGTCTCGGCATGGGTGAACCGACCTGCCGCCCCGGCCATGATCCGGCGGATCTCCCGGGCCCGGACCCCGGGGGGCAGGCGGTGGAACGCCACAGCCTGCTCGATCGCCCAGCGGAGCCCGGGAGGGTCGTACACCTCGAACCGAAACCCGTTGCCCCGGCCGGCCTCCGGATCCAGGGGCTCCACGGTGTCGTGTAGCCCCCCGGTGTCGTGGACCACGGGTAGCGCGCCGTAGAGCATGCCGATCATCTGGGGCAGCCCACACGGCTCGAACCGGGACGGCATCAAGACGAAGTCCGCGGCCGCGTACCCCAGCCGCGACAGGTCCTCTCGAAACGGATGCACCGCCACCCTCTGGCCGATGCCGTGGAACCGGACGATCTCCGCGAACACCTCGGCGGCCGGGCCGTTGGCCACGAACGCCACCTGCAGCCCCTCGGCCCAGTGGGCCGACACGGTCTCGTACAGGATGTGGGCGAGCAGGTCGGAGCCCTTCTGCACGGGGTCCAGCCGAGACGGCCAGAAGAACAGGGGGGCCTCGGGGTCGGTCTCGAGCCCCAGGGTGCGCTGGAACGCCAGCTTGTTCTCCCGCTTCGCCTCGGGATGACGCTCGGGGCCGTACCGGGCCACCAGGGCCCCGTCCCGCACGGGATGGTACGAGGGGTCTGGCGCGTTCAGGATTCCCTCGGCACACCCGGCGTCGTGCTTGTTCCGGATCTCCTCCCGAACCGGCGCGGGCACGAAGTCGTGGCGCCCCTCCACGATCTCCCGGAGAAACGTGGGGCTCACGGTGTTGATGAAGTGGGCGGCGAAGATCCCGCTCGTGAGCAGATCGATCGGCACCGCCTCCCGGGTCTGCTCGTATGGGCCCGGGAGGCTCACGTAGTAGAGGTTCTGCCAAAACTCGGCGGCATCGATGCCCAGGTCCTCCACCCGGGCCAAGGTGGTCTCCCGGCTGTGGATGTTGTGCACGGTGAACAGGCTGGGGATCCCCAGCCGGCGGGCGTGGGCCGGCACCAGCCCCGTCATCCAGTCGTTGCAGTGGACCAGGTCGGGCCGTACCCTGGGCATGATGTTATTGATCACCTCCCTCTGGAACACCAGGGCCAGCTTGAGGTTTTCGGTCTCGTAGCCGCTGTAGACCGCGTCGCGGTAGTAGAAGATCCGATCCTCGGCCAGGTGAACCTGGTCCTCCGGCAGCTTGCTCAGGTACGTGCGCAGCTCGTCGCTGATGAACCGACCGATGTCGATGTGGAACAGCTGGCGGTAGTGGGGCAGCGCCACGTGCACGTCCGCCCCTAGGTCGTGGAGCGAGGCCACCAGTGAGGCCGACACGTCGGCCAGCCCCCCGGCCTTGGCCGTGAGCCGGTTCGACAGGTTGCCCATGCCCTCCGGGAGATACGTGATCTCCGGAGTCACGATCAGGATTCTGGGTCTCCGTCGCCGCACCCGCGCCTCCTCTCAGAGGATCCGCTGTCCGTCCACGGGGAGGGGCTCCCCAGCCCTCACAGCTCCAGCACGCTGTTGAGCGTGCCGAACTCGTTGGGGACCCAGCGGGGGTTCTCCGGGTCCACGCACCACACGCCGTCGATTACGAACTTGTACTCGTACCGGCCGGGCACCAGCAGGACCGCCCGGCTGTAGTCGCCCTTTCCGGTCCGGTCCACCAGCACCGTGCGTTGGGGGTCCCACCCGTTGAAGCTCCCGGCCACGCACACCCGGTGGCCTGGCTCGGCCCGGTACTCGAATCGAACCCGCCGTCTCCCCGTCTTGGTTCGCTTGGTTCTCGCCATGGTCTCCCTCGAAGGTTCGCCTCGGCCGAGGGCCGAGGGCAATGGGTTTTCCGATCCGCCCCTTCTCACCGCGGCTCCACCTTATCCCTCCCCTCCAGAAGCGCAAGCACCCGCACGAGCTCCGACACCCCCCAGGCCTGTGCCCCGCATCCCCGCTGGGCGTGGGGGGCATCGCCGTCCAGGATCTCGGGCACCAGGCCTGCGCATCCGGCCTCCAGGAGGCCCCGGACCGAGTACAGGAGCGATCGGGCCTCTGCAGCCACCCCGCCGCCGAACACCCGCCACAACGCCTCAGCGTACAGGGGAAACGGCCAGGTCCAGGCGGTGCCGTTGTGGTAGGCGGCCTTGCGCTCCGGGTCTTCAGGGCCCTCGTAGCGTCCTCGGTAGGGCCGTTGGGGATCGAGGACCGGTCGGCCCTGGTGCTCCACCCGCAGGGGGTGGCGTACCGGCCGGTCGGCCAGGCTCCGGATCCCCCCCGGCACCAGCAGGACCTGGCACTGCTCCAGTACCCTCCGGCACCGGCTCGTATCGGTGAACAGGCCCATCGTCAGGGCCAGGAGCTGGTTCGGCCGCAGATGATCATCAGGCTCGGCCTCCCGCGCGCCCCGGCCCGGGGGGCCGTGGAGGCAGTCGGACAGGAACCCCTCGTTCTCCCGGAAGAAGAGGTCAGCGAACGACGCGGTCAGCCGGGCCCGGGTCTGGTGCCACCGGGGCGCGTCGTCGAGGGCCTCCAGAGCCCCCAGGGTCCCATACCACAGGGCCTGGATCTCCACCGGATACCCCTGCCGGGGCGTGCCAGCGGGATGGTTTGTGTCCATCCAGGTGAAGTGGGCCGGGCTGAACACCAGGCCGGTGGCCGGGTCCACGCCCACGCCGTTGGGGGTGCCCTCCAGGTAGTGGCTGCCGATGGAACGGACCACCTCCGCCAGGGTTCTGACTCCGCAGCGTCGCGCCCAGATCGTCGGCCCCAGGACCCCGGCCGCCTCGCCTGCGGCCACGGCGAGCCACAGGGGGGCGTCCGAGGTGTCCCGGTTCGAGGCGTCCGCCCCGCGGATCACGTTGGGCAGGGTGCCGCGGTCCTCGAACCGGGCGAACCCGAGCAGGATCTCCAGGGCCTCCTCGGCCAGGCCGGCCGCCAGCATCCCCCGCGCGAAGATCAGCGCATCTCGGCCCCAGTCCAGGAACCACGGATACCCCGCGATCACGGTGAGGCCTCCCTCCCGGTGGACCAGGAACGGGTTCAGACCGGCCCGCAGCACCGTCCCCAGGGGAACCTGGGGGCCCGGGGGCCGCCGGATCCCCGGCGGGGGATGGATCGCCGGAAACTCCCGGCCCGTGAGGATCTCGGCCCGGACCACTGCCCGCTCGCCCCCTGCCAGCCGCACCCGCAGGTATCCGGGGCTGAAGAGATCCGACAGGGGGTCGATGCCCCGGGAGGCCTCCCACGGATGATCCACTCCGTACAGCCATTCCGGCTCGGCCACAAACGTGCCGGAGAGCGCGGTAACCCGCAGCGTCCGTTCTGAGTGGGGTGCGAACTCGAATCCGGCCGGAAGGGGTCGCACCGCGGCCGGCCACGCCGACTCCGGGCCGGCGAACGCCTTGGTGTGGCCGTGGTTGGGGCGGTCCTCCACGTCGGGCCGCAGCACCAGCCGGACCGGCTCCTCGTCGGGCAGGGCCTCCCGGTCCTCGCCGGCCGGCGGCCGGTGGACCTCGAGGTGCACGGCGTTCTCGTCGGGGGAGAGCCGAAGCACGATCTCCAGGACCACCCGCCGGCCCATGCCGCACGGCACCGAAAACCGCCACGCTGCCGATCCCTCCGGGGTCAGGGCAAACCGCTCGGTGCAGGCCCGACCCAGCGCCTGGCTGTAGCCCCGCACCACCACCCACCCGCGCATCCGGGCCAGCATCACATGGCGATCCACGGGAACGTTCGGATCGAGGTTGCCGGCAAGCCAGGCGTCGTACAGGCTCTCGATCTCGCCCCACCCGGCCCGAACCTGGGCCATGGCCCCCCGGGCGTTGGCCAGCAGGGCGTAGGGCCGGCTCCTTCCGATCTCCCGGGCGTCGTACGCCAGACAGACCCGGGGCTCCTCGGCGCCCAGCAGCAGGATCGGCGCCTCGGTGGCCCGGGTCCCCCCCGGCACGTGCACCCGCACGGCCAGCCCTGCCGGCTGCTCCTGCGCTGGCCGGATGCCGGAGACCACCACGGCCCAGAACCGGCCCTCCCCGCGCGGCAGCGAGTCCTCCCGGGCCACGGTTCGGTCACCCACCCGCAGGTCGGCCCGAAAGGGGTGGGGCGCCGTGATGAGGAGCACGTTCCCCGCTGCTACGGGCACCCTCCGCCGGGTGTCCTCGGGCCAGGTCCACCGGGTCACGGGGGGCCACTCGCGGCCCGCGATCCGGCCGCAGGCGTCGGCCGGATCGCGGTCGAGAGCCTCTGCCAGCTCGTCCAGACGGTCCCGAGCCTCCTCCTCCCGCCCGTACCACCGGGCCAGCTCGATCACCTTCGCCCTCAGCCGCTGCCGGCGCACGGCCTCGGGCTCCCGGGGCGGCGCTGCCAAGGCCCGCTCCACCGCCTCCACCGCAGACGGGCCTGGGCTGAGGCACCGAACCTGACCGGGAGCCAGAGCCACCGAGGGGCCGTGGGAAGAGGGTTCCGGCTCGACCCGATCGCCCGTGAGGAGATCCCACAGGCAAGGGCCGGGTGGGGTGGCGGTCGGGTCCCACGCGGCCCGGGCCGGGGCCGTGGGGTCCAGGTTGGCCACAATCAGGAGGGGGTGGCCCCCCTGGGCGGCGTCCCGGCGGGCCGCCAGCACGTTGCCCGGTCCCCGGTGCACCAGCCGGATCCGGACCCCAGGGAGGAACGAGGGATGGGTCTCGTGCACGGCGTGCAGCCGGGCGATCCACCCTATAAGGTTCGACTCGGCACCCCAGCTCAGGTCTGCGGCGCCGTGAACGTCGAGCTTCTCCACGGCGAGCCACTCCGCCCCGCAGGTGAGGCCGAAGCCCCCCTCCCGACACAACAGCGCCGTCAGCGCCGTACGGAGGCGGGCGAACGTCTCCGAGGTGGCGGCCAGGCGGTTGTTGTCGTGGGTCTCGGCGTAGTGAACCAGGAGTCCCCGGGACGCCGACAGGGCGTCGGCCCCGGGCAGGTAGGCCTCGATCTGGGCCCGGTCGTAGTTCTGGAACAGCTCCGAGTACGCCCAGTCCAGCCCTGCCTCGGACAGGAGCGCCTCGGTCGAGGCCAGGGGTCCGCCGAGGCCCTCGAGCAGAAACACCGTGTCCGAGTACTCCTGCCTCACCCGGGCCACCAGGTACCGCCACACCTCCACCGGCACCATGTAGCCCGCGTCGCACCGGAACCCGTCCACCCCCTGGCGACACCAGTACAGGAACACCCGGGCCATGTACCGCCACAGGTCTCGGTGCCGGTAGTCCAGCTTGCTCAGATCCTCCCAGGTTACGCCCCAGGCCCCGGGAGAGGCGAACCGCCTTCCCTCGTCGCGGGCGAACCAGTGGGGCCGGTGGATCTGAAGCCACGAGGCCCATCCGGTGTGATTGATCGGGATGTCCAGGAAGAGGCGCCCTCCACGGGCGTGGACCGCGTCCACCAGCTCGCGGAACTGATCGAGGGGAGTGGTCTTCCGATCGAACTCGGCCAGGGCGGGGTCCACGTCAAAGAAGTCCAGCCCCGCGTAGGGACTTCCGAATCTCCCCATGCGGGCGTAGGTGGTGGGTACGGGGTGGATCGGAAGGAGCTGGACGACTCGGCAGCGCAGGGCTCCCAGCACGTGGTCGAGCTGCCGGACCAGCTGCCGAAACGTTCCCGAAGGGGGGATCACCGTGTAGCCCAGCCCGTCCAGCAGCCCCTCGCACCGGCCGGCTCCCGGGCCCCCGGCCCCCGGCGGCCGGAACATGCGGACGAAGGCGGTGTAAAGGCTGTTCACCGCCACGGTGTGGGGAGGGGCCACCTTGATCCGTACGTTCGGCCCGGAGGGCCACAGGGGATCCCGCCGGCCCGCGGGCAGGAAGAAGGCCTTCGCCTCGAACACCCCCGTCTCGGCCAGGGGCAGCCGCGCCCGAAACCTCCCCCGTCCCACGGTCTCCATGGGCACGTCGTGCCAGTCCCGGCCCAGGGCCGGCCTCCGCTCCTCCACCTCGGCCACGACCTCGGCCCGGCCCGTGGCGGCCCGGCCCAGGTTGGTGCGCACGAATGCCGCCCCGCTCCCCGGCGGCGAAACCTCGAGGACGAGTGTGAGAACGTCTCCCCGGAAGGCCCGGAGCTGCGCACCGGGTTCGGGGGACTGGGTGAGCTCCATGGGGAGGCTCCGAAACGGGAACGGGTTGGGGGGAGCGGCAAGGACGAGGACCCCGGCAACCGATCCGTCGCCGGGGTCCTCATGGGGTCTGGGGCCGCCTGCGGTCGCGAGGCCGTCGGGGCCGGATCAACGCATCGTACACTCCCTTGGGAACGTGTGGGTTGTCGCGACGCCCCGACCGCGCCTGGGCCCGGGTACCCATGCGACCCGGCCGCCCGGAACCGGACGGCCCCCAGACGTAACCGAGCTTATCGCAAGAAACGCCAGTGTCAACCGTCTCACCACCCCAGGGTGGCCTGGATCACGTGGCGGCGGTCCGCGCGCTCACCCGCTGCGCTCCCGATCTCCTCGGCGTACGTGGCGTAGTCGATGCGCAGCACCCAGAGATCCAGGCTGGCCCCGAACGAGCTGTACCCCTGGTACAGCCCGGCCCGAAGGGACAACACCTTTGGCAGCCGGGCCTCCACCCCAAGGTGGAGCCGCTTGTACACGTCATCGTCCTCACCCACGTTGTTCGTCACGTCCACCCAGTCCGCCGCGCCCAGCAGGGTGAGCCACGAGAACGAATGCTCCACCGAGAGCCCCACGTTGACCTGCTGGGGCAGCTTGCCGGCGTCGCCCAGGTCGGTGTCGGTTACGTTCTGCACCGTCACACCCACCGTAGGCTTCAGGAGCACCGGAAACGTGTACATGGCGCCGAGGTCGAACCCAAACCCGGCGCCGTCCTTGAGATCGTCGTCCAGCTGGTCCTTGAAATCGTCCGAAGCGATGTCCGCCGCGGTGTACACCTCCTGGAGCCGGTACGCCTTCACGTACTTCACCGTCCCGCCGAGTCGCAGCTTGTTCTCGAAAAAGCCCCAACCCAGCCCCAGATGGGCCCCCACCGTGCTCGAAATGTCCACCTCTGCCTCCGGGAACGCCACGTTGTGGGGCTGGACGTTCACGTTCACCTGTCCCAGCACCCCCATGGCAAAGCGGTGCCGCACGAAGTAGGGAAAAAGGGCGGCCCGGTAATGGAGGTACTCCCCGATGTAGTCCCGCAGCAGGTCCGTAACCTCCGTCGTCTCGTTGAAGTCCGTGTCCCGAGCGTCGTTGTACAGGTCGAGCCCCTTCTCGCCCACCTCCACCAAGGGGTTCACCAGTCCCATGCCCCAGTGCTGCACCCTGTCGAGCCCGGCCGGGTTGTAGAACAACGCGTTCTCGTCGTCGGCCACGGCGGTGAACGCCCCACCCATGCCCAGGGGCCGCACCGCCTGGAAGTACCGGGGAATCTCCCGGGCCGAGGCCCACGGGCCCGCGAGACACAAGGACACCAACGCCGTCCACACCACGCTCCGTTTCATCTCGGCCCCCTTTCTATTGGATCACCCGGTTGAGAAAGTCGCGAAGCTCCGCGTCGGTCACCTGCTCGTCCGGCAGGTACCCGATGTCCCGCAGGAACCGGTCAAAGTCCTCGGCGATGTCGTTGCCGTCGGTGGGGGTCGATCCCACCAGGAGCTCCGGGGAGAGCACCCCCACTGCCTCGCGGACCCACGCCAGATCGTCGTCGAACCCGTCCGGCACCGTCACGCCCGCGATCACCGCCGGGTGCTTCCTGAGCTCGTCCACCGTCAAGAGGTAGTTCCCCGATCCCTCGGGGTACTCCAGTTGCTCCACGACCCCCAGCACGGCATGGATCGCGGCCAGCACCCCGGCCTGGAAGATCTCGTCATCGGTCAACCCGGATGTGTCCACGGCCGCAACCATCCGGGCGGCCCCGCCCCCTCCGTCGATCCCAAAGACGGCCAGGGCCTTCTCCAACAACCCCAACTTCTCATCCAGCTCCGTGGCCGAGATCTGCCCGTCGCCATCCTCATCGAAGATGTCGGTCACGGCCTCATACGCCACGCTGTCCGCCTGCCCGGTCTCCTGCGCCTGGGCCATGCGGTCCACGAGATCCAGGGTGTCGAAGCCTGCCTTGCCCAGGTAGGCGCTGGCCAGGTACTTGCGCACCTCCGGATCCGAGGTGTCCATCGCTGAGAAGATCTCGATCGCCTCGTCCCAGCTCTGCTGGTCCAGCGCGGCCAGGCCCTGCTCCATCTCCGCTTGGCTCCCCGAGGGGTCGGACGCCCCGTCGAACAGGTTGGCATCCCCACAGGCGCCCAACAGAGCCACTGCCGCGATCAGCCATCCGTACCGCAAGATCTGCTTCCACCGGTTCGTCCGCATGGGTTCTCCTCCCGGCTCGGTTGGTGGCGGTCCCCTCCGCCTCGTGACAAAGGTTCTTCTCTTATCGGTTCGGCTTCAGGTACCCTTAACCCTCCTCGGCCCCCAGTCTCATCAGAGCGATACCCACCGGACGAAGCTCCCGTCTCCCCGATCCAAAGGCGAAAGCCGTGCCGCCTTCCAAACGGTTCCGAATCGTGTTCGAGGATCCCTACCTCGTCGTGGTGGACAAGCCCGCCGGCCTGCTGACGGTGCCGGTGCCCGGGACCCGGGCCCGCAGTCTCCTGGACCTGCTGGACCGTTACCTGGCTCCCCAGAAGCGCACGGCCCGGGCCGTGCACCGGATCGACCGGTACACCTCGGGCCTGGTGGTGTTTGCCAAGGGCCGGAAGGCCTGGGAGGAGCTCGTGGCCCAGTTCCGGGCCCGCACCCCGGAGCGGGTGTACCTGGCCGTGGTCCGCGGCCGGGTCGAGCCGGAGGAAGGAGTCCTGCGCCATCGGCTCGAGCTCACCCGCGACGGTTTCCGGCAAAGGGTGGTGGAGCGGGGAGGCACGCCCGCCGTCACCCGCTACCGGGTGATCGAACGCCTCCCGGACGCGACCCTGGTGGAGGCCCGGCTCGAAACCGGCCTCAAAAACCAGATCCGGGTCCAGTTCCGGGCAGCGGGTCACCCCCTCGTGGGCGACCGGCACTACGCGTGGGAGGAGAGAGGGCGCGCCCGCCTGAACCGCCAAGCGCTCCACGCTTGGAAGCTCGCGTTCCGCCACCCCGTCACCGGGGCGCCCCTGAGCCTGGAGGCCCCCCTGCCCTCAGATCTGGGTCGCCTTCTTGCTGGCCTCCGTCACTGACGCGGCCATCCTCCACCGTGAGCCTGCCTGG
The DNA here is from genome assembly GCA_027021615.1 of bacterium. GTDB lineage: Bacteria > Desulfobacterota > Deferrisomatia > Deferrisomatales > Deferrisomataceae > Deferrisoma. The sequence goes on along the minus strand of JALUTY010000098.1, from coordinate 45,827 downwards.
GCCCGCCGAGGTCTCGGGCGGGGGAACGACGTCCTTAAGTCCCCGACCGTCGGATCCGATCTGGAACCGGATGCCCCCTTCCCCGGGCAGGGACGGCCCAGGGGAGCTTCGACCGGAGGCGCCATGGAAGGCTACGAAGCGGTCTCCGACCTCGTGCTGGACGAGGAGACCCACCAGGCGCTCCAGAGGGTGCTCGAACGAGTTCGCGCCGAGCACCAGGCCCGCCTCGTGTTTCTCGCCGAGTCCTGCGGCCGTCCCCTGGCCGTGTGTGGCCCGGATCCCCTGCCCGACCTGGAGCCGCTCGGCAGCCTGGTGGCGTCCCTGTCGAGCGCAGCGGCCCAGATCGAGAGCCTGCTGGGGGAGTCGGGGGGGGCGGTGGTGTTCCAAAAGGGGGAGCGGGACGTTCTGCACATCACCCGGGCGGCAGACGTGACCCTCGCGGTGGTGTTCCCTCCCAACCCTCCCACCGGGCTCGACCGAGTTCGAGCCCGGCTCCGCCACCGGCGCGCCCTCGCTGAGATCGAGGGTTTGCTGCACAAACGCCGGGCAGGTCCTCCCCGGCCGTCCCCCCTGGCCGGGGCCAGCCCCCAGGAGCTCGACAAGCTCCTGGACACCGGCTTGTAAGCCCCGCGACCCGCCTGGCCCCGCCGAGGAAACGGTCCCCGAGGTAGTGGGGGGAGGCCGGGGCGGCCGTGGGCCCCCGGGGAGCGGCTCAGGGCACGATCAACACGTGGCCCGTGCAATGGTGCATGACGTGGTGGGACACCGAGCCCACGAACACCTCGGACGCCTCCTTGAGCCCCCGGCGCCCCACCATGACGATGTCGTGCTCGTCCTCCTCGTAAATCCGGCACAGGGTCTTGCCCACCGCCCCCTCCTCGACCCGGGTCGCCACCTGGAACCCGAGCTTGCGCAGCCGCTCGGCACCGCGCTCCAGCAGCTCCTCCCCCTGGGCAAACAGCTTGCTCAGAGCCTCGTACCGAGCCCTGGCCGGAAGCTCCTGGAGCCCGTGCACCTTGGGGTTGATCACGTGGATCAGGGTCACGTGGATCCCCCCGGCGGCCTCCTCGATGGTGGCCAGGGCGTCCAAGCATCGCTCCGAGGCGTCCGAGCCGTCCATGCCCAACAGGCACCGGATCGGTCGACGCTCGGAGGTTCCCTCCAGGAACCGGCCGGTGCGCTTCACCACCAGGGCCGGGCGGTCCGTGTGGTGGACCACATGGCTCGAGATGGAGCCGAACAGGAGATCCTGCATGTCGGACTGGCCCCTCCGACCCAGCACCACCAGGGCCGCGCCGAGCTCCTCGGCCGCCCGGCAGATCACCTGCCCGGGGGACCCCTCCAGGAGCCGCGTCTCCAGGGCCATCCCCGCCTCCCGGGCCCGGGCCGCCTCCCGCTCCAGCACCAGCTCGCCGGCCCGCCGGGCCTGCTCCCGGATGATGTCCAGGTACATGTCCGCGATCATCCGGTACTCGAGCTTCTTCAGGTCGATCACGTGGACCAACACCGGCTCCAGCGGGATGCGCTTGCCGATCTGGAACACGTAGTCTAGGGTCCGGGCGCTCGGTTCGGACCCGTCGGTGCACACCAACGTGCGAATGGCCATGCCTCCTCCCTCCTAGAAACTGTTCGGATAAAAGATCTTGGGCAGGAACAGCACCAGATCCGGGATATAGGTGAGGATCGCCAGCACGATGAGCTGGAGCAGGATGAACGGCATCACGGCCCGGGTGACGTAAATCAGGTCCTTCTTGGCCACGGCTCCGGTGATGTACAGGCTCACCCCCATGGGCGGCGTGATGTACCCGATACCCAGGTTCACGGTCATCAAGAGCCCGAAGTGAAGGCTGTTGATCCCGAACTGGTAGAGCATGGGCAGGAAGATCGGGGTGAGGATCAGGGTGGCCGAGATGATGTCCATGAACATGCCCACGATGAGCAGGAACACGTTCACCACGGCCAGGAACACCCACTTGTTGGTGATGTTCGAGGTGACTGCCTCGGTGATGATCTGGGGCAGGCGCTCCACCGTGAGGTACTTGCCGAACACGGTGGCGCCGGCCACGATCACCAGGAGGGTGGCTGAGGTCACGGCCGACGACACGACCACCTTCTTGACCTCAACGAACCCCATGTCCTTGTGGATGAAGATCTCCACGATGAACGCGTACACGCAGGCCACCACCGCGGCCTCGTTGGCCGTGAACACGCCCGAGAAGATCCCGCCGAAGATGATCACCGGGAGCATCAGGGCCCAGAAGCTCTCCCGAATCACCGCCATGAACTCGCGGAACGGCGGGGGCCTCTGCATCCGGAACCCGCTTTTCTTGCACACGTAATACGTGTACACGCACATGGTCAGGGTGATCAGAAACCCCGGGACGAACCCGGTCATAAACAGGGCCGCCAGGGAATCGTTGGTGATCATGGAGTACAGAATCATCGAGATGGACGGCGGAATGATGATCCCCAGGATCGGGGCCGAGGTCATGACCCCCACGCTGTACTTCTCGTCGTACCCCTCCGCGATCAAGGCCGGGATCATGAACCCGCCGATGGCCACCACCGTGGCCACGGTGGAGCCGGAGATGGCACCGAACAGGCCGCAGGCCACCACGCCGGCCATGCCCAGCCCGCCCGGGAAGAACCCCACCACGGCCTTGGCCGTCTTGATCAGCTTGTCCACGATGGACCCCGAGGTCATGATGTTCCCGCACAGGATGAAGAACAGCACGACCACCAGGGCGAACTTGTCCATGCTCCGGTAGAACGCCTGGGCCAGGAGCATCGACTGGGTGTCGAACGGCATGCTCGTCATGGCGAAGAACGCGAGACCGATCACCCCGGTGAAAAACAGGCACATGTATACCGGGATGGTGGAGGCGAGCCCGCCGAGTAGGAGCAGCAGCACGTAGTAGATGGTGTTGTTCATTTCCATGGTCCGCTCTCCCGTCTAGTCCGCCGCCTCGGCGTCCGGCTCGTCCGCCACCGGCCGTCCCGTGATGTCCTCGTACAGCACGTGCACGAGCCGCAGGATCATCAGGATCCCCATTCCCGGCAGCATGAGGTAGAGCAGGTACTGGGGAATCTTCAGGATGATGGTGGTCTGCTTGGTCACGTACTGAAGCTTCACAAGCTTCCACCCGTAGTAGGTCATGAACACCCCGAACACCAGCACGGCCGCGTGGTTGAGGAAATCCAGGGGCTTCCGGATCCACGGAAACAGGTTGGGAACCGCGTCGATCCGGATCAAGGCCCGGTTCTTCACCGCCGCGGCCGAACCGATAAACGTGGTGTACATGATCACCTCCCGCACCAGCTCCTCGGGCCAGGTCAGGGTATAGGTGATCGTGTAGCGCGTGACCACGCTCACAAAGAGGGCCAAAAGAGCGACCATCACCGTGAGAAACAGGGTCCATTCCTCGAAAAAGGTCAGGACCCGGTCGAGCGCGTACAGGACCTTGCGAACCATGGGGGTCTCCTCCCGTGGGAACAGAACGGGCCGGGGGCCCCGACGCGAGTCGGCGACGCCCCCGGCCCGGGGTGCCCGTTTAGAGCTTGTAGCCCATGAAGTCCTGCACCTTCTTCAGGTACTCCGGACCGATCTTGTCGGCCCACTCCTTGTGGACCACGTCACCCTTCTGGCGAAGCAGCTTCATGTCCTCTTCGGGCAGGGTGAAGAACTGCACGCCGCTGGCCTTGGCCTTCTCGATCTCCCTCTCCTCCTGCTGGCGGGTGAGCACGCGGGTCTTGGCGCTCTCCTCGTGGATCACGTCGAGCAGGGTCTTCTGGAGGTCCTTGGGCAAGCTCTGGAACCAGGCCTTGTTGATCAGGTGGATGAACAGGCCCTGGGCGTAGTTGATCTGGGTGAAGTACTTGGCCACCTCGAACTTCTTGGTGATGTTGCACACCATCGGGGTGTGGTCCAGGGCGTCGATCACACCCTGCTTCAAGGCGATGTGCACGTCAGGCCACGGCATCACCACCGCGTTGAGCCCCCAGGCCTTGTACAGGCTCTGGTTCACCGCGGCCTCGGCGATCCGGAACTTCAGGGGCTTGGCGTCCTGATAGGTACGTACCGGCTTGGTGGTGGCCCACCCGTAGTTGCCGTAGCCCGTGATGTCCACGCCCATGATGCCCTTGTCCTCGGCTCCGGCCAGAAACTCGTTGAACAGCTCCTTGTTGGCGATGAACTTGTCGAGCTTGTCAAAGGAGTTGATGAGGAACGGCAGGTTCACCAGGCCCATGCGGGGCGCGATGTTGGTCACCGCCACCGAGGAGCACAGCATGCCTTGCACGGCGCCCATCACGAGCTGGTTCAGCACCTCCACCTCGCCGCCGAGCTGGGCCAGGGGGTAGTAGTCGAAGTAGATCTGGCCGTTGGTGCGCTTCCACAGCTCGTCCCGGATGCGGTACCCCACCGCGATCCCCTCGATCACCGGATGGGAGATGTTCGACACCTTCATCACGTACTTGGCCCCCGAGGGGTCGAACTTGGGCTTCCACGCCTCGAGCGGGTTCTTTTTCTTCGCCGCCATGCCGACCCCGAGGCTCAGGGCCACGCCCACTGCAACGACCAGGGCTGTCAAGTGCTTCCAGTGTCGCATGCTTCCTCTCCTTTCGTGAGGGGGTGGATGAACCGCCGCTTTCCCCGCCCCTGTCGGGGAGCGCCAATCAAACGCGGTTGATAACCTACCATTCGTTCGGTTGCGGATCAAGCGTGAAAATGCTGTTCGTTTGATCAAAACACGGTTCATCCCCATCACAACCAAACAACGGTCTACCCGATCCCCGGGCCCAAAAAGAGGGGGCACGGACGACCGTGCCCCTTCTTTCCACGTCTGCGAACCCAGCCCGAATCAGGCCTCCCGGCCGAGCCGGAACGCCTCTCGGTTCACGTCGCGCACCTTGGGCGGCACACTCCCCTCCACGGCCTTCTCCCAGACCTCCAGGGGGAAGTCCAGGTAACGGGAGGCCGCGCCCACCAGCACCACGTTGGCGGCCCGGCGGTTGCCCGCCCGCTCGGCCAGCGCCGCCGCCTCCACCCGCACCAGGTTCACCGGGTAGGTCCGGAGCCGCTCCTCCACGTCGTCCGGGTACTCGGCCAGACCGGCCGACACGGTGGACGGGTTCACCCGGTCCGGGGTGTACACAATGGTGCCGCCCTTGCGCACCCAGTGGGCGAACCGAAGGGCCTCGAGCGGCTCGAACCCCAGGAGGATGTCGCACCCGCCCTCGGCCACCAAGGGGGAGTGCACCTTCTCGCCCACGCGCACGTGGCTCACCACGCTGCCGCCCCGTTGGCTCATGCCGTGGACCTCGCTCTGCTTGATGTCGAGGCCCTGGAGAAGGGCCGCCCGGGACAGGATCGCGCTCGCCAGGATGACGCCCTGACCCCCGACCCCGCTCAGCAACAGATTCACGGTTTTCATGGAACCCTCCGTCAAGGCAGTGCGGCCCTACTCCTGGGGCCGGATGGCGTCGAACTTGCAGACCTGGGCGCACACGGTGCAGCCGGTACAGAAGTTGGGATCGATCTCGGCGTGCTTCTCGTCCCCCTCGCCGGTCATGCCCAGGGCGATGCAGCTGGTCCGGAGGCACACCCCGCAGGCGGTGCACGCCTCGGGATCCACCCGCATGGGGGTGTTCTTCACCCGGTACTGGAGCACGCAGGGATCCTTGGTGATCACCACCGAGGGCTCGGGTTTGTCGAGCTCCTCTTTGAGGACCGTCTCGATCTCCTTGAGGTCGTAGGCGCTCACCACCCGCACGTTCTCGGGCTTCACGCCCAGGGTGACCACCAGCTTCTCGATGTCGATGGCCGGGGAGTCCGCGCCCATCAGGGTCTTGCCGATCCCCGGGGTCACCTGGCCGCCGGTCATGGCCGTGATGCGGTTGTCCTGGATCATCACCACGGAGTGGCCGCCGTTCCAGATCATGTCCATGAGCCCGGTCACGCCCGAGTGGAAGAAGGTGGAGTCCCCGATCACGGCCACGGTCCTGTCCTTGCGGTCGGTCACCTCGCCCATGGCCTTGGAGATGCCGTGGGCCATGGTGATCGACCCGCCCATGCACAGGCAGGCGTGGAGCGCCTCGAACGGGGGCAGGGCCCCGAGGGTGTAGCAGCCGATGTCACCCGACACGTACACCTTGAGCTTGCGGAGCACCGTGAACACGCCCCGGTGGGAGCACCCCGGGCACAGCACGGGCGGTCGCACGGGCAGCCCCTCGGCCGCGGGCTGGCGTTGCCCGACCCGGCCCGTGAGCCGCTCGGCCACCGCCTCCGGCGTGAGCTCCCCCGTGATCGGGAACCAGTCCTTGCCGTGGGCCACCTCGATGCCCAGGAGCCGGATCTGCTCCTCCAGGAACGGGTCGAGCTCCTCCACCACGATCAGCTGGTCCACCTTTGAGGCGAACTCACGCACCAGGTCGTCAGGGATGGGGTAGGTCAGCCCGAGCTTCAGGAAGCTCGCGTTGGGCAGGGCCTCCTTGGCGTACTGGTACGCGATGCCCGAGGCCACGATCCCCACGGACCGGTCCCCCATCTCCACCCGGTTCAGGGGGCTCGTGGCGCCGTAGGCCCGCAGGTTCCTGAGCCGCTCCTCGATCTTGGGGTGCTTGGGCCGGGCGTAGGCCGGCAGCATCGTGTACTTCTTGACGTCCCGCTCCATGTGGTCGGGCCGGGGCAGCTCGGCCCGGTCCCCCAGATCCACGATGGACTTGGAGTGAGAGATGCGGGTTGTGGTGCGAAACAACACCGGCGTGTCGAACTGCTCCGAGATCTCGAAGGCGATCTTCAGGAACTCCTTGGCCTCCTGGGAGTCCGAGGGCTCCACGAGGGGGATCTTGGCAAACTTGGCGTAGTTGCGGTTGTCCTGCTCGTTCTGGCTGGAGTGGAGGTTCGGGTCGTCGGCGCACACCAGCACCAGCCCGCCCCGCACCCCGGTGTACGAGGCCGTGAACAGGGGGTCGGCGGCCACGTTCACGCCCACGTGCTTCATGGCGGCCAGGGCCCGCACCCCGGCGATCGACGCCCCCACCACGGTCTCCAGGGCCACCTTCTCGTTGGGCGACCACTGGCTGTAGATGTCGTCCCTATATCGGGTGCCGATGTTCTCCAGGATCTCGGTGGAGGGGGTCCCGGGGTAGGCCGCGGCGTAGCGCACCCCGGCCTCCCACGCCCCCCTGGCGATGGCCTCGTTTCCGGACAGCACTTCTTTCATGGCTTCTCCTTCGTCGTGGGGCCGGTCCCGCAGGAACCGGAGGTCGCTAACCTTTGGAGTCCACCTTGACCACCAGGGCGGCGCCGGTGTCGCCGGCCGCGCAGCCGGTGAACAGCCCGTACCCGCCGCCCTTCTCCACCAGCTCCTCGATCATCTCGATGACGCACCGGCCGGCGGTGGGGCCCTGGGGATGGCCGAAGATGAGGGGGCTTCCGTAGTTGTTGGCCCGGGCCGGGTCGATACCGAACTCCCGGGCGAAGTAGATGTCGTTCACCACGAACGGGTTGTGGGTCTTGAGCGCCGCCACCTGGTCGATGGTGATGCCCGCCCGCTCCAAGGCCATCCGGGCCGCCGGCACCGGCGCCATGGGCATGAACCCCCTGCGCACCCGGGCGAACCCGTAGGACACGATCTGGATCTCCACGCCGGGATCGGCCGACAGCTCCCGGGCCCGGTCCCGGGAGGTCACCACCACGGCGCAGTTGCCGTCGGCCGGGTGGGTCTGAGCCCCGAACGAGTGCACCCCGCCCTGGAGCACCGGGGGCAGCTTGGCCAGGGCCTCCCGGTCGGTGGGGATGATGCCCTCGTCCGCCTCCAGGGTGAGGGTCTTCTTCTTGCTCACCCGCACCTCCACCGGGAACATGTACCGTCGCTGGAACGCCCGGTCGTTCTCCAGGGCCTTGGTGTACTGCTCGTACCGGATCGCGGTGAGCTCGTCGCACTCCTCCTTGGTGACCCCGATCTCCTTGGCCACGTTCTCCGCGGTCTGGATCATGGCGTTCTTGGCGAACGGGTCCCGGCTGAAGTTCTCCATGACCCAGTCTTCCGCGACCATCTGCCCGCCCGGGCCCAGGGGGTTCGGCCACAGGACGTGGGGACCGTTGGAGCACCGGTCGGTCATCAGGGTGAGCACGTGACCCATGGCCCCGGACTCCAGCCCTGCGGCCGCGTAGTACAGGCAGGTGGTCGAGGTGGAGCACGCCTGGCTCACGTTGCACCCCGGCACCTCCTCGGCGCCGATCATGCCGGCCACCCAAGGGGCGCCGTAGAACGCCTGCTTCTGGTGGATGGTGTACCCGAGGTACAGGTAGTCGAACTGCTTGGGGTCCCAGCCCTTGTCGGCGAACCACCGGGCCGCGGTCTGGGCCCCCAGCTTCAGGGAGTGCTCGGTGGACAGGGTGCCCTGCCACTTGGCGAACGGGCTCGAGTAGTAGCCTCGGAACGGGATGTACGCCTTCGTGAACATGGTTCCTCCTCCCTTCTGAACTTCGGTCAACGGTCGACGGTCTCCGGTCGGAAGTTTCGATCACTCCCTATGCGCCACCCCGGAGCTTCTTCTCCCGCTCCTTGAGCTCCCGCTTCAAGATCTTTCCGGTGGGGTTCTTGGGCAGCTCGTCCAGGAACTCCACGATCCGCGGGGCCTTGTAGTCGGCCAGGTGCTGCTTCACCAGGTCGGTGATCTCCTCGGCCGTGGTCTTGCCCGGCTCCTTCAGGGCGATCACGGCCTTCACGGTCTCGCCGAACACCTCGTGGGGCACCCCGATCACCGCGCACTCGCGCACGTTGGGGTGGGTGTAGATCACCTCCTCCACCTCCCGGGGCCAGATCTTGAGCCCGGCCGAGTTGATCATGTCCTTCAGCCGGTCCACGATGAACACGTACCCCTCGTCGTCCATGTACCCGATGTCGCCCGAGCGCAGCCACCCGTTCACGATGGTCTCGGCCGTGGCCTCGGGCTTGCGGTAGTACTCCTTCATGACGTTGGGGCCCTTGATCCAGATCTCGCCCAGGTCCCCGCGGGGCATCTCGTTGCCGTCGGCGTCGGCGATGCGCACCTCCACGTCCATGATGGCCGTGCCCACCGAGCCCTCCTTGTGCCGGAACTCGTGGTTGTAGGTGGTGAACGGGGTGGTCTCGGTCAGGCCGTAGCCCTCGTTGATCACCAGGCCGAACTTCTCCTTCCACTGGCGGGCCACCTCGCCCGGCATGGCCGAGGCCGCCGAGAAGCAGTACCGCACCGTCTTCATGGCCTCGGCGGAGCGGGGATCGTTCAGCACCATGATGTAGATGGCCGGAACGGCGTACCACCGGGTGATCCGATCGCTCTTGAGGCTCTCCAGCACCCGGTCCAGGTCGAACTTCTTGTGGAGCACCAGGGTGCCCCCGGACTGGACCACCGAGTTGAAGATGAAGTTCTGGGCGAACGAGTGGTAGATGGGCAGGAAGCAGATGGCACGGTCGTCGGGCCGCATCTGGCACATGTACTTGGCCGCGTTGGTGTTCGAGACCACGTTGCCGTGGGTGAGCACCACGCCCTTGGGCTTCCCGGTGGTGCCCGAGGTGTAGATGATGGCCGCGCCGTCGTGGCGGTCGGTGTACACCGTGCGGAACTCCGACGAGCCGCCTTCGAGCAGCTCGTCCCAGGCCCGGTCCCCCGAGCCGCCGTCGATGGAGACCACGGTGCGCAGCCCCGGCATCCTGTCTCGGGCCGGCACGTTCTCCATCAGGCCCTCCTCGGTGATCAGGACGACGCCCTCGGAGTCGTTCACCATGTACTCCACCTCGTCCGCCTTGCACATGCTCGAGATCGAGACCGCCACAGCCCCCACCTTCTGGCAGGCGTAGTAGGCGATGATGAACTCGGGGCAGTTGGTGAGGAACAGGCAGACCTTGTCCCCCTGCTTCACCCCGAGCGCGGTGAGCGCGTTGGCCAGGCGGTTCGCGTCGGTCCAAAACCGGCCGTAGGTCCAGGTCTGGTCACCGTAGACGATGGCTTCGCGTTCCGGAAAGAAAGTGTTGTTCCGGTCCAGGGTGTCGGCGATGTTCATGGTCTTGCGCTCCCTTCGTCCAGGCTGGAGGGGGTAAGGGCAGGGCGGCTCGCGTCCCGCGGGGTACGACGGAAACGATGAAGATTCAAACGACCCCGACCGTTCTCCACCGCGGCCCGTTCGGCCGCTCGCCGGCACGGGGGGCTTGCTGCCGGGGAAAACACGGGATCGAAACGCCCCCCTGTTTACCAAACGCACGGTCGGTATGCAACCCCTGGACCCGGGTTTCCGCAACAAAACATGGGGCGGCTACGGTCTACGGTCTACGGTCTACGGTCTACGGTCGTCGGTCGTCGGTCGTCGGTCGTCGGTCGTCGGTCGTCGGTCGAAAGACCATAACATCGGGCCCTCGGCCCGGTGGGCAGATGGGCGGGCGGCTCCCGAGCCGCCACCAGAGCTTCTCGGGGGCATGGGGGCTGCTGGAGAGCCGCGTGCGGCCCCTTAGCTCGCCACGCAGCGCCTTCAACGCTTGTACCGTGAAACCGCTCGGCTCCGGCCGACCTGTTAGGAAACCACCGTGGCTGCCCCGTGCCTGCGCGACGAATCTCATGCCCGGCTTCGCGCGCGGCCGGAAGCGGGCCCCATGCCCCCTCCGCTTTCAGCCCGGACGTTGCTGGCGCCACAACTCGGGGGCATGGGGCCTGTGGAGGGCTGGGCGAGAACCGGAGAGCCGCCCCGTGGCCCACCGAAGCTTCCCAGACGAAAACGCCCCGACCACGCAGGCGGCCGGGGCGTTCGTGCCGGGGGGGGGAGGGGCGTCACCGGTTGGGGGCGTTGCCCAGGGCGATGCCGGCGATGATGAGCTTCTGGATGTTGGAGGTGCCCTCCACCACCTGGTAGGACTTGGCGTCCCGGAAGTAGCGCTCCACCGGGTACTCGGTGGAGTAGCCCCAGGATCCGTAGATCTTCATCACCTCGTTGGCCGCGTGCACGGCGGCCTCGGCCGAGTAGTACTTGGCGATTGAGGTCTCGAACTGGTTGGGAAGGCCCTTGTCCTTCAGGTAGGCGGCCCGGTACACCAGGAGCTGGGCCGCGTGGTGCTCGGCCACCAGCTCGGCGATCGAGGCCTGGATCATCTGGAACTGCCCGATGGGCTTCCCGAACTGGGTGCGCTCGTTGGCGTACTGGATCGCCAGGTCCAGCAGCCCGCCGGCGCAGCCCAGGGCCCCGGCGGCGCAGCCCAGACGGGTGTTGTTGAGCTGCCACATGCAGATCTTGAAACCCTCGCCCACCTGGCCCAGCACCGAGTCCTTGGGGATCTTCGCGCCGTCGAAGTAGATCTCGCCCGTGGGGGCGCAGTGCAGGCCCAGCTTGGTCTCGATGCCGCGGGTGGTGATGCCCTCGGTGTTCTTCAGGTCCACGATGAAGCAGGTCATGCCCTGGTACTTCTTGGACCGGTCGGTGTAGGCGTACACCAGGCCCACGTCGCCCACGTGGGCGTTGGAGATCCAAGTCTTGGTGCCGTTGAGCTCCCAGTGGTCCCCCTTGTCGGCGGCCGTGGTCTTCATGCCGGCCACGTCCGAGCCGCTGTTGGGCTCGGTGATCGCGAAGAACCCGATCTTCTCGGCGCTCACCCAGCCGGGGATGTACTTCTCCTTCTGCTCCTCGGTGCCGAACTTCTGCACCGTCAGGGCCGGACCCAGGTTCTGCATGTTGAACGGCAGCCTCCACGAGGGGCTGACCTTGGCGATCTGCTCGGCCAGGAGCACGCTCTCCAGCAGCCCCATGCCGTTGCCGCCGTACTTCTCGTCGATGCCGCACCCGAAGAAACCGAGCTCGGCCATCTTGCGCACCCTCTCCAGGGGAAACGCGTGCTCGGCCTCCTCCTTCTCCACGTAGGGCTTGATCTCGTTCTCGGCGAACCGCCGGGCCTGCTCCTGGACCATCTTCTGTTCGGGGGTGAGCTCGAAAACCATGGCATCTCCTCCTTAACTATGGGTTGTTTCACGCCGGTTCGATGACGATGAGAACCTGATCCTCCTCCACCGCGTCCCCGGGCTGCACCCGCACCTCCTGAACCACCCCGGCCACGGGGGCGTACACTTCCGCCTCCATCTTCATCACCTCCAGGATGATGACCGGGTCGTTCGCGGCCACGGCGTCCCCGGCGGCGCACTCCACCTTCCACACGTTGCCGGCCATCGGCGCTCGGACTTCCATCATGATGCAATTCTCCTTTCCGTTCCACCCCTTGGGCCTTCGGCCCGCGGGGAGGCTGGGAAGCTGGGAGGCTAGAAAGCTCGCAACCCTTTTGATCTCCGAGTGTTCCAAACAAGACCACGCGTCCGGACCACCACCTCGCGGTCCGGGGGGCACGGGGGCCCGAGGCTTCGGTCAACGGTCCTCGGTCGGCAGGCGAAAACCCATGGCTCGCCGGGGGCAGGCGGTTCCCGGGCCGCTGCCGAAACTTCGAGGGGCATGGGGCCTGCTGGAGCGCCGCGTGCGGCTCCTCTGCTCGCCGCGCAGCGCCTCCAACGCTCGTACCGTGAAATCGTTCGTGCCCCACCGGGCTGTCATGAAACCACCCCTGGTGCCTCGTGCCTGCGCGGCGAATCTCATGCCCGGCTTTGCACGCGGCCGGAAGCAGGCCCCATGCCCCGCCCTCCGGAGAAACGATCCGTACTTCAAGCTGCGCGTCTTGTTCGTCCACGAGCCCATCCCATCACTTGCCGGATGAGCCCTACTTCTCGGACGGATCCCTCATCACCCCGCCATGGCCAGGAACACGCCCGCGGCGATCAGGGTCCCCAGCACCCCGGCCACGTTCGGGCCCATGGCGTACATCAGCAAGTAGTTCTGCCGGTCCTCCTCAGACGCCACCTTGTGGACCACCCGCGCGGCCATGGGCACGGCGCTCACCCCGGCGGCACCGAGCAGGGGGTTCACCTTGTCCCGGCTCACCAGGTTCATGAGCTTGGCCAAGGCGATCCCCGATGCCGTGCTCACCATGAAGGCGAACAGGCCCAGGACGAACACGAAGATGACCCGGGGCTGAAGAAAGGTCTCGGCCCGCATGGTGGCCCCCACGCTGATCCCCAGCAGGATCGTCACGATGTTCATCAGCTCGTTCTGGCTTGCCCCGGTCAACCGGTCCACCACCTTGGACTCCCGGAACAGGTTGCCCAGCATGAACATGGCCATCAGCGGAGCCGACGCCGGAACCAATAAAATCACGGCCACGGCGGCCACCACCGGGAACAAGATCTTCTCCAGGGGATGGACCTTGCGGGCCTTGGACATCCGAATCCGGCGCTCCTGCCGGGTGGTCATGAGGCGCATGATCGGCGGCTGGATCAGGGGCACCATGGCCATGTACGAGTAGGCCGCCACGGCCACGGTGCCGAGCATGCGGGGGGCCAGCCGGGACCCCAGGTAGATCGTGGTGGGGCCGTCGGCTCCGCCGATGATCCCGATCGTGGCCGCCTCCTTCAGGTCGAACCCCATGAGGTGGGCGCAGAAGAACGTGATGTACACCCCCACCTGGGCACCCGCGCCGAGGAAGATCAGACGAGGCTGGCTCAAAAGCGGCCCGAAGTCGGTCAGGGCCCCGAGCCCCAGAAAGATCAGCGGCGGGATCACCTCCCACTCGACCCCGTAATGGAAGAACCGCCACAGCAGCCCCTCCCCGGGCTGCATCAGGCCGGTCCCCGGCAGGTTCACCACCAGCATCCCGAACGCAATCGGCACGAGCAGCAAGGGCTCGAACTTCTTCGCGATGGCCAGGTACAGGAACCCGCCGGCCAGGGCCCACATCACCGGATGCCCCCAGGACAGGCCCATGAACCCGGTCTGCGCCCCGAGGTCCGCCAACCATCCGACCATGGGGCTCACGGCGTCTCCTCCCGGCCCCGGGCCCACCGGTCCACTCCAAACGCCACCAGCCGCACCGCCGCGTACACAAGCCCCATGCCCACGAACACCGCGGCCGTTCCGGCCGCAAAGATCCGCACCACCTCACCCATGGGAGAACCTCCTCCCCCCCGTAGACCGACCGGGCGCCACGGGACGGCAGACCCGGGATGGCCGGAACGGGCTCGTCCGGCCCCACAGAACCTTCTGCAGGGAGCGTGCCAATAGGGCAAAAGAAGCATTAATGCAACAATTTCAGATAGTTGAACGCGTATGACAGAGAACATCCCTGCTGCTCCCCCAGAAGGAGTGTCTAAAAAAATAGACACTGGCCGAGAAGAAGCGCGGGAAGGGGCCCCACATGAGGGGGCGGGGCGTGTAGGGACAGCGCGACATGTCTATTTTTCACGACATGCCGCACCACAAGAGGCCGGCGGAACCGGCCCGAAGGAAAAGGCGTGACGGCTATTTTTCGCCGTAGCGCGCCAGCTTCTGGTACAGGGTGGCCCGGTGGATGCCCAGCAGCTCGCACGCGCGTTTCTTGTTGCCCCTGGTGATCCGGAGCACCCGACGGATCACCCGCTTCTCGGCCTCCTCCACCGCCTGGCGCAGGAGCGTGCCCTCGCCCCCGGTCGACCAGGCGGCCGGGTCGGCGGTGAGGATCTGGGGCGGCAGGTCCCCAAGGCCGATCTCGGGGCCGGTGGCGTTCCACGCCACCCGTTCCACCACGTTCTGGAGCTCCCGCACGTTGCCGGGCCAGGGGTAGGCCTGGAGGGCGGCCACGGCTTCGGGGGTCATGCGGCGCTTACCGGTCCCCTCGAAGTCGTAGTGGGTCTCCAGGAAGTGCGCGACGTACAAGGGGATGTCCTCCGGATGGTCCCGGAGGGGAGGCAGGTACACCAGCATCCGGTTGAGGCGGAAGTACAGGTCAGCCCGGAACCGGCCCGCCTCCACCAGTTCTTTCAGATCCACGTTGGTCGCGGCCACAAGCCGGAAGTCCACGTAGCGGGGCCCGGTGCCCCCCAGCCTCTCCACCTCCCGTTCCTGCAGCACCCGGAGGAGCTTGGCCTGGATGTCCAGGGGGAGCTCGCCGATCTCGTCGAGGAAGATGGTGCCCCCGTGGGCCTGCTCGAACTTGCCGATCCGCCCCTTGCGGTCGGCGCCCGAGAACGAGCCGGGCTCGTACCCGAACAGCTCCGACTCGGCCAAATCCCGGGGAATCGCCGCGCAGTTCAGCCGCACGAACGGGCCGTGGGCCCGGGGACTCTCGTTGTGGATGGCGTGGGCGAACAGCTCCTTGCCGGTGCCGGTCTCCCCCACCAGCAGCACGTCCGCGTCGGACCGGGCCACCCGCTTGGCCAGGTCCACGGCCTCGCGCAGCTTGCGGCCCCGGCCCAGGATGTTGTCGAACGTGTAGCGGTTACGCTGGGGCAGCTGCCGGAGCTTGCGCTGGTAGCTGGCGACCTGGTCCTCGAGCACCCGGACCTTGCGGGCCAAGCGGTCCACCTCGCGAAGGTCCCGGAACATGATCGAACCCATGGCCCCCACCACCCGGCCGTCACGCCGCAGGGGGATCCGGGCCACCACCTTGGTCTTGCCCTTGATCTCCTGCAGGTGCCCCACCTCGGCCCGGCCGGTCTGGCACACCACGTGGAGGCGGGAGGAAGGGATCAGGTCGGTAACGTGCCGGCCCTTGGCGGCCCCGCGGGCCAGGCCGAGGAACCTTTCGTTCTCCCGGTTCATATACACGACCCGGCCCTCGGCATCCACCACGATCAGCCCCTCGTAGCGGTTGTCGAGCAGGGTGCGCAGGGCCTCCACCACCGCCTCGTCGGGATCGTAGGGGCCCAGGGCCTCGGCGATCACCGAGAGAATGTCGTTCAGCTCCGCCATGGGGGTTCCGGGAGTGGGACCTTGCCGGCCAGGTGCCGGGAGGATGCCTCAGGCGTTGACCGCCTGGGGTAGAGTCGAGGGCTTCGCCCCGACCAGCTCGGCCATGAGCTCGGCCACGGGAAGGATCCGGTCCACCCGCGGCGCGTTCGCCCCAACGGTATAAAGCGGAGGCTCCTCGCCGGGGTTGTACCCCGCCGAGCTCAGCAGCCCGTTGCAGATGCAGAAGTACCGCCCCTGCTCCCGCACGGCCAGGCACCCGTTGGGCCCCCGGAGGTACCCCTTGTCGCACCGCACCCGCAGGGATCCGCCCGCGGCCAGGCGGTACATGGTCGAGGAGCGGAGCACCCGAAACGGCAGTCCGCAGGGGCTTCCGGGCTCCATCGCCACCTCCACGTCCTGGGCCGAACTCGCCACCACGGCCCGCTTGTAGGCAGGGGACGCGCTGCTCTCTTCGGTAGCGAGAAACCGGGTGCCCAGCTGGACGGCTGCCGCGCCGCGGAACAGCATGGCCTCCATGTCGGCCCGATCAAAAATCCCCCCGGCCGCGATCACCGGGATGCCCCCCTGGCGCCGAGCCTCTGCCAACACCTCGTCCAACAGCACCTCCAGCCGGTGGGCCGGGTCCTCCACCGCCTCGGCCGTCTTCCACCCCAGATGCCCCCCAGCCAGCGGCCCCTCCACCACCACGGCGTCGGGTCGGCGGCCGGCCGCGGTCCACCGTTTTCCCAGCACCCTCAGGGCCCGGGCCGAGGACACGATGGGGATCAAGGCCACCTCATCCGCCCTGGGGTGCCCGGCCACCACGCTCGGCAGGGACAGGGGCAGCCCGGCTCCCGATACGATGGCGTCCACCCCACCGTCCAGGGCGCCCAGCACGCTGTCCGCGTACGCCCCCTGGATCGCCACCATCACGTTCATCGCCACAGCCCCGCGTCCCCTGGAAAGGCGTTTGGCCTCGGCCACCTCGATGGCAGCGGCCTCCCGAGCCCCCACCTCCCGGCCGATCCGTCGGCTCACCAAGCGGTCCAGACAGGCACTCGAGACCGTGCCCATTCCCCCCTCCCGGGCCACGGCTCCGGCAAGGGGCGCCAGCGACACCCCCACCCCCATCCCTCCCTGTA
The DNA here is from genome assembly GCA_027021615.1 of bacterium. Classification (GTDB taxonomy): domain Bacteria; phylum Desulfobacterota; class Deferrisomatia; order Deferrisomatales; family Deferrisomataceae; genus Deferrisoma. The sequence continues at coordinate 28,913 of JALUTY010000098.1, read as the reverse complement.
CGATGGGAAGGTCACAGTGGACTCGACGGACGACAAACGGGGGAAACTGCATGCTCACGAAAACTCCTTGTGTTGCTGGCCTCCCACCCGAGTGGGGGCCTTACGAAAAAAGGAGAGGCCGGCGACCTCTCCTTCACACCCGATCTTGGGATTGTGGGAACCCGACCTGCCGCACAACGCCGATGGAACGACGTTCGTCTTGCACGGTACCCCACCCACCGGGGCGGGGTCAAGGAACATCTCGTCGCCGACGGGATTTCTCTTCGGTCCGAGGGCGCATCGCCTACCTACGACTCCTTGTTGTCGTCCGCGAACAGATCCCCGAAGTCCAGGTCCAGGAGCCCGTCGTCCTCGCCTTCGGCCTCCTTTTCCTCTCCAACCTCCTCCACCTCGTAGTGGGTGCGCTCCACCACGTCTTCGAACGACTCCTCAAAGTCCAGGTCTGTCAAGAGCTCTTCCCCCTCTTCCGCCTCCTCCCCAGATCCGAGGTCCACCGGCTGAATCTCCTCGTCGGCGGTAACAAACCCCTCCGACTCTACGGGCTCCTCCGGAGGCGGGCCAGCGGGCAGCCGCACCCGATCCTCCGGGCGGACCACGATCAACCCCAGAAGGGCCCTGGTGTCCCGGAGGTCGGTGCCGCACCGGCGGCACTCGTCCAAGTGGTCGAAGCTGATGTAACCGCACTTCGGGCATTTCATGACGCACTCCTCCGCTCCAGCGGGCACCTCTGGGGCAACCTACCACCCCAGGGTCCCACCCACAAGATCGCCCCACCGGGCCTGGGCCAACGCCGCCCCCACCACGGCCGCGGTGTCGGCCCGAAGGATCCTCGGCCCCAGCCCCATCGCCACGAACCCGGCCGCCATCAAACCCCCGAGCTCCTCCGGGGTCCATCCCCCCTCCGGGCCCGATGCCAGAAGCACCCGCACCGGTTGGCTCGGCGGCCACGGAGCCTGGCCCCGGCGTTCCGCCCACACGATCCGGACCTCACCCGGACGAGGCGGCCCCAGGGTCTCCAGGGCCTCGGCCAGGTCCACGGGAGGCTCCACCACCGGCACCCGCCCCCGTTCGCACTGCTTGGCGGCCGCGGCAACGATCCGGCTCCAGCGTTCCACCTTGGCGGCTTGGCGTTCCGCCCGCAGCCGAGGCACCGTACGGCCCGTGTACACGGGTAGGAACCGGGCCACTCCGAGCTCGGTGCCCTTCTCCAGCACCCACTCCCAGCGCTCCCCTTTGGGGAGGGCCACGAGGAGTTCCAAACCCAGGGCCGACTCGTTCCCCGGCAAGCAGGACAACTCCGCCACCCACACCTCTGCCCCGGCCCGCTCCACGACCCCCGACCACCGGCCGCCGGCCCCATCGAACACCTCGACCCTCTGGCCCGGCTGCACCCGGAGCGCTCGGCACATGTGCCGAGCCTCGGTGCCCCGCACGACGGCCCTCCCGGTCTCCTCGTCCACGTCCTGGGTTCTCACTCGGAACTGGGGCATCTGGTTCCTCCTTTCGACCAGCCGTCCCGCCGGCTTGAACCCCTCGGGCTCCGCCCCTGCCGAGCGGGCCGTGTCCGGATCGGCTATATTATCAACTCGGCGGATAAACAGGCGCTACCGCTCCCTGCTCGGGGGGGCAAGGGACCTGCCTCCGGCCGGGCGCGAAGCCAGGCATTGAGATTCGCCGCGCAGGCACAGGACCGAAGAGCTGATTTCATGACAACTCGGTGGAATCCAAACCGTCTCGCGGTCCGGGTGTCAGAGGCGCTGCGCGGCGAGCTATTACTCCGGCGGCTAAATAGACGCACTCTGGGGCGTGGGGCCTGCTGGAGCGCCGGGCGTGGCTCCGACAGTCGCTGCCTCCGGCACTCAGCCTACGCTTGGTGCTCTTCCGGCTCCGGACACTCCGAAAATACCTGCGTTTCAGCCTATAGGGCTGAGTGCCGGAGGCAGCGTAAGCCGGATGCCGCACTCACGCACGGCCGGAAGCAGGCCCCACGCCCCTGCGGCCATCCGCGCGCCTCTATAGTCGCCGGGTTAATAGCATCGATCCGACAGCCGCTCCGCGTTGGCAAGCGCTTCCCCCCACGACGGAGGCTCCCTTGGGCAGATGGACGGACTACCTCTTTGTGAACGCGGCCACCCTCCTTTGGGCGGGCAACGTTGTGCTGGGGCGGGCGCTTCGGGAGGCGGTGGGCCCCTGGACCCTGGCGGCGGCGCGGGGAGGCATCGCGTCGGTTCTGTTCGTGGCGCTTCTGTGGCGCAAGGGCGGCACCCCCCAACCCCTCCGGCGGGCGGACCGCTGGCTGGTGGCGGCCATGGCCCTAACCGGGGTGGTAGGGTTCCAGGTGCTCCTGTACGCAGGCCTGCGGAGCACCACTGCGGTGAACGCGGGCCTCGTAAACGCCGCAGGCCCCCTGGCCACGGTGCTGCTCGCCCGGATGCTCGTGGGCACCCCGCTGGGTCGGCGGCACGTGCTGGGAGCCGTGGTGAGCCTGGTGGGGGTGGCCGTGATCCTCTCCCAGGGGTCCTGGCAAACTTTGGCACGGCTGCGGTTCAACCCTGGGGACGTGCTGGTGCTCGGCGCCGTGGTCTGCTGGGCCCTCTACTCCATCGCCGGCCGCAAACTTTTGGAGCGCCACCCCACAGCCTGGGTCACAGCCACCTCCACGGTGCTCGGGGCCTTGGCGCTGGTGGGACCGGCTGCCTGGGAGTGGACCCTGGAGCCCCCCGCGTGGTCGCCCGGCGTGGCAGCGGCGCTGATTTACATCGGGGCAGGGCCTTCGTTCCTGGCCTTCCTGGCCTGGAACGAGGGCGTGCGCCGCCTGGGCCCATCCGGCGCCATGGCCTTCTATAACACCCTCCCCCTCTACGCCGGCCTCGTGGCCGCAGTCGCCCTTGGGGAGCTCCCCGGCCCGGCTCAGTGGGCCGGCGGAACCTTGGTCGTGGGCGGATGCCTTCTGGCGGCGGCCGGGCCTGGCCGGATCCGACCCTGGCGATGACCCCAGCCTGCTCTTGCTTGAAGGGCCGGGGGCCCTCTGCTAGCATCCTACGATCTTTTTCGGGGGGATCCGCTCCCCTAGCGTTCGATGGGGTTCCATGCGCGACGCACCTCGTATCACCCTCGGCACGGCTGGGCACATCGACCACGGGAAGACCTCCCTGGTTCGAGCCCTCACCGGGACCGACACGGACCGCCTCAAGGAGGAGAAGGAGCGGGGCATCACGATCGAGCTCGGGTTCGCCCACCTCGAGCTCCCCAGTGGCACGGGCCTGTCGGTGGTGGACGTGCCGGGACACGAGCGGTTCGTGCGGCACATGGTGGCCGGCGCGGCAGGCATCGACCTGGTGCTGCTGGTGGTGGCCGCGGACGAAGGGGTGATGCCCCAGACCAGGGAGCACCTGGATATCTGCCGGCTCCTCGGGGTCCGGCACGGTCTGGTGGCTCTGACCAAGGCCGACACGGTGGAACCGGACTTTCTGGAGCTGGCCCGAGAGGACGTGGAGCAGGCCGTGGAGGGCACGTTCCTCGAGGGAGCCCCGATCGTGCCGGTGAGCTCGGTGACCGGCGAGGGGCTCGACGCCCTGCTGCGAGCGCTCGACTCCCTGGCATCCCGGGTCCCCCTGCGGGGCACCCGCGGCGTGTTCCGCCTGCCGGTGGATCGGGTGTTCACGATCCGGGGCTTCGGCACCGTGGTTACGGGCACCGTGATCTCCGGCTCGGCCCGGCGCGACGACGAGGCCATGGTCCTTCCGGCCGAACGGGGGACCAAGATCCGGAACATCCAGGTACACGGCCGCGACGCGGCCAAAGTGGTGGCCGGCCAACGGGCGGCCCTCAACCTGACAGGCTTGGACGTGGCGGACCTGGGGAGGGGGGTCACCGTGGCCCACCCCGGCACCCTCGCCCCAACCCGGATGGTGGACGTCCATCTGAATCTGCTGCCGGGGGAACCCCGGTCCCTGGCGGACCGGGCCCGGGTCCGGCTCCACGTGGGCACCCAGGAGGTGCCAGTGGTGGTGGCCCTCCTCGATGGGAACCAGCTGGCCCCCGGGGAGACGGCCTACGCCCAGCTGCGCAGCGCGGAATGGATCGTAACCTGCCCCGGGGACCGGTTCGTCCTACGCGCCTTCTCTCCGCCCCGCACGCTGGGGGGTGGGGTGGTGCTGGACCACCAGCCCCGGCGGCACCGAGGCAAGCGGCCCGAGACGGTCCGGTCCCTCGAGGTGCTCCACCGGGGGGAACCCGGGGAACGGCTCGGAGCGTTTCTGGCGGCCCGGGGGTACCGGGGGCTGACCCCGCAGGAGGCCCAGGTGACCCTGGGAACCACCCTGGAGGAAGCCCGGAACCAGCTCCAGACGGCGGTTCGCGCGGGGGTGGCCCGGGTGACCGACCGCAAGACTCAGCGCCACCATCACCGGGCCGTGGTCGAGGAGCTGGCCGAGAAGGCTTTGGACCTCCTCGGCCGGTTTCACGCGGAGAACCCCTTGCGCCGGGGGCTGGGCCGGGAGGAGCTGCGCGGGCGGCTGCCGCGCCACGCGGACCCGAAGCTGGTGGAATACACGCTCGAGGATCTAGGGGCCCAGGGGCGCATCGCGGCCGAGGGCAACATCGTGCGGCTGGCCGAGTTCGTGCCCCAGCTCGACATGCGAGACGAAGAGGCCCGCTCCCGCATCTTGGAGGTTCTCGGCAGGCGGAGGTTCGAGGGGCCGACCCAGGCCGAGCTGGCCTCGGAACTCGACCTGGACGAGGGGACGATCCGGCCGGTGGTGGAGTACCTGGCGGAGCAAGGCGTCGTTCACCGCACCAAGGAGGGGTACCTGTTCCGGGTCGAGGACCTGGACGCCCTGGCCGACCACGTGGTGGAGCTCTTTCGCCGGCAGCCGGAGATCGGGGTGGCCGAGATCAAAGCATTCACGGGAACCACCCGCAAGTATACGATTCCGCTGCTCGAGTACCTGGACGGCCGCCGGGTCACCGTGCGCCGCGGCGACGTGCGGGTTCCCGGGCCGCGGGCCCGGGAAGCGGGGGCGTAGTGCCGGAGGCCCAAAGTTACCGGGGAGGCCCCCATCGGCCCTGGGGGCCCTACGACGGGGAAGGGTAACTTTCGTCGGTCCGGGCCGTTGCCGGCGGCGGGTATGGGTTGCAGAAACCGGAACTCAGCGGACAGGAGACAGGAAATCCCGAAAAGCAGTTTGGGTTCCCGGGGGGATCCTCTCGGGGCACCGAAGAGTCTTCTCCCTGTCCACCAACTTCTGAATTCTGGCCCCTGAAACCCATGCCCCTGGGCTTTGGCGCGGTTCGAGAGCCGCCTGGCCGCCTAGCCGCCCAGCCGAATCCAGGCGCCTTGCCCTCCGCACCGTGAGGTGGGGCGAAGAGGTATGGTGATGCCTAGAACGTCTGGAAATCCAGGAGGTTTTCAAGCCTCCTAGCGTCCCAGCCTCCTAGCGTCTTAGCGGAAGTTACATGGGAGGAGATCGCAATGGATCCGAAGGACCTGCAGACCTGGAAGGAGCGGCTCCTGGCGCTCCGGGACGAGCTGGCCGGCGAGGTGGAGGTGCTCAAGCAGGAGAGCTTCTCCCTGGGGACCGACGCCGTGCAGGACATGGGCGACGATGCGGCCGTCACCTACAACCGGCAGGTGCTCCTGAACCTGAGCGAACGGGAGAGGGAGCAGCTGCGCAGGATCGAGGAGGCCTTGGAGCGCATCGAACGGGGCAGCTTCGGGATGTGCGAGGACTGCGGCGAGCCCATTCCTCGGGCGCGGCTGGAGGCGGTCCCGTGGGCCACGCTGTGCGTGGAGTGCAAGTCTCTACGGGAACGGGAAGGGGAGGTCTCGGGTTGACCCTCCCCTCGGTCCGGCCTCGTCACCACACCGAGGGGCGGATGGCCCCGGAAGGGATGGCGGCGTGAAGAACAAACTGGCGGTGGTCGCGGTCGTCCTGGCCTTGCTGGCATTTGGGTACGTGTTCACCCTGAACCCGGGGCCGGTGGAGTTCCAGATCTACCCCGGCACCCGAGTGTCGACCAGCGTCGCCCTGGTGCTCTTTCTGTTCTTCCTGGCCGGGTTCGGAACGGCCATGCTGCTGAGCGCGTTCCGGGAGGCCCTCAGGTCCCTCGGGTTCTGGCGCCACCGCAGGGCGGACGAGCGCCGGGACGAGGCCCGGGCCCTGCTCCTGGCAGGCCGGGCCGAGGCGGCCCTGGGGCGTACCCGCAAGGCTCGGCGGTTTCTGCGCAGGGCCTTGCGAAAGGCCCGAGACGAGGCTCTGGTGGCCTTGGAGATGGCTCGGGTGGAGCTGGCCGAGGGCCGAGCCGACCAGGCGGAACGGTTCCTGAAGGAGCTGCTGGCCCTCGATCCCGACAATGCCGAGGCGCTGGTGCTGATGGTCGAGGTCTACCGCAAGCGCGGGGACTACGAGGGCCAGATCGCGGCCCTGCGACGGTGGCTCGAAAAGGACCCCGACCACCCCGAGGCCCTTGTCAGGCTCCGCGACCTGTACCGGGTTCGGGCCAACTGGGGCGAGGCGGTGAGAGTCCAGGAGCGATTGGCGGCAAAGACCCGGGATCGGGCCGAGAAAGAGCGCGCCCGCAATGAGCTCGTGGAGCTCCGGTTTCGCCGGGCCACGTCGGGGCCCGCCGGCCCCGACAAGGGGCAGCTCCAGGAGCTCGTCCGGTCCGAACGCGAGTTCGCTCCCGCCTACCAGGCGCTGGGAGAGGCCCTTCAGGCCGAGGGGGACCCGGACGCCGCCGTCGAGACCTGGCTCCGGGGCTATCAGGCCACAGGCCAGGCCGGGCTCCTGCTGCGGGCCCTGGAAGAGCGCAAGGCCCAGGGCCGGGCCAAAGAGCTGATCAAGCCCCTTAAGAAGCTGAGCCGCAAGGGCGCCTCTGCCCCCCTGTTTCTCGCCCGGCTCTTGCTGGACCTGGAGGAGAACGAGGAGGCGCTGGCGCTACTGGACCGCCTTCCAGCGCCGGTGGCGGGGACCCGGACCGCTCAAGCCCTCAAGGCCGAGGCCCTGTACCGGGCCCGCTCCTTCGATCTGGCGGCCCGGGAGTTTCGGGCGGCCGTGGCTGGCGGGGCCTTGGTCGCTCCCGGCTTCGCGTTCGCGTGCTCGGCCTGCGGACGCCGGACAGGGGTGTGGAACGTGGCATGCCCCGGGTGCTCGGCCATCGACACCCTGGTGCTCGACCTGGAGGCGTTTCCTCCCCGCACCGAGACCGCCCTCGCGACCACCGGGAGGGTCCCATGAGGCCCGTGGCCCTGATCATCCTGGACGGCTGGGGCTTCCGGGCCGAGCGTGCCCACAACGCCGTGGCCGGTGCCCGCACCCCCCATCTGGATCGCCTGTTCGCCAAGGAGCCCTGGACCACCCTGGGCGCTTCGGGCATGGATGTGGGGCTGCCCGATGGGCAGATGGGTAACTCAGAGGTGGGCCACCTGAACCTGGGAGCGGGTCGGATCGTCTACCAGGACTACACCCGCATCAACCTGGCCATCCGCAACGGGAGCTTCTTCGACAACCCAATCCTCGTGGACTCGTGCCGCCGGGTCAAGGAGACGGGCGGAGTCCTGCACCTGCTGGGCCTCCTCTCCGACGGCGGGGTGCACAGCCACCAGGAGCACCTCTACGCCCTCGTGGAGCTGGCGAAGAGGCAGGGGCTCGACAGGGTGTTCGTCCACGCCTTCCTCGACGGCCGGGACACCCCTCCCCAAAGCGGCCTGGGGTACCTGGAGCACCTGGAGGCCCAGCTCGCGGACAAGGGGGTGGGCCGGATCGCCACGGTCACCGGCCGGTACTACGCCATGGACCGGGACAACCGGTGGGACCGGGTGGAGAAGGCTTGGGATGCCCTGGTGCGCGGCCGGGGGACGCCGGCTCCCTCGGCCACCGAGGCCGTGAGAGCGGCCTATGCCGCGGGCCAGACCGACGAGTTCGTGGAGCCCCGTGTGATCGTGGACGAGGCCGGAGAGCCGGTGGGCCGGGTGGCCGACGGCGACGCGGTGGTGTTCTTCAACTTCCGCGCCGACCGCGCCCGGGAGCTGACCCGGGCCTTTACCGAGCCGGGGTTCCAGGCGTTCGACGTCTCGGACCGCCCCCGTCTCGCGGGGTTCTCCACGTTCACATTGTACGACGAGACCTTCGACGTACCGGTGGCGTTCCCGCCGGAGCACCTGAGCGAGATCTTCGGGCAGGTGGTGTCGGACGCGGGTCTGAGGCAGCTCCGCATCGCCGAGACCGAGAAGTACGCCCACGTGACCTACTTCTTCAACGGCGGCGAGGAGACCCCCTTCGCCGGAGAGGACCGGGTCCTGATCCCCAGCCCCCGAGAGGTGGCGACCTACGACCAGAAGCCCGAGATGAGCGCGTTTGCCGTGCGGGACCGGCTGGTCCGGGAGATCGGGCGCCGCGCCTACGACCTGATCGTGGTGAACTTCGCCAACCTCGACATGGTGGGTCACACCGGGATGTACGACGCGGCGGTGCGGGCCGTGGAGGCGGTGGACACCTGCGTGGGCGAGGTGGCCGCGGTCCTGCGGGCCAACGGCTACGCGTTCCTGCTCACCGGCGACCACGGCAACGCAGAGGAGATGTGGGACTCTGCCACCGGCCAGCCCCACACGGCCCACACCTGCAACCGGGTCCCTTGCGTCCTGGTGGATCCCGACCGTCCGGGCCTGAGCCTCCGGCGAGACGGCCGGCTGGCCGACGTGGCCCCGACCCTGTTGCAAATCCTGGGGCTCCCCAAGCCCGCCCCCATGACCGGCGAGGATCTCGTGGAGGGGTGAGCCACCGGTGGACCCGCCCGGTCGCGGAGGCGGCCCAGGGGCTGGTGGAGCTGTTCCTACCCGCCCTGTGCGCCCTGTGCGGCCGGATGCCGCCCGGGCCGGGATCCCATTTCCTGTGCCCGGCGTGCGCGGGCCGCATCCGGGCTCCGGCAGAGCCTTGGTGCCCGGTGTGCGCGGCGCCGTTCCCGGGGACCGGCCCGTCCCACCCATGCCCGCGGTGCCTCGGAGATCCTCCCCCCTTTCGCCGCCTGCGCGGCCGGGCCCTGTACGAGGGAGCCGCGGCCAACCTGATCCAGGCGATGAAGTTCTCGGGCCGGTTGGAGGTTCGTTCCGCCTTGCTGGAATGGGCCGTCCAGACCGCCCGGGAGCACTACGCCGACACCCGGTACGCCGCGGTGGTGCCGGTTCCCCCCGCCCCGGCCACGCTCAGGAGGCGGGGGTTCGATCTCCCCGGCATCCTCTCCCGGGGGCTTGCCCGGCATCTGCAGGTGCCGTGGCGCCCCCATGCCCTGCGGAAGGATCCCAGGGCCCCGGAGCTGCTGGGGCTGGGCGCGGCCGTCCGGCTCCAGGTTGCGGCCCGGGCCTACCGGTCGGCCGAGCCGCTCGCGGGGCCCGTGCTCCTCGTGGACGACGTGGCCACCACCACAGCCACGGCCCGGGCGTGCGCACGGGCCTGTCGGGAGGCAGGGGCCGGAGCCGTGGACGTGCTGGTCCTGGCCCGAACGCCCGACCCTTCTGCCTGACCCGGCCCAGCGATTGCAAAAAACCAGGGCATCCGACCCGCCTGATGGACATCGGGCAACCCGTGTGGTAAGAAAAACCGGCTTTTTGCGGGCGGCCCAGCCCCTGTTTGGGCCTGTCACGGTTCTTTTTAGGGGATTCCCATGGATCGAAATTCCAAGTTCGTAACCGTTTCCTGGACCTCGCGGATTTCGGGAGAGGCCAACCGTTTGACCCTGTCCCGGAGGGTCCTCCTGCTGGGGCTCGGTGGCCTGCTGGCGGCCGGCCTGGCGGCCGTGGTGGGCACGGCCACGGCGGTGCGGCTCCACAGCGAGACCGCCACCCTCAGGGCGCAGCTGACCGAGCTCACCCGCCAGCGCGACGACCTGACCCAGCGGCTCGCCACGGCCGAGGAGGAGCTGGAGAGCGTGCGGGAGGGAATGGCCCGGGTCCGGGCGGAGGAGGCGAAGATCCGCTCCTGGCTTGGGCTCCAAGGCGAGGGGGAGGAAGAAGGGAAACCGAAGGACCAGAGCAACCCGGCCGGGGGCCAGGGCAGCCTGGGAGAGGTGGACCTGGACGCGGTGGCCCCGGCCGACCGGACAGCCCAGGCCGAAGAGGGGGCCGACGAGGGCCCGGCCCCGGCGGGGCTGAGCCCCCAGGTGGAGGCGCTGGCCGACGACCTGGCCGATCTGGCCCGGGCCGTCGAGGCCCAAAAGCGCTCGTGGGACGCGATCCCGGCCATCACGCCCGTGGCGGGGGAACACTGGATCAGCTCGGGGTTCGGCTGGCGCCGGAGCCCGTTTACCGGTAAGCGCGAGTTTCACAACGGGATGGACATGGCGGGCCGGGAGGGCACCCCCATCGTGGCTCCGGCCGACGGCCGGGTGGTGCGGGTGGTGCGGGACGTGAACCTGGGGCGGGGCGTCACCATCGACCACGGGAACGGCATCCGAACGATCTTCGGCCACATGGCCAAGGTGCTGGTCAAACGGGGCCAGAGGGTCCGCCGGGGCGACCGGATCGGGCTCATGGGCTCCACCGGCCGCCGCTCCACCGGCCCCCATCTGCACTACTCCGTCAAGGTGGACGGCAAGTACGTGAACCCCCGCCACTACATGCTGGACCGGAGCCGTCCCCCCTACACCGTGGCCAAGGGCGCGTCCCGGTGACTCCGGCCCTCAGCCAGCCTTCCGCTGGGATGTGGGTGGCAGGAACCTCTGGTACTCGTCCCCGGCGGCCCGCTGGGCGGCGATGCGGACGGCGTTGATCTCGTCGTACCGGCGTTCGAGCATCCCCACCACGACGGGATCCAGCCCCCTTCTCGCGGCCATCCTCTGGAGCACCCGAAGGGTCTCCCCCTTGGACATGCCCGCCCGGTAGGGGCGGTCCTCGGTGACGGCCGTGAACACGTCGGCCACGGCCATGATCCGCGAGCCCAGCGACAGATCCTCGCCCCGGTGGTGGAACGGGTACCCCGTGCCGTCGATCCGTTCGTGATGGAACGCGCCCCAGGCGTTGATGGTCTCCAGGTCGCGGATGGGCTCCAGGATGCGGTAGGTGTGGAAGGTGTGGCTCCGGATGATCCCGATCTCGCTCTCGGTCAGCCGACCGGGCTTCTCCAGCACCTCCACCGGCACGGCCAGCTTGCCCAGGTCGTGGAGGTGGCCCGCCACCCGCATCATGAGGCACTCCCGGTCGGAGAACCCGGCCTCTCGGGCCAGGGCCTCGGCGCCCACGGCCACCCCCACGGAGTGGGTGGCCGTGAACCGGCTCCGGAAGTCGATGATCTGCCGGAACAGGTTCGACAGGCCCAGCAGCCCCCGGAGGCCAAGCTCGGTGGACTCGAGCCCCACCATGCTCCGAAGAACACCACCTGGGGAGTCCGAGGCCGCGTCGAGCCAGAAGTACTCCTTCACGGCCAGGGAGCGGAACACCTCCAGCAGCTCGGGGGAGAACAGCGTGCCCGAGCGCTCGTTGATCTTCTCGCAGATCCCCTTCACCTGACCCAGGGGCTCCTCCCCGTCCTGGATCAGAACGGCCACCCGGTCCGACAGGTGCAAGATGTGACTGCCCAGGGGGATCTCCTCCCCCACCGCGTCCGAAACCTCCCCACGGGCGTCCCAGGGCACGTGGTGGTGGCGCACGAGCCGGGCCACCGCCCCCAGAGGCTCGAAGCTCCTGAGCAGCAGGTATCCGAGCTCGGCGTGCTCGAACGGACCTTCCAAGTCGAACCGTAGCGCGTCGAGCCTCTCCCGCAGGGAAAGGGCTCCGCTGTCGTGGAGCGAGCCGGCCAGCACCAGCTCCCTCAGCCGCTCGGGCGGAAGCCCGATCTCCGCGCCGATGCTGAACGCAATGTAGGCCACCCGTTCGTGGTGGTTGACCAGCGACGGGCAGACCAGATCCATGGCTTTCGAAAGGCACTCGATCAGGTCGAACAGCTGGACCCGGGGTTCCTTGATCATTCTTTTTTCCTGTCCCCCACTCCTGGGCGGGACGAGCGGCGACGGGTCGACGGCCGACGCCGGTGCCGTTGGAGGACGTTTCGGTTCCGGCACGGGAGAACTTGAACCGGCCCCCCTCCCTGCTTGACACGGCGCCCGGTTTCCCCTATAAACCGGCGAACAATTTCATAGGACGCGCGCCGGTGCCCGAGAGGGCTGAAAAGGGAAGAGGGGTGAGAATCCCCCGCGGACCCGCCGCTGTGAGCGAGGACGAAGGACCATGACGCCACTGGCCGGATACGGCTGGGAAGGCGGTCCTGAGGACGAATCGCGAGCCAGAAGACCTGCCGGCGTAGCAACCCACCGCAACTCCCCGGGGCATGGGAGGGTGGGGAATCCGATGGCGCTTTGAATACGGAAAGCCCGCACTTCGTCGTGCGGGCTTTTTTCGTGGCCGCGGCTGCCCCTCCCCTGTCTCCGGGACCCGGGAGGACACGCCGTGAGCCCGAGAACGACAGTTCGTGGACCCGTCTGTCCGGTTCGGGGAGCCCGCCCCGACGGCCGGGAGCCGACCGCTCCCGCCGTCCTGACCGTGGCCTTTGGGACCACTACCCGGGCCTCCCTCACCTTCTCCTTCCTCGACCGCGAGCTCTGCCGAAGGCTTCCCGGCCACGAGATCCGGTGGGCCTACGCCTCCGACCGGATCCGAAAGAAGCTCAACACCAGCCGCTCCCCGGAAACCCGGCTTCGCAGCGTACCCGAGGCCCTGGCCGAGCTGCAGGCCGACGGGTTCACCCGGGCCGTGGTCCAGCCCCTCTACGTGGTCCCCGGCGAGATGTACGACCGGCTCCTGGCCACGGTGGCCGGCTTTCCCGGGCTCCGCACGGAGGTGGGGGGCACCTTGCTCCACCGTTGGAAGAGCCTCCACCGTCTCCTCGGCGCCCTGTCCCACGACTTCCTGCCCCCGGACGAGGGATGCAACGTGTTGGTGGCCCACGGCACCCCCTCCACGGCCTCCGGTGCCAACGCCGTCTATCTGGGCCTGGAACGGACGCTGGCGCGTCACCACCCCAACACCTATCTGGGAATGGTGGAGGGCGTGGTGCCCCCCGACGACACGCTGACCGCTGCCCTGGTCCACCCCGGAGAACGGGTGCGGTTCATCCCGCTCATGGTCGTGGCCGGCGACCACGTCATGAACGACGTGATGGGAGAGAACGGCAAGGGGAGCTGGCGCTCCGAGCTGGAGGCGGCCGGCAAGCGGGTGGACATGCCCACCGTCCGGTTCGGTGACTCCGAGCTGTACCGAGGGCTCGGCTTCGTGCCCGAGGCGGTGGCCGTGTTCGTCGACGAGATCCAAACGGCCATGGACCGCCTGTAGGTCCGGAGATCCCAGCCCATGGAGATCAAGAGCCTCGTCCTCGGCATCCTGTTCGCCACCGGCGCTTTCGCCGCCAAGGGCGGGGTGGGCCTGGCCTACGCCCTGGAGCGGACCCGAGGTGCCGGCCGTCGCGTCCTCGTGGCCGCCGGCTTCGCGGCCGCCTACGCCGCCCTGTTCGCAGGAGCCCTGGCCGTTGCCCCACGCCTGGACCCGGCGACGCACCTGCCCCGGATCCAAAGGCTCGTGGCCTCGGGTATGACGGTGCATCTGGTGCTCGCCGCCGGGCTTCTCGTCTGGGGCGTGCGACTCCTGCACCAGCCCGCCGCCGCGGCCCGGCCCACCCGGGCCCACTGGCTCCTGGTGGTCCCGTGCCCGGTGTGCCTCACCGTGGTCCTGCTGATCACCGGCTTCCTGGTGGCCCTGCTTCCCGGGACCGCGGCCTGGGCGGTGGCAGGGGCGTACGGGACCTTCGTCGGGGTGGCCGGAGCCACGGCCGCCGTGATTCTGACAAGTCGACGGCGCGCACGCTCGGCCCCCGAGCGCACCCTGGGGTGGGCCATGGTCGGGATCGGGGCCTACTTTCTCGCGGCCGTGGTGATCATGCCCCAGTTCGGGGACATCGAGGGGGTCTACCGTCTCGCCTCCCACACCGGCAGGGCGGCTCCGATACCCCCGTCCCACGCCCGGACCACCTGGACCGCCTTGACCGTCGCGTTTCTCGTGGGCTGGGCCCGCTGGGCCGCTCGGCTGCGGAGGAGATCCCCATGAATCTAGGCGCCGTGCTCAAGAGTTTCATCTACGTGGTCTCGAGCTCCCTCCTCTACCCCGTGCTCGCGCTCCTCGTCCTCCTGACCCTGTACATGCTCACCTGCGCCGGCTCGTTCCTGGCCGAGGGGCTGGACCGTGCCCGGCGGCGCCGGACGCGCCCCGGGCCCCAGGGAGGAACCTCGTTCGCTGAGGAGTCCCCTGCCGTGCGCGCCTACGTGAGCCGGCTGCGGGAGCTCCTGCAGGCCGAGGAGGACCTGCGGGAGGTCCGGGTGGAGAGTCTGCTCCAGGATCACATCCTGAGCCTCCGGCCCTCCCTGGACCGGGTCCGGCTGGTGATCCGGGTGGGTCCGAGCCTGGGGCTCATGGGCACCCTGATCCCCATGGGCACCGGGCTCGCCGCCCTGGGCCAGGGGGACATGGCGAGGCTCTCCACCGACCTGGTCATCGCGTTCACCACCACCGTGGTGGGACTGGCCCAGGGCACCCTGGCCTACTACATCTACACCGTGCGGGCCCGGTGGGCCGAGGAGGACGCAAAGGAGCTGGAGCTGGCCACCGAGATCCTGACCCACAGCCCCGGAGCCCGTGAGGAGGCCGATGCGCTACCTGTCGAGAAACCGAAGGCGGCTTCTGTCTGAGACCGGGGATGCGGATCCCCTGACAGGGCTCGCCAACCTGTTCGACATCGGGCTCGTGTTCATCGTGGGGCTCCTGATGACCCTGTTTGCCGTGTACCGGATGCAGGACCTGTTCGACCCGCGCTCGGAGGTCACCATCCTGAAGAAAGGGCCGGAGGGGGAGCTGGAGATCATCACGAAAAAGGGCACACGGGTGAAGGCCCTGCGGGCCACCCGCGACCGGGTCGAGGGCCGGGGGGAGCGGCTCGGCACGGCCTACCGCCTGGAGAACGGCACCGTGGTGTACGTGCCGGAGTGACGGCGACCGAAGCCCGCCGGTGAGTTTGATCGTCTTGCCATTGTCTTGGGGGAGGAAGGAGGAAACGCCATGAACCGAAGGATCGCTTGGACCCTGCTCCTCGCCTGCGGCCTGGGCTGGGCCGCAGGCCTCCCGGCCGCGGCCGCCGAGGCCCCGGCCGCCCCCGTCCTGCTCGCGCCGGTCACGGTCACCGCCGAGAAGTTCCCGGTGGAGGAGCGGGAGAGCCCCCGGTTCGTGACGGTGGTCACGGCCGAGGAGCTCCGCCGCACCGGAGCGGACAACGTGGTGGAGGCCCTGCGCCGCATCGGGGGACTCGGGTACAAGGCCTTCAGCCCCATCGGCGTCACCCACGGGGGAATGAACAGCGAGGTGGTAGTCCGGGGGATCTACGGCGGGGAACTCGTCCTCGTCAACGGCGTGCCCGTCCAGAACGCGGCGAGCCGCTCCTACGACCTCGACACCATCCCCCTGGACCAGGTGGAGCGGGTCGAGATCCTCAAGGGCGCCGCCTCCACCCTGTACGGCTCCGACGCCATGACCGGGGTGATCAACATCATCACGAAGACGACGACCCGCAAGCCCCGGGCCCGGGTCTCGGCCGAGCTCGGGGACTACGCGTACCAGAGCCACGGCGCCTCGTTCTCGAACCGCCTGCTGGCCGCCGGGGTCCAATACCGCCACATGGGCCGGCTCAAGGCGATCTCCCGGAGCTTCACCAAGGGGTACCGGTACGACCAGGGCACCACCAACCGGTACTCGGGCAACCTGACGCTGACCCCGCTGGAGGGGCTGATCGTGGACCTGCTGGGGAGCTACGACACGACCGCTTTCAAGAAGATCGAGGACAGCGGCGAGCTTTCCAAGGGCACCGACCAGGAGTACTACCGGTTCGCCGGCGACGTGCGGTGGGAGCGCGAGTCCCTGCGGGCCAAGGGCTTCTTCAACTGGGGCTACCTGGTGCGGGACGAGTACACCAAGCCCGAAAAGCCCACCGACAAGGACAAGCACGCCAACTCGGGGGTGACGGCGGACTACCGGTTCGCCGCCGGCCCGGCCGAGATCACTGTGGGCGGCGAGGCGGTCCACCGGTGGGTGAACTACCTGAACAAGTACGGCGCCCACCAGCGAAACGACTACGCCCTGTTCCTCCAGGCCAAGGCCACCTTGGCGGACCGCCTAACCCTCGTGCTGGGCGCCCGGGAGCAGTGGATCTGCTCCGACGCCGCCGGCGACGACTACGCCGAGCTCCTGCCGAGCGCCGGCGTCACCCTCCGCGTGACCCGGGCCCTGAACCTTTTCGCCAACGCGGGCAAGGCCTTCCGGGCCCCCACGTTCAACAACCTCTACTACGAGAGCAGCTTCCTCGTGGGGAACCCCGGCCTCGACCCCGAGGAGGGGTGGACCTACGAGGCGGGGATCAAGCTCGACACCGACCGGGCCTCCCTGCGGCTGGCCGCGTTCCGCATGGACTACACCGACAAGATCGAGATCGACCGGTCCCAGGGCTACCCCCTCACCTACTTCAACGCGGGCGCGTTCGAGTCCACGGGGATCGAGTGGAACCTGCTGCTCGCGCCCTTTGCCGGCCGGGGCGACCCGCTCGGGCGCCTCTCCCTGGCCTGGGCGGGGTGCTGGGCCAACCCCGTGGCCGAGGACACCAACGACAACCCGTACCAGTCGGGCCCCAAGCACCAGAGCTCCGTCACCCTGTCCTACGACGGCGACCGGTGCCGGGCCGACGTGTCCACCGTGCTCCAGACGAGCAGGGAGCGGGACCTGGACGACGTCGCCACGGTGAACGCCGGGGTCGAGGTGCGCCTGTACAAGGGTTACCTGACGGTGGCCGTGGACAACCTGTTCGACCAGGAGGTGGAGGTGTCCGGGGACAAGACCTCCGACACCACGAACCGGTACGTCTACTACGGCCTGCCCCGCCTGGTGCGGGTGGGGTACGAGGTGGTGTTCTGACCGCAGACCGAATCCGGAAGCCGGCCTCCTTCCCCGGGCTTTTGGCCCCCCATTCCTTCACCGTGACACACCCGGGAAGGGGCCGGCGTCCGGACCTTTGTCGAAGTCCCGACCCAAAGGCGGCTTGATGAGAACCCGCTGGATTCCGTTCGTCATGCCGGGGCTTCTGGGGTCTCTCGCCCTGGCGTCCGTGGCCGCCGGGGCCGGGCCCCGGCGCCTGGGCCTGTTCGTGGGCGACTCCGACGCCTACACCTGCCACCGGGCCGTGGAGGACCTGGACCTCCCGGGCCTGGAGGTGCGGGTGTTCACCGGCCGGGACGCGGGCACCCCGGCGTTCGAGGCGTTCGTGGGCCGCATGGACGCGGCCGTGGTGGACATCATGCACCGCCAGCCCGGCCAATGGCTCCTGGAGCACGCCGACCGGGTGAAACCCGGCGCCCGGCTCTACGCGGTGCGCACCGCCTCGGCCAACCAGCCGTTCGTGGACGCGGGGTTCCGGTTCGACCCCGGGGTGCGGGCCTACTACGCGTTCCCCTCCGAGGCCAACGTCCGCAACCTGGTGCGGCTCGTCGCAGCCCGGGACCTGGGGGTGACCGCGGACCACGAGCCCCCGGACCTGCCCCCCGACACCTTCCTGTACCACCCCGACGCCCCCGGCCCGTTCCCGGACATGGACGGGTACCTGGCCTGGTACCGGTCCTCCGGCCACATGAGGGAAGGGGCCCTGTGGAGCCTGGTGACGGCGTTTCCCACCTACGTGATCGAGGGCAAGCGGGCGCCCCTGGACGCCCTGGTGCGCGCCTACGAGCGCCGTGGGATCAACGTGGCCGTGCTGGCGGGCTCGTTCACCACCGCGGGCACGGAGCACTTCGCCCGGCTCGTTTCCAGCCCCCCCCTGGACGCGCGCCTGGGGTCGGTCACGGCGTTCAACCTGACCTTCAGCTCGATCCTCTCGAGCGACCTCCTGTCGGTGCTCGACCGCACCGACGTGCCCGTTCTGAACGCCCAGTACCTGTTCTTCACCCCCGGGGACGCGTGGGCCGCCTCCCCCCGGGGGATGTCCCCGGCGGAGATCGCCCTCCAGTTCTCCACGCCGGAGCTCACCGGCCTGATCGAGCCCACGGTGGTGGGGGTCAAGGAGCCGGTGACCGACCAGGCGGGCCGGGAGATCGGGTACGCCTACGTGCCGGTGGCCACCCAGGTGGAGCGCCTGGCCCGGCGCGCCGCCCGGTGGCACGCCCTCCGCACCACCCCGAACCGGGACAAGCGACTGTTCCTGATGTTCTACAACCACGGGGCGGGCAAGCAGAACATCGGCGCCAGCTACCTCAACGTGTTCCGGAGCATCACCCGCATCCTGGAGCGGCTGCGCCGGGAAGGCTACGACGTGGGGGACGGCCGGATCTCCGAGGACCTGGTCCAGGACCTCCTGATGAAGGGGGCCCGGAACATCGGGTCCTGGGCCCCGGGGGAGCTGGACCGGCTGATGGCCCGGGGCGACGTGGTCACCGTGCCCGTCGCCCGGTACCGGGAGTGGCTCCGGGACCTGCCCCCCAGGTTCGTGGCCGGGGTGGAGAGGGACTGGGGCCCGCCCGAGGGCTCCACCATCATGGTCAAGGACGGGGCGTTCGTCCTGCCCGTGGTGCGCCTGGGCAACCTGTGGCTCGGGCCCCAGCCCTCCCGGGGCTGGGCCGACGACCCGGAGAAGCTGTTCCACAGCACCACGCTCTACCCCCACCACCAGTACGTGGCGTTCTACCTGTGGCTCCAGCACGAGCTCCGGCCCGACGCCCTGATCAGCCTGGGGACCCACGGCACCCACGAGTGGCTCCCGGGCAAGCAGGCGGGGCTCTCCCCCGCGTGCCCCCCCGAGGTGCTCCTGGGGGACATCCCCAGCGTGTACCCCTACATCGTGGACGACGTGGGCGAGGGGATCCAGGCCAAGCGCCGGGGCCGGGCCGCGGTGGTGGACCACGCCACCCCGCCGTTCCGGCGGGCGGGGCTGTACCGGGAGACCGCCACCCTGGCGAGCCTGATCAGCGAGTACCGGGCGGCCTCCTCCCACCGGGTGCGCGACGAGCGCCTGGAGCGCATCCGCCGCCTGGCCCGGCAGACCGGGCTCATGAAGGAGCTCGGCATCGCCGAGCTCGACGCCGACGGCCTCGAGACCCTGGAGCACCACCTGATGGCCCTTCGCACCGAGTTCGTGCCCTACGGCCTCCACACTTTCGGCGAGTCTCCCTCGGGCGAGGCCCTCCGGGAGACGGCCGAGGCCATCGCCGAGCACGGGGGCGAGCCGGCCCGGGCGGTGGCCGAGCGCCTCGAGGCCTGCGGCCCGGCCGAGCTCGACCGGCTGGTGCGGGCCCTGCGGGGGGGCTACGTGCCGCCCGGGCCGGGCAACGACCCGGTGCGCAACCCGGAGAGTCTGCCCACCGGCCGGAACTTCTACGGGTTCGACCCGGACAAGGTCCCCTCCCGGGAGGCCTACGCCGCCGGCCGCAAGGCGGCCGAGGACCTGATCCGGAACTACCGGGCGAAGCACGACGGCGCGTTCCCGGACCGGGTGGGGATCGTGCTGTGGTCCGTGGAGACGATCCGGGACGAGGGGATCGACGTGGCCCAGGCCCTGCACCTCATGGGCATGCGCCCGGTGTGGGACCACCGGGACAAGGTGACCGGGGTCGAGCCCATCCCTGGCGCCGCCCTGGGCCGGCCCCGGGTGGACGTGCTCCTCCAGATGTCGGGCCTGTTCCGGGACACCTTCCCCGCCGTGGCCCTGCTGCTGGACCGGGCCGTGAAGCAGGCCGCGGCGCTCACCGACGTGGAGAACTACGTGCGCCGCAACACCGAGCGGCTCCGGGAGGCCCTGATCCGCCGGGGGGTGGACCCGGAGGAGGCCCGCAGGCTCTCCACCGTGCGCCTGTTCTCGGCCGAGCCCGGGGCCTACGGCACCCAGGTCTCCCAGATGACCGCGGCGAGCGGCCAGTGGGAGGACCCCGACACCATCGCGGACGCGTTCATCGAGCGGGTCTCGTTCGCCTACTCGTCGGAGTTCTGGGGCCGCAGGCTCACCGGGGTGTACCGGGACCAGCTCGCCGGGGTGGACGCCACCGTGCACTCCATTTCAAGCAACCTGTACGGCACCCTGGACAACGACGACATGTTCCAGTACCTGGGCGCCCTGAGCATGGCCGTGCGCCGGGCGTCGGGGAAGGACCCGGACGTGTTCGTCTCGATGCAGCGGGTCCGGGGCCAGGGTCGCGTCGAGGACCTGGCCCGGACCCTGGGCACGGAGCTGCGGGCCCGGTACTGGAACCCCCGGTGGATCGAGGGCATGGAGGCCGAGGGCTACGCCGGGGCCCGGGAGATCGAGAAGTTCGTGGAGTACCTGTGGGGGTGGCAGGTCACGACGCCGGCGGCCGTGGGGAAGGACCGGTGGGAGGAGACCTACCGGGTGTACGTGGAGGACGACCGGGGCCTGGGCCTCAAGGCGTTCTTCGAGAAGGCCAACCCCTGGGCCTACCAGTCCATCACGGCCCGGATGCTCGAGGCGGTGCGCAAGGGGTACTGGGACGCGGACCCGGCCGTGGTGCGCCGGCTCGCCGTGGAGCACGCCACCAACCTGCTCCAGCACGGGGTGGCGTGCTGCGACCACACCTGCAACAATCCCCTGCTCAACCAGATGATCGTCAACGTGCTCTCGGTGCCCGGGGTCATGGCCCCCGAGCTCGTGCGGGAGTTCAAGCTGGCGGTGGAGCGGGCCACCGGCCAGACCCTGGAGCTCCGGGCCGAGGCCGTGAAAAAGGCCGTGGCCCGGGTGGAGGCCGGGTTCCGGGCCGACGCGGCTCCCGAACGGCCCCCGGAGCCCGAGGCCGGCCCGGAGGCCCGCAAACCCGCCGACCGGCCCGGCGAGAACCGGGAGCGGGTCGAGGGCTACCGCATGGAGGAGGTCAAGGACCCGGCCGAGACCACCCGGCTGAGCTCCAGCGGGGTCCAGTGGCTGGCCGCCGTGTTCGTGCTCGCCCTGCTCGCCTTCTTCGGGCTCGGGGCCCGGCGGCGGTGAGATCGAACCCCTTTCCCGGGAACTCGGGGCCTTCGGCCCGCTGGGACGCTGGGAGGCTGGAAGGCTGGAAGGCTGGAAGGCTAGAAGGCTTGAAAGCCTCCCGGATTCCCACACGTCCTAGGCATCACCATGCCTCTCCTCATGGTCCGGAGAGCATGGGGTTTACTGGAGCGCCGCGTGCGGCCTTACCCGTGGACAGGATTCAGCTCCGGTAGGCCGCGAAGCGGCCTGTTTGCGAAACAGCAACTTCGGCCTTGACGTTGCCGCAGGCCGGTGCCGTCACGAGCGCAGATATACCGGGGACCGATGACCGTCGACCGGAGACCGGAGTTACCCTTCCCCAGTGCCCCAACCCACAGGGGCCTGACGAGGCTTTCCAGGAGGACCCCATGGTTCGCTTTCCACGACCCCTCGCGTGGGCGGCTGCCGCCCTCTTGCTCGCGACCTCCGCCCTGGCGGCGTACCCCGTACGGTTCGAGGACGCCTCGGGGCGGGAGGTGGTGCTCCGGGCCCCGCCCGAGCGGGTGGTGTGCGTGGTGCCCGCGGTCACCGAGATGATCGTGCGGCTCGGCGCGGCCGACCGGCTCCGGGCGGTCACGTGGCACGACACCTACCCCCCCGGGGCGGCCGGGAAACCCGTGGTGGGCGGGTTCTCCTCCCCTTCGGCCGCGGCCGTGCGCGCGGCCCGGCCCGACCTGGTGATCCTGTCGCCCCTGCACCGCGGCCTGCGGGAGGCCCTGGCCGGCCTGGGCTGCCCCCTGGCGGAGCTGGGGCCCCGGACCCTGGCCGAGGCCCGGCAGACCCTGGAGCTCCTCGGCCGGGTGTTCGGCCGGGAGGCCGAGGCCGAGGAGCTGATCGCCAAGAACGACGGGTACTTCCGTGCGGTGGAGGCCCGGGTGGGGGGTATCCCCCCGGAGCGGCGGCTCCGGGTGATGCGGTTCATGGGCCGGGACGCGGTGATGACCCCGGGGGACGACTCGTTCCAGAACGAGATCATCCGGCGGGCCGGGGGCGTCCCGCCCCGGCTCGGCAAGACCGGCGCCGTGGTGCCGGTCACCCTGGAGGAGTGGCAGGCCTTCGACCCCCAGGTGGTGTACGGGTGCGGCACGGACCGGGAGCCCCTGGAGCGCCTGCTCCACCGGCCCGGGTGGCGGGACGTGGAGGCGGTGCGGGAGGGGCGCCTCCGGTTCTTCCCGTGCGTGCTCACCTGCCGGGCCGCCACCAACACGGGCTACTTCACGGCGTGGCTCGCGTCGGCCCTGTACCCCGACCGGTTCTCGCCGGGGGCGCCGGGGCTCGCCCCGGACGCCGTGGTCTCCGAGCGTCCCCTGGACCTGGGGCTCGAATACGTGGCCCGGGCCCGGGTGGTGGAGAGCCGGATCCTGGACCAGGTCCACCGGACCCTGGTGGTGGACCTGGCCGAGCCCATGGCCGTGCTCTCCACCCTGGAGGGACCCCGGAGCGGGGTGGCCACCGTGGGCAACCACGGCCTGCCCCCGCCCTCGTGGCACCTGGACCTCGGGGACATGCGCAGGCTCGCCCTCGGGGTGCTGGGGCTCGACCCCGGGACCACGAGCCTGCTGTTCACCGGCGCGGACCTGGCGAACCTCTCGGTGCAGCGCCGGTCGTTCCGGGACCTGGCCGTGGTGGCCCTGGTGACCGCCGGGGTGCGCTCCAACGCCGTGCGCACCTCCCGGGACGAGGGCCGCTACTACGAGCCCGGCACCATCAACGTGGTGCTCCTGGCCAACGCCCGGCTGTCGCCCCGGGCCATGGCCCGGGCCGTGGTCACGGCCACCGAGGCCAAGACCGCCGCCCTCCAGGACCTGGACGTGCGAAGCGCCTACCGCCCCCGGCGGTGGCAGGCCACGGGCACGGGCACGGACAACGTGATCGTGGTGGAGGGGCGGGGGGTGCCCATCGACAACGCCGGGGGACACACCCGCATGGGCCAGCTCATCGCCGGGGCGGTGTACGCCGGAGTGCGCGAGGCCGTGCTCCGGCAGAACGGCATCGTGGCGGGCCGGAGCGTGCTCGTGCGCCTCCACGAGCGCCGGATCCCGCCGTACCGCCTGGTGCAGGCCCTCGCTCCGGACCCGGCCGGGCGGCGCGAGCGGCTCGGGGAGCTGGAGGAGCTCCTCCTCGACCCGCGGTACGCGGGGTTCCTGGAGGGGGCCATGGCGCTTGCCGACGGGGTCGAGCGGGGCCAGGTGACGGACACGGCCTGGTTCGAGGACCAGTGCCGGGCCGTGGCCGCGGAGATCGCCGGCCGGCCCGTGCCCCGGCTCGAGCCCCTGGCCGGCGATCCGGACCTGCCCCCGGTGCTCCGTTCGGCCCTGGACGCCCTGCTCACGGGCCTGCGCCTTCGAGGGGGGCAGGAGGGTCCGGAGTAGCCGTGGCGGCCCGGCGTGCGGTGCAGTCGTGCTTGCCGCAGTCCGCGCACGGGTTGTAGGCCGGGGGTGGGCCGACCCGGCCCGGCTGGGCCGGAGCCAGGCCGAACACCCCGCTCACCGACTTGCGCGGGGTCATGAAGCAGGACTCGGTCAGAGAGACCCCCAGGTCCTCGTCCCGAAACAACGAGAAGAGGCTGCGCTGGTCCTGCACGGGCCAGTCGCAGTACCCCGGGCTGAACCGGAGCGTGACCCCCAGCCCCTGCCCGGCGGCGAGCTCCGCGGTCGAGCGGTAGTACCGCTCCACCAGGGACTCCACGGCAGCGGACGCGAACGCGTCTAGGAAGAACGCGTCGGCAACGCGGCCTTGCGTGGTCCAGCGCTGGATGAGGCGATCGGGGCCGTGCCCCACCGTGACCACGAACACCCTCGCGCGCACCGCCTCTCCCAGGGCCCGGGCCAGCCGGCGGCTGCGGAGGAACACGCCGTCCCCCACGGTCACCCCTGTGCGTCCCACCTCGCGGATGGGGACCTCGACCTCCCACACCCGGGGCCGGAGCGACGAGACCCCCTCGCCCCACAGCTCGTCCAGCCGCCGCAGGACCTCCCCGGGCGCTCCGCGGCGGCGGTGCATTCCGAGCAGACGCAGCACCTCCGTGCGGTCCGGCTCGGCCGACAGGACCGGTTCTTCAGGCTCGGACGTCACACAGAACCTCCTCTGCACCCCGGATGCCGACCGGCTCACCTGCGGAACGGGTTGGGCACCCACCGTCCCCGGTGCTCCTCGAGGTGAGCCGCGGCATCGGTCGTGCGGGCGAATGCGTGGATCCGGGTGCGGTTGTGGGCCACGCTCACCGCCTCGCTCTCCACGAAGAAGGCGGCGTCCGCGTCCACCTCCTGGCCGGTGGCCTCGTCGGTGACCCGGACCCGGGCTCCCTCGGGGATCCCGGCCGCCCGTGCGCACGGGATCGAGCAGAACACCCGGTCCGTTCCGTCGGGCAGCAGGAACCGCACCCGGCCGATCGTGTCCGAAGGAGCGCCGCACCGCAGGCACCGCGGCCCTGCCGGCCGGTCCCGAAGACCGGTGCCGAACCCGAAGGCGACCGCCGCCAGGAACACCAGCGGCCAGGCCCAGCCCCTCACGGCCCGCTCCCCCGACCCAGGGCGTACGCCGCCAGCAGCCCGGCGGCCGAGAGAACCAGCCACAGCCCCGCCCGGGCCAGCCCCGTCTCCATCCGCACGGCCTCGGCCCGCAGGTCCGGGCGAACCGAGCCCACGAGTGCCACCCAGGCCCCCCAGGCCACGCAGGCCAGGCCCAGACCGGCCAGCACCACCGCCGGCGGCGCGGCCGGGACCCGTTGGAGCAGGCAGTACGGGCAGTGGTGGTCGATCAGCCCCATCATTCTCGGCGCCCACCGCGCCAGCACCACGGCCGGCGCCGCAACGGCGAGCGTCCCTGCCGACAGCACGGCTCCCCCCCACAGGAGCCCGCGCCCCGCGCCCCCCCGGCCCCGGCCCAGACCCGCCAGGCACCCCAGGGTGGCGGCCAGGCTCCCCCACAGCCACCACGCAGCGAACCCTCCCCCGGCCACGGCGGCCGACCCCGCCTCGGCCACGTCGAACACGGTCGTACAGCACGACACCGAAAGCGCCTGCCCCGGGGGCGGGTTCAGGAGGCGCTGCCACGCCCACAGCCCCGTGCCGGCGTGGGCCAACGCCACGAGGGCCCCGACGGCGAGCACGGCGCGCACCGTCCGGCTCGTGGGGTCCCCCGCCCGGTGCTCCAAGAGGTAGGTGGCAGCGCCGGCCCCGGCCAGCACCAGGACCGCCGGAAATCCGGCCTCCACCCACCGGAGCGCCGGCGGGCCGGCGCGGAGCACGCCGAACACACACATGGCCCCCGGGGTGAACCCGACCCGGGCCGCCAGCCCGAGATAGTACAGCACGCCCCCCGACACCGCCAGCACCGCGATCGCCCCGATCCCGCCGAGCAGCAGCAACGACCCGCCCCGGGCCGGATCCCTGCCCCGCACGGCCCCGGCCGCCACCAGGGCCGCCGCCACCACGGCCTGGAGCAGGAACAGGAACCGGCTCAACTGGACGAACGCCACGCCGCACCACCTCGCCGGCCGGAGGGCTCGAGACGGATCATCCGATCCCCCGGCTTTGCCCCCAGGGCCTCGTGGCTCGCCACCACCACCGTCACCCCCCGGGCGTTCTCCTCGCGCAGGACCGCCTCGACGAGGCCGGCCGTGTCCGGGTCCACCTGGGCCGCCGGCTCGTCCGCGAACAGGACGCCGGGCCCGTGGACCAGGGCCCGGGCCAGGGCCACCCGCTGTCGCTGCCCCCCTGACAGCTCCCACGGGTAGTGGTCCGCCCAGTCCGCCAGCCCCAGGCGGCCGAGCTGCTCCAGGGCCCGGGCCCTCCGCTGCCGGCGGCCGACCCCCTGCGCCGCCAGCAGGACGGTCACGTTCTCCCACACCCGGGCCCGTTCCAGGTACCGATCGCGCTGGAAGGCGAACCCCGCGAGCCGCCGGCGCAGCCGGGTCACCCGGGGCTCCGGCAGCCCGGTGATCCGGTCCTCCCCCCACCACACCTCCCCCCGGTCGGGCCGGAGGAGTCCCGCGAGCACGTGCAGGAGGGTGGTCTTCCCCGACCCGGACGGGCCGGTCACGAACAGGAACCCGCCGGCAGGCACCTCCACGCCCACCCCCGCCAGGGCCGTCACCCGGTGGCCGCCCCGGGACCGGAACACCTTCTCCACCCCTTCCGCCCGCACCGGGATCACGTGCCCGCCTCCAGGGGCGGCCGCCGGGCCAGGCGCCACGTGGGCACGAGCGCGGCCGTGAGCACGAGCGTCTCCGACAGGACCACCGCGGCGAGGAGCAGGGCCGGGCCGAACCGGTAGGGAAGGCCCGCCAGGGGCACCGGCGGCAGCCCCCGGACGAAGTAGGGCGCCAGGAACGCCCCCCTTCCCGGCCCCACCCACAGCCAGGCGAGAACCACGGAACCCGATGCCGCCAGCAGGGCGGAAAGCCCGTTCTCCAGGGCCACCAGGGCCAGCACCTCCTCGGTGTACCATCCCAGTGCCTTGAGCAGGCCGACCTCCCGTCCCCTCTCCCCGGCCGAGAACCCCAGCACCACCCACATGGCCAGGACCGAGCAGGCGAAGGCGGCCCAGAACAGGGCCGTGAACAGCCCGCCGCTGGTGCCGTACCCCGCCTCCACCAGGGCCCCGACCAGGGCCCGGTCCTGGATGCGCACCGAACCGATGCCGTTCAGGGCCCGGATGCGGGAGGCCACCGTGTCGGCGAACCCCGGCCGCACCCACACCAGGAACTCCGTCACCTGACCCGGGCGACCGAACAGGTCCTGGGCATCGCCCAGGCCCATCACCACCGCATCCCGGCTCCACAGGCCCGCGGCCGGGGGGAAGACCCCGGCCACGGTGAACACCTCGGCGGGATCCCGGGGGAAGGTGAGGAGATCCCGCGGAGACAGGCTCAAGGCCCGGGCGATCTCGGCGCCCACCAGCACCTCCCCCGGCCCCTCGATCCCCCGGCCCGCCCGGGGCACCGCCGGCCAGGCGGCGGGCCCCTCCACCCCGAGCACCAGGGCGAGGGCCCCGCCGACGTACGCGCGCCCGGTGATCCGGGCCGCCACCCGCTCCACCCCGGGCACCGCCCGGATCGCCTCGGCCATCGCCGCGTCGAGGGGCCTCGTTCGGCCGAACGCCTCACCCGTGACGTACAGGTCCGCGCCCGCGGCCAGGGAGACCCGGGCCTCCCGCTCCAACCCTCGCACCATGGCCAGCCCGGCCAGATAGGGCACCAGGGCGGCCGCCAGGCACGCGCCCACCACGGCCGTGCGGAAGGTGTGCCGGGCCAGGTCGGCCAGGGCCATGAGGGCCAGCTCCCGGATCCGCGGGCTCACCGCCGGGCCTCCGGGAACCGACCCACCCCCGAGGATGCGTCCGGGTTGGGGAAGATCCGTCCGGGAAGGGGGGCGCACAGGGTCTCGTCGGACGGGGCCAGCCGGGGGTCGAGGGAGTGGAAGCTCCACCGGGGGGCGGCCACGCCCCCGAGGCCCAGGCCTCCCACCGCCCGCTGGAACGATCCGCCCGCCGGCGCCGTCGCGCCCGGTCCCAGCACCGCCGCAAGGGCCGCCCCCACCAGGATCGCGGCCAGGACCAGGAGGCCCCGTCCGGGCAGGGGGGGCTCGGGGGCCTGGCGCCTCACCTCGACCGGTGCCCCAGCCCAGCGCCCATCGGGCCTTCCGAGGCCTTCCGGGCGGCCTCCCAGTCCAGCACCCGCCCGCCGAACCCCTGCCGGAACCTCTCCGCGTCCTCCCGGCTGGCAAAGGCGATCAAGCCGGGAGCCATGTCGGGAACCGCGGCCGACCCCACCACGTACCAGGCCCGGGTGGCGTCGATGCGTTTGCCGGAGATGAAGTCCGTGGCCCAGGCCCGCTGCACGCCCCGGGATCGCGCGAGCATCAGCCCACACTGGACGCCGCAGGTCACCGCCCGGGTGCCGTCGGCCAGAACGAGCTCGAACCTCGTGTGGCCGTGCCCCGCCAGGGCCATGCCGCACTTGGCGCATCGGCCGCCCTCGGCGGCCACGGCCGTTGCCGTGAGGAACCAGACCGCGAGACCCAAGATCGTGACGGTGCGCCGCAGGGTGTGTACCATTCGATCGCCTCTCCTCTGGAGGGGGGTCAGCCCACCCCCAGGTACGCCTGTTGGGTGGCATCGTCCAGCTCGTCCGGCCGGCCGCGCCACACGGTCCGCCCGCCCTCCAGGATGTAGACCCGATGGCACATGGACAGGGCGGCCCGCACGTTCTGCTCCACCAGCACCGCACCCACCCCCATGGCGTTGATGGCCCGGACGGTCTCGTGGATCGCCCGAACCAACAGCGGCATCAGCCCCTCGCTCGGCTCGTCGAACAGGATCAGCCGGGGGTTGGGCACGAGGGCCCGGCCGATGGCCAGCATCTGCTGCTCGCCGCCGGACAGGGTGCCGGCCTTCTGGGAGCTGCGCTCCCTCAGCCGGGGGAAGTACTCGAACACCTGATCGAGCCGCTCCGGATCGGGCCGGCCCCGCGGGTGGGCGATCCGCAGGTTCTCCAGCACGGTCAGCTCGGGGAACAGCCCCCGGCCCTGGGGCACCAGGGCGATGCCCCTTCCCGGGATCTGGTGGGCCTTCAGGGATCGGAGGTCCTCGCCCCGGAACTCCACCCGCCCCCGGGCGGGCCGGACCAGTCCCATCACCGCCTTCAGGGTGGTGGTCTTGCCCATGCCGTTGCGCCCCAGCAGCCCCACCAGCTCCCCCGGCCCCACCTCCAGGTCCACCCCGTGGAGCACGTGGCTCTTTCCGTAGAACGCGTGCAGGCCCTCCACCTTCAGCACGGCTGCCACCCTCCCAGGTACACCCTTTGCACCTCGGCGTTGGCCCGGATCTCCTCGGGGG
>JALUTY010000097.1 GCA_027021615.1 bacterium | reverse complement strand
CGGTGGGCTCCCCGTACACCGTGTCGTCCGTCATGAGCTTGCCCAGGGTGCCCTCGCCCCGCTCGATCCGCCCCATCACCGAGCGCAGGTCCGCAAGCGTGCCCTCCAGCTCTCGGTACAACGAGTCATCGCGGATCAACCGGCCCAGCGTCCCCTCGGGGCTTCCGGCCGCCTCGGCCAGGCCCCGGATCGAGGCGAGGGTCTCGTCCAGCCGGGCCGTGGCCCGGCGCAGGTTCGACAGGCTCGCCCGCAAGTCGTCGCGGTTTTCGGCCACCACCGCGTCCAGCCGGCCCGTGAGCCGCTCCAGGTTGTCGGCGATAGCCGGGGTACGCTCGGCCAGGGTTCGGGTGAGCCGGCGGGTGTTGGCCACGGTCTCGTCGATCCCCTCCCGGTTGGCGGCCACCAGCTCCCTGAGATCGGCGGTGAGCCCCCGCAGGTTCGCCAGGGTCTGCCGCAGGTCCTCCCGGTTCTCCTCGATCACCGACCGAAGGCCCACGGCCGTGTCCCGCAGGCCCTCGATCATCTCCCGCAGGTTCTGCTCCCCCTCCGGCGTGCCCAGCACGTTGGCCAGCCGCTCGGTGACCCGTTTCACGTCGTCGCTCACCGAGTTGAGGCTGGTTACCAGCCGGTCCAAGTCCCCCGGCGGCACACCGGGGGACACCTCGTCCCCGTCCTTCAGGTACCGGTCCGCCCGGCCCGGCACCAGCTCCACGTACTTCTCGCCAAGGACCCCATGGGTCCGCAGGCTCCCCACCGTGTCCACCGGCAGCTTCACGTCGTCCCGCAGCCGCAACACCAGCTCGGCCTGCCCGCCCTTCAGCCGGATGTCCTCCACGATCCCCACCGGGATACCGGCCACCAGCACCTCGCCCTCCCGGGCCAGGCCCACGGCGTTCTCGAGGCGTAGGGTCACCCGGTACCCCCCCCCGGATCCAAACCCCAGCCGGCCCAGCCGCAAGGCCATGTAGGTGAGGAGGATCACACCCGCCAGGACCAGCAGGCCCACCTTGGCCTCGGGGCTCATACGCTTCATGCCCGTACTCCGCTCGGCTTCGGCATCACTGCACCTGGATCGGGCCCTCGGCGGTCCCCCGGAGGAACTGCGCGAGGATGGGGTTCGGGTTGCTACGGATCTCTTCGGGAGTCCCCTCCGCGATGATCCGCCCCTCGTAGAGCATGGCGATCTTGTGGGCGATCTTGAACGTGGCCCGAATGTCGTGACTGATCACCACATAGGTCCGGCCGGACTGCTGTTGGGTTCGAAGGATCAGGCGGTCGATGGCGTCCGCCATGATAGGGTCCAGCCCCGAGGTGGGCTCGTCGAACAGCACGATTTCCGGCTCAAGGATCAGGGCCCGGGCCAACCCGACCCGCTTGCGCATGCCCCCCGACAGCTCGGCCGGCATCTTCGCCTCGGTGCCCGGCAGCCCCACCGTGACGAGCATCTCGGACACCCGCCGTTCGATCTCCGCCCGACCGAGCCGGGTGTGCTCCACCAAGGGAAACGCTACGTTCTCGCCCACGGTCAGGGAGTCGAACAGGGCCCCTTCCTGGAACAGCATGCCGAACCGCCGCCGAACCTCGTTCAAAGGCCCCTTCTCCAGCCGGGTGATGTCCTGCCCGTCCACCAGGATCCGGCCCCGATCCGGCCGCATGAGGCCGATCATGTGCTTTAGGGTGACGCTCTTCCCCCCCCCGCTGCGGCCGATGATCACGGTGGTTTGGCCCCGGGGAATACCCAGATCGAGACCGTCCAGGACCTTCTGGCCCCGGAACGCCTTGTGGACCCCCTCGAACACGATGATCGGATCGGCCATTGGTTAGAACATGATGGCGGTGAGGAAGTAGTCGCTGATCAAGATCAGCACCGAGGCCAGTACCACGGCCTCGGTGGTGGCCTTCCCCACCCCCTGGGCCCCACCCCTGGCGTGGAACCCCTTGTAGCAGCCCACCACGGCCAGGATGAACCCGAAGCACGCCGCCTTCACCAGGCCGTTGAGCACATCGGCCAGCTCGACGTACTTCACGGTGTTGGCCACGTAGATCCCCGAGTTGATCCCCAGGAGCTTGACCCCCACGAAGTAACCGCCGACCACCCCCACGAAGTCGCTCACCACGCACAGCACCGGAACCATGGTCAGACCGGCCAGGATCCGGGGCACCACCAGGTACCGGACCGGGTCCACGGCCATCACCTCCAGGGCGTCGATCTGCTCGGTCACCCGCATGGTGCCCAGCTCGGCCGCGATGGCCGAGCCGGCCCGGGCCGTAACCATGAGGCTGGTGAGCACCGGCCCCAGCTCCCGGGCCATGGACAGCCCCACCGTGGTGCCCACCAGACCCTCGGCCCCGAACTTCCGGAACCCGTAGTAGGCCTGGAGCGCCAGCACCATCCCCGTGAACGTGCCGGTCAGCACCACCACCGACACGGACCGGACCCCCACGAACTCCATCTGGCGAAACGTCTGGCGCCACCGAAGCGGGGGGGTCACCAGGGCCCGCACCGCCTCTGCCAGGAACAGGGCGTTTCGGCCCACCTCCTCGATCCGCTCCACCACCAACCGGCCGAACCACTCGAGAAACGCGATCATAGCTCAACCGTCCGGGCGGGCCGGGGCGAAGCGGGTTATTTCTGATGTTGCGGCTGCAGCACCCACCGCTCCCCCACCCGGAGCCAGGTCGTCCACACCTCGGAGCGCTCCGGGACCACCGACTGCCGGGGAAGCAGGACGCGCACCACCCGGACCTTGGCCAGCACGCCATCAGGCTGGGCGAACAGCTGGTAGCTGGCCACGTCCGCGCTCACGATCTCGTACTTGGCCACGAACTCCCACAGGCTGTCGACGTGCTCCTGGCGGCGCTCCGGGTCCACGTACCCGGCCGCCTGCTCCACGTTCTTCTCCTTGAGCAAGCGGTAGTACTCGTCCACGTCCCGGAGCAGATCGCTGACCAGCCGCCTCTCCTCTTGGGGGCCAAGCTTCGGGGCCGCCGGCTCCGGAGGGGGCTGGCTCTCTTGGGCCTTGGGGGGCTCGGCGGTCGGCTCGGTCGTCTTCCCCACGGGAAGCCCGGCACACCCGGCCCCCCCCAATGCCATCATCACGACGCAACCAACGAACCACCGTTTCATCGCAGCTCCTCCTGATCCCAACCCACCGACAGCCCGCCCCCCTCCGGCGCCGGCGATCATAGTCAAGCCCCTGCGGGCATTTCAACCGGATTCGGCCAAAACGAAAGGGGCCCCCGTTGCGAAGACCCCTTTCGTTGCCGCGTTCTCGGAGCTTCTCGGCCCTACTGGTTCTGCCCCACGATCCCATGGAGGCGGTCCTTGATCTGTCGGAACTCACCCACCTCGATGGGGATGGCCACCTTTAGCAGCAGGGTGTAAATGATCAACCCGATCGCCCAGATTCCCAGGGTGATCAGAACCTCGGGCAGGGTCGGCGCGTAGGACCACATCTCACCCAGGGGCGTGGGCACGAACCCGGGCAGGATCAGCCCCGGCCCTTTCTCGATCCACACCCCGATGAACATCAGCACGCAGCCCAGGTTCAGAGTGAAGAAGTTCTCCCGGGTTTTCGGGCTCAGGAACAGGAGAAACGCGGTGGTGTTGAACGCGATGGCGGTCCAGATGAACGGCACCAGCTCGTTGTGCCCCTCGAGCCCCTGGAACAGGTACTTCATGGGGGCCAGGTGCACGGTGGCGCTGTAGTACTCCTTGAACACCTCGGCGATCAGCAGGAACAGGTTGATGCCCATGGCGTAGGCGATGATCTCGGCCAGCTTGAAAATCGCCCGGTCCTGGATCTTGATCTGGGTGTGCTTGCGGATCAGCTGAAACGCCAGGATGATGAAGCTGGGCCCGGAGCAGAACGCCGACGCGATGAACCGGGGGGCCAGGATCGAGGCGTTCCAGAACGGCCGGCTCGGGAACCCGTTGTACAGGAACGCGGTCACCGTGTGGATCGACACCGCCGCTGGGATCGAGAAGATGATCAGCGGCCACAGGATCTTGTGGTTGGGCTCCCGGCCCTGGTACGCGTTGTACAGGATGTAGATCGGAACGATCAGGTTCACGGCTAGGTAGGTGTTCAGCACCACCACGTCCCACGACAGCATGGAGATCGGGAAGTTCAGAATCCCCAGGCCCGGGATCAGATGCCAGAACCGCTCCGGATGCCCCAGATCGAAGGTCACGAACATCAGGCACATGATGATCGCGGCCACCGCCAGAAGCTCGCCCAGGAGAACGATCTCCTTGATGGGCCCCCACTTGTAGATGTAGGCCGGGATCACCAGCAGCACCGCAGCCGCGGCCACCCCCACCAGGAACGTGAAGTTGGCGATGTACAGCCCCCAGCTCACCGGGTCGCGCATGCCGGTGACGCCCAGACCGGTCTTCAACTGGTACACCCACGCCCCCAACCCCACCAGGGCGATCAGGACCAACGACCCCATCCAGGCGTAGTACTTCTTTCCGCCCCGGAAGGCCAGGATGAAGGTGCCGACCAGAAACTCCATCAGCGTGTTCATGGTTCACCCCTCTAGCCGAAGAAGTAATAGAACTTGGGTTCGGTGAGGAGGTCCTCCTTGAGCCGGAAGACCCGGTGGTTCTCCAGGATGTAGCGGATCTCCGACTCGGGATCCAAAAGATTGCCGAACTTTCGCGCCCCCACCGGGCAGGCCTCCACACAGGCCGGGTACCGGCCCTCGCGGGTTCGCTGGATGCAGAACGTGCACTTCTCCACCACGCCCCGCATACGTGGCCGGTTGCCCAGGTAGTGGGTGTCGGGGTTGAGCTCCTCGGACGGGATCTTGGGGTCGAGCCAGTTGAACATCCGGCCCTCGTAGGGGCAGGCGGCCATGCAGTACCGGCACCCGATGCACCAGTTGTAGTCCACCACCACGATGCCATCGTCCTCGGTCCAGGTGGCCCGCACCGGGCAGGCCTTGATGCAGGGGGCCTTGCGACAGTGCTGGCACTGGACCGGCATGTAGTAGTGGCCCTCTTCGGGCACCTTTTCCGGGTTGTAGTACCGCTCCGACTTCTCGAACTCCATCTCGCCGTTCTTGAACCGCAACACGTGAATGTAGTGGATCTGCGGATCCCGGCGGGACTGGTTGTTCTCCTTCGCGCAGGCGTACACGCACCGGCGGCACCCGATGCAGCGGCTCAGGTCCAGGGCGTAGCCGAACAGCACGTTCTCCATCGGGGGGGTGGCCTTCACGGTCACCTTCTTGCCGTACTGCTTGGTGTACTTCTCCTCCAGCCGTTTGAGGGTGGCCTTCACCTCGGCCGGGGTCATCTCCTGGAAGTTCTTCTGGAAGTACTCTTCCCAGGAGCCGTAGGTCATGAACCCGTTGGACCCTTGGGCAAGCGCCTTCACCGGCAGGGCAGCCGCTGCGGCCCCCGCCGCCATTCCCTTCAGGAACTTCCGGCGGCTCGCCTTCTTCGGGTCGACCGTGGACACGTTGTGCTTGGACATGGATCGCCTCTCCTTGCCGTTGTCCCGAACCGGCCGGGCTCTACTTCTCCTCGCCGCCGTCGTGGGTCTGTTCTTTCAGGTGCTTGCCTTTGGCATGGGACTTCAACGTGCCCGACCCCGGCACCTCGGGGGGGGGTTCCGGCTTCAGGGGCTTGAACCGGGGGTTGTGGGGGTTGTGGCAGTTGGCGCACAGCAAGTACTGCTTCTTGCCGTTCCAGTAGCCGGTGCGCTTCCCGTGGATGCCCTTCTTCCAGTCCCGGTATTTGGCACCGTGGCACTGACCGCACAGCCGGTACGACTCCGAGAAGTCGATCTTCTCACCGCTCTGGAGGCGTAGCTTGTCCCGATTGTCGGCGTCGTGGCAGTCGAGGCACCACCGGAACTGCTCGGCATGGTGGAGCTTGATGCCGGTGTGCTCCTCCTCCAGCACCCGAGGGGTGGGATCGGTCTCCTGGTCGTCGTGGCAGTTCTCGGCACAGGGATAGTAGTCCTCACTCAGAGGCGGTGGCGGTACCGCGAACAC
This sequence comes from bacterium, assembly GCA_027021615.1. Taxonomy (GTDB): domain Bacteria; phylum Desulfobacterota; class Deferrisomatia; order Deferrisomatales; family Deferrisomataceae; genus Deferrisoma. Next base: position 90,814 of record JALUTY010000097.1, on the reverse strand, counting down.
CTCCTCCTCGGCCCCGGCCGCCCGAAGCCCTGGCCTTGCGAACAGGCACACAAGGGCGGCCACCAAAACCCAGCGGCGCTTCATGCTCCCAGTCCCTCCTGTTTGGGGTTGGCGAAGTGAAAAAACCTGAAACACTACGAAACGCGAGGGGAACCCGGGGCCCGGCCCGGGCGGAAGGGCGGATCATAGGAAAGGCGATTTCGGCGTGTCAAGCGGATTTACGCCTTGGCGAAGAAAAACGGAACCCTTGTTTGACTTCCCCGGAGCTGCCGGGGAAATCGGACCGGCGTTTCCGTTCGTTTCAGGGTGTTTCACCCGGCGGCCCGCTCCCGGCGGGGGCGCTGATTTGCGGCAAGTACCCTCTTTCGCAAACGCACCCGGGTCGGGGTCACCTCCACCAGCTCGTCCCGGTCCACCCACTCCAGGGCCCGATCCAGATTCATGTCCCGGGGCGGCGACAACCGCAGGGCCTCGTCCGAGCCTGCGGCCCGTATGTTCGTGAGCTTCTTCTCCCGGATCACGTTCACGTCCAGGTCGTTCTCCCGGGAGTGCTCCCCCACGATCATGCCCTCGTACACCTCGGTCCCCGGCCCGATGAACAGGACCCCCCGGGGCTGAAGGTGGTACAGGGCGTAGGTGGTGGCCCGGCCTGCCCGGTCGGCCACCAGGGCACCGTTGGTGCGGCCCGGGATCGGCCCGGCCCAGGGACCGTAGCCCTCCAGCAGGCGGTTCAGAATGCCCGCGCCGCGGGTGTCGGTCAGAACCTCGCTCCGGTACCCGATGAGCCCCCGGGACGGCACCCGGAACTCCAGCCTCGTCCTCCCCCCCCCTGCCGGGTCCATCCGAACCATCTGCCCCTTCCGCCGGCCCAGCGCCTCGGTGACCGCGCCCACGAACTCCTCGGGCACGTCCACCAGCACGACCTCCCAAGGCTCCTCCAGCCGGCCGTTCCGCTCCCGGCTGAGGATCTCGGGCTTGGACACGCTCAGCTCGTACCCCTCCCGGCGAAGGGTCTCGATCAGGACCGCCAGCTGTAGCTCGCCCCGGCCGGCCACCTGGAACGCGTCGGTGTCCAGGATCTCCAACCCCAGGCTCACGTTATGGAGCACCTCCTTCTCGAGCCGAGCCCGGATCTGACGGGAGGTGACGAACCGCCCCTCTCTGCCCCCCAGCGGGCTGGAGTTCACCGAGAACACCATGGCGATGGTGGGGTCCTCCACGCGGATCCGGCGCAGGGGGCGGGGTCGCGACGGCTCCACGAGGGTGTCGCCGATGGACACGGTCTCGAGCCCTGCCACCGCCACGATGTCGCCGGCCACGGCCTCCTGGGCCTCTTCCCGCCGCAGGCCTTCGTGGGTGTACACCGTGCCCACCCGTGCCGGCACCACCCCTTCCTCGGTGGCCACCCCGATCTCCTGGCCCGGTCGGAGTCGGCCGTTCACCACCCGGCCCAGGACCAGCCGGCCCACGTAGTCGTTGTAGTCCAGGTTGGTGACGAGCATCTGCAGGGGAGCCGCGGGATCTCCCGACGGCGGAGCCACCCGCTCCAGCACGGTCTCGAACAGGGGGCGCAGGTCCTGGGACCCGTCGCCAAGCTGCCGGTGGGCCACGCCCCGACGGGCGTCGGTGTAGAGCACCGGGAACTCCAACTGCTCGTCGGACGCCCCGAGATCGATGAACAGCCCATACACTTCGTCCAGCACCTCGCCGGGCCGAGCGTCAGCCCGATCGATCTTGTTGATGACCACAATGGGCGGCAGCCCCAGCTCGAACGCCTTGTGGAGGACGAACCGGGTCTGCGGCAGCGGCCCCTCGGCCGCGTCCACCAGCAGGATCACCCCGTCCACCATCTGCAGGGTCCGCTCCACCTCGCCCCCGAAGTCGGCGTGGCCCGGGGTGTCCACGATGTTGATCTTGACCCCTTCGAACCACACGGCCGTGTTCTTGGCGAGGATGGTGATGCCCCGCTCCCGCTCGAGGGCGTTGGAGTCGAGCACCCGCTCCGCCACCCGCTGGTTCTCCCGGAACACGCCGCTCTGCCAGAGCATGGCGTCCACCAGGGTGGTCTTTCCGTGGTCCACGTGGGCAATGATCGCCACGTTGCGAAACTGTTCCGGTCGCATTCCCGATCTCCTTTGGCCCCGGATGGGGGCGGCGTGTTGTAGCACCCGGACCCGGTGCGGGTAAAGCCCCCCTCCTCCTCCCAGCAACTTCGGTCGTGGGTCTACGGTCAACGGTCGTCGGTCTGGGGCCTTCGGCCCCCTAAGCAGCTAGGCGGCCAGTCGGCCCTCGAATCACGCCAAAGCTCGGGGGGCATGGGTTTCAGGGGCCAGAATTCAGAGGTCGGTGGACAGGGAGAAGGCTCTTCGGTGCCCCGAGAGGATCCCCACGGGAACCCAAGCTGCTTTTCGGGATTTCCTGTCTCCTGTCCGCTGAATTCCGGTTCCTGAAACCCATGCCCCGCCGCCGGCAGTGGCCCCGGACCAACGAAAGCTGCCCTTCCCCGGTACCCGCCCCCGCAAGGGCCTGACGATGCTCCCAAGCCCGCCGTTTTCTCCGCGAAGCCCCTCGTGTACCCTTGGGCCGAGGGCCCAAAGTTCGCCCCGAATGAGCAGGAGAGGCGGGTGTGACGGCGAAACGCTACGATGCGGTGGTGATCGGCGCCGGCCCAGCGGGGTGCGCGGCCGCCCTGGTGCTGGCCCGGGCGGGGGCCCGGACCCTGGTGCTCGACCCGGACCCGCCCCCCCGGGAGAAGGTGTGCGGCGACGGTCTGCTGGACGACGCCTGGGCTGAGATCGAGCGGCTGGGGGTGGCCGCCCGGGTGGAACGGCATGCCTTCCGGGTGAGGCGGGCCCGCCTGTGGAGCCCCGGCGACGTTCAAGTAAGCCTCGATGTGCGAATGCGCCTCGTCCCCCGCCGCCTCCTGGACGCCTCGCTTCTCGATGCCGTCCGGGAGGCGGGCGCCCAGTTCGAGCCGGGCCGAGCCGTGACCGCCCTACCCGGCGCCGCCGGTGTGCGGGTCGAGACCGCTGCCGGCAGGGTGTGGCACGCCCGAGTAGCCCTCACCGCCACCGGAGCTCGCCGCAGCCGGGCGCCCCGCACGGCCGGCTCCCCCGCCCCGTCGGCTCCCCAGGCCGTGGCCGTGCGGCGGTACCTGCGGGTCGGGCGCGGTCGGGACTTCGTGACCGTCACCTACGATGCGAGCGTGATCCCGGGGTACGGGTGGGTGTTCCCGGTGGGGGACGGCCTGCTCAACGTGGGATGCGGGGCCTTCCGGTGGAACCCCCCCCGGGAGGGCCTCGGCCGTGTGTTCGACCGGTTCCTGGCCCGGTCCCCGGCCGTGGCCGACCTGGCGCGGGCGGGAACGTTCGAGGGCCCCTTGCGGGCCGCCCCGATCCGGTGCGGCCCCCCCGACCGGCCCGCCGTGGATCCCGGGCCCGTGCTGTGGGCCGGGGAGGCCCTGGGGACCACCTACCCCTTCACGGCCGAAGGGATCGGCCCGGCCCTGCGGTCAGGGGTGCGGGCCGGCGAGGCCGCCGTGGGATTCCTGGAGCGCGGGGAGGACGCCCTCCAAGCCTACCGGCAGTGGGTGGCCGGCCGGCTCGCCCCGATCTACGGGGCGTACCGGACGGCCGAACGGTGGCTGGCGCGGCCCTGGCTGTGCGACCTGCTCGCCCGCCGGGCCCGCCGAAGCCCTGCCCTGCGCCAGACGTTCGTTGACGTGCTCACGGGCACTGTCTCCCCCGACCGGGTGTTCAGCCCCTGGGGCCTGGCCCGGGCCCTCCTGGGCCTGGGACCGCGTCATCCCCCTGCCGGGCCCAGCAGAGGCTAGAAACTAGAGGGCTTGGGACCTCGGATCCGTTACCAGGCCCCCGAGCTCTGGCGCGGTTCAAGAGCCTCCCAGCGTCCCAGCCGACGTCACCCCAGCAGTGCCAGGGCGTCCTGGGCCGCGCGCTGCTCGGCCTCCTTCTTGCTCCGCCCCCGCCCCTTGCCCAGGACCCGGTTGCCCAGACGGATCTCCACCTCGAAGGTCTTGTCGTGGTCCGGCCCCCACTCGCCCACGAGGCGGTAGTTGGGGGCACTGCCGTACCGGCCTTGGCAGTGCTCCTGGAGCCGGGTCTTGTAGTCCCGGTCGAGCCCGCTGGGCCCCTCCATCTCCAGCAGGGGCCGGAACACGGCGTCCACGAACTCCAGGGCCAGGTCGAACCCGCCGTCCAGGTAGATGGCCGCGATCAGGGCCTCTAACGCCCCCGAGAGGATCGAGGGTTTGGTCCGCCCGCCGGTCTGCTCCTCGCCCTTGCCCAATCGCAGGTACTCACCCAGGCTGAACGACCGGGCCACCTCGGCCAGGCTGGTCTCGCTCACCAGGAACGCCCGCACCTTCGACATCTTGCCCTCACTGAGGCGCGGCCTCAGGTCGAACAGCAGATGGGAGACCACCAGATCCAAAACCGCGTCGCCCAGGAACTCCAGCCGCTCGTTGTCCCGGACCCCCCGGCCCTGCTCGTTGGCGTAGGACTTGTGGGTCAGGGCCTGGTCCAGGAGCCCGGGGTTCTCGAACAGGTACCCCAGCGCCTCCTCGAGCCCCCGCAGATGCTCCCGCCGTTCCATGTCCATGTGACTCACTCCTCGTACGCGTCGTCCGGAACGAGCGTACCCCGGAGAACGTCGCCGTCCAGGGCGTCGACCCGCACCAGCACCTCGTCGGCCGGCCTAGGTCCCTCCCAAGGCACCTCCAAGGGCAGGTAGTTCCGGGTTCGAAACCGCAAGGCTTGCCCGCTGCGAGCCGGGGCCTCGGCCAGAGCCGGTAGAGTTCGGCCCACCTGGCTGGCCCAGAAAGCCTCCCGCTTCTTCTGGGACAGCTCCCTCAGCCGGGCTGCCCTCCGCTTGATCACCCCCGGCGGGACCCGGCCGGGCAGGTCCCAGGCCCGGGTGCCCCGCCGCGGGCTGAAGGGGAACACGTGCAGGTACGCCACGGGCAGCTCTTCCACCAACCTCACCGTCTCCTCGAACTCCACCTCCCCCTCCCCGGGAAACCCCACGATCAGGTCCATTCCGATGCACACCCCTTCGATCCGGCCGGCCAGGTCCCTGACCCGCTCCCGAACCCGGTTCGACCCGTAGGGCCGGCCCATGGCCGCGAGGATCCGGTCGGACCCGGACTGGACCGGGACGTGCACGTGGGGGCAGAGCACATCGGAGCGGGCCAGCCGGTCCACCACCTCAGGAGTGAGCTCGCCGGGCTCGAGGCTCGAGAGCCGCACCCGGGGGATCCCCGAGGCCTCGGCCGCATCGAGCAGGGCCCCGAGCGGCTGGGGTGGGCCGAGATCTCGGCCCCACAGCCCCAGGTGCACCCCGGTCAGGACCACCTCCCGGTACCCCGCCCGCCCCAGGGAGGCCAGCCCCTCCCGCACCCGATCCAGCGGCAGGCTGCGGGAGGGGCCGCGGGCATAGGGCACGATGCAGTAGGCGCAGAACGCCTCGCACCCGTCCTGCACCTTGAGGTACGCCCGGGCCCGGCCCCGCAGGCCCCGCACCTCGGGGAACCGGCCGAACACGGGGTCGGCGGGCTCGTCCCGGTGCACCCCGCGGGCCCCGCGCTCCAAGAGGTCGGGCACCGACATCTTGGCGCCGGTACCCACCACCAGGTCGGCGCCCACGTCCACCAGCTCCCGGGGCGCCACCTGGGCATAGCACCCGGTCACCACGATCCGGGCCCCCGGGTGGGCCTGCCGGGCCCGCCGCACCAGGGCCCGGGTGTCCCGGTCGGACCGGTGGGTCACCGTGCAGGAGTTGACGATCACCACGTCGGCCGCCTCGCCCGGGCCCACCACCTGGAACCCCCGTTCTCTGAGGGACTGCTCCAGGGCCTCGGACTCGAACCGGTTCACCTTGCAGCCCACCGTGGCCACGCTGACCCGGGTCAACCGGTCACCCATGGGCCCGGGCCCCCCGGATCCAACCACCGCCCAGGACCTCGTCGCCCCGGTAGAAGGCGGCGAACTGGCCCGGCGCCACGCCGAACTGGGGCGCGGCGAACCGTACCCGGGCCCGGCCCGGGCCGGGCCGCACGACGCAGCACACCTCCGGGGCGGTGGATCGGATCTTCACCCAACACTCGAACTCATCCGATCTTACTTCCCGTAACCACACGAGTTCTTCCACTTCCATCTCCGAAGCGAGCAGGGCCGACCTGGGGCCCACCACCAGCCGGTTCTCCCGGGCCTCCCGCCGCACCACGTAGAGGGGCTCGGCCGCCGAGATCCCCAGGCCCCGGCGCTGGCCCACGGTGTACGCCCACTGGCCCCGATGGGTCCCCACCACCCGGCCCTCGGGGTCCACGATGGGACCGAGCCGGGCCGGGCCGAGCCGGCGCTCGAGGAACCCGGCCAGGTCCCCGTCGGGCAGGAAGCACACGTCCTGGCTCTCGGCCTTGGACGACACCGGCAGCCCCAGGGCCTCGGCCCGGTGCCGCACCTGCTCCTTGGTCAGGCCGCCCACCGGGAACCGTACCCGCTCCAGATCCTGGTGCCGCTCCGGCACGAGGAAGTAGCTCTGGTCCTTGCGGGGGTCCACGCCCTTGCGGAGCCGGACCCGGCCCCCCCACACCTCCAGCCGGGCGTAGTGTCCGGTGGCCACGAGCTCGCACCCCAGCGGCCGGACCCGCTCCACGAGCCATCGGAACTTCACCCGGCGGTTGCACCACACGCACGGGTTGGGGGTGCGGCCGGAAGCATACTCGGCCGTGAACGGTTCCACCACCTCGCGCTCGAACACGTCGTGGGCGTCGAGCACGTAGAAGGGGATGCCCAGCCGGGCCGCCACCCGCCGGGCGTCCTCCACGTCGTCGAGGGAGCAGCACCGGGAGCGGTCCCACACCTTGAGGGTGAACCCCACCACCTCATGGCCCTGCTCCAGGAGCAGGGCCGCGGCGGTGGAGGAATCCACCCCCCCGCTCATGGCAACGGCGATTCGCATCTTCATCTATTAGGCGCTATCGCTCCCTGATCGGGGGGGCAAGGGACCTGTCGGAGAGCCGGGCGCGGCCCCTTAGCTCGCCGCGCAGCGCCTCTGACGCTCGGACCGCGAAACGGTTCGGTTCCCACCGAGTCGCCATGAAACCACCTCGTCTGGGCCGTGCCTGCGCGGCGAATCTCAATGCCCGGCTTCGCGCCCGGCCGGAACCAGGCCCCCCACCCCGCGCCCTGGCAATACGTTTGAAGGTCTTATACCAAGTCGCTTTCGAAGCCAGCGATTTGGGGGCCGTTGGCCCGGAGCCCTACGGCCGAGCCGTTCCAGCCGCTCGGCGCAGGGGAGCGCCCGCGGCGCGTGCGCTCACGCGCCGCAGCGGGCCGAGCCGTAGCGGCTTCGGCGAGGCCGTCTTTTCCGGCGGAGGACCAACGGCCCCCAAATCGCCCCCCTATGAGCTCATCTTGATCGCAAATTGGATTAGAACATTTCTGCGCCCCCCAGGCGGCGGAGCACCGTGGCCAGGGCGGAGAGGAAGCGGTCCACGTCCTCTGGGCGGGTGGCCGGCCCGAGGCTCACACGGATCGCGTTTTTCACCCGCCACGCCGACAGCCCCATGGCCTGGAGCACGGACGAGGGTTCGGTGGCCCCGGAGGTGCACGCTGACCCGGTCGACACGGCCACCCCCTCCAGGTCCAGGGCCTGCACCAAGGTCTCCCCCTCCACCCCCGGAAAGCTCAGATTCAGGGTGTTGGGCAGGCGGCCGTCCGGGTCCTCGGGGCCGTTGACCCGCGCCAGGGGCGCCACCCGGCGCACCTCGGCCCGGAGGCGCTCGGTGAGCCCACGGACCCAGCGCCGGTCCGCGTCCCGGTCCTGGAGCGCGGCCTGGCAGGCCGCCCCCAGGGCTGCGATGCCCGGCACGTTCTCCGTGCCCGCCCGGCGGCCCCTCTCCTGGCCGCCCCCCCGGAGCAACGGCTCCAGCTCGGTGCCGTTTCGCACGTACAGGGCCCCCACCCCCTTGGGGGCCCCGAGCTTGTGCCCCGACAGGCTCGCGGTGGCACAGCCCAGGTCGGCCACCCGCAGGTCCAGCCGGCCCCAGGCCTGCACAGCGTCGCAGTGCCATGCCGCCCCGGCGCGGGCCATGGCCTCGGCGAACTCCCCGGTCGGCTGGATCGTTCCGGTCTCGTGGTTGGCGGCCTGGAGGGTCCCGAACCCCAGGGGCCCGGAGACGCCACCCACCCCCACCCGGCCCTCCGGGTCCACCGGCAGCCAGCACGCCGTCCACCCCTGGGCCTCCATGTGCTCCAGCGCCCGCAGCACGCTGGGGTGCTCCACCCGGCAGGCCGCAAAAGACCGATGGGCCGCCGGCCGGGCCAGGCTTCGAAGGGCCAGGGCGTTGGCCTCGGTGCCGCCGCTGGTGAACACCACCTCAGAGGGGCGGCACCCCAGGAACGCGGCCACCGCGTCCCGAGCTCCGTCCACCAGGGCCCGGGCCTCGCGCCCCTCGGCGTGGACGCTCGAGGGGTTGCCGAACCGGTCCAGGGCCTCCAGCAGGGCCGTCCGGGCCTCGGGCCGCAGGGGGGAGGACGCGTTCCAGTCCAGGTACGATCGCACGGACGGGGGGGGCGATGGGGAGGTCACGGCCGGGTCACCAGGGTCTGCAGGTCGGGGCGGGGGTGCGGGGCCAGGTGAGCAAGCCAGAACCCCAGGGCCCAGTCCGGCACCAGCACCACCCGTCGGTAGCGGTGACAGGGGCGCTCCACCACCAGGGCGCGGCCGGCCGGGTTGCCGTGATCGCGCACCCGCACCCGGGTGCCGGGCTCGGCCAGGTCCCGGGCCAGGCTCCAAAGGGTCCGGTACAGCCTCCAGGTCCGGCGCACGGTCGGGTCCTGGAACCGCTCGAAGGCCCGGTTGCGCGAGAGCCGGCCCCTGTGGAACTCGTGGAGCAGATCGACGTGGGGATGCGTCCGGGTCATGTGCGGATCGTACCCCAGGCCCGTCCGGCCCTCAAGGCGAAGCCCGGAGGAGCCGGACGGCCCGCGCGAGGCATCTCGGCCCCTGGCGCCGGGACGCGCTCCTACCGAAACTGCACCACGTCCGCGCCCATCAGCTCGCGCACCCGGCTCCTGAGCTCGCCGGAGGCCCGCACCGCGTAGCGGTCGGGCAGCCGGACCACGGCCTCGGCCTTCTCGGGCACCAGGATGCGCAGGAACGCCGGGGTCTGTCCCCGCAGGTCGGCCGAGGCGAGGAGCCGCTGGAGGGCCTCCAGGTCCTCGCGGCCGTGGAAGGCCGCGTTCACCTGAATATGCACCTCGCGGGTGAGCCGCTCCGGCGCCTGGTCCAGGGGCAGGACCTCCTCGGCCAGGACCTTCAGGTTGTCCTCGTTTCGCTCAAGGACCCCCTGGACCACCAGGGGCACGTCCTCGGCCTGAATCCACTCCTCGGCCCGGGCGAACACCTCGGAGAAGGCCACGACCTCCACGGCGCCGGTCAGGTCCTCAAGGGTGAAGAACGCCATGCGCGATCCGTTCTTGGTACGGATCACCCGCCGGGCCGCCACCATGCCCCCTACGGTCACCTGAGCCCGGTCCGGCCGCTCGCCGAGCTCGCCGATGGGGGCATCGGTGGAGGCCCGGAGCAGATCCTCCCACTCGCCCAGGGGGTGGCCCGTGAGGTACATGCCGAGCACCTCCTTCTCGGCCTTCAGCTCGTCGGCCGGCGCCAGCGGCGGCACGTCGGGCAGCTCGTCGCCCACCTCGGAGGGCCCCTCGTCCCCCTGGGTCGCGGCCAAGGCCTCGAACAGGTTGGTCTGGCCCCGGGCCCGGTCCCGTTGCAGGGACGCCGCCTCCTCCAGGCACCGATCCAGGTAAGCCAGGTATTGGGCCCGGGAGCCCCCCAGGGAGTCAAACGCCCCGCACCGGATCAGGCTCTCGATCACCTTCCGGTTGACCTTCTGCAGGTCCACCCTCCGGCAGAAGTCCCGCAGGCCCCGGAACGGGCCGTCCTCCCGGCGCACCCTCAACACGTTCTCGATGGCCGCCTCCCCCACGTTTTTCACCGCGGCCAGCCCGAACCGGATCGCGTCGCCCACCACCGTGAAGTGCAGGTCCGACTCGTTCACGTCGGGGGGCAGCACCGCGATGCCCATCTCGCGGCACTCGGCGATGTCCTTGACCACCTTGTCGGTGTTGGCCCGGTCGTTCGTGAGCAGGGCCGCCATGAAGGCCACGGGGTGGTGGGCCTTTAGGTACGCGGTCTGGTACGCCACCAGGGCGTAGGCCGCCGAGTGGGACTTGTTGAACCCGTACTCGGCGAACTTGGCCATGAGGTCGAAGATCTTCTCGGCCTTCTTGGGGTCGATCCCCTTTTTTCGCGCCCCGTCCAGGAACCGGTTCTTCTGCTTGGCCATCTCCTCGGCGATCTTCTTCCCCATGGCCCGACGCAGCAGGTCCGCCTCGCCCAGGGTGTAGTCGGCCAGGACCTGGGCGATCTGCATCACCTGCTCCTGGTACACGATCACGCCGTAGGTGTCCTTGAGGATCGGCTCCAGCTCGGGCAGCTCGTACTCGATGGGGATCTGGCCGTGCTTGCGCCGGATGAAGTCCTCCACCATGCCCGATCCCAGGGGCCCGGGCCGGTAGAGGGCCACCAGCGCGATGATGTCCTCGAAGGTGCTCGGCCGGAGCTTGACCATGAGCTCCTTCATGCCCGAGCTCTCCAGCTGGAACACCCCCGTGGTCTCACCCCGGCACAGGAGCTCGTAGGTCTCGGGGTCGTCCAGGGGCACCTCGTCGATGTCGAGCCGCTCGGCCTCGGGCCGGTCCTCGTTCACGATGCGCACGGCATCGGTGATAACGGTCAGGGTCTTGAGCCCCAGGAAGTCGAACTTCACGAGCCCGATCGCCTCGACGCTCTTCATGGCGAACTGGGTCACCAGCTCCCCGTTCTGTCCCTTGTACAGCGGCAGGTAGTCCACCAGGGACCGGTTGCCGATCACCACGCCGGCCGCATGGGTCGAGGCGTGGCGGTTCAGCCCCTCGAGCTTCAGCGCATGGGTCACCAGCTCCTTGATCCGGGGGTCCGAGTCCATGGCCTCGCGAAGCCGGGGCTCCTCGTCCAGGGCCTCCTTGAGCGTGATGCCCAGCCGCGCCGGCACGAGCTTGGCGATCCGGTCCACCTCGCCGTAGGGCAGCCCCATTACCCGGCCCACGTCCCGGATCACGGCCCGGGCCAGCATCTTTCCGAAGGTGGTGATCTGGGCCACCTTGTCCGCGCCGTACTTCTCGGTGACGTACCGGATCACCTTGTCGCGGTTCTCGAAGCAGAAGTCCACGTCGATGTCGGGCATGCTCACCCGCTCGGGGTTCAGGAACCGCTCGAACAGCAGCCCGTAGGGCAGGGGGTCCAGGTTGGTGATCCGCAGGGCATAGGCCACCAGGCTGCCGGCCGCAGACCCCCGGCCCGGCCCGACGGGCACCCCGTTTCGCTTAGCCCAGTTGATGAAGTCCTGCACGATCAGGAAGTACCCCGGGAACCCCATCTGCCGGATCGTTCCCAGCTCCCGCTCCAGCCGCTCGAGGTACTGCCGCCGGACCTCGGCCTCCTCCTCGGCGCTCGCGTACCGGCGGGCCCGCAGGCGCTCCTCCAGCCCCTGCCGGGCCATCCGGTCCAGGCAGTCCGCCAGCGTCTCCCCCTCGGGCACCTGGTACTCCGGGAAGTGGTAGGTCTTCAGGTCGAGCTCCACGTTGCACCGCTCGGCGATGGCCACGGTGTTCGTCACCGCCTCGGGGCAGTAAGCGAACTGCTGGGCCATCTCCTCCGGCCTTTTGAGGTAGAACTCGTCCGTGGACATCTTCATGCGCTTCTCGTCGTCCAGGGTCTTGCCGGTCTGGATGCACACGAGCACTTCGTGGCTCGCCGCGTCCTCCCGGTCCAGGTAGTGGCAGTCGTTGGTGGCCACCACCGGGATCCCCAGGCTCCGACCGAGATCGATCAGCGCCTCGTTCACCTGCCGCTGCTCGGGGATTCCGTTCTCCATGAGCTCGAGGTAGTAGTTGTCCTCCCCGAAGATCGAGGCGTACTCCTCCACGAGCCTCCGGGCCCCCTCCGGGTCGCCCCGCAGGACGGCCCGGGGCACCTCGCCCTTGAGGCACGCCGAAAGCCCGATCAGCCCGCCGGAGAGCTCGCGCAGCAGCTCCTTGTCGATCCGCGGCTTGTAGTAGAACCCCTCGGTGTACCCGGCCGTCACCAGGCGACACAGGTTTCGGTATCCATCGAGGTTCCGGGCAAGCAGGATCAGGTGGAAGTTGGTCTCGCCGTGGCGATCCGGCTTCTTCACCGTACGGGACCCGGGGGCCACGTACACCTCGCAGCCGAACACCGGCTTGACGCCGGCCTTGAGGGCGGCCTTGTAGAACTCCACCGTGCCGTACATGGCGCCGTGGTCGGTCACGGCCACAGCCGGCAGCCGGTGCTCCCGGGCCCGGGCCATGAGATCGCCCAGGCGGATCGCGCCGTCGAGCAGGCTGTACTCGGTGTGGACGTGCAGATGGACGAACGAAGCGTGGGACATGGGGCTCTCGGCTGGAAGGCTGGAAGGCTGAAAGGCTAGAAGGCTAGAAGGCCGGGAAGCTGGGAGGCTGGGAGGCCCAGCCGTTGCCCGGATCGCAAACCGACGACCGACGACCGAACTTACTCCACATTCTGCACCTGCTCCCGGATCTTCTCGAGCTCGGCCTTGATCTCCACCACGCGGCGGCTGATCTCGGCGTCCGAGGCCTTGGAGCCGATGGTGTTGGTCTCACGGTTCATCTCCTGAAGCAGGAACTCCAGCTTCCGGCCCATCACCCCGCCGGCCGCCAGCAGCTCCCGGAACTTCTCGATGTGGCTGCGCAGCCGCACCACCTCCTCGGAGATGTCGCTCCGGTCGGCAAACAGGGCCACCTCCATGGCCAGCCGGGCGTGGAGGTCCCCCTCCGGCACCTCCCGGGCCAGCTCCTCCACCCGCCGGGTCAGCCGCTCCCGATACGCCTCGAGCACCCCCGACCGCAGCCGGTCGATCTCGGCCACGTGGCCCTCGATGGCACCCACCCGGTCTCGCATGTCCCGGGCCAGGTCGCTCCCCTCCCGCTCCCGGAAGGCCTGGAGCCCATCGAGGGCCCGGTCCACCACGGCCACCACCCCCTCCCACAGGGTCTCGGCGTCCGCGGCCAGCCCTCCGGGTAGGGTCACGGCCGGGAACGCCAGCAGGTGCTCCAGCCGAACCTCGGCCTCGATGCCCACGTCCCGGGCCACCTCTTGGAGCAGGTCCGCCGCCCGCCGGGCCGCCTCACGGTTGACCACCACCGGCGGGCACTCGGCCCCTGCCGCGTCCCAGCCAGCGAACAGGTTCACCTGGCCCCTCTGGAGCCGCTCCTTCACCCGGCCCAGGATCTGATGCTCGAACCGCTGCAGATCGCCGGGCAGCCGTGCGTTGAAGTTCAGGAACCGGTGGTTGACGGTCTTGATCTCGACCGTGAGCCACCTTCCCAGCACCTCGGCCTCGGCCCGGCCGTACCCTGTCATGCTCCGGATCATGGGGATCGCTCCTCGACGTCTGGGGCACACCCCGCCCTCCATCGGCGGTACGACTCGCGCACCCGGTTGAAAAACGCGATCGTCTCTGGGGCCCGGTAGTCGGGATAGGTCCACGGCAGGGGCCGGAACGATCCCCGCTCGAACCGGTACTCCACCTCGGCGTAGATGCCCCGGCCCAGGTAGATCCGGTGGGCCGCTGGCTTGCCCGTGGCGAGCACCAGGTTCGCGAGCCCCAGGAGCCCTGGATCCAGGTTCCCCCGCCGCCGGCCGGCCGCGTCGGCCCACCCGGCCTCCAGCCGGTTCGTGCGTTCCTTGATCCGGGCGAGGGCCGCCGGGTCGACCGGATCCCCGACCCAGAGGTACGCCCGGCGGATGCCGGGCCCCATCTCCCGGTCATAGTAGCGGGTGCTCACAAACGGCTCCCAGGGCGTGGCGTCCCGGATCGGCCCGAAACTCTCCCGGATCCGACCCAGGACGGCCTCGGCGTCCTCCCCGGCGGCCACGAGGATCCCCATCACAAGGAAGGCGGGCGGAGGCGGGCTGGGGCGGCTCACTGCGCCCTCCCCCCGGTGGCGAGGCGGTAGGCCCGCCCGGCGGCCTGCCGGCCCCCGCCGCCCTCCGGCAGTCCCTCGAGGAGCGCCTCCAGGTCCCGGCGCCGCCCCAGCCGTCCCCGGGCCCGCCGCATGCGGCTTGCGCGCACCACCACCGGTCTGCCGCCCTGTTGGGCCGTTCGGATCCCGAGGTCCTGCCGCGGGTCGGAACAGGCGAAACCGGCCCGGTGGACCTGGGCCAAGAGGGTCGCCAGCGCGGCCGCCAACGCGGCCCGATCCGGAGCCGCCCGGACGAAGGCGGGCCACCCCGCGAGGTCATCACACCACTCGGCCACGTAGAGCACGGCCCGGGGCCTCCGGAGATACAGCCCCAGCGGCGCGGGGAGCGGAACGCCTCGCTCGTGCAACCGAACCGACCTCCGAAACGCCCGGCGGCAGGCCCAGGAGCCACCCTGCCTTCCCACCACGAACAAAGCGCCCCGGGGGGTGTCGACCCGGAACCGGCGCACGCTCCCCCTCTGCGACAGCGGGTGCCATTCCCCCCGGGTCAGGAGCGAGCGAAGCCCCGGAGCGGTGCCCCGGACCGCCCGCCATCCCGGCCCCGGGGGCAACTCAGCCGGTGCGCTCTGCCGCGGCAAGGGCCCCCTCGATCTCGTCGGGGCTCACGGTGGCGGTTCCGAGCTTTCCGACCACGATGCCGGCCGCCACGTTGGCGAGCGCCGCGGCCTCAGTCACATCGGCGCCGGCCGCCCTGGCCAGGGTGAACACGGCGATGGCCGTGTCGCCGGCCCCCGTAACGTCGAACACGTCCCGGGCCCGGGTGGGAAGGTGGGTCACCCGGCCGGGCTCCACCACGGTCATCCCCCGCTCCCCCCGGGTGACCACAATGGATCGGAGCCCCAGCCGCTCCACGAGAGCCCGCCCGGCCGCCTCGGCCTCGCCGTCCTCCCGGGCCGGGCACCCGGCCATGGCCTCGGTCTCCTTGGTGTTGGGGGTCATCGCATGCACCCCTTGGTACGCCGACGCGTTTACGGGTTTCGGATCCACCGAAACCCAGGCCCCGGTCCGGTCCGCCCATCCCAGGAGCCGCTCCACGAGGTCCCGGTCCACCAACCCCTTGCCGTAGTCCGATACCACGACCCCGGCCCACCCGGGGGCCCGTTGGTCCACCCATTCGCCCAGCGCCGCCCGTGCCCCCTTGGGAAGCGGCCCGCGCCGCTCACGGTCATACCGCACCACCTGCTGGTGGCGGGCGATGATCCGGGTCTTCACCGCGGTGGGCCGGTCCGGGGCCGCCACGAGGCCCTCGGCCGACAACCCGTTGGCGCCCAGCTCGGCCGCGAGTTCCCCGGCGGCCGCGTCGGTCCCCACCACGCCCACCAGGTCCACATCGGCGCCCAGGGCGCGCAGGTTGTGGGCCACGTTGGCCGCGCCCCCGAGCCGCACCACCTCGCGCTCCACCTCCACCACCGGCACGGGCGCCTCGGGCGAGATGCGGTCCACGTCGCCGTACACAAACCGGTCGAGCATGACGTCGCCCACGACGCCGACGTGCAGTCTCCGGCCAGCGACCTTTTTCCAAGCCGCCCGGGCCAGCCCGTCAAACCAGGGAATCGTGCTCATCGGAATGCCGCTCCGGAAACAGAAACGCGAGGTGGTGCCGCGTGCACCGGTCGATCGTGAACCGCTCCATCACACGGCGCCGGGCGGCCCGTCCCCCGTCGCGGGCCCGCTCGGGCCGGGCGGCCCAGTATACGATCTGCTCGGCCAGGGCGGAAGCGTCGCCCGGCGGCACCAACGTCCCGGTCTCGCCCTCGACCACCAGGTCCGGAAGCACCCCGACCCGGGTGGCGACCAGCGGCACGCCGGAGGCCATCCACTCCAGGCCCACCCGGCAGTTGGCCTCGCTGCCCGTGCTGGCCACCACGGCGAGGTCGAACCCCCGCAGGACCGAGGCCAGGTCCTGCCGGTGGCCCAGGAACCCCACTCGACCGCGCAAAACAGGATCTGCCGTCACCTGCCGTCGGAGCGCCTCCAGGGCCGGGCCCTCCTGCTTGGCCAGGATCACGAACCGCGTCGCGTCGACCCTGTCCGCAGCCTGGCGGGCCGCGGCCAGGAAGTCGGCGTGGCCCTTCACCCGCCCCAGGCGGCCCAGGATCCCCACCAGGAACGCGTCCGGCGGGAACCCCAGCTCCCCCCGAACGTCGGCCGCCGGCCCCCCGGGCGAGAACCGGTCGGGGTCCACCCCGCCGGGGATGGTGGTGACCCGCACGGTCTGCCCCAGGCGCTGCTGAAGCGAGCGCTCGATCGCCGTGTTCGACGCGACCACGCCGGAGAGGAGCCGGGTGTATACCACCCGGTTGAGGGGATCCGCCCGAACGGGGCGCATGTCGCCGCGCACCCGGACCACCCGCATCCCGGCCCTTCGGCAGGCCCAGGCGACGAGGGGCAGGCCCTCGGGCCGGTGGACCTCCACCGCGTCGAACCGCTCCTGCCGCAGGATCCGGCCCAGCCGGAGCGCGGCCGGAACGCTCCCCAGGGCGCCGATGCGCTTCGCGTTGAACCCGGCCTCCTCGTACACCGGGAGCCCCGCGGCCCGGGCCCGGGCCACGGCAGGGGAGCCGGTGAGCCCCAGAAACCCCACGTGCACGCCCTGCCGGGCCATCTCCAAGGCCAGGTCCAGGGCGTACTGGGCCTCGGCGTTGAACCACCGTACATGGGCCAGGTGGAGGACCCTCAGCCGCTCATCCGGCACCGGAATTCCTCCGCCCCGACACGATGCCGTAGATCGTGGTGCGCCAGGTGGAACGGTAGATCCACAGCCGGGTCCGAAGCCACCACGCCCCCTTGGGCCGGGGCTCGAACCGGTGCACCAGGAACCCCACCCGGCCCACCGGGTTCGGCCGGCGGTCCAGGGTGTAGACCCGCCGCACCCCGGCCCGCCTCGCACACTCCAGGGTCACGGCGTCGTACTGCCCCCAGGGCAGGGCGAGGTGCTCCCGCCGCCCGCCCAGGCGCGACTCCAGGGCCTCCCGAGCACGGACCAGGTCCTCCACGGTGCGGCGCTCCCTCTCCCCCTCGGTCTCCCAGGCCCCCCGGTCGCCGCGCCGGCTCCGGTACCGCTCCAGCTCCTCCCGGAGCTCCCGACTCACCGCCTCGGCCCCCCGCTCGGCCACGTACCCCGCCCCGCCCCGGGCCTCCAGCCACCCCGCCAGGTGGTCCCGGAGGGCCGGGTCGTCCCGGTAAAGCCGGTGGGCCAGGGCCGAGCCCCGGCGATAGAGCGGGATGCCCAGCCGAAGGTCCCCGCCGGTGCACTGGGGCAGCGACCAGTGGGCCCGGCCGAACCGGCCCAGGTGAAACCCCACGATCTCGTCTGAGACCCACCCCATGGCGTGCCCCCAGGAGTGGGACTGGACCTCCACAACGCCGCTCGCCTCCAACGCGGCCAGCTCCGACCACCGCAGGAACCCCGGGTGCGGGCCGCCGTCGCAAGCCGCCTCCGCATGGGCCTCCTCGGCCCGGCCCGACCAAGCGGGCCTTCCCCGGGGCCGGGCTGGTCCCTCGCCCGCCCGGGACGGGATCGCGAACACCACCGCCCGCACCCCGTGGCGCTCCAGCAGGTCGAGGCCGTGGGTCCACAGGTCCGCGAACCCGTCGTCGAAGGTGACCACCGCCCCGGCCCTCTCCCTTCCGAGGTGCCCAAGGGGCAGCGTACCCCCGAGCCGCGCCAGCACGGAGAGGTGCCGGTCGAGGACCTCCGGCCCCAGCCGTTCCCCCGGAGCGACGCTGTGAAAGGTGAGAACGGGAACCGAGGTCAAGAGGTCTGCCCCTTGCGCAGCAGCCAGATGAAGTTCTCGGCGAACAGGGTCTCGAACAAGGTGGGAACCCGGATCCTGAGTCTTTGCAGCTTCCTCATGCGGCGGCACAGCACCCGGTTCATGAAGGGGTAGTACCCGACGGAGCACCGGACCTCGATCCGGAACCCCTCCCGCTCCAGTAGCGAGACGAGCTTCCTCCGGATGAAAAAGCGGAAGTGATACCCTTCCTCGTCGGGAGGTTTTCCGAGCAGCGCGCGAAGGCGACGCTTGTAGAACGCGTGATTGGGGGTGGACAGCAGCAGCCACCCGCCCGGCCGCAGCACCCGGTGGCACTCCCCGACCAACTGCTCCGCCTTGACCACGTGCTCGATGACGTCCAGCAGGGAGACCCCGTGGTACGACCCTTCCGGGAACGGAAGCGGCTCGTTCAGATCGGCCCTGAAGGCCTCGAACCCCAGGCTGCGCATCTTGGCCACATTGGTCTCGGCCGCGTCCACCCCAACCACCTCGTACCCCAGATCCCGGAAGAACCGGGCCATCTCACCCTGACCACACCCCAGGTCCAGGATCCGGTGGCCGGGATGCTGGGGCCGGGGGGTGGCCGCCCGACAGCCGGGGTAGAAGTAGCGGTCGAAACGCTCCCTCCGCCCCTCCTTCACGAGCGTGGCGCTTCCGATTCGGCTCATGGCTGCACCGTTCGGGTCCTGTCGTAACACCGCTCCAGCCGGGCCACATGGGCTTCCCACGAGTGGCCCTCGGCCAGGGCCCTGGCTTCCCGCCGGGCCCCGTCCCGGCCCTCCAACAGCTCGGCCACCGCCGTGGCGAGCTCGTCCGGGCGGGGGGGCACGATCCGCCCTGCCGGCGGGGCCCCCTCCAGCACGTCGGCCGCGCCGTTGGCCGGGGTGGTCACCACCGGGGTTCCCGAGGCCAGCGCCTCCAGGCAGACGTTGGCAAACGGGTCGTACCCGGTGGGATGGACGAGCACGTCCGCCGCCCGGTACCACCGAGGAGTGTCGTCTCGGGCCCCCACGAAGTGAACCCGGTCCAGGCACCCCAGGGATCGGGCGTGCTCCCGGAACGGGCCGGGCTCGTCGCCCCCGACCACCACCAGATGGGCCCCGGGCAAGCGGGCCAGGGCTCCAAGGGCTGCCTCCAGCCCCTTCAGCCGGAAGTTCGTTCCCACGAACAGCAGCAACGGGTCCTGCGGGGGGATCCCCAGGCTCTCCCCCACGCTCCGGCGGTCGCCCTCGCGCCCCTCGGGCCGGAACCGCTCCGTGTCCACCCCGTTGGGAATCACCTCGATCTTGGGGCCCGCCTCGGGGTGGAACCGCCCCACCTCCCGGGCCACCCAGCGGGACGGGCAGATCACGGCCTTCAGGTGGGGGGAAGAGAAGAGCCGCTGCTCGATCCCGAGGACGACGCGGTCATAATGGGTCGGCCGCCCGGTTCCGGCCGCCCGCTCCAGGTACGCCCGGTGGACACCCCCGCCGGCCCGGTGGACCGTCTGGCAGGTGGTCTTGCCCGACCCGTGCACCACGTCGTAGTCCTGGGGCCGGACCCGCCGGGCCGTGAGCCGCCAGAAGCTGTAGGTCTTCAGGGCCCGGCCGAACGGCACCGAGGGGATCCGGTGGAACCGAACCCCTTCGGGGAGCCCCTCGGCCCGGCGCGCGAACACGTGGACCTCGTGGCCCCGGGCGGCCAGACCGGTCACCAGCGCCAGGGCGTACCGCTCCGCTCCGCCGGACCGGTCCACCTTGGGCTGCACCACCGCGATCCTCACGCCGTCCTCCAACCCAGGGCGCCCTCCACCCACCCGCCGATCGCGCCGGCCACCCGCTCCGGCGTGAGGTCACGAAGGCAGGCGAGGTCATTCCGGGTACACTCGTTCCGGTTGCACGGCTGGCAGCCGAGGCCCAGGGCGACCTGGGTGTGCTCGGCCGCCGGATGGGTCCAGCCGGCGCTGGTGGAGCCCAGGATCGTGAACGAGGGCGTGCCCACGGCCACGGCGATGTGGCGGGGCGCGGAGCAGTTCCCCACGTGGAGGTCCGCCGCCCCGATCAGGGCGGCCATCTGCCGGAGGCCCGTGGCCGGCGCCAGCACCGCCCCCCCGCCGGAGGCCTCCATCACCGCCCGGGCCACCCCCTCCTCGCCGGGCCCCCACAACACCACCGGGGTCCAGCCCTGCTCGGCCATCCAAACACAGAGTCTTCCGTAATGTTCGACCGGCCAGCGCCGGGTGACCCTCCGGTGGG
This sequence comes from bacterium, assembly GCA_027021615.1. Lineage (GTDB taxonomy): Bacteria > Desulfobacterota > Deferrisomatia > Deferrisomatales > Deferrisomataceae > Deferrisoma. Next base: position 70,648 of record JALUTY010000097.1, on the reverse strand, counting down.
AGGGATCCACCGTAACCAACCGATCGGCGCCCTCCCGAATCAGCCACCTTCGCTCCGAACGCGCCCGTTCCTTCTCCTCGGGCGTGAGGAAGATCTCCGGCCGGTCCCAGGCCGACCGGATGCCCAACGGCTCCAGGAGGTTCTTCTTGATCTCGACGGCGTAGTTCCCGGCACCGGAAACCCGGTGGGTGTACAGAACGCCCCGCCCCGGCGCCCGGTAGGAGACCCGGGTGGCCGCACCCGACAGGAACGAGAGGATGGCCGACCGGGGGTTGCCCATGAAGTCGAGCACGACGTCGAACCGTCGCTTGCGGAGGCGGCCGCCCAGCCGCAGCGTCTGCCACCAGGGCGCCCTGCGGTCGTTCAGCAGGATCTCGTCGATGTGGGGGTTCCCTTCCAGCAGCTGGTCGCTCGGCCGCTCCGTCAGGAACGTGACCCGGCACCCCGGCCGCGCCTCCTTGAGGATCCGGGGAACCGGAGTGGTGAGCACCACGTCCCCGATCTGGCGCAGTTGGATCACCAGGGCTCTCACGCGGTGTCGTCCTCTCTCTCCCCGGATCCCAGACGGGGCTGCCCTGGGAACGGCCGGCTGGAGACCGGGCAGCTCAACGCCTCGGCCACCCGGCCGGCGAACCATTCGTTGGCCTTCCGGCACGCCTCCAGGTACCCGTGGGCCGGCGCGCTTCGGGAGAGGTCGCGGTCCAGGTTCCCGCTGAACTCGGCCAGGGGAAACGGGAACCCGTCGAAGCGGGTCGAGAACTTTCGGTACAGAACGACCCGTTTCCCCAAGAGCAGCCCCCAGTACGCTCCGTGGTAGGTGTTGGTCACGACGGCCCCCGACTCCCCCAGAAAGCGGATCGCCCCTTCCACGTCTTGGGTCTTGTTGCTCATCCGTTCGAAGCCGGCAAGGCTCTCGTCCGAGATGGGCGCGTTCTTGTGCTCGTACACCCCGATCTCACGGCACACCTCGTAACGGTCCTCCAGAAACGGCAACATGCAGGACGGACAAGGGACGAAGTTGTACTTCGCCGTGTAATCCCGAATCCCAAGCAGGAACACATCCATCAGATTCAGAGGCTTCCGAACCGATCTATCATAGTGTCTATTAAACCCAGCCCCCCAAACGATCACCCTGTTCCTGGCAAAAATCTTTTTTAGATTGTTGTTCCACTTATTTCTAGCGTTCAGGAGCCCTCCCCCACCCACGATGACCGTCTCTCCTCTCGGTATCTCTCGAAAACACCCCTTGACGTCGATATCGACCTCCACGACCTCCGTTCCCCCGAAGGAAAAATACGTAAACGGTGAACAGTAGAGATCCCCCACATTCTGACGATCCAGCCGACGGACGGAATAGAGTATCACGGGCGGCCCCTTGCCTTCTCGGTCTCCTCTTCTGCCGCCGCGCGGGGTCACGCCCCAGGGACGGCGAATCCACGGCTCCCCAACCCGCTACCAGGGGATCTCGACCACGCCTTTCACCCCGCTCCGCACCCGGGACAGCAGATCCTGAACCAGCTCCGGGCGGATTTTGGCCATGCACTCGTGGCGGTGGCAGTCCCCGACCCGGCCGTGGGATCGAAAACAGGGCCCGCACGGCGCGCGCACCGCCACGTTCAGGTGCTCGTGGTAACAGCTCACCTCGGGAGCCACGGTCCCACCGTAGATCACGATGGCCGACGTGTTCACGGCGCGGGCCAGGTGCATCAACCCGCCCTCCAGCAACAGGGCGGTCTCCGCCCCCTCCAGCACCGCGGCGCTTGCCCGGATGGGGAGGCCCCTCCGGTCGATCACCCCCTCGAGCAGGGGATCCGACCGGGAGCCGATCTGTACGAACCTCACACCCCTTTCGGAACGGACCACCTGCTGGAACCGCTCGAACCCCCAGTCTTTCCGGTTCCCGGCCACCGTCCGTTTTCCGACCGGGCAGATCACGACATAGCTCCGGGGGAGGCCTTCGAGAGCCTTTTCCCGCTCCTCTTGGCTGAGATACACCTCCACCGCCCTCTCACCGTCGTCGTCGGGCAGACCGACGCTCCGGGCCAGCTGATCGAGGATGTGATCCTGGGTGGCCCTGTCGATCCGGTACGCCGGGCGAACGTAACGCGGCGCCACCTTGGAGCGGACCGCCACGGCCACGTGGGGGTTGTTCCAGAACAGCTCCGGCCAGTTCGTCTCCACCACGATGCGCAGGCCGGGCCATCTGGCTCTCAGCCGGCGGGCCAGGTGGGTCAACATGAGGTTGTCACCCAACGCACGAGAGAACCTCCGCAGCACCATGGTCCTCGGCGTCAGAAGGTAAGGGACGGCGCGCACGAAGTCACGGACCCACGCCACCCGCACCACGCATCACCTCCCCAGGACCCGCTCGTACACCGCGAGGGTCCTTTGGCACTTGTCCTGCGGGGTGAAATGCTCGGAGATCTTTCGGTGGCCCGCCTCGCCCATCGCCTGCCCCCTGTCCGGGAGCGACAGGATCGTACACACGGCGTCTGCCAGGGCACCGGGATCCCCCCTCGGGACCACGAGGCCCGTGCGACCGTGCTCGACGATCTCTCCCACCCCCCCCACGTCCGACCCGACCACCGGCAGCCCCACGTCCATGGCCTCGAGCAGCACGTTGGGGCACGACTCCATGTCCACGGAAGGGAGCACGAACACGTCGAACAGCGCCATGATCGCCACGGCGTCGGATCGATGCCCGGGCAGCCGGAACCGATCGCGAACCCCCAGCTGCTCGAGCCGGGGAACGAACCGGTCCGTGCCCGCCCCCACCAACACGAACTGCGCCCCGGGATGGTGCCGAAGGACTTGGGGCGCGGCCTCCACCAGGAACTGCATACCCTTCTCCGGTCTTGCGCTGCTCACCGCCCCCACCACCGGCCCGTTGCCGAGCCGGAGCTCCTCCCGGAGGGCCGGGCCGGACCGGCGCAGGCTCGTCCGGTCCGCCGGGACCCGCGCGTTGTACACCACGTGGATCTTCTGCGGGTTCACGCCGCATTTTTCCAGAACCCCTGCCACCTTCCGCGAGTTCGTGATGATTGCTGCCGTGCGACGAGTCCGGAACTTCATGGGGAACTCCGGTCGGAACAGGACACCCCGATTCACGACCACGGGCGGGAACCTTCCCCCGAGGGTGGCAAGGAGAGCGATGTTGTGGGCCTTCGTGTGATGGGTATGGATCAGATCGACCCCTCGGTGCCGGGCGATCTCGCGCAGGCGACGGGAGGAGCGCCACTGGGAGCGAAGCGGGCCGGCCGGCACCGGCACGAACTCGATTCCGCACCCCTTCCCCAGCTCGAAGATCCCAGCCCCTGGGGGGGCACACAGAATCACCCGGTGCCCAGCCCGAACCTGCTCCGCAGCCAGCAGCAGCGCTTGGCGGGTCCCACCGCTCCGGTTCCTGGAGCTGGTGATATGAACGATCGTCATCGGACCAACGACCCTCGCTGTTCCTCCGCAAGGAGACCTCGGTACAGCCCAACCGTCTCCAGCGCCACCCTTTCCACGGAAAACTCCTCCGCTCGTTTCGAGGCCTCTGCCCGGGCCGAGCCCAGGGCCCCCCGGTCCGCCAGCAGCTCCGCCACGGCTGCGGCCAGCGCCCCGGCGTCTCCCACCGCGACCAGCCTTCCGCACCGGCTCCGGCCGAAAGCTTCTCGTACCGACGGCAGATCGAACGCGACCACCGGCACCCCGGCGGCCAAGGCCTCGAGCACCACCCCGGGGAACCCCTCGGACCGGCTGGGGCACACGAACACGTCCATCGCTCCCAGGGCGGCGGGCACGTCCTCCCGGTGCCCCGGAAAAACCACCCGCCCGGCCACGCCGAGTTCCCCCGCCAACGCCTCTGCCCGGAGCCGGCCCCCGCCGTCTCCCACCACCAGGAACCTCGTCTCGGGCCGTTTCCGGAGGAGGCTGGCGGCAGCCCTGAGAAACAGGTCGTGCCCCTTCCCGGCAGCGATCCGCCCCACGGTGCCCACCACCTGCGCCCCCGGCGGAATGCCGAACTCCTTCCGGAACCCTTGCCCGGCCTCCCGGGCCCGGGCGAACCGCTTCAGGTCCACCCCGTTGTACAAAACCCGGCACGATCGGGCCGAAAGCTCCGTCCGAGACAGGTAGTGCTCCTGAACGGCACGGCTCACCGCCAACGTCAGTTGGGAGTTCGAAGCCGCCCACCGGTCCACCCGGATTCGGGACGAGCTCCGGCGCCCCCGGCCCCAGGGCTCCATGGTGTGGACGTGGCGTACCCTCACGGGAACCCCGGCCCACTTGGCGGCCATGACCATCAACGTGTTCGCCGTGTACTCGTGGGTGTGGACCACGTGGGGTCTGATCCTCCGGAAGTAGGTCACGTACCGCCACACGTTCCAGGGCGCCCACTTCGGGCCCATCGGGATCACGTCCACCGGGATCCCGTCCCGTTCCAGGACCCCGGCCAGGTCTCCCCGGCCCCGGTAGCACAGGACCCGCACCTCCAGTTCCTCGCGGAGGCATGGAAGCAGCTCCACCAGACGCCGGGCCACCCCGCCGCCCCCGACCCGCTTGTACACCCGCACCACCCGGATCGGCCTCACCGCGGGGCCACCTCCCGCAACACCTGCTCCAGCACCGAGACCTGGCCCTCGAGAGCGAAGACCGTGCCGACGCGCATCCGGGCCCTCGGCCCCAGGGCCCGGCGAAGCTGAGGGTCCTTCGACACCCGTGCCATCGCCTCGGCCAGGGCCCCCGGATCCCCGGGGGGGACCAGCAGGACCGCGTCGCCCCCCACCTCCCGGGTGCCCGGCAGGTCCGACGCCACGCACGGCAGCCCGGTGGCCATGGCCTCCAGAAGCGCGTTGGGTAGCCCCTCCTTGAGGCTCGGAAGCACGAACGCATCCACCCTCTGCAAGAACGGCCGCACGTCTTCGAGAAACCCGACGAACTCCACCCGGTCACCCAGGCCGCGGGACGCGACCCCGTTTTCGAGCTCCGCGCGGAGCCCCCCGGCGCCGGCCACCCTCAGCCGGAAGGGAGTCCCTTCCTCGGCCAACCGCTCTGCCGCATCGAGCAGGACCCCGTGCCCCTTGCTCGGGCTCAGCTGGCTCGTCACCCCGAACACGACCGGCCCCTCTCCCGAGCCCCCTGCGGGTGGATACGCCTCGAGATTCCGCCCGTTCAGGACCACCCGCACGCCCCCCCGGGGAACCCAGGGATGCGCAGACACCAGGGCGTCGGCCATCCAGCGGGCCGGCACGACCACCCGGTTCACGAGCCAACGGTGCTGCAGCCTCTCCTCGGCGGTGCCCCGGAGATCCTCCACCAGGCCTACCCGCCGCACCACCGGCACGCCGCAGAGACGGGCCGCCACCGCCCCCACCTCCAGGTCCCGCGAGATGTTCACCACCACCACGTCGGGCCGCTCCCGCCGGAACACCCGGACCAACCGCGCCGTGGCCACGGGATCGTACTTGAACCCGAACCGCACGGGGCAGACCCGAAACCCCGCCTGCCGGCACGCCGCCTCGAACGGGTTCTCCCGGCGAACCACCGCGAGAATCCGGTGACCCCTCTGGGCGAGGGCGCGCCCGAACGTGAGGGTCCAGGACTTCACGCCCCCCCATTTCCGGGTGGAGTTGACGAAGGCGATCTTCACGGAGCCCCCTCCCCGAGCGCCAGATCTTCGCACACCCTCTCCGGGGACACGCCTTCGAGGCACGAGAGGGTTCCCAGCCTACAGCGCTCCCCCCCGTGCAGGCTGCACGGCCGGCACGGTTCGGGCCGTTCGAGAACTCGGTCGAGGGGGCCCAGGGGGTAGAACCCGAAGCCGGTGACCGTGGGGCCGAACAGGGCCACCACCCGGGTGCCCACGGCGGTGGCCAGGTGAAGGGGGGCCGAGTCGTTGGTCACCAGCACCTCGCAGCGCTCCAGCACGGCCGCGGTCTCCGGGATCGAGGTCTCGCCGGCCAGGTTCGCGCCCGGCCCTCCGGCGAGGACGCGCGCGGCCAGGTCCCGGTCCCCGGCTCCGCCGATCACCACGGGAAACCCCCGGCCCTCTCCGCGGATCCGGGACACCAGATCCTTCCAGTGGGCCTCGGGCCACACCTTGGTGGCCCACCGGGCCCCCGGCGCCAACGCGATCAGGGGCTGGCCGGCCCACCCCGAGGCCCGGAGGAGGGCCTCGACCCGGCCGTAATCGGCCTCGGCCGGAAACACCCGGGGCAGGCGCCGGACCGGCCGCACCCCCAGGGGGGCGAGGGCGCGGACGTAGCGGTCCACCACGTGCGTTCGGTCCAGGAGGGCCGGTTTTCGCAGCCACACGGCCACCCTGCGCCGAACGCTGCCCTTGCGGTACCCGCTCCAGCGCATCGTCGGCGTCAGCGCCCGCAGGGCCCGGGTGCGCAGGTTCCCGTGGAGGTCCACCACCCGGTCGTACCCGCCCCGCCGAACCCGGTCGGCCAGCGAAGCCAGGCCCTCGCCGGGCTCCCACTCCAAGCACCGGGCCACGGCCGGGTGGTTCCGGAACACCTCCCGAAACGCCGCCTTGGTGAGCACGTGGATCTCCACGTCCGGGCGGTCCTCGGCCAGGGCCTCCACGGCAGCGGTGGCCAGCACCACGTCTCCCAGGGACGAGAGCCGGATCAGGAGGATCCTCACCCCGGCCCCCTCCCCGTCAGGCCCCGGTACAGGGCCACGTACCGGTCCACCATGCGGTCCACCCCGAACTCCGAGGCCGCCCGCTTCCGGCCGGCCCGGGCCATTCGCGCGGCGTCGGCCGGGTCCCCCAGGACCCGGAGGATTCCCCGAGCCAGGGCCTCGGGATCCCTGGGCGGTACGAGCACCCCGTCCACCCCGTCCCTCAGGATGTCCGGGATCCCTCCGGCGGCCGCGGCGACCACGGGCTTTTCGGCCAGCATGGCGTCGATCACCGAGGTTCCGAGGCCCTCCAGGTGGGACGACATGACGAACACGTCCAGGCCGTCCAGGACCCCGCCGATGTCCGTGCGCAGCCCGGCGAACACGAGCCGGTCGCCCAGCCCCAGCCGCTCCGCCTGGGCCCGGAGGTCGCCCTCCAGCTCGCCCTCGCCCACGATGACGAACCGGGCCCGCGGCTCGGCCTCCACCACCCGGGGCACGGCGTCCACCAGGTACCGCTGCCCCTTGTGGTCCACCAGGTGGCCCACGTTTCCCACCAGGATCTCGTCCGGGGCCACCCCGAGCTCCCTGCGGAACCGCTGCCCGTCCCCCGGCGCCACGGGATGGGGCTCCACCCCGCTGGGGATGCGACGAATCCGGTCCGGGGCCACCCCGAGCTCCCGGAGGATCCCCTCCACGGCCCGGCTGATGGCCACGATCCGGTCGGCCCGGCCGTACTTCCACCGGTTGAACGGGTGGGGCCGGGGCACGAAGTCCACCCGCCGGGTGACCACCACCGGGGCCGACGCGCCGAGCACGCGAGCCAGCAGGGCCAGGGTGTGGGCGTGGGAGGAGTGGGCGTGGAGGACCCCGGCTCCCCACCGCCTCGCGAGCCGGGAGATCCGCCAGGCCGACACCAGGTCCCATTCGCCCCGCAGCCCCATGCCCCGGGTCGGCAGCCCGGCCGCCCGGGCCCGGTCGTGGAGGACCCCGCCGGCCGAGCAGACCAGCAGGCTGTCCACCCCTCGCTCCCGCAGGCCCCGGTGGAGCAGGAACACCTGGCGCTGGCCGCCGCGCCACGTCCTGCCGGTGTCCACGTGGAGCACCCGCAGCCCCTCTGCCGGTCTCAACGGACCAGCTCCCGGCACGCCTCCAGCACCTCCTCGGGGGCCACCTCCAGCATGCACCGGAAATGCCCCTTTCGGCACCTGCGGCCCCCGTGGAGGCCGCACGGGCGGCACTCCACCTCCGCCTCCACCACCCGGGATGCCGCGTGGAACGGGCCGAACCCCAGGTCGAGGGTGGTGGCGCCGAACACCGCGACCGTGGGCGTGCCCCGGGCCGCGGCCACGTGGAGCGGGGCCGAGTCGTTGGTCACCAGAAGCCTCACGCGGTCCATCCACGCGGCCAGGGCCTTGAGCGACGTCTTCCCGGCCGCGTTCACGGCCCCGGCCCCGACCGCCGCACACACCGCCTCGGCCACCGCTCGGTCGTCGGGCCCGCCGAGCACGACCACCCGCAAACCGCGCGCCTGCAGACCGCGCCCCACCTCGGCGAACCGCTCGGCCGGCCAGCGTTTCGTGGCCCACACCGACCCCGGCGCCAAGGCGGCTAGGGGCTCGTGGGCCTCCCCCCCCGCCTCTGCCAGCACCCGTTCCACCTCTTCGACCTCACGCTCCGTATACCCTACGTGGAGGACCCGATCCTCGGGCTCCGGGTGGAGTCCCAGGCCCCTCAGGAGCTCCAGGTTCCGGTCCACCTCGTGCAGGGCCGCCGGCCTCGTCACCCGTCGGGTGTAGAGCCACCAAAGGCCGGCATCCCGGAACCCCACCCGCACGACCGCCCCGATCCACCGGGCCAGTAGGGCCGTGCGGTGGGACCGGTGGGGAGCCACGATCAGATCGTACCCCCGGCCCCGGAGCCTGCGGGCCACGGAGCCCAGCCGCTCTCCCCCCTTCTTGTCGTAGCGCAGCACCTCGTCCAGGTGGGGGTCCTCCTCGACCAGCGGCGCGGCTGCCGGGGTCACCAGGACATCGAGGCGCGCTTCGGGAAACCGCCTCCGGAGGGCCCGAAACAGCGGTGTGGTCAGCACCACGTCCCCCAGGAACGCGGTCTGGATGACGAGGATGCGGTTCACGGGCCCGGATCGCGGCGCAGGGGGGAACAGGGCCCGCTCCCGGCCCCCTCCCGGTGCCAGGGTCGTTCCGGCCCCACCCGCTCGAGCTCCCAGAGCTTGGCGAGCTTCAGGAACACGTAGAACGCCGACAAAGATGCCACGTAGAACCCCTGGGGGCCGTCCAGGAACCCCCTCTTGAGCACGTACTTCTTCAGGAACTCCAGAGGGGGACGAAGTAGCAGGCTCCCCCACGAGAACCGGCGACCGCGCCGGTGATGCTCTTGGGCCAGGATCGAGCTGAACCGGTTCAGGGTATGGACATGGTCGGCCATGTCGTCGTAGGTGTAGTGGACGATCTCGCCGCCCAGACGTCCGACCCCGCCCGGGACCACCACGTCGTAGTGGGGGTCCACCCCCTCCCACCGCCCCTTCTTCCGCCGGAACAGCCGCACCCTGGGCTCCGGATACCATCCGGAGTGGTCGATCCACCGGCCCAGGTAGTGCACGTGCCGGGTGATCCGGAACCCGTCCTCGGCCGGGTCGCGCGCGAGGACCTGCTGGATCTCCCGGGCCAACGCCGGCGCGACCCGTTCGTCCGCGTCGATCGACAGGACCCACTCTCCCCGGGCCTGATCCTTGGCGAAGTTCTGCTGGGCCACGTACCCCGGCCAGTCCCGTTCGATCACCACGTCCGCCAGCTGCCGGGCGATCTCCACGGTGCCGTCGGTGCTGCCCGAGTCCACCACCACCACCTCGTCGCAGAACCGCACGCTCTCCAGGCAGCCGCGGATCTTCTCGGCCTCGTTCAGGCAGATCACGGTGGCGGAGAGCCGGGGCACGGGCCGGCGGGCTCGGGGCATGGCGGTTCCGGGGGGCGTGGTGGGGGTGGACCGGCGCTGGGGCTAGTCTTCCAGGGGGGTGGCTTCGTCGATCAGCATGACCGGGATGTCGTCCTCCACCCGGTACCGAAGGCGGCAGGCGTGGCACAGCAGCGCGTTCTCCGCCTCCCGGTACTCCAGCTCGCCCTTGCACTGGGGGCAGGCCAGGATGTCGAGAAGATCCTGCGGCAACGCCATGGTTTCCTCCTCAGGGCTCCCTCGGAGCCCGCGCGGCCTCTCGAAGGGGGAAGATGACGGGTGAAGAACTACCCACGGAGGCCGCTCCTACCGGTTGGCCCCGGCTATGAGCCCGGGATCATGGGGGTTCAGCCTCCCAGCCTTCTAGCGGCAGAGTATACGCGACTTTCAGGCCCGAAGCAGCAGGTACAGGGTCACCGCGTACAGGCCGAGCCAGGCCTGCCACTCCTTGTGCCTGCTCCACATGCGCCGGGCGTCGTAGGGGGCCCGGTCCCCGGGGCCGGGCAGCCGGCGGGGAACGAACCGGGGCACCCGCCGGCAGTACTCCCGGAAGGCGTCTCCGTACCGCTCCAGCAGAACCCGCTCCTCCTTGCGAACCAGGCCCCGGTACACCGGCACGAACGCGGCGAAGAACAGCGGCACGAACCACCAGCGCCCCCCCATGATCGAGACCCCCAGACCGATCAGGAAGCTGCCCGAGTAGAGCGGGTTGCGCACCAGACCGTACGGCCCGTGGGTGGTGAGCTGCTTCGTCTTCACGATGGTTCCGGAGGCCCAGGTCCGCACGACCTCGCCCAGGAGCGCGATCCAGAACCCCCAGAACACGCTCTGCCGCGTGGGCTCGGCCAGCAGGACGAACAGCGCCCCGGCCACGAACCCCCAGGTCACCCGCTTCTTCACGAACGTCCGGTGGAACCATGACGACTCGTCGAGCCGACCGATGTCCTCGCTCACCCTGTCTTCTCCCTGCGCGCCGCCTCGATCTGGCGGCCGGCCGCCTCCAGCAGCTCCTCCCTGTCCACCCGCTCGTAGCACTTGACCGGCTCGTCGCAGGCCCGGCGCCAGCACGGCCGGCACCCCACCCGGGCCAGCACCGCCTCGCCCCGATCGAAGAAGTCGATCTCCTGCTCGCAGGTGAGGCCGAACCAGGCCACCACCCGCTTGCCCAGCCCGATGGCCAGGTGCATGCCCAGGGAGTCACCGGTGATCACCACGTCGGCCAGGTCCATGTACTGGATGCCCCGCCGGAGCCCCTCGGTGCAGGGGGTCTCCAGCACCGGCGCCCGCGTCAGGCGGGCGATCTCCTGGTTGCGCTCCGCGTCCTCGGGCCCCCCCAGCAGGAGGACCCGGATCTCCGGAAACCGGTCGACGAGCTCCTCGGCCAGCCGGGCCTGGTACTCCACCGGCAGCTTCTTGTAGGGAAACAGGGTGGAGCAGCCCGTGTTGAGCCCGACCACGACCTCGCCGCCGAGCCCCCAGGCCCGCCGCGTCCGCTCCACGAACGCGCGCTCCTCCGGGGCCAGCACGAGCACGTAGGGGTCCCGCCGGAACTCCAGGCCCATGGTCTCAGCCAGCATCTGCTGCTCGCTCTTCCGGTTCCGGTGGAACTTGAGGTCGTCGTCCAGACCGGTCCAGTACTGATACCCGGCCTCAGGGGTCAGGGGCACGACGGCCCCGTGCTCGTTTACCCCGAACCCCCGCCGCTCGGCCGCCCGAACCCGCTGGGCCAGGGCTGCCGAGCGGCGGGTCTTGTCCACGTTGAGCACCAGTTCGAACCGCCGCGGCTCCAGCTCCAGGACCGTGTCGGGGCCGTAGAGGAGCACCTCGTCCACATAGGGGTTGTGCTCCAGGATCGGGGCCGCGTTCTTCAGGGTGACCCAGGAGACAAAGCTCTGGGGGTAGGCCCGCTTGAGGGCCGGGAGCAGCGCAGTGGTGCGCACCACGTCGCCCATGGCGTCCAGGTTGACCAGCAGGATCCGGGTGCCCCGGGGGCGGTACTCCGGACATCCGCCGCAAAGCCGTCGGAACCGGCACGGCCGGTACCCGGTAAAGTACCGGCAATCGGCAGCGTACGGCCCGAACCCTTCCACCACCGGCCACTCGGAACGGCTCATCTCGCATCCTCGGTTCGGCTTAAACCGGCAACAGAACAGGCGTGCTCGTTTCCATGATCGGTGGCAATGGACCTGTCGGAGAGCCGGGCGGGGTCCCTTAGCTCGCCGCACAGCGCCTCTGACGCTCGGACCGCGAAAGGGTTCGGATTCCACCGAGTTGTCATGAAACCATCTCTTCGATCCCGTGCCTGCGCGGCGAATCTCATGCCCGGCTTCGCGCCCGGCCGGAGGCAGGTCCCTTGCCCCGCCCTCCGAGGTGACGCGCCTATTTTGTCGCCGGGTCAATAGTTTCGTCAGCGGCTTAACAAGATGGCCTCCACGGCGGCAGAGAGATCGTCTGCGACCACCTCGGGCCGCGGCCCCGTTCCCGCGAGGGAAGCCTCGGTCTCACGGCCGTACCCCGTTCGCACCAAGGCCGACCGGCACCCCGCACGACGTCCCAGCTCCACGTCCGAGGCCTTGTCGCCCACCATCCACGACCGGGCGAGGTCGATCCCCAGGTCCCGAACGGCCCGGAGCACCAGGCCGGGGGCCGGCTTCCGGCAGCCGCACGGCCCCGTGATCTCCGGGTGGTGGGGGCACACGTACCAGGCGTCCAGGCCCCCGGCAGCCCCGAGCCTACGGTCGATCTCCCGATGGACCCGCTCCACGAAGCCGAGGTCAAAGTAGCCCCGGGCCACCCCGGACTGGTTCGTGACCCCCACGAGGGCGAACCCGGCCCGGCGCAGCCGGGCCAAGGCCCGGTCCACGCCGGGCAGCACCTCCAGCTCGGCGAGGTTCGAGAGGTAGTCCGCCTCCCGGATCAGGGTCCCGTCCCGGTCCAGGAACACGGCCGGCCTCACGGCGTCATTCCCTTCGGCAGCCGCCACCTCCGGTGCACCCAGAACCACTGCTCCGGGACGCGGCGGACCGCCTCCTCGATCACCCGATCGAACCGGCGGGTGAGCTCCCGGATCCGCTGCTCGGCCGGCCCGTCGGGCGGAGGCTCCAGCGGAGGCTCGCACCACGCCACATGGCCGGCCCCCTCCCTCCGGTCGAACGCGGGCAGCACGGGAGCCCCGGTGCGCAGGGCCAGGGTCGCCAGGCCCCGGTTCGTGGAGACCGGCCGTCCGAAGAACACGCTGGGCACCCCCTCGCGGGACAGGGCCCTCTGGTCCAGCAGGAACGCCACCAGCCCGCCCGAGCGCAGCGCCCGCAGCACCGGCCGCACCGCCTGGCGATGGGGGATCACCCGCCCCCCGAAACGCTCCCGCATCGAGCGGACCCACGCGTCGATCCTGGGGTTCCGGAGCCGGCGCCCCACCGCGTGAACGGGGTACCCCAGCGCGGCCATGGCCAGCCCGGCCAGCTCCCAGTTTCCCAGGTGGGCGGTGAGCAGCAGCGCCCCCCGTCCCTCCTCCAAAACGCGGTCCAGCCGTTCGCGGCCTTCGAACCGGTACCGCGCCAGGAGGCTCTCAGGGGTTTCCGCGAACATCCCCCCGAACTCCACCGCTGTGGTCCCCAGGTGCTCGAAGTTCGCCACGGTGATCTCGCGTACCCACTTCTGCGGTCGGTCCGAAAACGCCTGGGTCAGGTTCCCCTGGGCAATCCGGCGATGCCGGCGGTCCACCCCCCACCACAGGCGTCCCAGCCGGCGCCCCCATGCCAGCCGGGTCTCCCAGGCGACCCGTCCCGCCAGGGCGGCGCCCAGACGCACCAGGGCATGCTCCAGGGGCTCGGCCGCGCCCACCTCACACCTTCTGGAACGGGTCGAACAGGCGGCGGTACTCCTCCAGGCAGCTGCGATCGGTCATGCCCGCGATCCGGTCGCACACCACCCGCTTCAACCCCTCGCGCTCGGCCCGCTCCTGGTCGGCCCGGGACAGGAGCCCCCGGTTGTCCACGTAGGCGTGGAACAGCTCCGTGAGGAACCGCTCGGCCTTCACCCGCATCGCCTCCACCTTGGGATGGCGGTAGAGCCGTTGGTACAGGAACTCCTTAAGCTCCCGGTTCCATCGCTCCATCTCGGGCGAGCGAACCACGAGCCTCCGGCCGGCCCGACGCACGTCGTCGTGGGTCTCGACCCCTGCCTCGGCCAGAGCTCGGGTCGTCGCCTCTGCCACGTCCGACATCATGCGGCCGATCAGGTGGCTGATGGTCTGGTAGATCTCCCGTCGCCCCGAGATACCGGGAAACTTCCGTCGCACCTGCTCCCGGGTCGCCCGCCAGACCTCGACCCCGTCCAGCTCCTCCAGGGTGATGTACCCCGCCTCCAAGCCGTCATCAATGTCGTGGTTGTTGTAGGCGATCTCGTCCGCCAGGTCGATCAGCTGGGCCTCCAGCGTGGGCTGCAGGTGAAGCTCGTACTCCTCGAGCCCCTTGGTCAGGGGCCGGTCCCAGCTCGAGGCGTGTTTCACGATCCCCTCGCGCACCTCCCAGGTCAGGTTCAACCCCTGGAAGCCCGGATACCGCTCCTCGAGCCGGGTGACCACCCGCAGGCCCTGGAGGTTGTGCTCGAACCCCCCTTCGTCGAAGGCCAGCCGATGGAGCACCTCCTCGCCGGTGTGACCGAAGGGGGTGTGACCCAGGTCATGGGCCAGGGCCAGGGCCTCGGCCAGCTCCTCGTTCAGGCCCAGCCGCCGCGCCAGCCCTCGGGAGATCTGAGCCACCTCCAGGCTGTGGGTCAGCCGGGTGCGGTAGTAGTCACCCTCGTGGTTCAGGAACACCTGGGTCTTGTACTCGAGCTTGCGGAACGCCTCGCAGTGGATGATCCGGTCCCGGTCCCGCTCGAACGCCGGCCGGTCGTCCTTGAACGGCTCTTTATGGGCCCGGCCCCGGCTCCGGGCGCTTCGGGCCGCATAGGTTGCCAGATCCGGCCTCTCTCCGCGGCCAATGCCGGCCATGGTCCGCCTCCTTCCCCCCGCCCCTCGGGCGGCGCGATACCCTAGCAGAGGCCCTTCCCCGGAGCAACCGACCCACGTCCCTGGCAAATCTGCTCCCCCCTTTTCCTGTTACGCACAAATCGTATATTTTTGTAGCCACTGTTACATTTTCCCCACAGGAGAACGAGATGGGACCACGCATCCTGCTCACGGTTCTGGGGTGTCTGTGTGCTGCTTCCACCACAGCCCAGCCCCGGCGTGTGCTCCGGGTGGGGGTGTTCGACCACCGGCCGTACATGGTGGTGGAGGGCCAGCGGATCTCCGGGGTGGACGTGGACCTGGCCCGACTGGTGCTGGAGGAAGCGGGCTACGAGGTGGAGTTCCGCGTCCGGCCCCCGGCCCGGGTGTTCCACGAGATCCGTACGGGCGAGCTCGACGTGCTCACCGGCCCCGCCCGCACCCCGGAGAGGGCAGAGATCCTGTGGTTCACCTCCCCGATTCACGCCAAGGTGGCCCAGATGTTCGGCCCCCCGGCCCTGCGGCTCGGCCGTCCCGAGAGTCTCGAGGAGCTCGGACGACCGGTGGGGTTCATTCGAGGGTTCACCTTCGGAGCTCGCCTTGATGGGGTTCGGGACCGCCTCCGGGAAAGGGGGTTGGCCGAGGAGGAGGCGCTGACCCGCACCAACATCCACAAGCTGTTGGCAGCCCGGATCGCGGCGTTCGTGGACATGAGAGACCCCACCCTCCGGGAGATCGAGGCCCTCGGGCTACAGGGCCGGGTGGTCCCGGTGGGGGAGCCGGTCTTCATGGGATGGGCCCGCTTGGCCCTCTCCCGGAAGACCTGTTCCCGCGAAGATCTGGAGCGGGTGGAGGCCACCCTGAACGCCCTGCGGGCCCGGGGAAGGATTCCGCCATTGCCGCCGTTCCCCGACCCCACGGCCGAGAAACCGGAGCGTTGAACCGTGCCACGGCGGGGGCGCTGGATCCGACGCCTATGGATCCCCTACGCTGCCCTTCTGGCAGGGATCGCTGCCGCTGCGGTGCTCTGGGCCGACCACCGCCGGGAGGAACGGCTGCTCCAGGAGAAGGGCAACCGTGGCGCGGCCGTGGCGTCCAGGTTGCTCCAGCGCCCCCTGTGGAACCTGGAGATGGAGGACCTGGCCGCTGGCCTGGAGGCCCTGCTCCTGGATCCGGACGTGGTGGGGGTCGAGGTGCGGGACGCAGGGGGCCTGGTGGCGGCCCGCTGGGAGCAGCCCTTTGACACCGCTTCCCCCACCGAGCCCAACGGGCTTCTTGTTTTCGATCGTCCGATCGTCCATCGGGACAGGCCGATCGGCACCCTACGGCTGGTCCTGTCCGGCCAGCGCCCCAAACGGCGGCTGGTGGCGGGGGCTGCACTGGCCCTCCTCGCGGTGGGGTTGGGAGCCGCCGGCCTGCTGACCTACATCCAGGTCCTGGTAACCCAGTGGGTGCGCAACCGGCGGTTCTCCCGGCGCCTGGCCCGCCAAGAAACCCACAACGACCTGATCCTCGAGTCCCTTGGCGTATCCACCTATCTCGCGACCCCGGAGGGGCGGCTCCTTTTCCGGCGAGGCCCCTTGGTCGCCTCCGGGAACCACGGGGGTCGATGGGGCGAGTGGATCCTGCCCGAGGATCGGCCCGCGGCCCTGCGGTGGTTTCGCGAACAGGTGACCTCGAGCGAGCCCGGATCCCGGGAGTACCGGATCACCGGCTCGTCGGGCCAGACGTGTTGGGTACGCGACTGGGTCCGGCCCCAGGGCCGGCGGGTGTTCGGGCTGGTGGCGGATGTCACCGAGGCCCGTCGGGCCGCGGAGCAGCGGCGGGCCCTCGACCGTCAGATGGCTGACGCCCAGCGGATGGAGAGCATGGGCCGGCTGGCCAGCGGGCTGGCCCATGACTTCCGCAACCTTCTCCACGTGATCCGGGGCCACCTCGATCTGTTGGAGCAGGGGCTCCCCCCGGAGCGCTGCCTCCCCGCCGCCCGCGACGGCCTGAATCAGGCTTCCCGGCTCCTCCAAAGCTTGCTCGCACTGGCCCGGACCGACCTCCCCCGTGCGACCGTCTCGGTGGCGGGGATCGTGGAGCAGGCGGCGACCCTCGCCCGGCCCGCCCTGGGGTCGGGGATCCGCCTCGAGCTGGACCTGCGAGCGCGCCCCACGATGGAGGCCGCACCAGGGGAGCTCCAGCAGGCCTTGCTGAACCTCATCATGAACGCCAAGGACGCCCTGGGCCAACGGGGCACCATCCGGCTGGGGGTCGAGACAGCGGAGGACGACCGCGGCCGGGGATGGGCCGCGCTGTCCGTGGCGGACGACGGGCCCGGCATCCCTTCGGACGTTCTCCCCCAGATCTTCCAGCCGTTCTTCACCACGAAGCCCCCTGGGATCGGCACCGGCCTGGGGTTGGCCATGGTGGAGCGCATCGTCCACCTCCACGGGGGCGAGATCGACGTGAACTCCCAGCCCGGCCGCGGGACCGAGTTTCGGATCCGCCTTCCCTTGGCCTCCGGCACTCCCCCGGCCGGGGTGCCGGCCTCGGGCTCGCGCCGCGGGGAGGAAGATCGCCTATCCCCCCCCCGCCAGCCGTAGGAGCCCGATCGTTAACGTGGCAGCAAGGGCGAACGACCCCCCAAAGCCCGCCGGGGCGATCACCACCCGTAGCCCCCCACCCCTCGCGGCCCGGGCCGGTCTCCACAGCCACCCCACCCCCGCGCCGTACCCGGCCGCCAGCACCATCCCCGAGGCCGCGCCGGCGGCGAGCACTGGGGCCGCTGCACCGGCCCACTGCTCCAGGGCCCATAGGAACCCCGCAAGAAACCCCAACCCCGCCGCCACCCCTTGAGCCACCCGGGTCCCTCGCTCCACCGCGCACCTCCTCACTGACAAAACCGGATCACCCCCACCACCCGGCCCAGGATTCGCAGATTCTGGGCCGGCTCCACCCGGATCGGCTCCATGGCGGCGTTGGCCGGCCTGAGCTCCACCCCCCCCGGCACCGGGTGAAACCGCTTGACCGTGGCCTCTCCGTCCACCAGCGCGACCACCGTCTCCCCCGGCCGGGCCGTGGTGCGGCGTTCCACCACAAGGTAGTCCCCGTCCAGGATGCCGTCTTCCACCATCGAATCTCCCCGCACCCGGAGCACGAACCGCTCGCCCCCCGCCGCCATGGGCGCGGGCACCTCGAACGTGTCGGGCACCTCCACGGCCTCAATGGGGCGGCCCGCGGCCACGGTGCCGAGCAGCGGCAACTCAGAGGACGGCCGTGGGGTCTCTTCCTCGATCACCCTGAGGGAACGCTTCCCGTTCCAGCGCCGCTCCAAGACGCCCTCGGCTTCGAGCCGTTTCAGGTAGTTCTGCACCGTGCCCAACGACCGGAACCCGAAGCGGCGGGCGATCTCCTGCTGGGTGGGGGCCACACCGTGTCGGTCCCAGTACTGCCGGATGAAGTCGAGAACCTGCTTCTGCTTCGGGGTGAGTCTCGGGCTCGCCATGGCGAAAAGAATATGCGTAAGTTTTGCGTAAGTCAAGAAGGAAAGGCTGGGAAGCCAGAAGGCTGGAAAGCTGGGAGGCTAGTGTCATGGTTCGCAAGTTCGTGGATTCCCGAGGGGGTGGGGCTGGGGGCCCCTCCTTCGCTGAACGGCCTCGCAGGGGCCGCCTCGGCGCGGTCCGCTGCGGCGCGTGAGGGCACGCGCCGCAGCCGCTTCCCTGGCGCCGGGCGGCCCGGTCTGCTCGGCCGTCGCGCTTCGTCAGAGCCCCCAGCCCCACCGCCGGAATGGATATACTTTTTAGGAAGCTGGGATCCCCGCGGGGGGCCGGGGGAGAAGGGAAGACAACTGGCGGGGTCCGAGAGCGTTGCCGGCGGCGGGGCATGGGGCCTGAGGTTCAGGGGTCAGAAGACAGATCTCAGCTCCGCTAGCCCGTATTATTCATGAGCGTTCGTCGCGAAACCGTCAAGTGTGCGTCAGATCGGGGCAAGCACGAGCGCACGAGGGGCGCAGGCGTACGGGACGGTACGTCGAGCCCCGAGGCGCGAGCACGCCCCGAGATGGCGTGGAATCGGCGGTTGCAGCAGAAGGCTTCATGAATAATGCGGGCTAGACCGCAAGGCGGCCTGTTTGCGGGGCACAGACTTTGCATATGTCTCGGTCCGATCGTCGGGTGCGGGGCATGGGGTCTGCCTCCGGCCGTGCGCGAAGCCGGGCGTATTGAGATTCACCGCGCAGGCACAGAACAGGGGGGTTGGTTTCATCACAGCTGCGTGCAAGGGGTACCATTTCGCGGTCCGGACACAGGAGGCACTGCGCGGCGAGCATAGGAGCCGAGCCCGGCTCTCCGGCAGACCCCATGCCCCCCGGACTGTTAGGTGGTAACACAGAGGCGTGGCTGTGCTTGGAATGCTCGGAGATCAAGGAGGTTTTCGAGCCTCCCAGCCTCCCGGCTTCCTAGCCTCCCAGCGGGCCGAAGGCCCGAACTCAGGTGGGATCAGTCCAGGCTCACCCCCAGGGCGGGCTCGTCCCCGCCCCAGGGCGGCGACTCCACCACCAGGGCCAGGCGGGGCAGCACGTGCACCCGGGTGGTCTCCCCGCGCGGCAGCCGGACCACGAGCCGACCGTCTTCGTCCCGGCGGAACGGGGCATCCCCCCGCTTCCCCGTGACGGTGTCGGTCCAGGCCACCTCCCCTGCCCGGCCGTCCGGACCGAACACCACGGCCACGTAGACCCGACCTTCGACCAGGTACTGGGAAACCCCTCCGGCCCACGCGCCGCCACACAGGGTCCAGAGCAGGACCCCAACCGCCCCCAGCGACACCGCGCGTCCGAAAGCCATGGGGACCTCCTCGGCTCGTCCGATCCACGACCCTCTCAGGTCGCCCGATCGGCCGAGTGCACCGGTCTCTTGAGCCGACGGGGCGGGGGGTACGGGCTAGCCCTCGCCGGTGGGCTCCTCCTGGGCTGCCAGATCCCTGGCCAACCCTTCGATGATCTCCACGCACCGCTCCCGGGGGATCCGGCTCGTGTTCAGAACGGCGTGGTACAGCGTGGGCTGGTCCGGGTCCACATCGAAGTAGAACCGCAGGTAGTCGTGGCTGCGCGCGTCCACCAGATGCACGAAGTCCCTAGCCTCCTCCAGCGACAGATTCCGCCGCTGGGCCGTCCAGGCGACCCGATCCTCCTCGTCCGCCACGACGCGCACGTGCACGGTGCGGGGGTTGTCCTGGAGCACCACCTGCCCACCCCGGCCCACGATCACTACGCCCCGGCGTCGGCCCAGGGCCGTGATGACCTTGACGATCATCTGCTTGTAGATGTCGCTGTCGATCCAGCCGTCCACCCGGTAATGGAAGGGGATCTTGTCCCGATCGTCGTAGCCCTGGGCAAACTCCTCGGGGGGGGCTTTGGCCTTCTTTTTCAGCGCGTCCAGATCGAAGATGGTGGAGAAGAATCCTCGGAACTTACTGTGGTGCTCCTCCTCGAACTCCTCCACCTCCTCGTCCGGCACGTTCACCTCCAGCGCCACGCGGTGGAGAATCTCCTTATCCAGATAGTCGATCCCCAACCGTTTGGCGAGTTCCCGCCCGATCTCCGGCCCGCCGGCCCCGAACTGATTCGAAATCGTGATGACAGGCATCGCTCCTCCTCAGCGGACAGGGCCGGCCCCGAAGGCCGGCCAAAATTCGGCGCCCTTTATAACAAAGGGCGGTGGGGGCTTCAAGGTGACGGCGGCGAGGTCGATCGATGCTTTCGCTTGCCCCCCCCGTTTTGCTATGCTCGGCCCTACGACACTCAGGAGGACCCATGGCCGAAACGCTGGTGGTAGGGATTTCGGACGCAAAGGTCAGTGCGGACGCCGATGACATCGTGATCACGTACGCCCTCGGGTCCTGCGTGGGCCTGACGTTGTACGACCCTGCCCGGCGGGTGGGAGGCCTGGTGCACGTGATGCTCCCGGACTCCCGGTACCGCTCCTCCAGCCGGGAGTTCAACCCCTTCATGTATGCGGACACCGGCTTCTACGAGCTGCTTCGGGCCCTGGAGGGTGCCGGCGCCCGCAAGACCGACCTGGTGGCCAAGCTGGCCGGCGGCGCCAATATGCTCGGACAGACCGCCATATTCGACATCGGCAGCCGTAACGCCGAGGCCCTGGGCGGGCTGTGTCGCCTGGAACGGATCCCCATCGCCGCAACGAGCCTCGGCGGCACCGTGGGACGATCGATGGAGCTACGCCTCTCCGACGGCCAGGTCCGGGTCCGGCTTCTGGGGGTGGGGGAGGAGGTCCTTTGAACGTCCAGCAGATCCTGAGCCAACTGGAAGCCCTGCCCCCCATGCCGGCCGTGGCGGTTCGCCTGCTCACCGCGGCCCAGGACCCCGACGCCAACCTGGGGCAGGTGGCGGGGTGGATCGAGCGCGATCCCGCCATGACCGCCAACGTCCTGCGGGCCTGCAACGCCCCGATCTACGGGCTGCGAGCCCGGGTCACGTCGGTGCGCCAGGCGACCGGCCTGCTGGGCCTGCGCAAGATCGTGCAGATCGCGCTCACGGTGCTCGCGAGCCGCTACCTCACCCCGGCCCAGGAGGGGTACGCCCTGGCGGCCGGGGACCTGTGGCGCAGCAGCGTCACCTCGGCCCTTGCCGCCGAGCTGCTGGCCGAGCGGATCCGGTACCCGGCGCCGGGCACTGCGTACACCGCCGGGCTGCTCCAGGACCTCGGCAAGATCGTGCTCGCGGAGTTCGTGGCCCCGTCCATCCGGGAGATCCGGCGGTTGACCGAGGAGGAAGGCATCTCCTGGCAGGAGGCCGAGAGGCGGGTGGTGGGGGTGCCCCACCCCGAGGTGGGCGCCCGGCTCCTGGAGCGTTGGGGCTTCCCAGAGACCTTGGTGGAGTCCGTCCGGTACCACCATCGGCCGGCCGAGGCGCGGCTCGACCGGACCCTGGCCCAGATCTCCCATCTGGCCGACGCGCTCACCATGACCCTGGGCCAGGGGGTGGGCGCCGACGGCCTGGCCTATCGGCTGGACGTGGACAGCCTGACCTCCGTAGGCCTTGAGGACACCGCCGACGTGCAGGACGTGCTCGCCCAGCTGGCCGAGCGGGTTCGCGCCGCCCAGGACCTGTTCACCCTGGCGTAGCGGTGGGCGGGCCTTTTCGACCCGCTGGGAGGCTCAAAGGCTAGCTAGACCCCCCGGCGGCGCTAAAGACGCGCAAGCGGCCGTAGGGGGTGCGGGGTCTGCTTTCGCCCGTGCGTGAGGGCGGCATCCGGCTTACGCTGTATCCGGCACTCAGCCGGACGAAATGAACCCCCTCGGGAATACGGGGCGTTTTCGGTGTGCCAGGGGTCTGGAACACTCCACGCGTCGGCGGAGTGCCGGATGCAGCGACGGCAGGAGCCACGCCCGGCGCTCCCGCAGACCCCACGCCCCCAAGCCCGTCGGTTTCGTCACCGGAGTAATAGAAGGCTGGAAAACCTGAGGGCTTTTTGTTGCACCTTGGGCCCGGGTGGCAACGTGGACGTCGCTCCCCCATCGGGGACCAGAGTTTAGAGGGCGGTGGACAGGGGGAATGGCTGCTCGTCGCCACCGGAGTTTCTTGAGACCGTGCAGATCTGGAGCACAACCCTTTCCTACGAAACCCGGGGACGCGGTCATACCCTGGACCTTACCCCCGACCTGGAGCAGGTGATCGCCTCATGGGGGGTGCGGGAGGGCAACGGGGTCTGCTTCGTCCCCGGCTCCACCGCAGCCCTGACCACCATCGAGTTCGAGCCCGGGGTGGTCCGGGATCTGGCCGAGGCGCTGGAGCGCACCGCCCCGGCCGGGGTTCCCTATCACCATGACCGAGCCTGGGGAGACGGCAACGGGTACGCCCACGTGCGCGCCGCCCTGGTGGGCCCCTCCCTGTCGTTCCTGGTTCGGGCGGGGCGGCTGGTGAGGGGTACCTGGCAGCAGTTCGTGCTGTGCGACTTCGACAACCGGGCGCGGACCCGCAGGATCGAGGTGCAGGTGGTGGGCACCTCCGGACAGACGGAGCCATGAACGAGGCGCTCCAACGCGTGGTGCTCGACGACCCCCGGCACGTGCAGGCTTTGGTGGGGGAGCGGGAGGCCCACCTCCGAGAGCTGGCCCACGTGGTCCGCGACATCTCCGTTTCGTGCCGGGGCAACGTGGTTCTGGTACGGGGAGATCCGGTGGGCGTGGCACTGGCCGTAGCGGTGGTGGAGCAGCTCTACGAGCTGGTGGAGGAGGGGTACCCCCTGTTTCGGGCCGACATCGACCACGCCGTGCGGATCCTCCGGGCCAACCGCCGGGCCCGGCTCAAGGACATCTTCCTCGACGCGGTCTACATCGCTGCCGACCGCCGGGTGATCAGCCCCAAGAGCCTGGCCCAGAAGGAGTACATCGAGGCCATCCGCACCCACGACATCGTGTTCGGCATCGGCCCGGCGGGGACGGGCAAGACGTACCTGGCCATGGCCATGGCCATCTCGGCCCACGCCAAGCGCCAGGTCAAGCGCATCATCCTGACCCGCCCGGCCGTGGAGGCCGGAGAGAAGCTCGGGTTCCTGCCCGGAACCCTGTACGAGAAGGTGAACCCCTACCTGCGCCCCCTCTACGACGCCCTCCACGACATGATGGACTTCGAGAAGGCCTCCGCCCTGATCGAGCGGGGCTCCATCGAGGTGGCCCCCCTGGCCTTCATGCGGGGCCGCACCCTGAACGACTCGTTCGTGATCCTGGACGAGGCCCAGAACACCACCTCGGAGCAGATGCGGATGTTCCTGACCCGCCTGGGGTTCGACAGCAAGGCGGTCATCACGGGCGACGTGACCCAGGTGGACCTGCCGGCAGGCACCGTGTCCGGCCTGGTCGAGGCCGAGGGGCTGCTCGCCCACATCCCGGGCATCCGGTTCTGTCGGTTCACCCGGGACGACGTGGTGCGCCACCCCCTCGTGCAGGAGATCATCGAGGCCTACGAGGCTCGGGACCGGGAGGCGGGGACGGAGAGCCCGCCTTGAGACGCCTGGTGCTGTTGCTGGCCCTGCCGGCCGGGGCCGGCCTGGGGTTTCTCGTCTCGGCCCTGTGGCTCCTCGCCCAGGGGCTTCCCCAGGTGTCGCGCCTGGAGACCTTCCGGCCCCCGGCGGCCACGCGGGTGTACGCGGCCGACGGCAGCCTGCTGGCCGAGTTCAGCGTGGAGAGGCGGATCCCCGTAACCCTGGAGGAGCTCCCTCCCCATGTGATCCGCGCCTTCCTGGCCATCGAGGACCATCGGTTCTTCGAGCACTTCGGGCTCAATGTGGGCCGCATCCTGAAGGCCCTGGCCGTGGACCTGGTGGAGGGCCGAGTGGTGGAGGGGGGCTCCACCATCACCCAGCAGCTGGCCAAGGTGCTCTTTCTCACCCCCGAGCGCACCCTGGCTCGGAAGCTCCGGGAGGCCCTGCTGGCCCTGGAGATCGAGCGACGGTACACGAAGCAGGAGATCCTGGAGTTCTACCTGAACCAGATCTACCTGGGAAACGGCGCGTACGGGGTGGGTGCGGCGGCCCAGGTGTACTTCCGCAAGCCGGCCTCCGAGCTCGACCTGGCCGAGGCGGCCCTGCTGGCGGCCCTGCCCAAGGCCCCGTCCCGGTACGACCCGTTCCGCAACCCCGACCGGGCGCGGGCCCGGCGGGGCTTGGTGCTGGGACGGATGGAACAGCTGGGCTGGGCCGGTGCCCAGGCCGTGGCCCGCGCCCGCGCCGAACCCCTGCCCCGGCCCGCTGCCCGGCCCAAGGTGCGCGCTCCCTACTTCGTGGAGGCGGTGCGCCGCCGTCTGGTGGAGACCCTGGGCCTCGATCCCGTGTACGAGGGTGGGCTCCGGGTGTACACGACCCTGTCGCCCGCGGTGCAGGAGGCAGCCGAGGCCGCCCTGGCCGAGGGCCTCGGGGCGGTGGACCGGCGCCATCCCCGCCGGAAGCGCCCCACCCAGGGCGCAGTGGTCGCCCTGGACCTGCGCACCGGCGCGGTACGCGCCCAGGTGGGGGGTCGCAGCTGGTCCGAAAGCCCCTTCGATCGGGCCCTGCAGGCCCGGCGGCAGCCGGGATCCGCCTTCAAGTACTTCGTGTACCTCACCGCGCTGGAGCAGGGGTACACCCAGGCCGACACCCTGATCGACGCGCCCGGCTCGTTTCCCGGGGCCCATCCCACCAAGCCGTGGAAGCCCTCGAACTACGACGGGACCTTCGAGGGCGAGATGACC
This sequence comes from bacterium, assembly GCA_027021615.1. Taxonomy (GTDB): domain Bacteria; phylum Desulfobacterota; class Deferrisomatia; order Deferrisomatales; family Deferrisomataceae; genus Deferrisoma. The sequence goes on along the minus strand of JALUTY010000097.1, from coordinate 45,839 downwards.
CTGCGCCGGGCCCTGGCCCGCAGCCGCAACCTGCCGGCCGTGCGGCTGTTCCAGGCGCTGGGTCGGCGGAAGGTGGACGTCACGGCCCGCCGTCTGGGGCTCACGGGGCCCCTGGGGCAGGGGCCGGCCGAGGCCCTCGGGGTGGGAGGGGTGAGCCCGCTGGAGCTGGCCCGGGCCTACGCCGCGGCCGGCTCGGGAGGGATGCTGCCCCAGCCCCACTGGGTCCGAGCGGTCTACGGCCCCGACGGCCGGAATCTCTGGCCCCGCCCGCCCGCGCCCCGGAGGGTGCTCGATCCGGTCACGGCATACCTGATCACCGACATGCTCCGGGCCGTGGTCCGGGAGGGAACGGGCCGCGGGGCCCGGGACCTTCCGTTTCCCGTGGCCGGCAAGACCGGCACCACTGACGACCAGCGTGACGCCTGGTTCGTGGGGTTCTCCAGCCGGCTGGCCCTGGCCGTGTGGGTGGGGTGCGACGACAACACTCCCCTGGGCCGGGGGGAAACCGGGGCCCGGGCCGCACTCCCCGTCTGGAGGGCCACCATGGCTGCGGCGGCCGGGACCGAGCTTCCCCCGCCGTGGCCGGTGCCGCCGGGAGTGGTGTTCGTGGAGATCGACACCCGCACGGGGCTGAAGGCAGGCCCCGACTGCCCCGAGACCGCCCTCGCGGCCTTTGCCCGAGGCTCCGAACCGACCCGCCCCTGTGAGCACAGGACCCTGCGCTGGCCCCGCCTGGCAGGCCGCCTGACCCTGATACCGCCCTCCCGCTGAACGGAATCGCAATGGACATCGTGGAGATCTACCCAGCGCCCACGTCGGAGCGGGCTTTCTACGGTCTGGCCCGGCGGCCCTACCCGGCGTTTCTCGACAGCGCCGCGCCGGGGCCCCTGGGCCGCCGGTCGTTCGTGGCCTCGGATCCCTTCCTGGTCGTGTACGCCAAAGGGCACCGAGCCGAACTCCGCTGGCTCCGCGCCGGCCGCACCGAGCACTGGGAAGGCAACCCCTTCGAGCTCCTGCGGGAGCTGCTCTTCCAGCACCGCAGGCCCCGCGGCCCGTTTCCCATGGCCCCGGGGGGAGCCATCGGGTACCTGGCCTACGACCTGTTCTCCCACCTCGAGGCGATCCGGCCCACCACCCGGGACGACCTGGGGATGCCCGACCTGTTCTTCGGGTTCTACGACACGGTGGCCGCGTTCGACCCGGCCACGGGCGGGGTCTGCCTGTGCCTGGCCGGCCCTCCGGGCGACCGCGAGGAGAGCCGGGATCGATGGGAGGCCCTCGCCGCCCGGGAGGTGCCTCCCCCACCCCCTCCCCCGTTGGTGGACCGCGCGCGCCTGGAGAGCAACTTCACCCCCGACGCCTACTGCGAGGCGATCCGGCGGGCCAAGTGCTACATCGCGGCCGGCGACATCTACCAGGCCAACCTCTCCCAGCGGTTCACCGCGCCGTTCGACGGAGACCCCCTCGGGTTTTACGACCGGCTGCGCACCACCAGCCCCGCCCCGTTTGGGGCCTGCCTGTTCCCCGACGGGTTCGCGGTGCTCAGCAACTCTCCGGAGCGCTATCTGAGGATCGATGGGGACCACATCGAGACCCGGCCGATCAAGGGCACCGTGCCCCGGGGCCGCACCCCCGAGGAGGACCGGAGGCTGGCCAGGGCCCTGGCGGCGAGCCCAAAGGACCGGGCCGAGCACGTCATGATCGTGGACCTGGAGCGCAACGACCTGGGCCGGGTGTGCACCTACACCTCGGTGCACGTTCCCGAGTTCCTGATCATCGAGTCCTACGCCAACGTCCACCACCTGGTGAGCACGGTAGCGGGCCGGATCCACCCCGGCCGGGACGTGGTGGACTGCCTGCGCAACTCGTTTCCCGGTGGATCGATCACGGGAGCCCCCAAAGTGCGGGCCATGGAGATCATCGACGAGCTGGAGCCCACCTCCCGGGGGGTGTACTGCGGCTCCATCGGCTACATCGATTTCTCGGGCCGGGTGGACCTGAACATCGCCATCCGCACCGCCGTGGTCCACGACGGCCGGATCCACTTCCAGGTGGGCGGGGGGATCGTGGCCGACTCGGACCCCCAGGCCGAGTACGAGGAGACCGTGACCAAGGCCCAGTCGTTCCTGAAGGTGCTCACGGGCGAGGGCCGGGTGTGGAGGGGCCCGTGATCCGGTACGCCTGGATCGACGGCCGGATCGTGTCCGAGGCCGAGGCCGCGGTGCCGGCCGCGGACCGGGGGCTCCTGTACGGCGACGGTCTGTTCGAGACCGTGCGGGTCTACGGAGGCCGGGCGTTCCGGCTGGCCGAGCACTGGGCCCGCTTGGCCTCCTCGGCCGCGTTCCTGGGGCTCCCCCCCCCGCCGGACCCCGGCCCGGTGGTGGCCGGCCTGATTAGGGCCAACCGGACTCCGGACGCGGTCGTCCGGTTCACCTGGACCCGGGGTCCCCTGCCGGCCGGCCCCCGGCCGGCCTCGGCCGGGCGGCCCCTGCTGCTCGCCACCCTGCGGTCCCTGCCGGCCGACCTGGCCGACCGTCGGGAACAGGGGGTGGCGGCCCGTACCCTTCCCTGGCCCCTGCGGGCCCGGGGCCTGCCGCTCCAGGGGCACAAGACCCTGGCCTACCTCGACTCGGTGCTGGCCCTGGGACGGGTTCCCCCGGGTGCCGAGGCCCTTCTGACCACCACCGAAGGCCATCTGGCCGAGGGAGCCACCTCGAACCTGTTCTGGGTCCGGGAGGACCGGCTGTTCACCCCCCACCCTGACACCGGCTGCCTGCCGGGGATCGCCCGGGAGGTGATCCTCCACCTGGCCCGGGTCGCCGGCCTCCGCGTGGACGAGGGGTTCTACGAGCCCCGTCACCTGGCCGAGAGCGACGAGGCGTTCCTCACCAGCTCGGTGGTCGAGGTGGTGCCCCTGGTCCGCGTGGACGGCCGGCCGGTGGGATCCGGGGAGCCCGGTCCCCACACCCGCTGGTTTCAACGGGCGTACGCCCGTCTCGTGCAAGCGGAGACGCGCCGACCGTGACCCGGGTCGCCGTGGTCGCCGCACCCGACTACGCCGGCGCCGGCGACGTGGTCCGGCGGGCCCTGGAACTCGTGGGGGGGGCGGAACGGTTCGCGGGCCGGGGGGACATCGTGCTCGTGAAGCCCAACCTTCTGGCTCCCCGGAAGCCCGAGACCGCCGTCACCACCCACCCGGCCGTGGTGGACGCCGTGCTCGGCGTGCTGGCGGACCTGGGAGCCCAAGCGGTGGTGGCCGACTCCCCCGGGCTGGGCACGGCCGGACGGGTGGCCCGGGTCTCGGGCGTGGCTGCGGTGTGCCGCCGTCACGGCGTGGAGGTGGTGGACCTGGCCGACGGTCCCGTGGCCATGGCCCACGGCCGGGTGTACAAGGCCGTGTCGGTGTCGGCGCGGGTCCTCGAGGCGGACCGCGTGTGGAACCTGGCCAAGTGGAAGACTCACACCATGATGGGCCTCACCCTGGGGGTGAAGAACCTGTTCGGGAGTATGCCCGGCCGGCGCAAGGTCCGACTCCACTTCCGGGCCGGCCGGACCCCGGAGACGTTCGCCCAGCACCTGCTGGACCTGGAAGGGGCGATCCGGCCCGCCGTGACCCTGCTGGACGGGATCGTGGCCATGGAGGGGCCGGGGCCGGGACGGGGCCAGCCCCTCGACCGGGGGCTGGTGCTCGCGTCGGCCGATGCGCCGGCCCTCGACTGGGTGGCCACGCGGCTGTCGGGGTTCCGGCCGGACGACGTACCCACCGTGGCGGTGAGCCGACGCACCGGCCGGATCTCGCCCGACCGCATCCGGGTGGTGGGCGACCCGGCCGCCCCGATCCGGTTCCGGCCGGCGCCCGGCAGCCCCTGCGACTGGCGACTTCCGGCGCCCCTGCGGAGCCTGGCCCGGGCGCTCACCGCCCCCCTTCCCCGGTTCGATGCCACCACCTGCACGGGATGCGGAGTTTGCGTGGAAGGCTGCCCGGCCCAGGCCCTGGCGCCCGGTTCTCCCCCCCGGCTCTCGCCCCGACAGTGCATTCGGTGCTACTGTTGTCAAGAGCTGTGTCCCACCGGGGCCGCCTGGGTGCCCCGACGGCGGATGCTTTCGCTCGGGGGCCGCCCCGGGCGCAGGAGGCCAGGATGAGGGGGATCTTTCTCGGCATCGACGTGGGAGGCACCCACACCGACGGTGTGGCCGTGGAGGAGGGACGGGTCCTCCACAAGGTCAAGGTCCCCACCCACGCCGACCTTCGGGAGTGCACCCTGGACGCCCTGGAGGAGCTGCTGGACGGCATCAACCCCCGGGCGGTGCGCCGGGTGGTGCTCAGCACCACCCTGGTCACCAACGCCGTGGTCCAGGGGGACCTGGAGCCCACCGGCACCCTGGTGACGGCCGGGCCGGGGATCTCGCCCCGGCTGCTCGCCCTGGACGACCGGTTCCGGGTGGTGCCCGGCGCCGTGGACCACCGGGGACGGGAGATCGTGCCCCTGGACGAGGAGGCGGCCCGGCGGCTTCTGGACGAGCTCGCAGCCGCCGGCATCCGGGTGCTGGCCGTGGCCGGCAAGTTCTCCACCCGCAACCCCACCCACGAGCGCCGGCTGGCCGAGCTGGCCGGCGATCGGTTCGATTTCGTCGCCCTGGGCCACCAGCTGGCCGGCACCCTGAACTTCCCGCGCCGCATAGCCACGGCCTACCTGGCAGCGGGCGCGTGGCGGCTCCATCGGACCTTCGTGGCCTCCATGACCGACGCCCTCCGGCGGTTCAGCGTGCTGGCCCCCCTGTACCTGCTGCGGGCCGACGGCGGCACCCACGCCGCCCGCACCCTGGCCAACCCGGCCGAGACCGCCCTCTCGGGCCCGGCGGCGAGCGCGCTGGGCACCCTGGCCCTCGACACCGTGGCCGCCGAGACCGTCGGTCTCGACATCGGGGGCACCACCACTGACATCTGCCTGTTCTCGGCCGGCGCCCCCTTGCTGGAGCCCCAGGGGGCCACCATCGGCCCGTACCTCACCCAGATCCGGGCCCTGTTCACCCGGTCGGCACCGGCGGGGGGAGACAGCTGGGTCCGGGTGGAGGAAGGGGAGATCCGGGTCGGCCCCCGTCGGTTCGGTCCCCCGGCGGCCCTTGGGGGCACCCATCCCACCCCCACCGACGCCCTGGTGGTGCTGGGCCGAGCCGTGGGGAACCGCCAGCGGGCCCTGGAGGCCTTGGCGCCCCTGGCGAACGAGCTGGGCACCCTGCCGGAGGAGGCCGCTCGTCGGATCCTGCAGGCCTGGGCCGTCGAGATCGCCGGGGCCGTACGCCGCACCCTGGACGAGGTGAACGCCCGGCCCGTCTACACCCTGCACGAGCTCCTGGAGGGGCATCGGGTCCGGCCTGCCCGCATCCTGGCCGTGGGCGGCCCGGCCCGAGCCATCGCGCCCTACGTGGAGGAGGCGATCGGTCTGCCGGTCACCGTGCCCAACCACTTCGATGTGGCCAACGCCGTGGGCGCTGCCGTGGCCCGGGTAAACGCCGAGGTGCACGCGGTCGCGGACACGGCCCGCGGGTACCTGTCCATTCCGGAGGCCGGGGTGTACGAGGAGATCCCCGCCTCCTTCCCCCTGGCGGACCTCCAGACCCGGGCCACCGAGGCCGTGCTCGCGGCCGCGAGGTCCAAGGGGGAGCTGGACCCCGCGGCCCCGGTGGACATCGCGGACGTCGAGAGCTTCAACGTGATCGAGGGGTTCGCCACCGTGGGCCGGATCCACCGGCTCCGGGCCCAGATCCGGCCCGGCATCCTGAGCCGGGTCGACTGAGGAGCCCCTCCCCACGTCCTGCCAGGGCCGAGGCGGTTTCCGGCGGGGGCATGGGGTTCAGGGGGCGGTTGTTGGCCTCCTGTTCGCCCGGCGACAAGATAGGCGCGTCACCTCGGAGGGCGGGGCAAGGGACCTGCCTCCCCGAGCAGGGAGCGATAGCGCCCGTCTTCCGCCGGGGCATTAGGAGAGGTTTTCAGCTTTCCGGCTTTCCAGCCTTCGCGCCTTCCAGCGGGCCGAAGGCCCAAGGAGTCTGTCATGCGGCTTCGCGCGCCCCAACGCACGGGAGTGGTGTTCTTTCCGGCGTTCGACTGGGCCATCGACCCCACCCACCCGGAGAGGGAGGAGCGGCTCCTGTACACCCGGGACCAGATCTTCGAGGAGGGGCTTCTGGACATCGAGGGCGTGGTCGAGTACCCGCCCCGGGTGGCCGAGATGGCCGACGTGGAGCGGGTCCACACCGGGGTCCCGGACCTGGAGACCCACACCAGCCCCTCCCACCTGGTGTCGGCCGGAGGGGCCATCGAGGCGGCCCGCCGGGTCCTCGACGGGGACGTGGAGAGGGCCTTCGCCCTCGTGCGGCCGCCCGGGCACCACGCCCGGCGGGTGGTCCACGGCCTGCGGGGGTTCTGCGTGATCAACATCGAGGCCGTCATGATCGAGCACCTCCGGCGCCACTACGGCGGCCTTCGGGTGGCCGTGGTGGACACCGACTGCCACCACGGCGACGGCACCCAGGACATCTACTGGCACGACCCGGACACCCTGTTCATCTCGATCCATCAGGACGGGCGAACCCTCTACCCGGGCTCGGGGTTCCCGGACGAGTTCGGCGGACCCAACGCCTTCGGCACTACGCTGAACATACCCCTGCCCCCCGGCACCACGGACGACGGCCTCCTGCACGTGCTCGACCACCTGGTGCTGCCGGTGCTCGAGGAGTGGAAGCCCGATCTGGTCGTGAACTCGGCCGGCCAGGATAACCACTTCACGGACCCCATCACCGACATGGCGATCACGGCCCAGGGCTACGCCACCCTGACCCGCCGGCTTCGGGCCCACGTGGCCGTGCTGGAGGGGGGCTACTCCGTGCAGAGCGCGCTGCCCTACGTGAACACGGGCATCCTTCTGGCCATGGCGGGTCTGGACACCAGCGCCGTGATCGAACCCGACTACCACCCAGACCTACTGCAGATGGGGGAACGGTCGCGCCAGTACGTCGAACGCCTGTGCGAGCTGATGCTGGAGAAGTTTCTTCGGCGTGACGACCTACGCGCCGAAGCGGTCCGGGGCCGCACCCACCTGGAGGAGACCCGGAGCGTGTTCTACGACGGAGCCGGCATCCGGGAGCAGCAACGCGAACGGGTTCGAGTGTGCGACGACTGCGGGGGGACAATGGTCCTGGAGAGCTGGGAGAACCCCGCCCGCAAGGTGCTCACCGTGGAGCTACCCCGGCGGTGCTGCCTCGCCTGCCGGGCGCAAGGGGAGGATGCCTTCCACCGGGCCACCACCGACGAGTACGCGCTGGTGGAGCTCCGCGACCGACCCCACGACCGGGTCGAGCGCAAGCGCCGGGCAGGGGGGTAGGAGGATGGGGCGGGGCAAGGGAGCGATAGCGCCTGCTTATCCGCCGGGGTAACAACAATGACCCCCGGGCCGACCGGCCCGGGGGCGGCGGGGCTCACCGGTGGCAGCCTGAGCACCGGGTGGGGGGCTCGGCCGCCCCGGCCTTGGCCGCGGCCTTGTGGCACGTTCGGCACACCTCGTGGAACAGGTTCTTCACCTTGCCGGGGCCTCCCACAGCCGCGAACATCCGGTCCGCGTCCTTGCACGACAGGCATGACCCGGCCTGCTCCGGGGCTTGGGCCGTGTGGTGGCAGGCGGCGCAGGTGAACGAGTCCTCGTACGGGAAACGGGAGAAGGTCTGGCGGCCCTTCAGGTACTCCTCGGCATGGCGCCGGTGGGAGAACTCGGGCACCGCCTTGGTATCCTTGGGGAGCCCGGCCGTGTCGGGATGGTTCGCCTGGACGTTGAGCTCCAGGGTCTCCGGCACGGGCACCGAGGCATACCCGGCCCGGACGGCCGGGACGGCGGCAACGGCGACGACGAGCACCGAGGTCAGCACAGCGGGGTTTCTCATGGCAGATCCTCCTTCCCGGGTTTGGGGGGTAGAAGGCCCGACGTGGCGCCCCGCGCCGGGCTCTCCCCCAACCTATACGGCTGGGACTGGGCGGGCGCCATCCACATCGGGCCGCATGGGGCCCGATGTCGGGTCGGGTCCGGCTTGCGCCGGCCTGGCGTGGGCCCGGCTCGGGTGAGCCCGTCGTGAGCCGGCCCGACGCCCCCACGGTGGGCCTCGACGGCGGACGGGTGCGGAGCATCCGGGAGGCCAAGGGCCTCACCCAGCTCTACGTGGCCGAGGTGGTGGGGGTCAGCGTGGATACCGTGAGCCGGTGGGAGAACAACCGGACGGCGTCGGTGCGCCGGGAGAACGCCGAGGCCCTGGCCCGGGCCCTGGAGGTGGAGCTCGAGGAGATCCTTCCGGCTTCCCGGCCGACGCCACCCCGCACGGCCAGGCGTCTCGCGTGGGTGGTGGGGGCCGTGGCCCCCACCGTGATCCTCGCGGCCGGATGGTGGCTGTGGGTGGGCAGTGGGGAGGTGGAGGCCCGGCGGCTCCTCCCCCCTTACTGCCCGCCGGGGACGAGAATCCCGGTGGTGATCCAGGTGGAGGGGGCGGGCACCCGCCCGATACGGGTCGTGGTGCGGGAGGAGCTACCGCGGGGATGGACCTTCGAGGGCGCGGTCCCTCCCCCCACCCAGGGGCCCGGCGACGACGGCGTGGTCCGCTGGATTCTCACCGTCTCCGGCGGCAGCACCCGGATCGGGTACGTCGTTCGGGCTCCGGCGGGCCCCGAAGGCAGCACCCACCGGTTCCGGGGACGGGTGGTCACCCGCGCCCGGGGGGAAGGGGACCCGATCCGGGGAGAAGCCCGGACCGACCTGGAGTACGTGCACTGGGCGGACCAGGACGCGGACTTCGAGATCTCGGACGCAGAGGTCCTCGGCGCCCTGGAGCGGCTGGACGCCGCGGCCGGCCTGGGGCTCTCGGCCGGAGACCTTCGGGCGCTGTGGGGGGTGGGGGAGTACGAATGGGACGAGCAAAAAGGGGGGTTCATGCCCGCAGCTACAACCCGCCCTTGATCCCAGGCCCCTCGGTGGGCATCGCACGACCTTGACCCGTTCCTTCGTTTCTGATAGGGGATTCGACCACACGAAACCGGTCTCACAAGTACGAGGAGGGCGTTATGAAGAAGTGGAAGGCGATCGTGCTGGCCTCGGCATCCCTGATGTTGTTCGCTTGCGTGGGAAGCTCAAACAAGGCCGTGAAGGGGCCCGAACGCACGAAAACCGCTTCGATGCAAAGGAGGCCCTCCGTCCCCGCCACCGCCCTGCTCTCCGTGGAGATCGAGGGGGTGGACTACCAGACCCTCTCCCTGTTCAAGCAGAAGCTTCGCTCGGTCCCCGGCGTGAAAGGGATCTACCAACAGTCCTTCGATGCCAACGCGGTGAGTCAGCTCCAGGTGGAGTACGTGGGCACGGCGCAGACCTTGGCCGACGCAATCCAGCAGCTTTCGAGTCAAGAGATGCCGGTCCAGGTCGTCAGCTTCGATCCTTCGAAGGTCAGCCTGCGGCTCGTTCCGAGCATGTAGCCCCCTCGGCCCGAACCGACCGCGCCGTCAGAACACGTTTCCCACCGTGAAGTGCCAGACGGTGCGGTCCTCGTGCTCCCGGGGGGAGAGGTTGATCCCCAGATCCAGGGCCAGGGGGCCCACCGGAGTCTCATATCGGAACCCCACACCGGCCCCCTGGCGAAGGGCCCCGTAGTGGGGGGGCTCCACGGACCGGTTCCACACGTTACCGGCGTCCCAGAACAGGGCGAACCCCACGGCACCCCTCCACCGGTACCGGAGCTCGGCCCGCAGGTTCACCATGACGTCGCCCCCCAGGGGGCTCCCGTCGGCGGACCGCGGGCCGATGGCGTCCCGGTGGAACCCCCTCACCGTGCTCCGCCCCCCCAGGTAGAACCGCTTGTTCACGGGCAGCTCGGCCGTCTTGCCCCGGGTGAGCCCCAGCCCACCCCGCCCCAGCAAAGCCAGCGTGAAGCGGCCAGAGCTGAAGTATCCGCTCGCGGTGCCGGTGTAGCGCTCGAACTGGACCTCGGACCCCAAAAGATCGGTGGCCCACTCGGCCTGGAGCGTGTGGTAAAACCCCCTGCGGGGCCGGAAAGGGTCGTTCCGGGAGTCCCAGGCGAGGAACGGCCCGACCGAGGAGAGCAGATAGCTCGTGACGGGGGCTCCCGCCTCCACGGCCTCGGGGACCAGATCGGTCAGCCGGTTCGACTCCAGCGTGTACACAAGCGATCCGCGGGCCTTGGGGCCCAGGCGTTTGTCCAGGCTTACCTGGAGGGCCGTGGCGTTCAGGTGGTACGCAGGCAGATCGGACACCCGATCCACGAGGCTCACCCGCAGGTCCACGGGATGGTTGAACAGCCAGGGCTCTCGAACGTTCACCGCCAGGGACCGCTCCAAGCGGTCGAAGTCGTACCGCCCCCCCAAGCTCCGGCCGTAACCCCCTAGGTTGGCGTGGCTCAACCCCAGGAACCCCTTCACCCCCTCCTCGGTGCCGTACCCCAACCCGAACTCCACGAGGCCCGCGTCCTGCTCCTCGACCCGCACCTCCACGTCCCGAACCCCGGCGGGCGCGAGGGTGGGAACCGGCACCACCTCGACCCTTCGCAAAAAACCCAGGTCGTACAGCCTCTGTCGGGACGCCCGGATCGCGGCCGGATCCCAAGGTTCTCCGGGCCGAAACGTGAGCTCCCTGCGGATCACCTTGGTCTGGGTGCGAGCATTGCCGCTGACCACCACCTTGCCGAACCGCACCTTCGGGCCGGTCTCGACCCGGAACGCCACGTCCACCACCCCGCTCTCCCGCCGCACCCGGGTTTCGTAGGTGACCCGACCCTCGGGGAACCCGGCCGCGGCGAGCCGCTGGATCAGCTCCCGCCGCACCTCCTCCAGCTCCCCGGCGTCGGCCCACCTTCCCGACCGCACCCGGTCGACCGGGGCCCGGAACGACTCGGCCCCGGACACCCGGACGGACACCTCGCCCCACCCATACCTCGTGCCCTCCTCAACCCGGAGGATCAGCGAGGCCGCGCCTCGGGGATCGACGGTCATCTCCTCCAAGGACACCCGCGCGTCCCAGAACCCCTTGGTGGCGTAGTACTCGGTCAGGACCCGGAGATCCCGCTCCAGGGCATCCTGGGTGAACGGCGGGGGTCTCAGCACCCCCCCTTGCACCAGGGCCATGTACCGCCGGAGCCGTCGGGCCGACAGGGTCTCGTTCCCCCGGAACTCCACCCGCTTCACCGCGACCCGCGGCCCCGGCTCGATCCGAAACGTGACCACCCGTTCCCCGGCCGGACCCTCCCAGGGGCTCACACGCACGTCCCGATACCCGTCGGCCCGCAGCACCTCGGCCACGGCCCCAGCCGCGGCATCCAGCCAGGCTCGGTCCACGGGTTGGCCGAACCGTTCCCGGAGCGCGGCCCGCAGCGCCCCTTTCCGCCACTCCGAAACCCCTTCGAAACGGAAGCGGATCGGCCGGCCGGCGATCACGCCCACGGCGAGCCGGACGCCCCCTTCCGTCGGGATGAACCGGCTGCGGCCGGGCCGGGCCTCGGGGTAGCCGCTTCGCCGGAGGAACGACACGAGCCGCCGGACCCCGGCCTCCAGGTCCGGCTCGCTCGCCCGATCTCCCCGCCCCAGTCCCAACAGGGCCTCGCGGCGCCACGGCTCCACCGGGAAGTCTGGGGGCCAGCTCACCTCGACGATCCGGCGGGGCTCCCCCGGCTCCACCCGGAACACCACCTCGGCCCACTGGCCGGAACCGCCAGGACGGACCTCCGGCGTGACCCGGGCCTCGGGGTACCCCTCTCTCCGGAACACCTCGCGGACCTCCGCCCGGTCCTTCTCGATCCGGGCCCACACCACCGGCCGGTCCGGCACCGTGCGCAACCGGGCCTCGGCCCGCTCCCGGACACGGCGGGGCCCGCCCCGCACCCCCACCGACCGCACCAGGAGCCTCGGGAGCACTGTGACCGTGACTGTCTCCCCCCCGGCGGCCCCCGGCTCGGTCTCGACCCGGACCTCCCCCACCTCCACCTTTCGGGCGAGAAGCCCCAGGCCCCGCTCGATCTCCCGGCTGTTCAGAGGCCTGCCCGCCCGCAACCCAAGCAGCCGCAGGACCTCCTTGTCACGCACCTGCGTGCGGTTCTCGACCACCAGCCGGGAGACCACGTCCCGGCTCTTGCCGGCAGCGGCCGTGCCCGCCCCCAGCACCAGCGCCAGCAGAAGGGAAACCAGCCGCCTCATCGGAACGAAAACCGGAACCGGACCTCTCCACCCAGGGACCCCGAGGTCTCGGAGCCTCGGTCGGACCAGGTACCCAGAACGGACACGTGGGGGCTGAGCCGGTACTGCACCTCCAGATCTTGGGATGTCTCGGCACCGATGGTTGCGGCGTACCGGGCGTACAGCTCTCGGGTGATCGCCTTGCCGATGGTGATCCGGGGCACCGTGCTCTGGGCCGCCGGAGAGTAGGCCGGGTCGATGTGGAACTGGTCGAACCCCAGGATCTCGCCCACCCCAGACTCCAGGGTGTCCTGCACCTTGCCGGTCAGAAAGCTGGCGGCCTCGGCCGCGGAAACGCCTTGCCCCCCTGCCAAGGTGTCGGAGGTGGCCCCCAGGGTCAGAAGCGACACGATATCCGTGCGGTCCAGGGGAGGGGAGCTCGACAGGAACACCTGGTAATCGTCGAGGGGTCCCGTGAGATCCACGTTCACCAGGTATCCCGAGATCTGGGCCCGGGCGTGCACGTCCAGCAGGGGAGCCGGGCCGGCATCCCCCAGGAACTCCACCGCACTCCGCCGTACCTCATACACCGTGTTTCGGAACCGCACCTCGCCTCCTGTGAACTCCACCCGCCCCCAGAGGAGGGGCCGGGGCAGGGCTCCCCGCACCCGCAGATCCGCCGCCAGGTCCACCTGGGCCAGGTTGTTCTCGATCCGCAGGTCCCGATCGCCCCGAACTGCCAGATCCACCACCACCCCACCCTCGGACGCGGCTGCCTCGACCCGGCGGGGTCGGCGTTGGAGCAGATTGAGGAGCATGGTCTTCCACGAGATTCGACGGGTGTACCGGAACCGGTCCAGCCGGATCTCGCCGCCAATCCGCAGGTTCGGCGGAAGCCCCGAGATCAGCAGATCCGCGTCCGCCTGGTAGCTCACCCCGGGGGGCTGCTCGTAGGCCACGTCCCGAACCTCGGCCCACATCCGTAGGTCCGTGGGGCGGATCCCTTGCAGCGGCACCCGGCCCTCCAGGTGGATCCGGCCGCTGCCCACGGCCGCGTCGAACCACTCCAGCAGCAGCCCTTCCTGGGGATCCAGGTACGCGGAGGCCTCTGCCTCGGTGATGGGCAACGCCACCGCCTTCAGCCGCGCCTCGGCCCCCGGCAGCACCCGGATCGGCCCCCTGAGAGCGGGGGACGCCCAGGGGCCCACCACCTGGAGGTCGGCGAACAGGACGCCCCGGGCCGACTCCACCGGTGGCAGGAACCGGGCCAGCGCGGCAAGGTCACACCGGGCCTTCCCCCGAACCGCCCACCCCTCCTCGAGGCCGGCCCTGCCCGAAAGGGTGACGGTGAACTCCCCGTTCTCGAGCCACACCTGGTCGAACCGGAGCGTCCCACCGTCCCAGCGCACCCGCACCGGCCCGTGGTTGCGCAACCGGACCGGCGGCACCGACACGGTCACCCGGGACAGGTCCGCCTCGGCCGACAGGGCTCCCCGGGCCGCCACCTGGAACGCGACCTCCCCGTCCACCCGGGCCTCCACGTCCTTCGGCCAGCGGCCCTCCGCCACCCACTCGGCCGGAGCGAACCCCCGGAGCACCACCCGGCCGGACCCGCCCTCTGCCAGGGACCAGGCTCCTTCCGCCCGCAGCGTCTCCCCCCCCTTTGCCGTGGCCTCCCACCGCCCCCCGGCGAGCCGGGCCGCCACCTCCCACCGCGAGGGCCGGAGCCCCGGCCCCGCCAGGTCCTCGACCCGGAGCTCGATCGAAGCCGTCTCCAACCGCTCGGCGCGACCCTCGGCCTTGGCCGTGCCGCTCACCCGGCCTCCCCAGCCCGGGGGAATCCAGGGCCCCACGTAGAGTTCGGGCCGCACGTCCCGCAGCCGGGCGCTCGCCCGCCACGCGAGATCCCGGCGGTCCAGCAGCCGGAGGGTCCCTGCCACCGGGCCGGCCGACACCTCCACGAGGGGCAGCGCCTCTCTCGTCTCCAGCCGGGCGGTTCCGTCGGGGACCGCCCCCCCGCCTGGAATCCGGAGGTTCCTCCAGGAGACCTCGCCCCGCACCTCGGCCAGGGCCGACACCACCTCTGCCGGCGACCGGGCCTTCAACAGCCCCCGCATCCCCCCGACCCCCCGGAGGCTGCCCGAGATCCGGCCGTCCCACCCCCCCCGGGCCACCCGGTCCAGGGGCAGGTCGGCCACGTCCACCTTGATCTCCAGAGGCCAGCCCGGCTCCAGGGACCACAGGCCCTCGGCCCGGGTGCCCAGCTCGGGCACCCAGACCCGGAAGCCGACCCCCTTGCCTCCTGCGTCGGCGCGGATCTTCACCGACCCCGCCGGCCTGCCCAGGTAGGTCACGGCCCCGGCCTTCACCTCCCCTTCGGCGGTCCAGATGGGGAGCGGGGCCCCGATGCGGCCCTCCACGGTGCCACTGCCGTCCAGCCGCCCCAGCCGGAGCCCCCGGGGCAGCAGACCTTCCCATTCCCCGGGGTCCCATCCCTCCAGCGTCCATGCCACCCGCAGCCGGCCGGCCGGCCGGGGCACGACCTGGGCCTCCACCCGCACCGCGCCTCCGTACGCCCGGGCCCGAGCCCTCACCCGTCCTTCCTGCCACCCGGCGGTCACGGCCACCGGGCCGAGGTTTCGGCCGGCCACCACCGCCCCGGTCACCGTGCCCTCGGCGCGAACCCGCGGGAAGGCGTACGGGCCAGTCACGTCGACCCGCCCCTGAAACAAGCCGACCCGCAGCCGGGGGCCCGGGCGCGTCCCGAGCGCCCCGGCCAGCCGGTCCAGATCCACACCCCCCAGGTCCACCCGCGCCTCCAGCCCGACCCGGTCCCCCCGGCCCGCCCCCCGGGCGATGCCCCCGTACACCCCCGCTCGGAACTCCTCCACCACCCACCGCCCCGGCCGGGCCCGCACCGTGGCGGTCAGGTCCGGGATCCGCAGGCGGCCCACCGCCACCCCTTGGCCCTTGATGCGGGCCTCGAACCGGGGATCCCGCGGGCCGCCCGTCACCCGGGCCCGGACCGCGGCCGTGCCCCCGACCTCCACCGGAACCGGCCAGCCCATCTCCCCCACGGCCCCGGCCAAGCCGGCCAGGTCTGCCTCCCAAGCCTCCACAGTGAGATCGATAGGGCGGTCCGAGGTCCACCCCACAGCCCCCTCCCCCTCCACTTGGCCCCAGGGGAGGGTCCACCGCCCCCCGTCAATCCGCAGCCCACGGTAGTCCAGCCAGACCCGGGCCTCCACCGGTCCCAGATTTACGCCTCGATAGGCCACCCCGGCCGCGAGGTCGTAGGTGAACTCCAGGTTCCGGTAGGGACCGCCGAACCGGCCCCGCGCCGTGCCGCTCGCCTGCAGGCCGGGGGGGGCCCACCGGCCGGCCAGGGCTAGATCCTCGAAGGACAGCTCGGTGTCGAACCACAAGCCCTTGCGGTACTCCACCCGGCCCTTGGAGATTCGCACCCGGGCCGAGCCGGACCGGATGTCGGCCCGGTCCACCGTCAGTTCGCGGGTTCCCACCGTGCCCTCGGCCTCCACCCGGGCCCGGTCCAGGCCGTACACCGGAGCCTCTCCCGGCCGCACGGTCACGTCCAGCCCCTCCACCCCGCAGGCCAGCCGGTAGCGCAGCGCGAGCCGCGGCCGCAGGGAGCCCCGGGCCTCCACCCGGCCGGCGGCCCGCAGGCCCACGGGGAACCATCTGGGCACGAACAGGCCCATGAAGGGACGCAGGTCAAACCCCTCCACCCGGCCGGCCGCTTTCAGCCGGAGCCCGCCGTCCCAGTACAGCCCGCCCTCCATGGCGTCCACCCCGCCCACCGAGCTCGTGACCCGCAGCCCGGTGAACCGAAGGCCGGCCCCGTCCGCCTTCCACGCGGCCCGGGCGGTGGCCCCGGTCACCGGACCGAACCGTCCGTCCGACAGCCGAACCGTGCCCTCGGCCGCGGGCTCGGACACGGTGCCCCCGACCCGGCCCACCACCGAGACCTCGCCGGCCAGCGGCGCGAACCGCCCCAAGCGGGCCGCCGCGATCCACTCCGCCGGGACCTCGCCGGCCCGCAGCCCGATCCGCAGGGCCAGGGCCAGCCGATCGCGCCTTCCCCACGTGCCGTCCAGGCCCACCGAGGCCCACGGCAGCTTCAGGGACGCCTCGTCGATCCGGAGCACGCCCCACCGGCGCGAACCCCGGAACACGGCCTCCAAGGCCTGCGCCCGGCCGGCCCATCGCACCTCGCCCCGGCCCAGCCGCACCTCCCCCCGGTCGTCCTCCCAGCGGCCGTCGATCGACCGAAGGATCACCTCCAGCTCCCGGGAAGGGTCGGCCCAGGAGACCTCGCCGCCGACGATCTCCAGCTCCTCCACCGAGGCCAGCCAGAGCCGGGCTCCCTCCGACGGTCCCTGCCGCGGGCGGCCCTCCCTACCACCCGGTCCGGCCGCCACCCGCACACGGGGCCGCACCAGCCGCAGGGTCAGCCGGGGCCGGCCCGCCAGGGACCGGCCCGGGTGGAGCCGCACCTCGCCCTCGTCCAGGTCCACCCGCCACCGGCCCGAGGGACCCCGCACGTGGAGCGCCTGCACCCTGACCCGCACCTTCCACGGATCGAAGTCGAAGGATCCGACCTCCAGGTCGATGCCCGCCCGGCCCGCACGGGCCTGGGCCCACCCCACCACGGCCCGCTCCACCGGCGGCAAGCCCAAGGCCCACAGCCCGGCCACCACCGTCCCCACCACGCCGAGCATCCCCCACAGCACGCGCCTCACCGCAAACCCCGCGGACGGAGGCCCGGCGGCCGGCCCGGCCCGGCCCGGCCGGGACAACCCTTCACCGCCGCTCCTCCTCCAGGAACGCCAACAGCGACTCCCTCGCCGCCTGGGCCGCCGGCACGGCCGGCACCACCTCGACCCGCAGCCAGGGGATGCCCTGCTCTACCGCCTTCAACACGCCGGCCACCAGCCCGGGCCTCACCCGCACGGCCCGGGGCCGCTGGCCTGCCCGGGCGAACCCCTCGAGGAGGGCCTGGGGGATCTCGCCAAAGGTGTACTCGTAGGGCTCCATGGGCTCCAGGGTCTCCATGTGGACCACGGCGCCGGTGCGCTCGTCGGCCATCAGGAGCATCACGGGGAAGAACCGTTCGCCCCGCCGCGGCCCCACCGGCAGGGGGGCCAGCCCTGCCTCCACCTCCACGCATCCGATGCCCACCGGAAGCCCCTCCACGTGCTCCACCAGGCTCCCCTCGATGGCGATGGGGATGCGGGTGTCCGGGAACTCGGGCGGAGGCATGTACCGGTCGGACCACCGCCACGCACCCCCCCGCCCCCGGGCCACCCGGTGCAGCAGGGCGTCGGGCGCGGGACCGAACAGGATGGTGGGGTCCTGCTCGAGCCGAGTGGCCACATCGAACAGCTGCTCGACCGCCAGGGCCAGGAACCGGGCCTCGGCCTCGTCGGGGAGGCACGGCTCCCACCCCGGCCGGTAGGCCCGGAACAGGGGCCAGGCCTGACGGCCCCGAAAGCGGAACCCCCTGTGCCTCAGCAGCTCCCAGTCCTGCCGGCTCAGGATGCTCCGGTCCTCGAACGACACCTGGAGCTGGGGGATCTCGAAAAAGAGCTCGGGCCGCTCCTCAAGCTCCCCTGCCTGCATGCGCGAAAACCCCAACAGCCCCACCGGCCCCCGGTACACCGCCACGGCCAGGTGCTGCCCCTGGGTCCCCATCACGCTCACGTACCCGTGCTCGCCCGTCTCGGGGTCCACCACCCCGAACACCTGGGCCTCGTCCATCCACCGCCACGGGGCCAGCTCCTTGATCCGGACCGCAGCCCGGATCAGCCGGACCCACATATCGTCGTCGCGTCGTTCTGCCATGGATCTCACCCGCGTTGAGTCACCTCGGGCCTTCGGCCCGCTGGGATGCGAGGAAGCTGGGAGGCCAGAAACATCTTCCATCCCCCTAGCTGCGTCACGGCATCCCGGCTCGGGGGCATGGGGTCTGACTTCGGCTAACGGGCCAGGCCCCCCAAATTCTAGTCTCTAGTCTCTAGTTTCCGGTTTCTCCCCCGCAGGGGCCCGGGGGTTCGGGAATCATATCGATGCCCGTCCGGCGAAACCAGGTTCAGGTCCACAGCCGCCGCAGCCCCCAGTCCAGGACCATGAGCGCTACGGTCAGGGCCCACAGGGGCCACCGGGCCCAGACCTCGTCCACCCGGCGGCCCACCACCTCGGTGCGGCGCCGGGCCTGGTCCTCCAGGTCACGGAACACCCCGTCGTCCCGGGGATCGACGACCCGCCCCCCGGTGGCCCGGGCCAGAGCCTCCAGGTACGCCCGGTCCACCCCCACCCGCAGGGGCTCGGGGCTCGGCTCCTCCACGGGGATGCCGAGCCGGTCCCAGCCCAGGACCGCACCGCCCAGCCGGGCCTCGATCTCGGCCGTCCACACCCCTGAGCGGGGCGGCACCACCGGCCGGGCCGCGTACTCGCCCGGAGCCGTCTCGGCCCACGAGAGGGGCAGCTCCGCACCGGCCTCGTCCCTCAGCCGGCCCAACACCTCGGCGCCGGTGGCCGGTCGGTACGACGGATCCAGCACCCGGGCCTTCAGCTCCAGGGCCGCACCGGCCCGCACCGGCCCGGCAGGCACGGCCAGGCGCACCAGCTCGGTGTCCGGGTCGTGCACGAGCCACCGCAGGGCCCGGGTCCAGAAGTCCCGGTACGCGCCCTCGTCCTCCCCGGCCCCCACCCGGGGCAGGGTCCAGCGCCACAAGCTGTCGGTGCCGATCGTGAGCACCCGGCCCGCCCCCACCTCGGCCGCCACCACCAGGGGCAACGGGCCGTACTCGTTGCGTCGCTCGGGGTTCTCGGCCAGGACCACGGCCCCCGGACGGGGCCGGAGCACCCAGTTCATGCCCTCCAGCGGCGGCAGGCTCTCCCACAGCCGGCGGTTCTCGGCCGGGTCGGGGCTCCAACGCATCAGGGGGTGGGCCTCGCCGGCCGGGGTGAGGCGGGGTCGAAACCGGCCCGGAAGGAAAGCCTGGCCCGGCACCATGCCCGACAGGTCCACGGGCAGGATCGCCTCCAGGGGGCTGCCCCGGTACCCTCCCAGGCCGAAGGACCGGTCCCCCCCCAGCATGGCGAAGCCGCCCCCGTCGCCTCGGACGTAGCGGACCAGGTTCTCCAGGTACCGGCGGGGCACGTAGGGGGCGTAGTCGAAGTTGGCGAAGATCACGGCGTCGAAGCTGGGCAGCTCCTGGCCGAACAGCTCCCGGGTGGGAAACGGGATCAGGCTCAGCTCCTCCTGGGGAACCAGGGCCAGGTCCCGGGGCGTCCGCAGGATCAGGAAGGTGATCAGGTCCACCCCCGGATCCTGGCGGAGCCGGCGGCGGAGGAACCGCACGTCCCAGGTGGGGGTTCCCGCCACCAGGAGCACCCGGGTCTTGTCGCGGATCACGTTCAGGCGGAAGAACGCCCGGTTGTTCCGGACGGTCTCCTCCCCTGCCACGGCAGACACGTCCACCCGGTAGGCCCTCCGGCCCGTGCGACGGGGGGTGAACGAGAGGACGACCTCTGCCGCCCCGGACTCCAGCCGGACCTGCTCCGCCGCCAGGGGCGAGCCGTTCTCGCTCAGGGTCACCGTCACCGGCCCGTCCGGGATGCCGTGGGCCACCAGCCGGACCCGCACCTCGGTGGGCGTGCGGATGAACGCCACCGGCGGCACGTCCACGGCGTCCACCCAGAGGTCGGCCGCCGCGGTGCCCGCCGGCACCACCGGGTACACCGGGAACGGCAGACCGTTGGGCACCCGGCCCGGCCGCTCGGTGTCCCGGCCGTCCGAGAGCAGGATCACGGCCGCCGTGTCCATGGAGGCCCGGGCCACGGCCTCCAACGTGCGGCCCAGGGGAGTGGTGTCCCGGCCGAAGCGCACCTCGCCAGGCGACAGGACGGGCGGCGGATCCCCCAGCCCGAAGAACCGAACGTGGTAGGCCCGACCCAAGGCCTCCAGCCGGCCTTCCCACCGACCGACCCAGGCCCGTACCCCCTCGGCCGGCGGCTCTTTGCCCAGGCTCATGCTCCTCGACGTGTCCACCACCACGGCCAGCGGCACGGGCCGGACGCGGGTCAGGGCCACCTCCCGGGCAGGCCGCAGCACCGCCAGCGCCACCGCGGCCAGGGCCGCCAACCGGACGGCCACGAGCACCCAACGTCTCCATCCCCGGGCCCTGCCCGAGGTGGTCACCCAGGCCGCCAGCGCGGCGGCCACGACCACTGCCAGCGCCAGGAGCCAGCCGGCCGAGGCCGCCTTCCACACCCATCCGGCGGCCGGGCTCACCTCCGCTGCCTCCGCTTCAGGATGAAGGGGATGTGGACCTGGTCCTTCTTGTAGTTGCCGGTGAGCGCATAGAGCACCAGGTTCACCCCCAGCCGGAACGCCAGCTCCCGCTGACGCTCTCCGCCGGGCACACAGGGGTGGGTGAACCCGGCCACGGGGTCCGCATCCCAGGCGCCGGACAGGTCGTTCACGCTGAGCACGGCCGGGGTCAGGTCTTCACGATCCACACCATAGAGAAACGGCTTTACCAAGACCCGCCCCGGCGCTCCGGACAGGAGATAGAAGCTCTGGTACACCGTGTGGTCGGCCGGCAGGGGGGTCAGGGGGCGGCCCGGCATCACCCGACCGAGCAGATCCTCCACCCCCTCGGCAAACCCCGAGTCCGCCACCCCGGTGGCGTCGTCGAACAGCACGAACCCCCCGTGCTCTAGGTACCGGGCCAAGACTTCCTCGCCGGCCGGGCCGAGCTCCGGCGGCCCGAACCGGCCCGCCACGTACAAGAACGGCAGTTCGAACAGCCCCGGGTCACCCGGGTCGAGCACCCGCCGGCGACCCGCGGGCTCCACGCTGGTGCGTCGGGCGAGCTCCCGCAGAAACCGGCCGGCCGCCCGGGGGTTGGGGTCCCAGGCCCCCGGGTACCGCAGCTGGGTCCAGGTGAAGTAGGACCGGAGCCCGTATCCCCGGGCCAGACCGGGCCCCAGCGCCGCCGCCCCCAGGACGGCCAGGAACCGCCGACGGCTCCACAGGCCCGCATCATGCGCCACGATCCGCCCTCCTCCGGCCCGCCCAGCCCCGCCCCCGACCGGAGAGCAGGGCCTCGGCCAGCAGCGCCCCCAGCACGACCCCGGCGACCCAGGCCGAGGCGTCGACCCGGCCGGGCAGCCTCCGGCCGGTCAGCGGCAGTCCTCGGCCGGGCCGCACCCACATGGTACCCTCTCCCAGGCGCCGGGCCGCCTCGGCCGGCTCCAGCCGGGCCAGGTCCGACTCGGCAGGATCGATGCGAGCGAAGAACCGGTCCTCGGTCCCGGCCTGGGTCACCACCCGATACAGCCCCACCGCCTCCGGCACCGGGGCAGGGTCTCCCGGCGCCCACAGCACCCGGAACCCGTCCGGGCCCTCGATGGTGACCGTGCCCGGATAGGGCAGGTCCAGGGAAACCCCGGCTTGCACCACCGGGGGCACCCGGGGCCGCAGCCGGCCCGAGCCGTAGAGCACCAGCCGTTCCAACCACGGAACGAACCCGGCCTGGAGGCACAGGTCCGCCCCGTCCCGGTCCAGGGTGGTGCCCACGAAGATCAGGCGGCCGCGGCCCCGGCGGCGCTCCAGCATCACCGGCGCCCCTCCCGACAGCCGGGCCAGCACCCGCACCCCGTCGGCGGACCGGATGTCCAGGACCCAGTAACGACGGACCTTGGTGGCCGCCAGATCACCTCGGCCGGGATCCTGGAACACGTCCATGAACCCCCCGAACCCGGCCGGATCCAGGGTCTCGTAGGGCGGCCGCGAGGGGTCGTCGGCCGGAACCTCCACCCGGTCGCGGAGCGGGGCCGGCAACAGCGGGCCGAAGTCCGTGCCCGGCACGAGGTGGGACCCCGCGGACACCACCAGGGTGGCGCCGCCGGCCACCCGCTCCGCCAGGGCCCGGACGAGCTCACCGGAGAACGGCCGGGGGTTCGCGACCAGGATCACCTCCACCCCCTCCAGATCGCCGGGCCGCAGGTCGGACTGCCGCACCTCGCTCACCCGAAACCGCCCGGCCAGCGCGCCGTCGGGCGCGAGGGCCTTGCGCACGAACAGGAGCTCGTCGCGCAGCTCGAACCCCTGGGGGTCGCCGTTGACCAGGAGCACCCGGGGCGTTCCGCTTCGGCGCGAGGGCAGCCGGAGCCGGTCGTCCCACGCCAGCTCGCCCCCCGGCGCCACCGTCAGATCCACGATGCCCGGCCGGGCCTCGCGGGAGAACCGGGCCCCGGCCCGGCCGGGCTCCACGAACGCCTTGCGGGCCGGCCGACTCGGCTCGACCAGCCGAAGGGTGACCGTGGCATCGGTGCCCCCCCCTCCCACCCCCACGTCCAGCCCCTCCGGGGTCTCGGCCACCCGGCCGATCCACACGTTCACGGGATCGGGCCATCCGCAGTCCACCAGGAACATCGGAACCCGAGGCCCGTCCCACCGCAGCGGCTGTCGGGGCCAGGCCCGGGCCTGGAGGTCCGAGGCCACCACGATCACGGCCCCCTGACCGCCCCCGGCCGCGGCCCGGGCCGCCGCAAGGGCCCGACCCAGGTCGTGGGCACCGGCCCGCACCCGGGCCGCCTCCAGGGCCTGGCGGGTCCCGGCCGGATCCATGGGGCCCTGGATCTCGTCCCGAGCCGAGGTGCCGAGGAACCAGAACCGATCCTGGGGCCCGGCCCGGTCCACCACGGCCAGCAGGGCCTGTCGCGCCCGGTCCAGGGCCGAACGACCGTCCCGTACCGCGGCCATGCTGGGGGAGGTGTCGAGGACCAGGACCCACCCCGACGGCCCCCGGCCGTCGCCTCCGGTGGTGCACCCCGGTCCCGCGTAGAGGAGGGTCAGGCCGGCGAGGGCAAGCATCCGGGCGAGCAGCAGCAGCCACCGCCGGATCCTCCAACGGGCCTGGGCCCGGGCCGCCGCCCGTTCAAGGAACCGAAGGGTGCCCACGGGCACGGTGCGCACCCTCCGCCGGCCCAGCAGGTGCAGGAGCACCGGCAGCGCCGCGGCCGCGAGCCCCCACAGGAACCACGGTCTCAGGAAGTCCAACCGCCCCTCCTCGCCGTTCGGACCAGCCCGGCCAGGGCCGGGGCCGGGTCCCCGTGGGTCGGGACGAAGGCGTACGGCACCCCCTGGGCCAGGGCCTTTCGGGACACCCGGTCCAGGAACGACCGGATCTCCTCCCGGTAGGCGCGCCGCACCGCCAACGGATCCAGGACCCGCTCGGCCGGACCCTCCAGGTCCCGGAACCGGGTGGGGTCCTCGAAGGGGAGATCCAGCTCGTCCGGATGGAGGAGGTGGATCACGCGGGGCGCAAGGCCCCGGGCCCGCAGCAGGCGCAGGGGCTCGAGGTCCTCGTCCTCAGGGTCCAGGAGATCGGAGAACACGAACACCGCGGCCGATCGGCCGAGTCGGTCGGCCAGGGCGGAGCACCCCCCGGCCAGCCCGGCCCCGCCGTGGGGACGGGTGCCGGCCAGGGCCTCGATCAGGGCCGAGAGGTGGGCGATGCCGCCCCGAGGCGACAGGGCCGGCGGGGCTCCCTGCCCCCCCATCAGCACCAGCCCCACCGTGTCCCCCTGCCGCAGCAGGCAGGCGGCCACGGCCACGGCCCAGCGGGCGGCCGTGTGGTACTTGGTTCCCCGCACCTCCCCCGCGTCGGCCCCGTAGGCCATGGACCCGCTCGCGTCCACCACCAGGACCGCCCGTTGGAGGCGCTCGTCCTCGTAGCGTTTGACGTAGAACCGGTCGGTCTTCGCGTACACCCGCCAGTCCAGGTGGCGCAGGTCGTCGCCGGCCGCGTACTCGGTGTGCTCCGAGAACTCCAGGCTCACCCCCCGGCGGGAGCTGCGGTGCACCCCCCGCTGGGGGTAGGGGCTGGCCGGCCCCGGCACCCCCCACCGGCTCAACCGGGCCACCAGACCGGCGTCGTACAGGTCGGCCCGGTCAAGCACGGGGGACGAACCTCACCACCTCGTCCAGGATCTCCGTCACGCCCACGCCCTGGGCCTCGGCCCGGAAGTTGGTCACGATCCGGTGCTTGAGCACGGGCCCCACCAGGGCGGTGGCGTCGTCGGGCCCGGCCGCGAACCGGCCGTCGAGCATGGCCCGGGCCTTGGCCCCTGAGATCAGGTGCTGGGCCGCCCGCGGGCCGGCCCCCCAGGCCACGAACTCGTTGACCGCCCGAGGCGCCTCGGGGCCCGGCCTGGTGGCCCGCACGAGCCGGACCGCATAGGCCAGGGTGGCGTCGGGCACGGGGATCCGGGGAACCAGGTCCTGGAGGCGGGCGATCTGCTCGGGGGTCAGCACCTTGGCCACCGGCTTGGGAGGCCCGGCCGTGGTGCGGCGGACCACCTCTACCTCCTCGTCCACGTCGGGATAATCCACCTCGATCGAGAACAGGAACCGGTCGAGCTGGGCCTCGGGGAGGGGATAGGTGCCCTCCTGCTCCACCGGGTTCTGGGTGGCGTACACCAGGAACGGCCGGGGCAAGGGGTGGTCCTGGCCGGCCACCGTGACCTTGCCCTCCTGCATGGCCTGAAGCAGGGCCGCCTGGGTCTTGGGGGAGGCCCGGTTGATCTCGTCGGCCAGCAGGATGTGGGTGAACACCGGGCCCGGCAGGAACCGAAACTCCCGCCTCCCGGTGGACCGGTCCTCCTCCAGCACCTCGGTGCCCGTGATGTCGCTGGGCATCAGGTCGGGGGTGAACTGGACCCGCTTGAACTCCAGGGCCAGGGTGTCGGCTAGGGTGTGGACCAGCAGGGTCTTGGCCAGCCCGGGCACCCCGATGAACAGACCGTGCCCCTGGCTGAACAGGCTCACCAGCAACAGGTCCACCACCTCCCGCTGGCCCACGATCACCTTGGCGATCTCGGAGCGCACGGCGTCCCGCGCCCGGGCCGCCTCGGCGACCAACTGAATGTCACTCCCCTCCACAGGGGCGGGCTGGGTATGCATCGGCCACGATCCTCCCGTTTTCTAGTAACTTCGGTCTACGGTCAACGGTCGTCGGTCGGGGGCCTTCGGCCCGCTGGGCGGCTAGGCAGCTAGGCGCCCAGGCCGCTTCCCCGAACCGCCGCCAAGGCCTCGGGGGGCAGGGGGCCTGCTGGAGAGCCGCGTGCGGCTCCTCAGCTCGCCGCGCAGCGCCTCCTACGCTCGTATCATGAGTCCTGTTCGTGCCCCGCCGAACGGTCATGAAACCACCGCCCGTGCCCCGTGCCTGCACGGCGAATCGCAATGCCTGGCTTCGCGCGCGGCCGGAAGCAGGCCCCCTGCCCCGCCGCCGGCAATGGACCCGGGCCAACGAAAGTTACCTTTCCCGTTGTAGGGCCCCGAAGGGGCCGAAGGGGGCTTCCATGTAACTTCGGTCGTTGGTCGTCAGCCGTTCGTCGTCGGTCGAAAGCTCGTCTCGACATCGGAGTCGGGGGGCATGGGGTCTGCTGGAGAGCTTGCCCATCGAACGAACGGGACGAGGCCCCTAAGATTCTAGTCTCTAGTTTCTGGTCTCTAGTCTCTGCCCCGCAGGGGCCTCGTGGAGCGCCGGGTCACTCGGCCGTGCGGCCGTGGCTCGGCGGGCCCCCTTCCAGCAGCGCCACCACCTCGGCCTCGGCCCGGGCCGCGTCGAGCCGCCCGAGCCGATCGAGCACCTCGGCCCTCAGCCGACGGGTGGGCAGGTGGAAGGGGTTGATCTCCAGCACCTCGTCCAGGGCGTCCAGGGCCTCGCCGGGCCGGTCCAGCTCCCACAGGGCCAGGGCCTTTCGGTACCACAGGACCGCCAGGTCCGGGTAGAGGCGCAGGGCCTGGTCCGCCACGGACACGGCCTCGTCGAACCGGCCCCGGGTCAGGAGCCCCAGCACGTGGCGCGACGCCACGCCAGGGGCCCGGGGCGCGGACGCGTAGGCCTTCTCGTACTCCACCGCGGCCGCCGCCATCCGCCCCTTGCCCCGGAGCAGGTCGCCCAGGCGTAGGTAGTCCCGGGCCTGGGGATCGGGAGCGTCCGAGGGCTCCTCCCCCTCGCCCCCCCGATCCGCCAGGTGCAGCCCAAGCACCTCCACCGGGTCCTCCGAGAACCCCTGCGCCTCCACCCACTCCCGCCAGGCCCGGTCGAAGGCGTCGAACGGCCCGCCCCATACGGCCGCGAGGGCCTCCCGGTCCCCCAGCCCGTCCCCGATGCCCTCCACCAGGCGCTGCAGGGCGTCCGGCCCCCGCTGCTGCACCAGGAACGCCATCATGGTGCCCACCTCGGCGAAGGCCAGGGCCGTGTCCTCGGCCGAGGGCAGCTTCGCCACGGAAGGGCTCATCTCCTCCAGCGAGATCAGCGTCCCCTCCCGCATGCGCCGCGCCAGCAGCGCCCGGCCCGCGGGTCCGACCTCCCCCGTCTCCCCCCGCCACGCCCCCTCCAGGTACTTGGCCACCCCTTCGTGGACCCAGATGGGCGCCTGGCCCCGGCTCAACCGGTACACGGCCAGGTGCACGTACTCGTGGCACAGGGTGTCGCGCCACCGGTACCCCCACAGGGTCGCCCGGGGGCTCGTGATCATGATCCGGTCGAACTTGCACAGGCCGATCGTGCCCGAGGTCTCCACCTCCTTCCGGGTGAGGGTGGACACCTCGGTAAACGCGGCGGCCGTGGGGTAGATCTCCACCCGCACCTCCTCTCCGGCCGGATCGAACCCCAGCCGCTCGGCCACCGCCTCCCGGGCCCGGGCCAGGCCCTCCAGGGCCGGATCCACCAGGATCTCGTCCTTGGGGTCGTCCCAGAACACCCGGAACCCCCCGCCGGCCCGGGCCCGCATGGACCGGGTCCGGGCCCAGGTGGTCTCCACCAGGTCCCGGAACGGCCCCTCGGCCTCCAGTTGCTCCAGCAGGTCCCGGGCCTCGGCGTAACGGCCCTCGAAGAACAGCACCCGGGCCTCCAGCGC
Source organism: bacterium (assembly GCA_027021615.1). GTDB lineage: Bacteria > Desulfobacterota > Deferrisomatia > Deferrisomatales > Deferrisomataceae > Deferrisoma. The sequence continues at coordinate 18,667 of JALUTY010000097.1, read as the reverse complement.
CCGCACCTGCGGGTCGTCGGGACGCTCGGCGGCCAAGCGGTCCACCCACTGCCGGGCCTCGGCCACCCTCCAGGAGGCCAGGAGGTTGCTGCCCAGGTACAGCCCCAGATCCCGGGCCGACACGCCGTACACCTCGGCGCCCTGCGCCGCCCCGACCCACAGGGCGCCCAGGAGCAGCGCGGCCACGACCGCCGGCCAGACCCCCTTCGCCGCCCTGTACGATGCCGACCCAAACGAACGGAGGATCATGTGGGTCCTCGATTCTCCGCGGCCTTTCGGCCCGTTCCCCGGCGCCTCACCGGATCAGGCGCTCGTAGTAGCGCTCCACGGCCTCCTCGTACCCCGGGGGCGGCCGGCCCTCCCGCATGGCCCGCAGCACCTCCTGGCGGAACGCCCGAAGCTCCTGGGCCTCGGTGTCCCGGGGGATCTCCACCGGCCCCCGGTCCACGTCCCGTCCCATGCCTCGGCCCCCGGGCCGGCGCAGGAGGGCCATGCCGCCCCCCTGCCCGGCCTGCTCCAGGCGCCGGCGGGCCTGCCGCAGCCGCTGTGCCGCGCCGGCGAGGTCCTCCAGGGCCCCCACCTGGGGCGGCACCGCGCCGAAGGGGTCCCCCTGGCCCAGCCGGCCTCCGGCCCGACCCATTCGACCGGCTGCCGAGCGCACCCGCTCGGCAGCCTCCGGGTCGAGGAACGGGGTCTGGCGGCCCAGATCCTCCAGGCGTTGGGCCAGGTCCCCGGCCCGGCTCCGGAGATCGGCCTGCCGCCGGGCCGCCTCGGCCAGGCGGGCCGCCTCCTCCGGGCTCACCGACCGCAGCCGCTCCCGGGCCAGGGCGTCCAGGTCGTATCGGATCGCCTCCAGGCTCTTCCGGGCGGTCTCCGCCGATCGGCCGATCCGCGGCCGGGCCGGGGACTCGGGACTCAGCCCTTGCTCCACCCCCTGCCGCAGGTCCTGCACGGCCGCCTCCAGAGCCTCGAGGGCGGTCCTGGCCGAGGCCCAGTCCTCGGCCAGGGCCTGGCGCAGCTCCCTGGCGGCCCCGGTCACGGCCCGTTCCTTCTCGAACAGGTCCAGGGGGCTGTCCCCCCCCGGGGAGGCAGCACCGTGGAGCCCGGTCCGGGGAGCTTCGCGGGCCATCTCTCGGGCGGCCTGCTCGATCCTTCGGAGGCGCTCCTCCTGACGAGCCAGGAACCCCTCCCGTGCGGATCCCTGGAACTCCTCCCAGGCCCGGGTCGACACGTCCCGAGCCACGTCCCGGGTCTGGCCCAGCAGCTTCTCCTGGGCCGCCGCCAGATCTCCCAGCGCGGCCTCGGCCTCCCCCAGCTCGGCCAGAACCGGATCCGCCTCCTGACGGGCCGCGCCCTGGGCCGCCTCCTCCAGGGCCGAGAGCCACCGGCTCAGGGTCTCGAGGATCTGGGCGGCCAGGCCCCGGGCCCGCTCCTGATCGCCGGCGGCCAGGGCGGCTCGAAGCTGCTGGAGTTGCTCCTCCAGCTCGCTGCGGGGCATGTTCGCCACGGCGTCCGCGTTGGCGAAGGCGTCGGGCATCTCCCGGGCGCTGCGGCCGAGCTGCTCAGCCATCCGGGCCACCAGGTCCTGAATCTGCTCGACCCGCTTGACCAGGTCCTGGGGGTCGGCCCCCCGCTGGAGGTCGTCGAACAGGCTGCGTTGAAGGGCCGCGATCTCGTCCCCCAGCCCCAGGGCCTCCTCCATGCGCAGGTCCCTGAGGAGCCGGTCCAGGAACAGGGCGTCCCGCTCCAGCTCCTCCACCAGGGCCTCCCCACCCGGTCCCCCGTCCGCGAACGGCCCCAGGGCCGTCCGCAGCCCGGCCTCCACCCCGAGGACGGCCACCGCCCCGGCCGCCCCGTCCTCCGCGGCCAGCCGCACCCGCTCGGCCAGCTCGTCCAGCAGGGTGAGCAGGGCCCGGGCCTTCTCCCGGGCTGGGGCCAGGTCCGTGCCCGGGCCGGCCTCGAGCAGGTCGGCCAGGATCTCCAGCACCCCGTCCAGGAGCCGCTCCTCCAGGTTCTCGATGTCGCCTCGAAGCTTGCGGGCGTCCAGGAATGACACGTACACCGAACGGCTCAAACCGGCCTTGGGGCCGGAGACCGTGTCCCCGTCCCGGGCCTCCACCCGCAGATGGGCGCCGGCACCGAGCTCGGGGTGAGCCAGGGGCAGGATCCGAGCCTCGCCCTCCACCGACGGACCCGGCCGGAGCCGAACCGGCACCCGCACCTCCACCTCGCCCTGGAGGACCACCTCGGCCGACTCCACCCGGAAGTCGTCCCGGGCGCGGAACCGAACCCGGATCTCCTGGTCCCGGAACCGCTCCAGGTCGCCTTCGGGCTCCACCAGATCCACAACGGGCGGCCGGTCCCGCCGGAGCACGACCGACCCCGCCCCGAAGTCCGAGGGGACCTCCCGCTTGCCGTCCCAGAACCGCAACCGGTACCCGCCCGCCTTGGAGACCAGCCACGAGACCCGGAACCCTCGGCCCGCCAGCTCCAGGGCCGCCGTCTCGCCGGCCGGTCCCTCCCACACGCCGGAGCCCACGGACCGGGACAACCGGCCCGAGAGCACGACGCGGGTCCCGGGGTAGGCCTCGAACGAGCCGTCCGATCCCTCGATCCTCTGGGGTGCGAGCCCGGTGTACCCCGGCGGGAACAGCTCGAGCACCAGGTTCCCGACGGACACCGGGGCCGGCTCCCCACCGCTCACGAGCCGGGCCCATCCGTTGCGGGCGCGCTCCGGCCCCCCGGCCAGGACCAGTGCCGCGGCCGCGGCTGCGGCCAGCCCCCACCCCACAACCCGATGGGCGGGGTCCCAGGGCACCACCCTCTCCGGAGCCACGCCCTCCAGGGCCTCGGCCCCGGCCCGCACCGCAGCCTCCACCAGCTCGGGGCTCGCCCCCCGGGCCCGGGCCCCCTCGGGGCCCCACCGGGCGAGATCGACCGCGGCCTCCAGCTCCTGCCTCCGGTCCGGATACAGCACGGCGACCGCCTCAGCCGCCTCCTGGGGCGTACCGATCGGCCGGGCGGCCAGCCACGCCCGGCGCGCCCCCCCCACGCCGGTCACGAGGGCGGCGGCCAGGAACACCGCCGCGATCCCGGCGCTCGCCTCGGCCGGAGCCCAGGCCAGCACCGCCACGGACGCGAGCACCATCGAGCCCGCCCCGATCAAGAACGCGGCCCCGGCCCGCACCGCGGCCACCCTGCGGCTCCGAGCCTGCACCCGGGCGATCCGGGTCAGCACCTGGGTCGCCGGGTTCACGGAAACGACCCCAGGGGGCTCGTGCTGTAGCGCACGGCCACGAGCACCAGGCCCCGGGCCGGCGCGGTGGGCCCGGCCCCCTCCCGGTCCGGCCGGGACAGCAGGTCGGCGACGTCCCCCACCGTCATCCGGCCCCGGCCCACCTCCACCAGCGTTCCCACCATGATCCGGACCATGTGACGCAAGAATCCGTTCCCCGTGACCTCGATCTCCAGGAACTCCCCTCGCCGGATCAGGTCCACGGCCGTGACCGTCCGCACCGTGGTGACGGCCCCGCACCCCGCAGCCCGAAAGGCGGCAAAGTCGTGGGTTCCCACGAGCCGCCGCCCGGCCTCGGCCATGGCGGTCAGGTCCAGCGGCCCCGTGAGGCGCCAGCTGAAAGGCCTGGCGAAGGCGGACGGAGCGGCGGCCCGGTGGATCCGGTACCGGTAGGTCTTCTCCCGGGCGCTGCGGCGGGCGTCGAACTCCGGGGGCATCTCGTGGACCCGGCGCACCGCAACGGCCGGGGGCAAGAGGCTGTTCAGGCCGTGGAACAGCCCCTTCAGGGGGATGCGGCCCCGGGTCCGGAAGTGGACCACCTGGCCCAGGGCGTGCACCCCGGCATCGGTTCGGCCCGAGGCGGTGACCCGGACCCGGCTCTTCAGCAGCGTCTCCAGGGCCGACTCCACCTCGGCCTGGATCGACGGCGCGTTGGGCTGCACCTGCCAACCGCCGTACCCGGTGCCGTCGTACTCGAGAACCAGGGCGATGTTTCGCTCCGACCCGCTCATACCAAGTCGCATTCGAAGCCAGCGATCTGGGGGCCGTTGGCCCGGAGCGCTACGGCCGAGCCGTTCAAGCCGCTCGGCGCAGGGGAGCGCCCGCGGCGCGTGCTCTCACGCGCCGCAGCGGACCGAGCCGTACCGGCTTCGGCGAGGCCGTCTTTTCCGGCGGGGGACCGACGGCCCCCACATCGCCCCCCTATGAGCTCATCTTGATCGCAAATTGGTATCACCACACGATCCCCATCACGAACAGGCTTCCCCCCAGGCCCCAGAGAACCGCGTCCACCCCCCTCCGACGGACCCAACGGTCGGACCCGATCCGGCCCGGGGTCCACCCCCGGCTCGCCAGGGCCCGGGCCGTCCACCGGGCCCGGGTGAGCACCCGCCTCGTCAACGCCTCGGTGCCTCGGCGCAGGAGCCACAGGCGGGTCCGGCCGGCCGGGCACCGCGCCGACACCGCGGCCGCGAGCGCCCGGGCCTCCGACAGCACCAGCGGTGCGGCCCGAAGCGCCACCAACAGGCTCAGGCCCGCCTCGGCCATGGGCAGGCCCCATCGTTCCAGCGGCGACAGGCCCCACAGGAAAGCGTCCACCAGGTCCCGGGGCGGGGTGACCGCGGTGAGGAGCCGGGCGGCCACCACGGCCAGACCCAGCCGGGCGCACACCCCCAGGCCGGCGACCAGGCCCTCGGCGGTGGGGGGCACAGGCAGCCATCGGGTTCCGGGCAGGGGCACGCCGGGGGTGGCGAACAGATGGAACAGCAGGGTGAACGCCAGCAGCCCCCCGACCGGCCGCACTCCCCGCAGGAGCGGCCGCACCCCCAACCGGGCGCTGTACCACCCGACGGTCACCACCGCCGCCGCCAGGACCAGACCGGCCGGCCCAGCGCCCAGCGCCCCGGCCAGCACGCCGGTGCAGGCGGCCAGTTTGGCCCGGGGATCCGCCTGGGCGAGGGCCGAGGGGCGCGGCCCCTCCCCGGAGAGCGGCCTCACGGCCGAGCTAGCGGCGGGCCCCGAACGGCCCGTAATGACGGGAGAAGTCGCCCATCAGGTCGAAGTGGGGGGCAAACCGGGACTGGAGCAGGATCCGGGCCGTGTTCCCCCCCACCGGCACGGCACGGCCGGCCTCGAACCGGTTCTCGGCGTCCAGCGCGAAGTGGTGGGCGCAGCCGGGGATGGTTCCGCGGTACCGGGCGGCCTGGCCGTAGTCCTCCTCCCCCTCCTCCAGGTCGAGCACCTTGAACAGCCGGAAGGTCACCGCCCAGAACCCCACCCCCCCCAACCGGGACTCCAGGTGGGGGTCTGCCAGCCGCAGGGGATGGCGCCCGACGATGCGGGGGTCCACGAACCCGGCCCGGCGGGCCGTGCGCACGAAGTCCCCCACATAGGCGGCCCCGCCCAGGTGCTCGCGAACCACCTCCGGATCGGAGGCCACCTCGTGGGGAAGCCGCCGGTCGGTGTACACGTCGGCGAAGTAGAACTCCCCGCCGGGCTTGAGCACCCGGTACACCTCCCGGAGCACCTGCAAGCCCGGTCGGACCAGGTTGAGGGCCCGGTTCGAGATCACCACGTCAAACCCCTCGTCCTCCACCCCTGCCGCCTCCAGGTCCTCAATGTTGCCCTGGCGGAAGGCCACGTTCGGCTCCGGGTTACCGAAGGCCCGCATGGCCGCCACCACGTTGCGCCGGCCCACCTCCAGGTTGCCCGGATCCCGGTCCAGGCCCATCACGAAGCCCGTGGGGCCGGCCAAGGCCGCACACAGGAACACGTCCCGACCGGTGCCACACCCCAGGTCCAGCACCCTGCGCCCCTCGATGGCCTCTGGGATCGGCGACCCGCACCCGGTGAACCGCTCCACCACCTCCCGGGGCAGCCGGGCCATGATCTGCCGCAGCCGCACCGGCGGCTCGGGCCCGGTGTCGGCCGAAAAGAGGGTCAGGGCGTTTCCGAACCGCTCCCGGGGCAACCAAGGAGAGGCTTCGCTCGCAGACATGATGAGACCTCCCTCGGTCACATCTTGTACTTGCCAAAGGCCTCGGGATCGAGGCTTTCCAGGAACTCCTTCCACGGGTCGTCGTCCCCTTCGCCGCCCCCCCCATCCGGCTCCTTCACCTCAACGGCCGCGGCCCGTTTGAGCACGGACTCCTCGGCAAAGATCGCGGCACCCGTGCGAAGCGCCAAGGCCATGGCGTCCGAGGGCCTGCTGTCGATCAGACGTTTGACCCCGCCCGGGAGCTCCAGGTGGATCTTGGCGTGGAACACGTTGTCCTCGAGGCTGTCGATGTCCACCCGGTGCACCGAGGCCCCCACCTCCTCCAGCACCATGCGCAGCAGGTCGTGGGTCATGGGCCTCGGGGGCCGCACCCCCTCCATGGCGTACGCGATGGCCGCCGCCTCGGGCACGCCGATCCAGATCGGCAGCGTGTACCGGCCCTCGGTGTCCTTGAGGAGTACCACCGGCCCCTTGGACCGGGGATCCAGGGCCACGGCCTCGATCTTCATCTGAACGTACACGCCACGCCTCCCGGCCGATGGTCCGGCCCGACGCTCGGGGCAGCCGGGGCCTCTCCCCGAAGGGAGTTCACGGCCGCCGCCGTGATCCGGACGTCCACCTCCCGGCCGACCCACGCCGGGTCGCCCGGAAAGTTCACGATCTTGTTCTCCGGCGTTCGGCCGCTCACCTGGCCCCCTCCGGCCTTGCTGGGCCCCTCCACCAGCACCGGCCGGACCGTACCCACCAGGGCCTGGTTGCGCTCGAGGGTGTGGGCCTGCTGCAGGGCCTGCAGCCGCGCCAGCCGCTCCTCCTTCACCGGCTCCGGCACGGGCTCTGGCAGGCGGGCCGCCAGGGTGCCCGGCCGCGGAGAGAACTTGAAGCTGAACAGCCCGTCGAACCGCACCCGCTCCATCACCTCGAGCGTGGCCCGGAAGTCCTCCTCAGTCTCCCCCGGGAACCCCACGATCATGTCCGAGGTGATCGCGATCTCGGGCCGGGCCTGCCGCAGGCGCTCCACCAGCGAGAGGTACCGAGCCACGGTGTATCTCCGCCGCATGGCCTCCAGCACCCGGTCCGACCCGGACTGAAGGGGCAGGTGGATGTGGGGCATCAGCGCGGGCACCTCGCCGAAGCAGCGAATCAGATCGTCGGACAGGTCCTTGGGATGGCTCGTGGTGAAGCGGATCCGAAGGAGCCCCGGAATGCGGGCGAGCCGCCGCACCAGCGCCGGGAAGTCGGTCTCTCCCCGGGGCTTGAGGCCGTAGGAGTTCACGTTCTGCCCCAACAGGGTCACCTCGGCCACGCCCTGCGCCACCAGCCGCTCCACCTCGGCCACCACCTCGTCGGCGGGCCGCGACAGCTCCCGACCCCGGACGTAGGGCACGATGCAGTAGGCGCAGTAGTTGTCGCACCCTTGCATCACGGTCACGTAGGCCGTGACCGCCCGGGCACGGTGGTGGGCGTAGAACGCCTCGAGCCGCTCGGGGTCCTGCTCCTCGGGGGTGGCCGCGATCCGTCGGCCGGTGCGCCGAACCCGGGCCACCAGGTCCGGCACGTCCTGGAGGGCGTGGGTGCCGAACACCAGGTCCACGTAGGGGGCCCGACGGAACAGGCGGCAGCCCGCATCCTGGGCCACGCATCCACCCACCGCGATCGTCAGATCGGGGCGCCGGTCCTTGAGCAAGCGGTATCGACCCAGCTGGGAGAACAGCTTCTGCTCGGCCTTCTCCCGGATGGCGCAGGTGTTCACCACGATCAGGTCCGCTTCGTCCGGCCGGGCCACCTCCAGGTGACCAGCCTCCTCCAGCAGGCGGGCCAGCACCCCCGAGTCGTGGTCGTTCATCTGGCACCCAAACGTCTGCACGTAGAACCGCAAGGAATCCATATTGGTACCTGCAATCAGTAACTTCCGCTAGGACGCTGGGAGGCTAGGACGCATGAAAACCTACTTGATTCCAGAGTGTTCCAAGCATGGCCCCGCCTCTTTGGCGCCACCTCACGGTCTCGAGGGCATAGGTTTCAGGGGCCAGAATTCAGAAGTCGGTGGACGGGGAAAAGGCTCTTCGGTACCCCGAGAGGATCCCCCCGGGAACCCAAGCTGCTTTTCGGGATTCCCTGTCTTCTGTCCGCTTCCAACTGGCTTTCGACCCGGCGGTCAAAGCCCGGGGGGCATGGGGTCTGCCGGAGAGCCGGGCGCGGCCGTATCAGGTGCCAGAATTCAGATGCCAGTGGACAGAGAGGGACCACCCCGGCAGTCGGGGGAGCATTTTTGAACACCTGTCTTCTGTCCGCTGAAATCTGTCTCCTGAACCCCATGCCCGCCCCCGGTCCCTGGGAACTTTCAGACTATCACGCCGGCCGCGGGCCGGAAACCCCGATCCGCTCCGTCCGCCCCCTGCGGCCCGGGCCGGCTCACAGCCGGCGGATCCGGGAAATACCCGTTCGGGTAGAAGAGTTTATCCTGCCGTTCCGTTGACGCGCTGCAGCAGTGCGATTATTCAGGTGATCTTGTCGGGGTGGACCCTCGTTCGCTCCCGGCCCTGTCAGATCACACCGCACAAGGACGGAGCCCCAGGGGGGGAGAGGAGGTCGTCGCGTGCAACCCGACCTGATGCGTCAGTGGCTCCGGTTCGCCGCCGATGCCCTGGAGGGGACCGAGTCGCTCCGCAAGGCGATGGAGTCCTTGGGAGCCAAGCCCCCCGGGCCCGAGGACCTGGCTCGATGGGCCCGGCTCTGGCTGCCCGAAGGGGCGGGCCGGACCGATCCCCAGAGTCTCCAGGACGTCCTGGAAGCTTGGTGGGACATGCTGGGGGTGGTCCCCCGGTACCGGTACGCGGAGCTCGCCCGACGGTACGAGGAGCTCAAGGCCCGCCTCGAGGAGGCGGAGGACACGGTCCGGCACCTACGAACTCTGCTCAGGGAGCAGGGTGGCCCCGCCGAGGCAGGGGCCGCCCTGGACCGGTGGGCCGAGCTCACGGAGAAAACGCTCCAAGCCCAGATGGACTGGGCCCGCGCCTGGCTCGACCCAACAAAGACCGGCTCCGGCGACAAGCCTAAGTAGCCGCGTTGGGTTCGGGCTTTTCGACCGATCGACCGTGGACCGAAGACCGGCAATCGTGGACCGAAGTTACTGCGGCCCGGGCCGAAAGGAGGGTCTCGTGATGAGCTGGAACGAGCAGATGGAGCAGGCGACCAAAGCGTGGACCGACCTGCAGCGTACCTGGTGGGAGCGGTGGATGCCGGCTGCGGGGGAGACCGCCGGCACCGGGGACGGCCTCTGGTCCCAGTGGCTGGAGGGATGGCGCCGGCAGATGGCCCGGTCCCTGGAAACATGGGCCCGCGGCCGCCCCGGCCTGCCTCCCCAGGTGGTGCGCTCCCTGTTCGCCGGCGAGGAGGTGTTCTTTCGGTTCGTGGCGTTCGTGTCCCAGATGCTCCAGAGCCTGGCGCCCCAGATCGAAGCCGGGGAGGACTGGGTCGATCTCTTGAGGCGGTACGTAGACCAGATCAAGAAAGATCTGGAAGAGAACCCTTTGCGGTGGCTCCCCACGGCCCAAGGAACCGCTACCGTGGCGGCAGAGCTGCCGGGGCTGTGGCGCCTGTGGGCCACCGAAGCGCAGAAGATGATGGCCCCGTGGATGGAGTCCACGCGGGAGGCGGGGGGCCACTTGGGCGAGGCGATGGCCGGCGACCGACGGGCCGTGCTCAAGATGATGAACGTGTTCTGGGACACCTACGAGTCCACACTCGGCCGGTTCCTGGCCGCCCCGGCCATCGGGTACACCCGGGAGTTCCAGGAGAAGGCGGCCCGGGCCTACGAGACCTGGGTGGACGTGCAGAGGGCCCAGGCCGAGTTCCAGGCCGAGGTGACCAACGCAGGGGTCCGGGCCATGGAGACCCTCCTGCGGGAGCTGGTGGAGCGGGCAGAGAAGGGCAAGCCCGTCACCAGCGCCCGCCAGCTGTTCGACCTGTGGGTGTCTTGCGCCGAGAAGGCCTACTTCGAGGTTGCCAGCACCGAGTCCTTCGCCGAGATCCAGGGCCGATTCGTGAACGCGGCCATGCACTACCGGGTGCACGAGCGCCAGATCGTCGAGGCGTTCGCTCGGACCCTGCACCTGCCGACCCGCACCGAGCTCGACGACGCTTACCGCCACATGCACGAGCTTCGGCGGGAGGTGAAGGCGTTGCGACGCGAGCTTGACGCGCTCCGTGAGGCTCGGGCGGCCCAGGAGACCGGACCGAAGAAGCCGACGGTAGGCGCCCGACGCCGGGGCCGGGCCAAGGCCGCGGGTGCCGGCAAGACCACCGCGAACGAGGCGCAGACCGAGCCAACCGCCCCGGCCGAGGCCGGGCCCAAGCAGGAGGGGTGAGCCGTGTTTCCGATCCAGATCACGCCCGATGAGGCCATGCGAGAGGCCGTGGACTTCCACCGCAAGCTCGTGCGCGGCCTCGACTCCATCGTGGACATCCGGGAGATCGACGTGGCTCCCACGCCCAAGGAGGTCGTGTACCGGGAGGACGACGTGGTCCTCTACCACTACCTCCCCCGCCGGAAGCGGCCCTGTAAGGTGCCGGTCCTGATCGTGTACGCCCTGGTGAACCGGCCGTACATGGTGGACATCCAGGAGGACCGCTCCATGGTTCGGAACCTCTTGGAGCAGGGCATGGACCTGTACCTGATCGACTGGGGATACCCGAACCGGGCAGAGCGGTGGCTTACGTTAGACGACTACATCAACGGATACATCCACTCCTGCGTCGAGGTGATCAAGCGGCGTCACGGCCTGGACCGGATCAACCTGCTGGGGATCTGTCAGGGAGGGACTTTCAGCCTTTGTTACACGGCGCTCCATCCGGAGAGCATCCAAAACCTGATCACCATGGTGACCCCGGTCGACTTCCATGTGAAGGACGGCCTGCTCAACATCTGGTCCCAGCATCTCGACGTGGACACCATGGTGGAGGCGTTCGGGAACGTGCCCGGCGAGTTCATGAACTGGGGGTTCCTGATGCTGAAGCCGTGGCAGCTCATGGTGCAGAAGTACGTGGGGTTCGTGTCGGTGCTGGACGACGAGGAGAACCTGCGGAGCTTCCTGCGCATGGAGAAGTGGATCTTCGACAGCCCGGACCAGGCCGGGGAGGCGTTCCGGGAGTTCATCAAGGAGTTCTACCAGGGGAACAAGCTGATCCGGGGCGAGGTGGAGCTCGGCGGCCGCCGGGTGGACCTGAAGAACATCACCATGCCGGTGCTGAACATCTTCGCCAATGAGGACCACCTGGTGCCCCCGTCCTCCTCCAAGGCCCTCGAGAAGGTGGTGGGCACCCAGGACTTTACCACGCTCTCGTTCCCCGGTGGGCACATCGGCATCTACGTGAGCAGCCGGTCCCAGCGGGAGCTGGCCCCGACCATCGCCCGGTGGGTGAAGGAACGGGTGTAGGAGGAGGCCCATGAAGATCGAGGGATCCCGGATCCTGATCACTGGGGGGGCGCGGGGCCTGGGCCGCCGGTTCGCCCTGGACCTGGCCCGGGCCGGCGCCCGGGTGGGCGTGTGCGCCACCAACGCGGAGCGCCTGGCCCGGCTGGCCGAGGAAGCCCGGCAGGCCGGTGAGGAGATCTGGACCCACCGGGCCGACGTGGCCTCCGAGGCAGAGGTGCAGGCGCTGTTCGAGCGGTTCGTGGAGCGGCTCGGCGGGATCGACGCCCTAGTGGCCAACGCCGGGATCACCCGGGACGCCCTGTTCGTCAAGAGGAAGGACGGCGTCGTCCAGACGATGCCCACGGCCTACTGGAGCGAGGTCGTCGACGTGAACCTCACGGGGGTGTTCCTGTGCGGAAGAGAGGCGGCGAAGCGGATGGTCGACCAGGGGACAGGAGGGGTGATCGTGTCGATCTCTTCGGTCAACCGCTCCGGCGCCATCGGGCAGACGAACTACTCTGCCACCAAGGCGGGGATCGACGCTATGACCGTGGTGTGGGCCAAGGAGCTCGCCCGCTACGGCATCCGGGTAGCGGCCCTCGCCCCGGGGTACGTGGCCACGGACATGACCTCCCAGATGCGCGAGGAGGTGCGGAGGAAGATCGAGGCCCTGATCCCCGTCGGCCGCATGGCCCGTCCCGAAGAGATCTCCCACGCCCTCCGGTTCATACTGGAGAACGACTACGTCCACGGACGGGTGATCGAGGTGGATGGGGGGCTGAGGATCTGAGAGGGGGGCGGCCCTTTCCCCGGTGGTTGAGCAGGAGCTATCTGCTATCGCCCCCCTGCTCGGGAGGGACAAAGGGCCTGGCTCCCGCCATGGGTGAGTGCCGGATGCAGCGATGTAAGAGCCACGCCCGGCGCTCCACCGGGCCCCTTGCCCCTCCCCGCCGATAAAGTGCGTCTCTTTCGTCGCTGGTTTATTCCAGCGACGCGCGGATCGCCTCCTCGGCCGCCCGCCTGCGCTCGAGCACGGAGTTCCGATACTCCCACAAACTCTGTTCGAGGGCCTCCCGCCGACGGGCGATCTCCTCCAGCTGCTCGGCCGGGATCTTGCGGCGGGGCGGCATCACGACCGCCTCGCCGTCGAGCACCACCACCCCGTCCTGGTTCGTGCAGGTGGTCCGAAGCCTCACCCGGTTCTTCTCCGGGTCCACCTCCAGCGCCTCCACCTCGGCCGTGATCCGGTCCCCGATCCGAACGGGTGCCCGGAACTTCAGGGTCTGGCTCACGTAAATGGTGCCCAGACCCGGCAGCTTTCCCGCGATCACGGCCGACAGGAAGCTCGCGCATAGGATTCCGTGGGCGATACGCCCCTTGAAGAAGGTGGACTCTGCGTAGGCCTCGTCGAAATGGATCGGGTTCGTGTCGCCGCTGGCCGCGGCAAAGAGGGCAAGGTCCGCCTCGGTCACCTCCCGCACCAGGCTTGCCCGGTCTCCGACCCGGATCTCGTTGACGGTTCTCATCTGCGTGGCTCCTTTCGTGCGCTGGTGAGAGCGTCCCATCGGCGCATCTGCAGCCTACCTGCAGGCCCCCCTCGGGTCAACGAGGCGGGCCCGGAACCCACGCCTACTCCCCGGGAGGGCGGATCCCTTCTCCGTTGTCAGAGGGAAAGCATGCACTGAACCCTTCAAAAGTATTGCTCTGTGTGGGGCGGGGGCCTGGGGTGCAGGGGCCTGGTTCCAGAGGACAGGGGCATGAGCCTGACAATGCCTTCCTTCTCCAGTAAAGGGGCGGGGCGCCATGCCCCGCCCCTTTTGGCAGGTCAGCCCTTCGCCCCCTGGGACGGCGGCTCAAACCGGAACAGCTCCGCCGTCTCCTTCAGCCCGGTCTGCACGGTCTTGAGCCAGTCGGCCTGGCCCTTGGTGCAGCAGTCCATCCACTCCTTCCAAAACTTCTGCCCCTCCTTCTGAGCCTCGGTCATCTGCCCCATCCACAGGTTCATCATGCGTTCGTACTGGTTCTGGCAGAGGTTGACCGACTCGATCCACCGGTCCATCTGCTGACTCCAAAGATTGGCCGTTCGATCCAGAAGCGTCTCGCGTGCGGGCATGGCTTTCACCTCCTCGTCGTACCGTGGGTTTCGTGACGGTAGCGAGTCTAGTGATGCTGCGCTGCAACGTCAATGACCGAAAGGATAGATCTTGTGGCCGATGGGGTACTGGAATCCCTCTGAAAAACCATGATGTTAGGCCGGGATAGTGAAATGCGGCTATGCAGCATTGCGGCGGGCCCCACCCCCCGGCACGCTGAGAAGCACCAGCCCCCCCGCCACCACCAATCCGGTCACGGCCAGCACCCCGTTACGGGGGTCCCCGGTCCACAGGCCTGCCGCTCCCATGAGCACCGGTCCCAGGACGGCGGCGAACTTGCCCATCAGGTTGTAGAACCCGAAAAACTCAGCGCTCCGGCCCTGCGGCACCAGCCGCGAGAACAAGGAGCGGCTCAAAGCCTGCACCCCCCCCTGCACCAGCCCCACCACCACGGCCAGCGTGTAGAACTCCCCCACAGAGTCCATGCCGCGGGCCCAAACGGTCACCCCGGCGTACACGACCAGCCCCACCAGGATCGCCGATCGGGGCCCCACCCGCTCCCCCAACCGCCCGTAGACCAGGGCCGCCGGGAACCCCACGAACTGGGTGATCAGGAGGGCCTTCATCAAGCCCGCTGACCCGAGGCCCAGCGCCATCCCGTAGTCCACGGCCATCCGAACCACGGTGTCCACCCCATCTATGTACAGCCAGTATGCGATCAAGAACCTGACGGCCGGGCCGTGGGCCCGCAGCCTGCCGAGTGTATCGGCCAGCCGCCGGAACCCCTCCGACAGGTCCAGCCGAGGGCCGGCCGAGCCGCGGGGCACCCACCGCACGAGGGGCGCCGTGAAGACCGCCCACCACACCGCCACCGACAGGAACGAGGCCCTCACCGCCGCAGCCGTGTCCGGCAGGCCGAACCGCAGGGGATCCAGCACCACCGCCAGCGTTCCCAGGAACGCCAGGCCGCCTCCCAGGTACCCCAAGGCGTACCCCAGGGCCGACACCCGGTCCCGACGCTCCTCCGGGGCCACCTCCATCAGGAGCGCGTCGTAGAACACGTTCGCCGCCATGAACCCCACCGTGGCCCCTCCGTACAGGAGGGCGGCGGCGATCCACCTTCCGCTCGGAACAAGGGCCAACAGCCCGGTCCCGGCCATCCCCAGGGCCGCAAATCCCACCAGCCACGGCTTCCGATGCCCCCCCGCGTCGGCCACGGCCCCGAGCAAGGGGGCCGCCACGGCCACCACGAGGCTGGCCGCCGAGTTCACCACGCCGAGGCGGAAGGTGCCCACCTCCGGCGCCACCCCGGTGCTCCACACATCGCGGAACACCACCGGGAACAGCCCGGCCATCACGACCGTGGCGAACGCGGAGTTCGCCCAGTCGTACAGCGCCCACCCCCACACCGCCCGGTCCCTGGTCGCCATGGCAACTTCGGTCGTTGGTCGTCAGTCGTTGGTCGTCGGTCGGAGGCCTTCGGCCCGCTGGGCGGCTAGGCAGCTAGGCGGCCGAGCGGCTCTCGAACCGCGCCAAATCTCGGGGGCATGGGGGTCAGGGGCCAGAATCAAAGCCTAGCCCGCATTATTCATGAGCGTTCGTCGCGAAACCGTCGAGTGTGCGTCAGATCGGGGCAAGCGCAGCGCCGAGGGGCGCAGGCGTACTGGACGGTACGTCGAGCCCCGAGGCGCGAGCACGCCCCGAGATGGCGTGCAATCGGCGGTTGCAGCAGAAGGCTTCATGAATAATGCGGGCTAGGGGGCATGGGGTCTGCCGGAGAGCCGGGCGCGGCTCCTATGCTCGCCGCGCAGCGCCTCCGGCGCCCGGACCGCGAAATGGTACCCCTTGCACCCACCCGTGCTGAAACCAACTCCCGTGTGTTGTGCCTGCGCGGCGAATCTCATGCTCGGCTTCGCGCCCGGCCGGAGGTAGACCCCATGCCCCGCACGCACCGCTCGGACCGAGACGTACACAAAGTCTGTACCCCGCAAACAGGCTGCCTTGCGGCCTACCGAAGCTGAAATCTGTCCACTGAACCCCAGGCCGCCTCATTCCCCCCGGCCCGAGAACACCTTCACGGCGCAGAACTCGCCGCACATGGAGCACACCTCCTCGTCGCCGGGCAGGCAGCGCTCGCGCACGTGCCGGGCCCGGGCGGGGTCCACGGCGAGCTCGATCTGCCTCTTCCAGTCCAGGTCGGCCCGGGCCTCGGCCATGGCGTCGTCCCAGGCCCGGGCCCCGGGCACGCCCTTGGCCACGTCGGCGGCATGGCCCGCGATCCGGGCGGCGATCACGCCCTGGCGAACGTCCTCCACGTCGGGCAGCCCCAGGTGCTCCGAAGGGGTCACGTAGCACAGGATGTCCACCCCGGCCCAGGCCGCGAGGGCGCCGCCGATGGCCGAGGTGATGTGGTCGTACCCCGGGGCCACGTCGGTCACCAGGGGACCGAGCACGTAGAACGGCGCGCCGTGGCACAGGCGTTTCTGGAGCTGCACGTTGGCCTGGATCTGGTCCAGGGGCACGTGGCCGGGCCCCTCGATCATGACCTGGACCCCGGCCTCCCAGGCCCGGAGCGTCAGCTGACCTAGCACCATGAGCTCGTGGATCTGGCCCCGGTCGGTGGCGTCGGCCAGGGCGCCCGGCCGGAACCCGTCGCCCAGGCTCAGAACCACCTCGTGCTCCCGGCAGATCTCCAGGAGCCGGTCGAACCGCTCGTACAAGGGGTTCTCCGCCCGGTTGTGGCGCATCCACGCCACCGTGAACGACCCGCCCCGGCTCACCACGCCCAGGAGCCGCGGCTGGCTCTCCAGGAACCGCACCCCCTCCCGGGTGATGCCGCAGTGCACCGTGACGAAGTCCACCCCTTCCTTGGCCTGGTCCTCGATCACGCCCAGCAGCCGGTCGGGGTCCATCTCGGTGATCGAACGGCCGGACTCCACCGTGTCCACGGCCGCCTGGTAGATGGGAACCGTGCCCACCGGCGCCGGGCACTCCTCCAGGATCCGTCGCCGGATCTCCCGCAGCGGCCCCCCCGTGGAGAGGTCCATCACGGTGTCGGCCCCGGCCTGGAGGGCCGCCCGGAGCTTCGCCATCTCCAGGTCCGGTTCCATCTGGTCCTTGCTGGTCCCGATGTTGGCGTTCACCTTGGTCCGAAGCCCCTTGCCGATGGCCAGGGGCCGGCAGTTGCGCCGGTTCCGGTTCCGGCACACGATCGCCTCCCCCTGGCCGATCGAGGCCGCGAGGGCCTCTGGGTCCACGTTCTCCGCCTTTGCTGCCGCAGCCACCTCCTCGGGCACCCGGCCGGCACGGCAGGCCTCCAGAATCGTCATGTGTCACCTCGCGTTCGTAAGCTCCCGGGCCACGGCCGCCACCCGGCGCGCCACGTCCGGGGCGGTTTCCCCGAAGATCCGCACCATGGGCTCCTTGCCCAGGTCCCCCGTGTCGTAGATGGCGTCGGGCGCGTACCCGCACCGCTCCAGCACCTGCAGGGTCCCCCACTCCAGGGTGGACCCCTCCCTGCTCTTCACCTCCCGGGGTTCGTCGGCCCGGCTGAACCCCTCGACCCGCAGCCCCGCGGCCCGGCACGCCTCCACCACCTCCGGCCCGTACCGGACGTTCATCACGGCCTGGAACGGGCTTCCCCACCGGGCCGAGGCCAGCAGGATCTTGGCCATGTGGCGGCTGGCCCCGAACCGGGGTCCCTCCAGACGGCGAACCCGCCCGGCGCACCGCACGATCCGGCCGGGAAACGCGGCCACGTCCTCTGGGTCCGCTGCCGCGGGCACGGCCTGGGCCAGGTTGGACTGGACCTCGGGCACGAGGTCCACGGGGTTCTCCGCCTCCAGGATCTCCCACGCCTCCCACAGGTCGTCGAGCACCCCGGCACGGGCCACCAGGGGCGACCCGTGCCAGGGGCTGGTGGGGCCGTGTCCGGCCCCCAGGGGATAGGCGTGCCGGATCGCCTCGTGCAGGAACGCCCGGGCCCGGCGCACCGCGGCCACGGGGTCCTCCCCCCGGGCCAGGAACGCGGCGATCGCCGACGACAGGGTGCACCCGGTGCCGTGGGTGTGGGGCGTGTCCACCCGGGGTGAGCGGAACGCCTCCTGCCGGCCGTCCCGGTCGGCGTACAGGTCCAGGACCACGGCCCCCTGCCCGTGCCCCCCCTTCAGGAGGACCGCCCGGGGGCCCAGCGCCAGGAGCCGGTCCACGGCCCGGTAGCGATCGGCCTCGGAACGGATCGTTATGCCCGTGAGCACCTCGGCCTCGGGAAGGTTGGGCGTGACCAGGAGCGCCCGGGGCAGGAGATCCCGCACCAACGCCTCGCGGGCGTCCTCCCGCAGGAGCGGCGCCCCGCCCTTGGCCACCATCACCGGGTCCACCACCAACCGCTCCACCCCGTGCTCCCCCAGGGCTTTGGCCACGGACCGGACGATCTCCGCCGAGAACAGCATGCCGGTCTTCACCGCATCGGCCCCGATGTCCGAGAGCACGCTGCGGATCTGGGCCCCCACGGCCTCCGGGTCCACGGGGAACACCCCCTGGACCCCCACCGAGTTCTGGGCGGTGACCGCGGTCAGGGCCGAGCTGCCGTGGCACCCGAGCAGGGCAAAGGTTCTCAGGTCGGCCTGGATGCCCGCACCTCCCCCCGAGTCGGACCCGGCCACGGTGAGCACCCGGGGGGGAACGGTGTCTGGTC
This sequence comes from bacterium, assembly GCA_027021615.1. Taxonomy (GTDB): domain Bacteria; phylum Desulfobacterota; class Deferrisomatia; order Deferrisomatales; family Deferrisomataceae; genus Deferrisoma. The sequence continues at coordinate 453 of JALUTY010000097.1, read as the reverse complement.
TCATGAAGGACTCCTCGTCGTTCGTCCGGTGGAACCGTTACTACTCTTACTCCGGCGGCCAAATTGACGCCCTCTGGGGCGTGGGACCTGCCGGAGAGCCGGGCGCGGCCCCTTGGCTCGCCGCGCAGCGCCTCCGGCGTCTGAACTGCGAAAGGGTGCGGATTCCAACGGTTGCCATGAAGCCAGCTCCCCCGCCCCGTGCCTGCGCGGCGAATCTCAATGCCTGGCTTCGCGCCCGGCCGGAGGCAGGTCCCTTGCCCCGCCCCCGGATACGTATCCGATGGATGGCAACTTGGTATGACACCTGAATCGCAGGCCCCTTGCCCCGCCTGCCAAGACGGCACGTCTATTTCGTCGCCGGGCTGGCGAAAACCCGGAGCGCCTCCTGGCGGTACGCCCGGGCCCGGGACTCCAGGTCGGGGGCACGGAACACCCCGCCCAGCACGGCCGCGC
>JALUTY010000096.1 GCA_027021615.1 bacterium | reverse complement strand
CGCAGCGAACAGCACCACCAGTCCGGCCCCCAGCCGCCGGGCCAAGCGGATCGGGAACGCGGCCTGGCCCGGGGAGATCCCCTCGTAGAGGTGGCGCCGACCCTGGAACACCACGACCCGCGTCTGCGCCACCCTCGCGATCCCCACCCTTCCCGCATGGCCCGGCACCCCACAGGACGACAGTCCGGGCACCCGAGCAAAAGGAACAGATCGCTCCAGGGGCCCCGCCACCTCTCCCAGCCCCGACCCCAGCACCACGGCCACCTCGGCCCGGAACGCGGGCCCCAAGGCCGTGGCCGCGGCCGCGGCCAAGGGGTCGCCGGACCAACCGATCACGGCAGCAAGGCCTCCAGCTCCGCGGGCAGCCGCACCTCCTTCACCTCCCCCGGCCGACCGGGCACCTTGAGGAGCGTGCCGTTCCACACGAACCGTACCCCGCCGGCGTTGCCCAGCTTCACGGAGAACCCGTTGCGGGCCTCGTAGGTGCGCTTCTCTCCGGGCTGGAACACTTGGTCGTCCGGCTCACCGCCGTCGGCCACCACCCGAACCCAGGCCTTCTCCGTGGCTCGGATCTCCAGGGTGAACGGGGCGGTCGTCCGCGTTGCGGTTTCCTCCGCCGGCGCCTCCCGGCCCGGGGGGGGCTCGGGAGCCCGGGCCTCTGCCGGCACCTCCGGTTCGGGCGCAGCGGCCCCATCCCCTTCCCCTGCCGGGGTGCTCCCGCCCGGCGCGACCGTCTCCACTGCCGGCCCCTGCGGGGCTGGGGGCACCGCCCCCCCCCAGAACCACCACCCCGCCCCGAGGCCCGCCATCACCAGAACCAGCCCTAGACCGCCGGGCAGGAGCCGGCGCCTTCCCCCGCGCAAGGAGACCTCCCAGTCGGGCTCGGGCAGTCTCCGGGCGGGGACCGAGGCCTCGTCGGGCCGGCAGCGGTGATACAGATCCAGCAGCTCGGCCTCAGGCGCGCCGATCTCCTTGGCCACCAGCCGCACAAACCCCCGCCCGATCACCCCCCTCGGCACCCGGCCCCAGTCCTCGGCCTCCAGGGCTTCGAGGTAGCTTCGCCGAATCCGGGTTGCGTGGGCAACCTCTTCCAGGGTGTGACCTGCGGCCTCCCGGGCCTCTCTCAGTGCCGGGCCGAACCGGTGAGGCTCGGAGGGACGGGGCTCGTGTTCGGTGGTGGCCATGGGCGTCCTCCTCGGTCTGCCGGTTGCCGAACCCCCTCCGGGCTACTCCACGAGATCCAGATAGGTCTTTGCCGACTTGCCCACATCCGTCCGAGGCGCCAGCCTCCAGGCCTGCTCGAAATCGGTGCGGGCGCCGTCCCGATCGCCGGTGCGCAGCCTCGTCAGGCCCCGGTACAGGAACACCTCGGCATCCCGGGGCAACGATTCTGCGGCCCGCGTGAGATGCTCCAAGCCCTCTGCATACTCCCCCCGATCGTAGAGCAAGATCCCCAGGTCCTTGTGGGCCAGGGGGAAGCCCGGAGCCACCTCCAGGGCCTCGCGCAGGCGGCGCTGGGCCTCCACAAGGCGCCCCTGCTTGTACAGGGCCCAGCCCAGATTCGTCAGGGCCCTCTCCTGGGTGCCGTAGAACACGTTGTCTAGGGCCTTTTGGAGCACCTCGATCGCCTCCCCGTACCGGCCGATGGAGAGGTACAGGGCTCCCAGGTTGTTCCATGCCTCGGAATAGTCGGGCTTGAGCTCCACGGCCCTGCGAAACCCCCGTTCGGCCTGCCCTACCTCCTGTCGGGCCCAGTACGCCAGCCCCAGCGCGTTGTGCACCTCGGGATCGTCGGGGGTGAGCCGGGCCGCCTTGGTGAACTCGCGCAGGGCCGGGGCCGGCCGGCCCTCGGCCAAGAACGCGACCCCGAGCTGGTAGGCCGCCTTGGCCTGGCGTCTGACGGCCTCCTTGTTACCGGCGCAGGCGGCCAAAAAAAGAGCCACCACGAGAAAAAACGGTTGACACCGGGGAGCGGCCCGGTATCTTTGGCGCGGTTTACTTCCCGGCCGGGACGCGGGGGAGGGGCAGGAAGGAGTCATGGCGGTGGGCCGCATCCTTTTCGTCGACGACGACGATAACATTCGGTTCTTGCTCCAAGAGGAACTCTCCTCGGCGGGGCACGAGGTGCTCGCCGCCGCCAACGGTCCCCAGGCCTTGCGGTTGCTGGACGACCGCTCCCCCGACCTCGTGATCCTCGACCTCAAGATGCCCGGCATGGACGGCCTCGAGGTGCTCCGCCGCATCCGGGCACGCTACCCGAAGATGCCGGTCGTGGTGTTCTCCGCGTTCTGCGAGCCCGCCCACGAGGCCCTGGCCCTGGGCGCCAATGGGTGCGTGGCCAAGTCCGCCGACCTCACCGAGCTGCATCAGCAGATCCGGCGATACTGCAGCTAGCAACCCGGCGACAGATTAGGCGCGTCACCTCGGGGGGTGGGGCAAGGCACCTGCCTCCGGCCGGGCGCGAAGCCGAGCATGAGATTCGCCGCGCAGGCACAGGACCGAAGAGCTGGTTACACGACAACTCGATGGAATCCGAGCCATTTCGCGGTCCGAACGTCCGAGGCGCTGCGCGGCGGGCTATGGGGCCGCGCCCGGCTCTCCGGCAGGCCCCTTGCCCCTCCGAGCAGGGAGCGATAGCGCCTGTTTACCCGCCGGGTTCATAGCCCCCCCTCATCCCACCTCGGCCTCGAACTCCGTGAGCGTCTTGAACTGGCGGTACCGGGAGGCCACCTCGTCGTAGGTGAGGCGCTCCAGCCGGCGGAAGCTGAAGTCCTCCACGTTGAAGCTCGCCATCGCCGACCCGAACACGATGGCCCGGCGGATGTTGTCGGGCTCCAGGTTGCCGGTGCTGGACAGGTACCCCATCATGCCGCCGGCAAAGGTGTCCCCCGCCCCCGTCGGGTCGAACACCTCCTCCAGGGGAAACGCCGGCGCCGCGAACACGTGGCCGTCCGCGAAGTACATGGCGCCGTACTCGCCCCGCTTCACCACCACGCCCTTGGGCCCCCACGACAGGATCTTCTGGGCGGCCCGCACCAGGTTGGGCTCCTCGGCCAGCATGCGGGCCTCGGCCTCGTTGAGCACCACCATGTCGACCCGGGCGATGGCGTCCAGGAGGCTGCTGCGCTTTCCTTCGATCCAGAAGTTCATGGTGTCCAGGGCCACGAACCGCGGGTCCTCCACCTGATCGAGCACCCGTTGCTGCAGATCGGGGTCGATGTTGGCCAGGAACACGTAGGGGCATGCGCGGTGGGCCGGCGCGAGCTCCGGCGAGAACCCCTCGAACACGTTCAGGTGGGTCTCCAGGGTGTGGGCCTCGTTCAGGTCGAACCCGTACCGGCCCTTCCACCGGAACGTGCGGCCCTCGGCCCGCACCAGGCCCGACAGGTCCGCGCCCCGCTCCGCCAGGAACCCCACCCGCTCGGTGGGGAAGTCCTCGCCGATCACGGCCACGAGCCGCACCGGGGCGAACAGGCTCGCCGCCGCCGTGAAGTAGAGGGCCGAGCCCCCGAGGGCCTCGTCCTCCCGGCCGAACGGGGTCTCCACCGCGTCGATGGCCACCGAGCCCACCACGAGCAGATCGCCGCTCATCCCTCCCCCTCCCCGCTCGTGAGGTACCGGCCGAACAGCAGCTCCACCCGGCGTCGGGTCTCGGCAGGGATCCGAGCCGGGTCGGTGAGCACCGCGTACCGGGCCGCCTCGGCGCAGGGGCAGGAGCGCTCGGCCGGAACTCGGCCCACGGCCTCGCGCACGATCTTTCGGGCGGTGTCCACGTTGCGGTGGAGCACCTCGAGCACGGCCTCCACGCTCACCTCCTCCTCGGTCTCGTGCCAGCAGTCGTAGTCGGTCACCAGGGCCACCGTGGTGTAGCAGAGCTCCGCCTCCCGGGCCAGCCGGGCCTCGGTGGCGTTGGTCATGCCGATGACCCGCGCGCCGAGGGAGCGGTACCAGTAGGACTCGGCCCGGGTGCTGAACTGAGGCCCCTGGATGCACACGTAGGTCCCGCCCCGGTGGAACGGCACGCCCACGGCCTCGCGGGTCTCCCACACGGCCTGCTGCAGGGCCTGGCACACCGGGTCGGCCATGGCCACATGGCCCACGATGCCGTCGCCGAAGAACGTGCTCTCCCGGCCCCAGGTGCGGTCCAGGAACTGGTCGGGCAGGCAGATGTGGCCCGGCGCCACCCCTTCCTCGAGGCTGCCCACGGCCGAGATGGAGATCACCCACTCCACCCCGAGGGACTTCAGGGCCCAGACGTTCGCCCGGTACGGCACCTCCGAGGGCAAGAACCGGTGACCCCGTCCGTGGCGGGGCAGGAACACGAGCCTCCGGTCGCCCAGGCGCCCCTCGATCAGGGCGTCGGACGGCGCCCCGAACGGGGTGGACACCTCCACCTCCCGAACGTCGGTGAGCCCCTCCATCTCATAGAGCCCGCTTCCTCCGATGATTCCGATCGCCCTGTCCATGCAGTGATCCTTGGGGTTCGTTGGTCGTTGGTCGTCAGTCGTTGGTCGTCGGTCGAAATCTCGTCACGGCATCGGAGTCGGGGGGCATGGGAATCAGGGGTCAGAGGACAGACGTCAGGGGACGGGCCGTGGGTCCCACGACGTCGCTTTGGCCACAGTGCCTTTGCCTTCTTTCTGGCTTCTGTCCCCTGAACTCTGGCTCCTGAACCGCAGGCCCCATGCCTCCGGCGTGAAGGCCCCGGACCAATGAAAGTTACCCTCCCTACTGCCGGGCCCCAGGGGCCTGAGGGGGCTTCCCAGCCTTCTAGCATTCCAGCTTTCTAGCCCCCTAGCCTCCCCGCCTCCTCCGCCTTCAGCTGCCCGCAGGCGGCCAGGATGTCCTCCCCCCGGCTCTTGCGCAGGGTGGCGGTGAAGTTCTTGTCCAGCAGGATCTTCCGGAACGCCTCCACCGCCTCGGGCCGCGGCCTCTCGAAGGGGCTGTCGCCGTGGGGGTTGTAGGCGATCAGGTTCACCTTGCACCGCACGTGGGACAGCAGCTTCACCAGCCGCCGGGCATCGTCCGGCGAGTCGTTCATCCCGCCCAGGAGCACGTACTCCACGGTGTAGCGGTCCCGGGGGGGCAGCGGGCTCTCCCGCAGGGCCGTCAGGAGCTCCTGGATCGGAAACCGGCGGTTCACCGGCATGATCCGGTCGCGGACCTCGTCGGTGGTGGCGTTCAGGCTCACGGCCAGGCTTCCCAACATCTCGGGCGGCAACCGCCGGATCCGGTCCGCCAGGCCCGCGGTGGACACCGTGAGGCGACGGCGGGTGATGTTCGGCCCGTGGTCGCTCGACAGGATCCGGAACGCCCGCACCACGTTGTCGAAGTTGTGCAGGGGCTCGCCCATGCCCATGAACACCACGTTGGTGATCCGCCGGTCCGGCCCCATGCGGGCCTGCCCCACCACCACCTGGGCCACGATCTCTCCGCCGGTGAGATGGCGACGCAGCCCCAGAGTGCCGGTCCGGCAGAACGCGCAGCCCATGGCGCATCCCACCTGGGTGGACACGCACTGGGTCACCCGGCCGTCGTCCGGCATCAGCACGGTCTCCACCCGCTCGCCGTCCTCCAGCTCGAGCAGAAGCTTCACCGTGCCGTCCCGGCTGGTCTGCTCGGCCGCGATCCGTGGCAGAGCGGCCGTGGCCTCCCGGCCCAGCCGCTCCCGCAGGGCGGCGGAGAGGTCGGTCATCTCCTCGAACTGGGTCACACCCTTCTTGTAGAGCCAGTTCATCACCTGCCGGGCCCGGAACCGCTTCTCCCCCCACCTCTCGAAGACGCGTTCCAGGCCGGGCAGGTCGTGGTCGAACAGATCGAGGGCCGTCATTGGTCGTGAGGAACCTTGGATCGAAGGGGAGTTGCGACATCCCTGCCGGACTCGGCTTTATACCGTGGGCCGCAAACGACCGTCAAACCTGGGAGGTTCCCGGCTTGACACGGCCCGGTCAAGGGGATAAAAGGCCCCTTCAACACACGTCCGCCGGTGCCCCATGGGGCTGAAAAGGGAAGTGGGGTGAGAATCCCCCGCGGACCCGCCGCTGTGAGCGAGGACGACGGGCCACTGGTGCCACTGGTCGCATCGCGGCTGGGAAGGCGGCCCCGAGGACGAATCGCGAGCCAGAAGACCTGCCGGACGGACTCCCCTTGCACGCAGCTCCCCGGGTGGATCGGGAGAGAGGGGAAATCGGGTGCTTCGAATACGGGAAGCCCACTCCCCCGGAGTGGGCTTTTTGTTGTCGCAGAGGCCCCAACGCGGGGCCTTCGCCTCACCCCTTCGGGGATTCGCGGCCTTCCGACCAACGACCGCTGTTACGAACTTACCGGAAAGCCCCCTTCGTCCCTGGGGGGCCCTACGACGGGGAGAGAAACTTTCCCTGAACCGGGTAGCTGCGGCGGGAACGGGGCCTGCTTCCGGCCGCGCGCGAAGCCGGGCATCGAGATTCGCCGCGCAGGCACGAGGCATCAGCGGTGGCTTCATGACCGTTCGGCCGGCACGAACGATTTCACGGTGCGAACGTGGGAGGCGCTGCGCGGCGAGCCAAGGAGCCGCGCGCGGCGCTCCAGCAGACCCCGTGCCCCCCTAGCTTTGGCGCGGTTCGAGAGCCGCCCGGCCGCCTAGCTGCCTAGCCGCCGAGCGGGCCGAAGGCCCCAGACCGACGACCGTTGACCGACGACCGAAGACCGTTGACCGTAGACTGAAGTTACGAAGTGACATGGAAGACACCGTGGCCATCGCCTCTCCCATCGAGAAGCCAGCACCCGAGCCGCCCCTGGCCGTCGAGGCCCGGGGGCTGGTGAAGCGTTTCGGCCGGGTCCGGGCCCTGGACGGCCTGGACCTGCGGCTCCGAACGGGAGAGATCTACGGGTTCCTCGGGCCCAACGGCGCCGGAAAGACCACCACCATCCGCATCCTGACCGGGCTCCTGCGCCCCGACCGGGGCGAGGCCAGGGTGGGCGGCGCCGACGTGGTGCGCAACCCGGTGGCGGCCAAGGCCCAGATCGGGGTGGTGAGCCAGCAGCTCAACCTGGACCCGGACCTGACCGTGGCCGAGAGCCTGGAGCTCCACGGCATCCTCCACGGCATGCCCCGGGCCGAGCGCCGGGCCCGGGCCCGGGAGCTCCTGGAGTTCGCCGGGCTCGCCGACCGGGCCGGCAGCCTGGGCCGGACCCTGTCGGGGGGCATGAAGCGGCGGGTCACCATCGTCCGGGCCCTGCTGCACAAGCCCCGGATCCTGTTCCTGGACGAGCCCACGGTGGGGCTCGACCCGGCCACCCGCCGGAGGCTGTGGGACCTGATCCGGAGCGTGAACCGCAGGGGCGTGACCGTGCTCCTGACCACCCATTACATCGAGGAGGCCGAGTTCCTGTGCCATCGGGTGGGCATCCTGGACCGGGGCCGACTGATCGAGGAGGGGACGCCCCGGGAGCTCCTGGAGGGCCTGGGCGAGTACGCCGTGGACCTGGTGGAGGAGGGGGGAACCCGCACCCGGTTCTTCCCCACCCGGGAGGCCGCGCTCGCGTTCCTGCGCCACGACCGGGCAGGGGCGGGCCTGCGCCGCACCAACCTGGAGGACCTGTTCCTTCAGCGCACCGGCCGGAGGGTGGACCCGTGAACGGGGTGAGGGGTGTCCTGTACCGGGAGCTGCGCATCTATCGGAGGCGGTGGAAGAAGCACCTGGCCTCGTACGCGGTGTCGCCGTTCCTGTTCCTGGTGGTGTTCGGCTGGGGCCTCGGCCGGCACGTCGAGTTCGACGGGGTGGGCTACCTGGCCTTCATGATCCCGGGGCTGGCCACCATGGCCAGCATGACCCAGAGCTACGGCACGGCCACCGAGATCAACATCGCCCGGTTCTACTGGCGCATCTTCGAGGAGTTCCAGATGGCGCCGATCCCGGCCTGGGAGATCACCCTCGGCGAGGTGGTGTACGGCATGCTCCGAGGGATCGCGGCGGCGGTGATCGTGTACCTGCTGGCCTGGCCGTTCGGCATCCGGCCTCCGGCCAGCCCCCAGGTGGCCGGGTTCTTCCTGCTTCACACCTTCACCTTTGCCTCGGCCGCGGTCACGGCCGCCATGGTAGTGCGCAGCCACGCCGACCAGGGGCACATCAACACGTTTTTCATCGTGCCCATGTCGTTCCTGTGCGGCACCTTCTTCCCCCTGGACCGCCTGCCCGGGTGGGCCCAGACCATCGCCTACGGCCTGCCGCTGACCCACTCGAGCCTGGTGATCCGGGCGGCCAGCCTGGGCACCCCCGTGCCCGGGATCAACGTCGTGGCCTTGGCCGGCTTCGCCGCGGTCTTCTTCGGCTCGGCCGTGTGGGCGGTGAGGAGGAGCAGCTGTTGACCCGGCGACGGAACAGGCTCGCTTTCCCGGGGGGCGGGAGCCGGTTCCGGCCGTGCGTGAGTTGTAACATCCGATTTAGGCTGCATCCGACACTCAGCCGATGCTCGCCTCGCCGACGGACCACGAAGCGCTCTCGCGGATCGAGCCACAACAGCGCTTTGCAGGCCGGGCTGAGTGCCGGATGCAGCGACTCTAGGAGCCACGCCCGGCGCTCCACCAGATCCCATGCCTCCGGGTCACCACCGTGTCGTTGGGCCCCCGACCGACGACCGTAGACCAACGACCAATCCAACTTCAGGAGCCCCGTCATGACCCAGCTCGGAACCTTCTACGGCATCGGGGTCGGCCCCGGCGACCCGGAGCTGCTCACGGTGAAGGCTGTTCGCGTGCTCCAGGAGGTGGACGTGGTGTTTGCCGCGGGCCACGAGCGATCGGGCCGGAGCGCCGCCCTAGAGATCGCCCGGCCCCACCTTCGGCCGGGCTGCCCCGTGGTCACCCTGCCCTTCCGGCACACCTTCGAGGACGTGCGGTCCCGCCGGGTGCACCGGGATCACGCCCGGAGGGTGGCGGAGAAGCTCCGGCGGGCCGCCGCGGCCGCGTTCCTCACGTTGGGCGATCCCATGACCTACTCCACCTTCACCTATCTCTTGGAGGCCGTCCGCGAGCTCGAGCCCGGGGTGCCGGTGGAGGTGGTGCCGGGCATCACCTCGTTCGCCGCGGCAGCGGCTGAGGCCCGTACCCCTCTGGTCGAGGGCGACCAGACCCTGGCCGTGGTGAGCGCGGCCCGAGGCACCGCCGCGGTGGAGCGGGCGCTCGAGGCCGCCGACAGCCTGGCCATCCTCAAGCCCTACCGGAACACGGCCGGGGTCTGCGACCTGCTCGAGGCCCGGGGGCTGGGCGACCGGGTGGTGTTCGCGTCCCACTGCACCCGGCCCGAGGCCCTGGTGGCGCGTGGGGTGGGTGAGGCCCGGGCCCGGGCCAACGGGTACATGAGCCTGTTCCTCGTCCGGCCGGGGGAGGACCGCACCCCGTGACCGCCCGGCCCGGCCGGGTGATCCTGGGGATCGCCCTGGTCCTTCCGCTGGTGTTCCTGTGGGCCGCGGGGATCGGCTCGTCGGGCCTGGGCTCGGCCGACCTGCTCCGGGCCCTGGCCGAGGCGGCCGGGTTGGTCCCGCCGGTCCTCGATCCCGTGGACCGCACCATCCTCCTCACCGTGCGCCTGTCCCGGGTGTGCCTGGCCGGCCTGGTGGGCGGGGGGCTGGCCGTGGCCGGCGTGGTGTTCCAGGGGATCCTCCTGAACCCCCTGGCCGACCCTTACACCGTGGGGGTGTCGTCGGGCGCGGCGCTGGGCGCGAGCATCGCGATCCTGGCCGGCCTGGGTGGGTACACGGCCTGGGGGCTCGGGCTTCTTCCCGTGTTCGCCTTTGTCGGCGCCCTGGCCGCCCTCGGGGCGGTGCACCTGCTGGCCTCGGACCGGGACTTCGGCTCCGGGAACACGCTGATCCTGGCCGGAATCGTGGTGAGCACGACCCTTTCTGCCGGCATCAGCCTCCTCAAGAGCCTCAACGAGGACAGCGTGTCCTCCATCGTGTTCTGGATTTTGGGCAGCTTCAACGGCCGGAGCTGGGCCCACGTGGCGTTCTCGGCCCCCTACGTGTTCGCCGGCGTGGTGTGGGCCTGGTGCCTGGGCCGGGACCTGGACCTGCTGGCCCTGGGGGACGAGTCGGCCCGCCAGCTGGGGGTGGATGCCGCCCGGGCCCGGCGGTGGCTCCTGGTGGCTGCCTCGGTCATGACCGGCGCGTGCGTGGCCGTGAGCGGGGTGATCGGGTTCGTGGGCCTGGTGGTGCCCCACCTGCTCCGGATGGTGCTGGGGCCGGGCCACCGTAGGCTCGTGGTGGGCTCGTTCCTGACGGGGGCCTCGCTCCTGGTTCTCGCCGACGGGCTGGCGAGGACCGTGCTGCCGGGAGGCGAAGAGCTGCCGGTGGGCGTGGTGACGGCCCTGGTGGGGGGCCCCTTCTTCTGCTGGCTCCTGCGGTGGAGCCCCCGGAGCCGCGGGGCAGGGTCGCCGTGATCTCGGTGCGGGACCTGTGGGCCGGGTACGGCCGCGAGCCGGTGCTCCGGGGCGTGGACTTACGGGTGGAGCACGGAGGATTCCTAGGCATCCTGGGGCCCAACGCCTGCGGCAAGTCCACCCTGCTGCGGGTCCTCACGGGGGTGCTGCGGCCCCAACGGGGCGAGGTGCGGGTGGGGGGGCTCGACCCCCGGGAGGCCGCCCCCCGCGACCTGGCACGGGTCGCGGCCACCGTGCCCCAGTCCACCTGGATCCCCTTCCCGTTCACCGGGTTCGAGGTGGTCATGATGGGCCGTCACCCCCGGCTCGGCCGGTTCGGCCGGCCGGGCCCGCAAGATCGGGACGCCGTGCGCCGGGCCATGGCCGGCACCGACACGCTGGGGCTGGCCGAACGGCTCATCACCCAGGTCTCGGGAGGGGAGCGCCAGCGGCTGGTGCTGGCCCGGGCCCTGGCCCAGGAGGCCCCGCTCCTGCTGCTGGACGAGGCCACGGCCGCCATGGACGTCCACCGGCGGATCGACGCCTTCGACCTCCTGGACCGGGTGAACGCCCAGGGCACCACGGTGTGCGCCGTGATGCACGACCTGAACCTGGCGGCCCTGTACTGCCGGCGCCTCGTGTTTCTCAAGGAGGGGAGGATCCGGGCCGAGGGCCCCACCGAGCGGGTGTTCCGGAAGGAGATCCTGGAGGCGGTGTACGAGACCCCGGCCGAGGTCTCCGTGCACCCGGCCACGGGCCGGCCCCATGCCGTGTTCCTGCCGCGGGCCCGGCGGGGCGGGAACTAGAGACTAGAGACTAGAAACTAGAAACTAGCTTTTCAGCCTTCAAGCGGGCCGAAGGCCCCCGACCGACAACCAACCACCGAAGGTTACGAGAAGATGAAGACGAGACTCTCTTGGGGGCTGCTGGCCCTTCTTCTGCTGGGCCCCCTCTCCCCGGCCCTGGCCGCGTGCATCGTGGACGACACCGGCACCCGGGTGTGCACCGACGGCTCACCACGGATCGTCTCGCTCTACGGTGCCTACACCGAGGTCCTGTGGGAGATCGGTGCGGGGGACCGGATCGTGGGCCGCACCCGCCACGACGACACCGTGCCCCAGCTGCGCGGGGTCCCCTCGGTGGGCACCGGCCTGCGGCCCAACGTCGAGTACGTCCTGGCCCTCCGGCCGGGGCTGGTGGTGGCGCGGGCCGGCCGGGCCGCGGCCCGGGCCGTGGCGACCCTGCGGGAGCGGGGGCTCACCGTGGCCGCGTTCGACCCCCGCTCGATCGACGACGCCCTCGGCGTGATGGAGCGTCTGGGGGTGCTCACGGGCCGTGTGGCCCAGGCCCGAGAGCTGGCCGGCCGGCTACGGGCCGAGGTGGGTCGGGTGCGCACAGCGGTCGCCGACGCCCCCAGGGTCCGCCTGGTGTACGAGATCCGGGCCCAGCCGCTGACCGTGGCCGGCACCGACGGCCTGATCCACGACATCATCGTGGCGGCCGGCGGCGAGAACGCGGTGCGGGTCCCCAAGAAGCTCCTCACCCTGGACGTGGAGGCCCTCCTCCGGCTCGATCCCGAGGTGTACGTGATCCAAGAGGGCCCCATGAACCGCAACCCGCCGCCCCTGTCCGAGCGGCCCCTGTTCCGCGAACTGCGTGCGGTGCGCGCAGGCCGGGTGCTCACGGTGGCCGAACGCGAGTTCGCCCGCCCCGGCCCGGGGCTGGCCCGGGCCGTGCGCACCCTGGCCCGGTTCCTCCACCCCGACCGGGTGCCGGATCGGGCCGAATGAGCGAGGAGCGCTCCTCATTTAACCTGGCGACAAAATAGACGCGCCACCTCGGAGGGCGGGGCAAGGGGCCTGCCCCCGGCACTCGCGTCCGGACGGAGACAAATTATATCCGAGTTTATCTTCTTTTTGTTCTTGACACGGGGATCCGAAACGCTTATCTTTCGCGCGACTTTCAGATACGGGTCCGGTTTGGGCCTGGGAGGAGGCGCCCCTTGGAGACCCTGATCACCCTGTTCCCCACCCTTGTGACGGCCGTGGTGCTCACCACCCTGACCCTGGCCCCTGAGGCGGCGTACCGGTTCGCCCAGGAGAGCCGGCGGCGCATCGCCAAGCTGCGGCGCACGTTGCGGAGGCGGGAGCCCGAGGCGCCCCGAAAGGTCGTACGAACCTACGGCCGCTCCTGGTGTGAATGAGCAAACCGCCGGCCCTCGGGCCGGCTTTTTCGTGCGGACGGTAGGACGTTGGGACGCCCCCGCGTCCTACCTCTCCAACAAACGAACCTCCACACGCTTCGTTTCTCCCCCCCTGCGGAACACCACTTCGACCCGGTCCCCCGGCCGGTGGGCCTTGAGCACCCGGCCCAGGTCCGCGAGGCTCCGGACCTCGGCACCCCCCACCCGATCCACCACGTCCCCCGCCCGCAGGCCGGCGGCCTCGGCCGGAGAGCCGGGCGTGACCCCGGACAGCCGCACTCCGGGGCCCGGAAACGCGAAGTCGGGCACCACGCCCAGCGTCACCCGCCGCCCTCCTGACCGCTCCGGGGACCGTTCGGCGCCGGACGATGTCCCCCGGGTGAGGGGTTCTCGCCGGTCGGCCAGGTAGGCCACGAACTCCCGGGCCACCTCGGCCACCCGCACCAGCCCATCAATGTCGATCTTGTCCGGCGTGTCGGTGGGGCGGTGGTAGTCTGGGTGGGGTCCGGTGGTGAGCTGCACGGCAGGGACCCCTGCCTCCACGAAGCTCACCTGGTCGCTCCCACCCTCGTCCCGGGCCACCGGCTCCACCCTCACCCCGGTCACGTACCCCGCGCCGTTGGCGATGTGGACCCACTCCCGGGCCGTGCCCGTGCCCAGCACCAGGAGCCTGCCCCCACCCAGCCGACCCACCGTGTCCAGGTTCACCATGGCCACGACCCGGCTCACCGGGAACGGCCGGCCCGCGGCCACGAAGTGCTCTGATCCCAGACGGCCGGCCTCCTCGGCCGCGAACGCCACGAACACCACGCTCCGGGCCGGGCGGGCCGCGGCCACGACCCGGGCCAGCTCCAGGAGCACCGCCACCCCGCTGGCGTTGTCGTCGGCACCGGGGTGCACACGGTCCTGGTCCCCGGCGTGGGCATCGGGCCACCCCCGGCCCAGGTGGTCGTAGTGGGCCCCCACCACCACCGCCGTGGCCGAGAGCTCCGGATCGGTGCCCCGCACCAGGCCCACCACGTTCCGCAGCCGGACCTCGGCCTCGGGCTCTCCCCCGCGGGCCCGGAACTCCTGGAACCACGTGCCGTGGTCACCCCCCGGCTCGAGCCCGGCCTCGGCCATGTGCCGGGCGATCCACTCCGCCGCCTCCGCCAGCCCCGGCGTGCCGAACCCCCGCCCCTCCCGCTCGGGCGCGGCCAGGAACTCCACGGTCTCCCGCAAACGATCGGCCGAGAACACCGGTGCCGGCCGGGCCAGGGGCTCTCGGCGGGGCAGCATCGCCCGGGCCGCCGGCACGTTGGCCAGCTGGGCCGTCAGGGGGGAGTCGGCCACCGGCCACCGGCCCTTGGCCGTGTTGGTGGGCTCCTCCCCTTCGAACACCAGGTAGCTGTACTTGTGATAGTGGGGTAGCTTCTGGGCGAGCCCGGGCACGGCCTCCGGAGGAGCCGCCGCGAACACCAAAACCTCGGCCGGGCTGCCGGGCCGGCGGCTCACCAGCACCACCGAGTCCCCGGAACGGTGGGCCCCGCTCCCGTCCCAGGCCACCCCCCCGTTGGAGAACACCACCCCCTGGGTCGCGGCCGCCTCGGCGAACCGCGGCCGGTGGCGGTTCTCCCACCCCAGGATCCAGACCGCCCCCTCCTCGGGGAACGGCTCGGTGTCCGGCAGGATCTGCCAGGCCCCCTCTTGACCGGCGGACCAGGTTCGGGCCGCCTCCTCGTAGGTTCGGCGGAGGCGGGCGTCCGCTGCCGAGGGCAGGAGCACCGTGACCCGCTCGGCGCCGAACGCCCCGCTCAGGGCAGGCGGGATCTCCCTCGGATCCAGCCTGCGGAAGCAGTCGTAGGCAGGGTCCACGTCCACCCGCAGGGGACGCCGGTCGAACCATCCCTCCCAACGGGCCCACCGCCCGTCCGTGTCGAGCTCGATCCAGCGGGCCCGGGGCACCCCCTGCAGGGTCACGGCCACCGGAACCCGCAGGGGGAAGGCGGGGCCGGGTTGGCGCTGGAACACGGACACCCGCAGCTTCCACCGCCGGCCCCGCCGCATGGCCCGCGCCTCCCTCAGCTCCAGGTCCGGGGCCCCGACCCGATCCACCCAGGCCCGGAAAAACCCGGCCAGGTCCTCCCCAGCGGCCTGTTCGAAGGCCGCGCGCACGTCCTCCCAAGAGGCTCTGCGGAACCGGTTTCGCCGGTAGAAGGTGCGCAGCGCCGCCACGAACGCCTCGTCCCCGAGCCTGCGGCGGAGCATGTGGAACACCATGAGCCCCTTGCCATACCCCACGGCCTCGGTGGTGGCGCTGTGCCGGGCGGTGAACTCCCGCAGGGCGAGGTCCCGGCCCCGGGCCGCGTAGTCCGCGTACTTCTGCAAGGTGGCCTGCCGGTACTCCGCCCCCCGCCCCCGCCCCTCTTGGATCAGGTGGTCGGCCAGGTACGCGGTGAGCCCCTCACACCAGTTCCCCCGCGCATAGTCCACGAACACACCGTTCCCCCACCAGTCGTGGAGGATCTCGTGGGGAAAGGAGGAGTGTAGGATGAAGGGAAACCGGATGATCCGGGGGCCCAGCAGGGTGAAAGAGGGCATGCCCCACCCGGTCTCCCAAAAGTTCTCCACCAGGGCGAACTTGGGATAAGGGTACGGCCCAAGCAGCGCCGCGTACATGGTCAGGTAGGAGCGGCCGGCCTCCAGGTACTTGCGGGCCAGGGCGGGATCGGGCTGGCGCAGGTACACCTGCATCTCCACCGGGCCCGCGGGCCGGCGGTAGGCGGTCCAGGGGCCCGCCACCAGGAAGATCTCGTCCTGGGGCGTCTCGCAAACCCACCGGGCCGGCCCCTCGCCACCGGCGCTGCCTCCCCCCTGACTCACCGCCATCCAGCCGGGGGGCAGGTCCACCCGCAACCGGAACGTGACCTGCCCGTCTCCGGTGTCCGGATACCACCCGCTCTCCCCCGCCAGGTACACCCCCCCGTCCGAGACGAGCCCGGGCGTGGTCCGGAACCCCCGGGCGTACCCCTCGAGCCCGGAAAGGGAATGGCGGATCGCCCCCCGGTACCGGAGCCGGAAGGTGCGGGTGGGCCCG
This sequence comes from bacterium, assembly GCA_027021615.1. Lineage (GTDB taxonomy): Bacteria > Desulfobacterota > Deferrisomatia > Deferrisomatales > Deferrisomataceae > Deferrisoma. The sequence goes on along the minus strand of JALUTY010000096.1, from coordinate 81,329 downwards.
TCGAACCGCAGGCGGTACCAGACCCGCACCCCCTCCTCGTCGCCCAAGAGCTCGGCCGCGGTCGTGTCAACCTGGAGGTCGCGGTGCAGCCAAAACCGCACCTCGGGGACCGGTGCGGGCAGGGTCACGCGGTCCTCAGCCCCCAGGGTCCCGGCACGGGGGTCGAGACGCACCCGCAGGTCATGGTGCACCGGCCCGCCGGCCCACGAGGCCGCGGCAACACCGACCGTCAACAGGAAAAACAAGAGCCTTCGCATGGGCTTAACCGCCCAGCGCCCTCGCCACGGCCGCCAGGAACTCTCGCTGGCCGAACGGCTTGGCCAGCACGGGGTGCCCCGGCCGGGCCAGGTTTGCGGCCAGGTCCTCGCGGCCCGTGACCAAAACCACCGGCAGCTCCGGCGCCACCCCCCGGACAAGCCGGTACACCTGGGTGCCGTCCAGCTCCGGCAGCACGAGGTCCAGCACCAGCAACCCCACCGGCTCGTCTTGCTGCAGGCGGTCCAGGGCCTGGATGCCGGTGCGCGCCCGCTCGACCCGGTACCCTGCTGCCTCCAGCCCCAGGGCCATGAGGTCGGCCACCCCCTCCTCATCCTCCACCACCACGACGACCCGGTCGGTGAGAGGGTGAGACACCGTACCGTCCCGCCGGCGGGTTCTTCCCCGCCTCTCGCCGGAGTCGGCGGCCGGAAGCCACAGCCGGAACACGCTGCCCCCGGGTCCGGAGGCCACGAGCTCTAAAGAGCCCCCCCAACCGGTCACCCCTGCATGGGCCTCGGCGAGCCCCAGGCCCGCCCCGTCACCGGCCTCTTTGGTGGAGAGGAACGGCTCGAAGATCCGGTCTCGGATCTCCACGGGGATTCCCGAGCCCGTGTCGACCACTCGGATCTCGATGCCAGGCTCGTCCCCTTGATCGCTCCTGCGGGCCGTCAAGGTCAGGGTGCCGCCGGCCGGCATGGCGTCGCGGGCGTTCAGGCATAGGTTCAAGAGCGCGGTGGTGAGGAGCGGCCGGTCGGCCCGGGCCGGTGGCAACCCTGGCTCCACATCCATCACCAGGGTCACCGTTTTGGGAAGGGAGTGCTCGAGCAGCACCCGGATCTCCTCCAGGCACTCCCGCACCCCCACCGGCTCCACCCTCCCCCCCTTGCGGCGGGCCACAGCCAGGAGCCGGCGGGTTATCTCCCCCCCCCGGCGGCAGAGGCTGCTGATCCGCTCGAACTCCGAGTGGGGCACCGACCCCTCCGGCACCTCCAGTCGCCCCACGTAAGCACACCCCAGAATGCTGCCCAGGATGTTGTTGAAGTCGTGGGCCACACCCGCGGCGAGCCGCCCCACGGCCTCCAGAACCTGGGCGTGGCGCAGCCGGTTCTGGAGCCGCTCCCGCTCCACCTCGGCCGCCCTCTGGAGCGTCAGGTCCACCAGCTGGCACAATACGTGGAGGGGCCGGCCGTCGGCGTCTCGCACCAGCGCCGCATGGGTCTCCACCCACACATCCGATCCGTCGGGCCGAAGGTAGCGTTTGCGCAGACTGTACGAGTCCACCTTTCCGGCCACAAGCCGCCTTAAGTACTCCTCGCTGGGCCTCCGGTCCTCGGGATGGGTGAACTCGGCGTACCGGCGGCCCACCAGCTCCTCCGCCGTCCGACCCAGCATGCGGCACAGGGAGGGGTTCACCTGAACAAACACCCCATCGGGCGTGGCCAGGATCATTCCCACCGGGGCCAGCTCGAAGGCGGCAGTCATGTGGGCCCTCGCCTCTCCCAGGGCCTCCTGCGCGCGCTTCGCCTCGTCGATGTCGCGCACGCTGGCCACCACCAGGTCGTGGCCTGCCACCCGGGCCCGCCGCAGACACACCTCCACCCAGAACAACCGGCCGTCCCGGGCCTGCGCCCGCCACTCGAAGCGCTGGGGCCCCTCCTCGCCGGCTCGACGGAGCCACTCGGCCGCCTCCTTCTGGGAGTAAGGAGGCTCGCCTTCACTCAGCTCCCCCACCTCCATCCCGAGCAGTTTCTCGGCCGGCCAACCGTACAGGTCGCACGCGGCCCGGTTCACGAACACGATTCGGCCGTGGGCCGGATCGTGAACGAACAGGGCCTCCTCCACCGCGTCGAGGAGGGAGGCGTGAAACCCGAGCTGCTGGGAGAGGGAAGCCGACACGGGTAGGCAGACCTCGGGGCCGGGTCGGTTCGTCCGCACCCGAGCCCGCACCGGAGCTACTCTCTGGCTGTCGGGGGTGTAAACACCCGCTGACCGGCCTCTTGGTCGAGCATCAGGAGCCCCCGGCCGTCGCCCTCGACCCGGCGAACCTTGGCCAGCCAGGTCGAGAAATTGGCCTCCTCCTCCACCTGCTCGGTCACGAACCACTGGAGGAAGACCCGGGTGGCGTGGTCGCTCTCGGCGATCGCCAGGTCGGTGAGCCGGTTGAACATGCCGGTGACCTTGCGCTCGTGCTCCAGGCCGTACTGGAACACCTCGGTGAGGGAGGTGTAGTCGTTTTTGGGCTCAGGGATCGCCGCCATCCGGGCCCGGCCGCCCGCCTCGCAGAGGTAGCGGTAGATCTTGTCGGCGTGGGTGAGTTCCTCCATGGCCTGAACACGAAAGAAGCCGCCGAATCCGGGCAGGTCCTCGGCCTCGCAGTAGGCCGCCATGGCCAGGTAGAGGTACCCGGAGAAGAACTCGTTCTTCATCTGCTCGTTGAGCGCGTCCTGCACCTTTTGGCTCAGCATAGAATCTCCTCCTTATGCTGGGGAAAAGCTAAGGGAAAAGACCGTTCGTCGTAGGTCGCAGGTCGCGGGCCGTCGGTCGTAGGTCGTTGAAGTTCAACAACGAACGACGGACGACCGGCGACGAACGGCAGTTCAACGATTCACGGAGGTGCACCCGTCACCGAAGTTGAACCATGACCGGGCCGGATGCGGTTGTCAAGCGCGGCCCGGGCTCACGCGGTACCGCCGGGCGAGCCTGGCCTTCCAGTCGTCCGGCTTCGGATCACGCCTTCCCTTGCGAGGCCGAGGCCGCGGCCGGTCCGAACGCATGGACAGCGAGATCCGACCCCGTTCCCGGTCCACCCCGAGCACTCGCACCCGGACCTTCTGGCCCACCCGAACCACCTCGGCCGGGTTCTCCACGTACCGGTCGGCCAGCTCCGACACGTGGACCAGACCGTCCTGGTGGACCCCCACGTCCACGAACGCGCCGAACCGGGTCACGTTGGTCACCACACCGGGTAGCTCCATGCCCTCGCGCAGGTCGTCCAGGGTCTGGACCCGCTCGTCGAACCGCACCGGATCGAACGCCTCCCGGGGGTCCCGGCCGGGCTTTCGGAGCTCGTCGAGGATGTCGCACACCGTGGGCAGGCCCACGTCCCCCCCCACGTAAACTTCGGGCCGGATCTGGTCGACCAGCCGGTCGTTCCCGATGAGCTCCGCCACCGGGACGCCGAGGTCCCGGGCCATCCGCTCCACCAGCCCGTAACGCTCGGGGTGGACGGCCGAGGCGTCCAAGGGGTTCTCCCCCCCGGGGATCCGCAGGAACCCAGCCGCCTGTTCGAACGCCTTTGGGCCCAGCCGAGGCACCTCCAGCAGGTCTTGCCGCCGCCGGAACGGCCCCCGCTCCCGGCGGTGGGCCACGATGTTGCGGGCCAGCCCCTCGCCCACCCCGGCCACGTACCTGAGCAGCGACGGGCTCGCCGTGTTCACGTCCACCCCCACCCAGTTCACGCACCACTCCACCACCCGGTCCAGGGCCTTCTTGAGGCGGGTCTGGTTGACGTCGTGCTGGTACTGGCCCACCCCGATGGACTTGGGGTCGATCTTCACGAGCTCGGCCAAAGGGTCCTGGAACCGGCGGCCGATGCTCACCGCCCCCCGAACCGACACGTCGAGGTCCGGGAGCTCCTCGCGGGCCACGGCCGAGGCCGAGTACACGCTCGCGCCGGCCTCGGACACCATGAGCACCCGGCAGCCCCACTCGGGGTGCCCGGCCAGGAGCGTCCGCACGAACGCCTCGGTCTCCCGGCCCGCGGTGCCGTTGCCCACCACCACGAACTCGGGCCGGTGTCGGGAGATCAGGCCGGACAGCGCTTGCCGGGCCTCGTCCACCCGACTCTGGGGCGGATGGGGATGAATCGGCTTCCACTCCAGCAGGTCGCCGACCTCGTCCATGGCCACGACCTTGCAGCCGGTGCGAAACCCCGGGTCGATCGCCACGACCCGGCGCCGGCCGGCCGGGCTCTCGAGCAGCAGGTGGCGCAGGTTCTCGGCGAACACCTCTGTGGCGGCCTCGTCCGCCCGCGTCTTGAGCTCGACCCGCACGTCCACCTCGATCGAGGGAGCCAGGAGCCGGCGGTAGGCGTCGGCCACGGCCTCGCGCACGAACCCGGTCCAGATCGACCCCGGGGTCTTGACGAACCGCCGCTCCAGCTCCGCCAGGATCTCCGTCTCCGGGGCCTCGACCCAGACCCGCAGTACCCCCTCGTCCTCGCCCCGCCGCACGGCGAGCACCCGGTGGGACGGCACCTTGGGAATCGCTTCCCGAAACTCGTAGTAGGCCTCGAACTTGGTGCGGTCCGCCTTGCGCTCGGGCAGGACCTCGCTCCGGAGAAACCCCTTCTCCCAGGTGAGCCGTCGGACCCGGGCCCGGGCCTCGGGATCATGGGCCACGGTCTCGGCCACGATGTAGGCGGTCTGAGCCAGGGCCTCGTCGGGGGTGGTCACCTCCCGCTCGGGGTCCACGAAGGCCGAAGCGATCTCGCGTACGTCGCCCCGAAGATCCTCCTGGGCCAGGGCCCGCAGGGCCAGGGGCTCGAGGCCCCGCTCCCGGGCCACGTCGGCCTTGGTCCGGCGGCGGGGCTTGAACGGCAGGTAGAGGTCCTCCACCTCCTGCTTGGTGGCTACGGCCCGGATGCGAGCGGCCAGCTCGTCGGTGAGCCTGCCCTGAGCCTCGATGCTCTCGATCACCGCGGCCTTGCGCTCCTCGAGCTCGGCCAGGTAGCCGTACCGATCCCACACGGCTGCGATGGCCACCTCGTCGAGGCTGCCCGTGGCCTCCTTGCGATACCGGGCCACGAACGGGATCGTGGCCCCGCCGGACAGCAGCTCCACCACGGCCCGGACCTGCCCGGGCCGCAGGCCCTGGTCCGCGGCCACCTGCCGCAGCAACGACTCCTGAATCAAGGGGGACTCCTGTTGGGATGTCGGGACGCTGGGACGTTGGGACGGTAGGACGCTAGGACGTTAGGACGTCGGGACGACCCGTTCGCACGTCCACGCGTCCCAACGTCCGCACGGTCTTCCGTTCGCACGTCCCAACGTCCGCGCGGTAGAGCCGTTCAACGAAACTGCGACACGAAGTTCTGCATGGAACGGTCGTAGGTGCGCTCCACCTCGGGCTTGAAGTAGCAGGCGACCATCTGGTTCTTCGACCGGTGGTAGGCGATGCACTGGCAGCACAGCCCGTGGCGGGGGCACCCCGGGTAGGTGCAGGTGCACTGGGCCTCGTTCTTTTCCTTCTGACACTCCATGGGGCGGACCTCCGTTGGGACGTTAGGACGTTAGGATGTTGGGACGCTAGGACGCTGGGACGTCCCGTCCGCGCGTCCGCACGTCCCAACGTCCGCACGGTCGGCGCGGGGCGCCTATCCTAGGCAACCGGTCGGGCGGGGGCAAGGGAGCCGGGAGCGGGGGGACGGTGCTCGTGCGCATCGCCACAACAAAAACGCGGTTTGTTGTCACAGGGTCACAAGGACACATGACCCCCTCCGCAACGAGAGTCAAACAGCATAAAAGCATTTTATAACGCACGAATCTTCTGCTGTTGCAGGAGGTTTCAGGACCACGAAACGTTTTCCTCTGGAGTTCCGGTTGACACCAAACGGGCCTTTCGCATAAGGTCCCCGCCGTCCTACCCCGGGTTGGCCCATGGGAGGAGCGGCCGTGGACCAGAAATGGGTACTTGATCATGCCTACGTCATCTTCTTCCTGGCCGTGGGTCTCGTGGTGGCGGCCGCGCCGTTTCTGGTGTCGGCCCTGATGGCTCCCCGGGTGTTCTCCCGCAAGACCTCCGAGACCTACGAGTGCGGTATGGACCCCATCGGACCCGCTTGGATCCGGTACGGGGTGCTGTACTACCTGTACGCCCTGATGTTTCTGGCCTTTGACGTGGACGTGTTGTACCTGTTCCCCGCAGCGCTCGCCTACCGCAAGGTCCCCGGGTTCGGCGTGGCGCTCGAGGTGATCCTGTTCGTGGCCGTGCTGGCCCTGGCCGTCGTTTATGCCTGGCGCAAGGGAGTGTTCACGTGGCCCCGAAAAATCCAGACGCGGTGAGCCCGGCCTGCCGCCTGTGCCCCTCCTTCGACCCGGGCCCCGGGTACGAGTACGAGACCCTGCCGGCCCGGCTCCGGAACCCCGCCATCGACGCGGTGATCAACTACTGCCGGGCCAACTCCATTTGGCCCATGACCTTCGGACTGGCCTGCTGCGCCCTGGAGATGATGGCCGTGGGCATGGCCCGGCTCGACATCTCCCGGTTCGGGGCCGAGGTGTTCCGGCCGAGCCCCCGCCAGTGCGACCTGATGATCGTGGCCGGCACAGTGAACAAGAAGATGGCTCCGGCCGTGCTCACCCTGTACGAGCAGATGACCGCGCCCAAGTGGGTGATCGCCATGGGCAACTGCGCGATCTCCGGCGGGCCGTTCGCGATCCCCGAGAACTACAACGTGGTGGAGGGGGTGGACCGCCTGATCCCGGTGGACGTGTACGTGCCGGGGTGTCCGCCCCGGCCCGAGGGTCTGTTGGAGGGGATCCTCCAGCTCCAGGAGAAGATCTCGGGCGTGCGCCACCCGCTGCCCCAGACCAAGGGACGGTTCCGGCCCAAGCGTAACCCGGAGGCCGGGAGGTGGAGCCCCGATGACGCTTGAGGAGATCCTGCAGGTCCTCGAGACCACCGGCGTCGATGCGGCACCGGCCGACCACCCCACCAAGGGAGTCCACGTGGAGGCGTGGGTGCCGACCGAGCGGCTCCGGGAGGTGGCCCAGGCCTTGCGGGACCGCGAGTTCCTGATCGAGGACGTGATCGGCGTGGATGCGGCGCCGGAGATGATGGTGGTGTACCACTTCCACCGGCTGGAAGGGGGCTGCCGGGTCCGGCTCCGGGTGCGCACCGACCGGGAGTCCCCACGGGTGCCCACGATCCAGGACATCTTCCCCGGGGCCAGCTGGCACGAGCGCGAGCAGCACGACTTCTATGGGGTGGAGTTCGAGGGCCACCCGGACCTCTCCCCCCTGATCCTTCCCGAGGACGCAGGGGACCTGAGGCCCCTGCGCAAGAATGAGAAGAAGCTCAAGAGCCTGGACGACATCGTCCCGCCCCCGGCTCACCAAGGGGAGGCATCATGATCCCCCGGCCCGACCCCACCCTGGAGACCCTGGTCCTCAACATGGGCCCCCAGCACCCCAGCACCCACGGGGTGCTCCGGGTGGTGCTGAAGCTCGACGGGGAGTACGTGCTCGAGGCCCACCCGGTCATCGGGTACGGCCACCGCATGCACGAGAAGATGGGCGAGGTACGAAACGTCAGCGGCTTCTACGCCAACGTGGGCCGCATGGACTACGCCGGTGCGCTCTCGTTCGGCCACGGCCACGTGCTCGCCGTGGAGCGGATGCTCGGGATCGAGGTGCCGCCTCGGGCCGAGTACATCCGGGTGATCACCACCGAGCTCAACCGCATCGCGAGCCACCTACTGTGGTTCGGCGCGTTCCTGCTGGACCTGGGGGCGTTCACCCCGATCCTCTACTCGTTCGACGACCGGGAGTACATCCTTGACCTGCTGGAGCACGTGACCGGCGCGCGCCTCACCTTCAGCTACTTCCGGGTCGGCGGGGTGAACCGGGACCTGGACGAGAGGTTCATCCAGGGCACCCGGGTGTTCATCCGGCGGATGCGCAGCCGGTTCGAGGCGTACCACAAGCTGGTGACCGGCAACGTGATCTTCCGCAAGCGGGTGGAGGGCGTGGGGATCATCTCACCGGACATGATCCGCAAGTACGGCGCCACCGGCCCGGTGGCCCGGGGCAGCGGCATTCCTTACGACATCCGCCGGGTGGAGCCTTACTCGGTGTACTCCGAGCTCGACTTCGACATCCCCACGTTCCCCGAGGGAGACTGTTTCGCCCGGTACCGGGTGAGGCTGGCCGAGATGGAGCAGTCGCTGCGGATCGTGGAGCAGGCGCTGGACCGGCTGCCCGACGGGTCGGTCATGGCCGAGAAGGTCCCGAGGAAGCTCAAGCTCGGCCCGGGCGAGGTGTACCAGGCCGTGGAGGCGGCCCGGGGCGAGCTGGGGTACTACCTGGCGGGCGACGGCACGGACGTTCCCTATCGGCTCAAGATCCGGCCGCCGTCCTACTCGAACCTGAGCCTCCTGAACGAGCTCGCGTCCGGGGTGCTCCTGGCCGACCTGGTGGCCATCATGGGCAGCCTGGACCTGGTGATTCCGGAGATCGACCGGTAAGGCGCGCTTCGCGCGCCGCGGGGACGCTAGGACGCTAGGACGCTAGGACGTTGGGAAGTTAGGAGGCTAGGAGGCCGTTCGTCGGTAAGTCGTAGGTCGTAGGTGGTTGAAGGTCAACGACGAACGACCAACGACCGGCGACCTACGGAACTTCACACGACGAACGACCAACGACCCACGGCAGTTTAACGACCGACGGACCGATCCCATGACCGACGTTTTTCCACCCGACCTGATCCGCCTGATCGTGTCGTTCGTGATCGTGGTGGCGTTCGCCTTCACCAACGCCGCCGTGCTGGTGCTGGTGGAACGGAAGATCTGCGGCCACATTCAGCGACGGCCGGGGCCGTTCGAGGTGGGGCCCCACGGGCTCCTTCAGACCGCGGTGGACGGGATGAAACTCATGGCCAAGCAGATGCTGGTGCCCCGCAACGCCGACGCCAGCCTGTTCCGGGCCGCGCCGATCCTGAGCTTCGTGCCCCCGATCGCGGCGCTGATCGTGGTTCCGTTCGCTCGACTGCTCCAGGTGCGGGATCTCGACATCGGGGTGCTGTTCATCCTGAGCCTGGCCGCGGTGAACGTGCTGGCCATTCTGGTGGCCGGGTGGAGCTCGGCCAACAAGTACAGTCTGTTCGGGGCCATCCGGGCCGTGGCCCAGAACGTGGCCTACGAGATCCCCTTGCTCCTGAGCTTGCTGACCATCGTGATCTGGGTGGGCAGCTTCCGCATGAGCGACATCGTGGCCGCTCAGGGCGGGTTCTGGTTCGCATTCACGCCCATGGGGTTCGTGGCGTTCCTCGTCTACTTCATCTGCGGCATTGCCGAGACAAACCGGGCCCCGTTCGACCTGCCCGAGGCCGAGAGCGAGCTCACCGCCGGGTTCCACACCGAGTACGCCGGCATGGGCTTCGGCCTGTTCTTCCTGGGGGAGTACACCAACATGCTCCTGGTCTCGGCCATCGCCACCACCCTGTTCCTGGGTGGCTGGAACGGGCCGGCGTTCCTCACCACCACCGGCACCGGGTTCTGGGCCACGGTGATCCAGACCCTGTGGTTCCTGGCCAAGGTGTACGGACTGATCGTGGTGATGATCTGGGTGCGGTGGACCTACCCCCGGGTCCGGTTCGACCAGCTCCTGAACTTCTGCTGGAAGATCCTGATCCCGATCTCCATGGCCAACCTGGCCGTCACAGCCGTGTGGCTCAAGCTCTAGGAACGCCATGATCCGGTACTTCCGCGAGATCTTCGAAGGGCTGTGGTCTCTGCTGGTGGGGCTGAAGGTCACGGGCCGCTTCGCCCTGGCCCCCACCGTGACCACCCACTACCCGTTCGACGAGCTGGAGGTGACCCCCAACTACCGGGGCCACATCGACCTGGTAGTGAACCCCAAGACGGGCAAGGACAAATGCATCGTGTGCATGATGTGCCAGCGGGCCTGCCCCTCGGGGTGCATCACGGTGAAGGGCGAGAAGCCCGAGGGGGCCAAGAAAAAGGTGCTCACCGAGTACCGCCTGGACTTCACCAAGTGCAGCCTGTGCGGCAACTGCGTAGAGGCCTGTCCCACGTCGGCGATCGAGTTCTCCCACGAGTACAACCTCGCGGGCACCAGCCGCCACGACTTCCACTATGACCTGGTGGAGCGGTTCCGGGACCGGTGCCGGGCCCTGGGCGTGGAGCCCAAGATCGCCGACCTGACCCCGGTGGCGCCCAAGCCGCCGGAAAGCTAGGAAGCTGAGAGGCTGGGAGGCTAGGAGGCCGTTTGTCGTTGGTCGGAGGTCGTTGGTCGTAAGTCGCAGGTTGTAGGTGGTTGCAGTCCAACGACGAACGACAGTTCACACGACCAACGACGAACGACCTGCAACCTACGGAACTTCACGCGACGAACGACAGCTCAACGACTCACGACTCACGGACCCAGACATGACCTTCACCTTCGACCCGAGCCTGAGGCTGTACATCTACCTGGCCGATGCCGCGTTCCTGGGGTTCGTGTTCCTGGCCCTGGCCGGCGGCGTGGTGGCGGTGGGCGCCAAGCGGCTGATCCACGCCGTGTTGGGGCTTGCCACCTCCCTGGTGGGCGTGGCCGGGCTGTACGTGTACCTGGGCACCCACTTCATCGCGGCCATGCAGATCCTGATCTACGTGGGTGCGGTGTGCATCAGCATCGTGTTCGCCGTGATGTTGGCCCGTCCGCCGAGCGAGGCCGAGAAGGTCCCCCGTGCGGGGCCCGGCAAGCTGGCGGCCGGGTTCGGGGTGGGCCTGTTCGCGGCCCTGGTGCTGGGCTCGGCCGTGCTCGCCACCCGGTGGCAGGCCGAGCCCACGGCGGTGGAGGGCACCCTGCAGCAGGTGGGCGAGGGCCTGCTGACCCGGTACGCGTTCGTGTTCGAGCTGATCTCCCTCGTTCTCCTGGTGGCCATCGTGGGATCGGTGGTCCTGGCCCGCCGGGGCCGGCGGCCCACGGGAGGGTAGACCATGCAGCCGGCGATCTTCGGCCATCTTGAGTCCTACCTGGTGGTGGCCCTGTGCCTGTTCGCCCTGGGGCTGTATGGCCTGGTGAGCCGGCCCGGGTTCATTAGCATGCTGATCAGCGTGGAGCTGATCCTGAACGCGGCCGGGCTCAACTTCGTGGCCTTCAACACGTTCCTCGCGCCCGACAAGACCGTGGGCCAGACCTTCACCCTGTTCATTATGGGCCTGGCCGCGGCCGAAGCCGCCATCTGTCTGTCGATCGCCGTGGTGGTGTACCGGCGGTTCCGCACCATCCTGGCCGACGAGATCTCCGAGCTGAAGGACTGACGGGGTCGCCATGTACGAGATCGAAACCGCCCGCATCGTGATCCCGATCCTGCTGCCGCTCCTGACGGCCGTAGCGATCCTGGCCACCGGCCGGTGGCCCAACGTGCGCGAGGCCTGCTCGGTGGTGGGGGCCACGGCCACGTTCGTGGTGGCCATGAGCCTGCTGCCCGCGGTGATCCACGGCGGGGTGTACACCTACACCCCCTTCGAGTTCTTCGACGGCGTGGCGATCCGTCTGCGGGTGGACGGCATGAGCCTTCTGTTCGCCGGGGTGAGCTCGTTCCTATGGATCCTGGCCGGGTTCTACTGCGTGGGCTACATGCGGGGGCTGCACGAACACGCCCAGACCCGATTCTATGTGTGCTACGCGGCCACGATCTTCAGCGCCGTGGGGGTGGCGTTCTCGGGCAGCCTGCTGAGCCTGTACCTGTTCTACGAGCTGGTCAGCATCTTCACCTACCCCCTGGTGATGCACCACCAGGACGGCGAGGCCTACGACGGCAGCCGCAAGTACATCACCTATCTGATGGTGACCTCCAAGCTGCTGCTGCTGCCGGTGCTGGTGCTCACCTACGTGACCACCGGCACCCTGGACTTCGCCACCAACATCCAGACCGGCATCTTCCCGGCCGACGCCGGCCGGGTGCTGGTGAGCGTTCTGTTCTTCATGAGCCTGTTCGGGTATGCCAAGGCCGCAATCATGCCGCTGCACAACTGGCTTCCCTCGGCCATGGTGGCCCCCACCCCGGTGAGCGCGTTGCTGCATGCGGTAGCCGTGGTGAAGGTGGGCGTGTTCTCGATCTGTCGGGTGATGCTGTACGTGTTCGGAGTGGACCTGCTCCAGCGCTACGGCCTGGGCCTGGTCACGGCCTACATCGCCGCGTTCACCATCCTCATGGGCTCGGCCATCGCGCTCACCAAGGACAACCTCAAGGCCCGGCTCGCCTACTCCACCATCAGCCAGCTCTCCTACATCGTGCTGGGGGTGGCCATGCTCACCCCCAGCGGGATCACCGGCGGGCTGATCCACATCCCCAACCACGCGTTCTCCAAGATCACCCTGTTCTTCTGCGCCGGCGCCATCATGGTGGCCCACCGGAAGACCGAGATCAGCCAGCTCGACGGCATCGGGTACAAGATGCCGTTCACCATGGCAGCGTTCGGCCTGGCGAGCCTCTCCATGATCGGGGCGCCGCCCGTGGCCGGGTTCGTGTCCAAGTGGTACCTGGCCCTGGGAACCATGGAGCTCAAGAGCCTGGGGCTCCTGGTGGTGCTCCTGGCGAGCTCGTTCCTGAACGCCGGGTACTTCGTGCCGGTGTTCCTGCGAGCGTTCTTCCCCCGCAACGGCGGGGCGGCCCGGCTCCAGATGGCCGAGGCCAGTCCCTTCATGGTGGTGCCGCTGTTCCTGACTGCGGTGTTCAGCGTGGTGTTCGGCTTTTACCCCGACCTGTTCCTGAAACTCATCGAGGTGGTGCGATGAGCTCTGGCTTGGTGCGCGTGATCGACCGGCTCCGGGAGCGGCCCGACCGGCTGCGGGCCGTCTTCTTCGGGCTCCTGGGGCTGTTCGTGGCCTACGACGTGTTCACACCCCGCCACGAGCTCCATTTCTGGGGGGACCGCGTCCGGGGGTTCTGGGCCCTGTTCGCCCTGCTGGGCGGCCTGGTGATGGCCAAGGGCATGAAGGGCCTGGGCCACCTGTGGCTCATGAAGCCCGAGGACTTCTACGACCGGGAGGAGGACTGACCATGGGCCTCATGCACCCGGCGCTCCTGTTCGTGTTGGGCGCGGCTCTCGCGGCCGTGCTCCGGGGCCGGCCCCGGCAGGTGGTCCTGGTGGCCGTGCCCCTGGTGGCGTTCCTCTCGGTGAACGCCATGGTCCCCGGCACTTACGGCTCCCTGGAGTACCTGGGGTTCCGGCTGGTGCCGGCCCACGTGGACAAGCTGGCCCTGGTGTTCCTGAACGTGTTCACCCTGATGGCCCTGATCGGGGCGATCTATGGGCTCCACGTGGAGGACACCGGCCAGCACGTCTCGGCCATGCTCTACGTGGCGGGCTCGCTGGGGGTCACCCTGGCCGGGGACTACCTGACCCTTTTCGTGTGGTGGGAGCTGATGGCCTTCGCCTCGGCGTTCCTGGTGTTCCTGCGACGACGCCGGGCCTCGGTGCGGGCTGGGTTCCGGTACCTGCTGGTCCACACCGTGGGCGGCTTGGTGCTGATGGCCGGCATCTTCTTGAAGTGGATGAAGACCGGGGACCTGTCGTTCGGCCCGATCCCAGCCGACACCGCGGATCTGGCCGCATACCTGATCCTGATCGGGTTCGCGCTGAACGCGGCCGTGCCACCGATCCATGCCTGGCTCCCCGACGCCTACCCCGAGGCCACGGTGATGGGTGCGGTGTTCATGTGCGCGTTCACCACCAAGACCGCGGTGTACGTGCTGGCCCGGGCCTTCCCCGGCTACGAGGTGCTCGCGGTGGCCGGCGCGATCATGACCATCTACGGCGTGCTTTACGCCATCATCGAGAACGACGGCCGCCGAATCCTGGCGTATCACATCGTGAGCCAGGTGGGCTACATGGTGTGCGGCATCGGTATCGGCACGGCCCTGGCCGTGAACGGCGCCGTGGCCCACGCCTACGCCCACATCCTGTACAAGGCGCTCCTGTTCATGGGCGTGGGCGCGGTGCTGGAGATGGCCGGTACCTCCAAGCTCTCGGAGCTGGGCGGCCTGTACAAGCGGATGCCCCTGGCCATGGTCGCCACCGTGATCGGCGGGATCTCCATCTCGGGGTTTCCCCTGACGAGCGGGTTCATCTCCAAGTCCATGGTGATCGCGGGCGCGGGGGCGGCCCATCGCACCGTGCTCATGCTGATGCTGAGCCTGGCCGCAGTGGGAACGTTTCTGTCGGTGGGTATCAAGCTCCCCTACTTCATCTGGTTCGGCAAGGACAGCGGCCGGGAGTGCAAGGACCCGCCCAAGAACATGCTGGTGGCCATGGGCATCGCCGCCTTCTTCTGCTTCTTCCTGGGCGTGTACCCCGACTACCTGTACCGGATGCTGCCGTTCCCGGTGGAGTACCACCCGTACACCGCCTACCACCTCTCGGAGACCCTACAGCTGCTCGGGTTCACGGGGCTCGCCTTCTACCTGCTGCGCAAGAAGCTCACCCCCGAGGCCAAGCTCAATCTGGATCTGGACTGGTTTTACCGCCGGGCCATGGCCTGGCTCCTGCGGATCGACAAGCGGTGGTTCGAGCCGGCCAACGAGTGGGTGAGCGAGATTTACCGGCGAGTGGGGTACCGGTTCGCCCTGGGCGCGGCAGCCCTGTGGAGCCGGTTTGACGTGAAGGCCATCGACGGGGTCGTGGACGGCAGCGCCTACGGGGTGCTGGGCCTGGGCGACCGGGTGCGGCGGGCCCAGACCGGCCGTCTCCAGCAGTACATCGCCATGGCCGTGGCCGCCCTGTTCTTCCTCATCGCCCTCGTGGTGAACCTGTAGACGCAAGGTTGTTGCCCATGACGCCAGCGTTCGCCGTGGAGACCAATGTGGGGTACCCGATCCTAAGCGTGCTCGTGTTCCTGCCCTTGGCCGGGGCCCTGGTGGCCCTTCTTCTCAAGGGTGACCGCACGCTCAAGGCCTGGGCCGTCGCTGTGACCGTGGTGGAGGCGCTCGTGTCCGTGGCGCTGTGGACCCGGTTCGACCCCTCGACCCACAAGTTCCAGTTCCTGGAGATGGCGGACTGGATCCCCACGTTCCACATCCGTTACGCCCTGGGGGTGGACGGGATCAGCCTGCTGCTGGTGCTCCTGACCACCTTCGTGATGCCCCTGTGTGTGCTGTGCTCCTGGCGCTACATCGAGCGACGGGTCAAGGAGTTCGTGGTGAGCCTTTTGATCATGGAGACCGCCATGATCGGGGTGTTCGCCGCCCTGGACCTGGTGCTGTTCTACGTGTTCTGGGAGGCCATGCTGGTCCCCATGTACCTGCTGATCGCGGTGTGGGGCGGGCCACGCAAGGTGTACGCCTCGATCAAGTTCTTTCTGTACACCTTGGCCGGAAGCGTGCTGCTGCTGGTGGCTGTGATCGCCCTGTACCTCAAGGCCGGCACGTTCCTGATCCCCGCGCTCATGGAGCAGGGGTACTCGTTCGCGTTCCAGTTCTGGGTGTTCCTGGCGTTCGCCCTGGCCTTTGCCATCAAGGTGCCCATGTTTCCGTTCCACACCTGGCTGCCGGCAGCCCACGTGGAGGCGCCCACGGCCGGATCGGTGATCCTGGCCAGCGTGCTCCTGAAGATGGGCACCTACGGGTTTCTGCGGTTCTGCCTGCCCATCACCCCGGCTGCCGTGGCCTACCTGGCTCCTGTGTTCCTGTGGGGCTCGGTGGTGTCGATCCTGTACGGGGGGTTCGTGGCCCTGGGCCAGACCGACATGAAGAAGCTGATCGCCTACTCCTCGGTGGGCCACATGGGGTTCGTGACCCTGGGGATCTTCCTGGTGAACCAGCGGGGCATCGAGGGATCGATCCTCCAGATGATCAACCACGGTATCACCACCGGGGCGCTCTTCATCTGCGTGGGCATTCTGTACGAACGCACCCACAGCCGGCTGATCCGTGACAACTCGGCCGTGGGCGCGTTCATGCCGGTGTACGTGGCGTTCTTGGGGCTGTTCAGCCTGTCGTCGCTCGCGTTTCCCGGCACCAACTCGTTCGTAGGTGAGCTCCTGGTCCTGGTGGGCGCGTTTCAGCAGAACAAGCTCTTGGCCGCCTTTGTGATCCCGGGGGCACTGCTGGCCGCCACCTACATGCTGCGGATGCTGCAGAAGATCATCTGGGACCGGGTGAGCGGTCACCACCAGGGCCACGAGAAAAGGCACGGGGACGGGCCCGAGGCCGGGGAGCCCCCCCGCCGGCACCTGTTTGACCTGGACCTCCGAGAGGCGGGGATACTCGCGTTCCTGTCGGTGTTTGTGTTTTGGATCGGCCTCAATCCCAGGCCGTTCCTCAAGGTCATGAACCGGAGCATCGCCCACGTGATCACCCAGGCCCAGGCCGTGGAGGGGCTGCCCGAGGGCGGCATGACCGGCCTCATGAACACCCTGTTCCCGGCCCTGGGCCACTCGGGGGGGGAGGAGAGCGCCGCCCCGGAGCGCGAGTAGAGGTGGACACCAGGAACGTACCCCGTCCCAGCGTCCCGACATCCTAACGTCCCAACGTCCCAACGGAACCGACATGGCCTTTGCACACGAGACCCTTCTGATCCTGAGCTGTCTGGCCCTGTTCTCACTCAGCCTGGCCCACGTCCGGCCCGGCACGGCACGGGCCGTGGCCCTGGGACTCTCGGCCCTGGCCGTGGTCACGGCGCTGTGGGGCCTGGACGCCCGGGGCGAGCTGTTCTCGGGAGCCTACCGGGTGGACGCGTTCAGCCAGGGCGTGAAGCTGCTGCTGGCCGTTGGGCTCTTTCTGGCCGTGGCCTTTGGCGAGGGCGTCCGAGGCATCGAGGCGGAGCACGAGCCAGAGTACTTCCTGTTTCTGGCGGTGAGCGTGCTGGGCCTGACCTTCCTGACCAGCGGGGTCGAGCTTCTCACGATCTACATCGCCCTCGAGCTCTCCTCGTACTCCCTGTACATCCTGGTGCCCCTGCGGCGAAACGAGCACATCCATCAGGTGGAGGCCGGCATCAAGTACGTTCTGTTCGGGGCCATGGCCTCGGGGGTGAGCCTGTTCGGCATGAGCTACGTGTTCGGCCTGGCCCACACCACGCGGGTGGACGACCTGCTGCGGCTGTACCCCGACCTGGTCTCCTCCCCCCTTGGGCTGATGGGCCTCACCCTGATGCTGGGCGGGTTCTTTTACAAGCTGGCGCTCTTTCCGTTTCACTTTTGGACCCCGGACATCTACCAGGGTGCGGCCAACGAGACCTCGGGGGTGATCGCTACCCTACCCAAGGTCGGCGCGGTGGCCGTGCTGATCCGGCTGACGGGCCTGGGCGGGGGGGCCGTGGAGTTCGCCACGGTGCTCACATTGTTCGCCGTGCTCTCCATGACCTACGGCAACCTGGCCGCCCTGGTGCAGGAGGACCTGAAGCGGCTTCTGGCCTACTCCTCAATCTCCCACGCCGGGTTCATGGTGGCCGGGATCCTGGCGGGCACCGTGCGGGGGTACGCCGGCGCGCTGTACTACGTGGCCGGCTACCTGGTCATGAACCTGGCCCTGTTCCACGTGATCTACGCCCTGGCGCCCCGGGGCGAGAACGTGACCCTGGCCAACCTGCGGGGGCTGTACCGGCGCTCGCCGCTGCTGGCGTTGACGCTGGCCGTGGCCGCGTTCGGGCTGGCCGGCATCCCGCCCACGGTGGGGTTTGCTGGCAAGTTCTTCGTGCTCGCCGCGGCCTTGGAGAAGGGGCACCTGGCTCTGGTGATCATCGGCGCCCTGAACACCGCGATCTCGATCTACTACTACCTGAAGATGGTGAAGGCGGCCTACAGCCCCGAGGAGGAGGGAGGGGAGGCACCGCCGGCTGGCCGCGTGGTCCTGTCGCCCTTGGGATGGGCCCTGGGCTGCGCCTTCGTGGTGGGCATTCTGGTGATCGGCGCCCTGCCGGGGCCGGTGCTGGGTTGGTTCCAGCGGGCTCTGGCGTGGGCGGCTTGATTCGTCTGGATTCGATCGACTTGGACCTCGGGTGGTCCCCGGCCGCACTCCTTCGGGTGCGGCCGAACTGTTCCGGTCCCTCTGAGCAAGTACTGTTAACCCGGCGGCGATAAAGAAGCGCAAGCGGCCGCAGGGGCGCGGGGCCTGCTTCCGGCCGTGCGTGAGTGCGGCATCCGGCTTACGCTGCGCAGCGCCTCCGGCGTTTGAGCCACGAAACGGTATGCACTCCAATGCGTTGGAGGAGCTGGAATGAAACCAACTCTCCTGTCCTGTCCCTGCGCGGCAGATCTCAAGTCCGGCTTCGTGTCCGGCCGGAGGTAGGTCCCTTGCCCCGCCCTCTGGAAAAAGCGAGCCCGTTTTATCGCCGGATCGATGAACGGGCCCTCACGGGCGGTGAGCCCAGGGGTCTGGGGCTCAGGTCCGGAACCGCTCGGTGAGGTGCCGGAGGTCGTCGGCCTTTCGGGCCACCGTATCCGCTGTGCGGGCAATCTCCTCCCCGGCCCGGGTGTTCTCGCCCACCCCTTGGGCAATCTGGTCCAGGCTCACGGTCAGGTTCTGGATCGTGGCCGTGAGCTCTTCGGTGGCTCCTGCGATCTGCTGAACCTGGGTTGCGGCGCCGGCTACCTCGTTCTCCACCTCGGCCATGGCGGCCGCGGCCTTCTGCCCGAGCTCCCGTCCCTCCTCCACGCCGGCCACGCCCTTTCCCATGGCTTCCACGGCCCGGCTGGCTTCCCTCTGGATGCCTGCGATGGTCTGGCCGATCTCCTGGGTGGCCTTCACGGTCTTCTCGGCCAGCTTGCGCACCTCGTCGGCCACCACCGCGAACCCGCGGCCGTGCTCCCCGGCCCGGGCTGCCTCGATGGCCGCGTTCAGTGCCAGCAGGTTGGTCTGGTCGGCGATGTCCTCGATGGCCCGGATCACCGTGTCGATCCTTTCCGCCTCGCTCCCCAGCCCCTCCACCACGGTGCCCGCCTCGGTCACCGTGGCCGCGATCCGCTTCAAGGCCTCCCCTGTGGCCCGCACCATGTGCGCCGCGTCCGATGCGCATGCGTTGGCCGACTCGGCCGCCCGGGCCACGGCTGCCGCGTTCTGGGCGACCTCCCGCACCGTGCCCCCCATCTCCTCCCCGCTGGCGGCCACGGCCTGGATCTGATGAGACACCTGCTCGTTGCTCGATGCGATCTGCGTGGTGGTGGCCGAGAGCTCTTCGGACACCGCAGCCAGCTCCCCTGCCGAGGTCTTCACCTGGGCCACCAGGAACCGGATCTTGTCCGCGAAGATGTTGAACCAGTTGGCGAGCTCGTCGAACTCCTCCCTTTGGGCACCGCGGAACACGGGGCACTCGGAGCAGTCCTTCACCTTGCCCGACAGGACCCCCGGGCACCGGATCTGCTCCCGCATGGGCTGCATCGACCCCACGCGGCTCCAGCACGCCTCCTTCTTGCCGAACGAATCGCACTCCTCGTGCCCGCAGTCCTTGACGCGCGAGCAGTTGAGGTACGGCAAAGGAAGCCTCTGGGTGAGGTCCCCCTCCCCCTCGGCCAGGTCCTTCAGCAGCCCGATCGTGCGGTCCAACCTGCGGGTCGTCCCGACCCCGATCCAGACCATCAGCACGAGCACCACCGACACCACGACGATCCCCCCTATCGCTACGGTGCTCTGGGTGCGGATCATCGCCTGCCCTGCCTGAGCCCGGATGGCGCCAAGACGGGTACCGATCCGATCCTCGGCGACCTTGGAGGCCGCTCGGAACTCGCCCACCGCCTGGGTCAGCCGGTCGCCCAGATCCTTTCGCTTCAGCACCAGCTCGGCCGCCCGACGGAAAGCCGCATCGTACCGGTCCAACAGGGGCACGAAGCGCTTCCCGGACCCGTAGGGAAGATCTTCAATGGCTTTGCGCAGGAGTCCCAGGGCCTCCCGCTGCTTGTCCAGGTAGACCGGGTCTTCCCGCAGGAAAAAATCCTTCTCCCGCCGGCGTACCTGAAGCAGTGCCTGGATCAGCCGTGCCCCTTCCAACCCCTGTTCCAATCGCTGGGCCGACTCCCGAAACTCCCCCCTGACTCCTTCTTTCTCGGTCAGCCCCAGGGCTTGGCAGCTGGAGATCCACTCTCCCAGCAGACCGACCACAGAGGACACGCTCTTGGAGGCCCTCCCAAACGCAGCCGCTTCGCCCCCCTCCAGACGGCTCCGCCATCCCTCCAAGATCGCCTTACGCTCCTTCTCCAGGGCAGCGATCCGCTTTTGAATTGCCGGCAACGAGTGGGACGACAGCCCCGTGGTCACGTCTTCCACCAGGCCCAGTAGACGGATCTGCGTCTCTTTCAGTTCGTCCAACGCCTTGGAGAGACTCTCGGTCTGCGCGTGGGCACTTCGCAACGCCTCGAACGTACGCCACACCGCGGCCCCTAGGCCTCCGAAAGCCACCAGCACCACGGCTACCACAATCGCCAACCGTGCCCGGAACGTGAGCCTGACCGTCATGGTGTTTCTCCTCCCGCTGAGCCCCCAGGCTCGCCCTTACTGACCCGACGACAAAATAGGCTCGTTTCTCTGGGGGGCAGGGCAAGGGACCCGGGCGCGAAGCCGGGCAGGCCGCCTGCCGCCGCACATCGAACGGTTCTCCGGTGTTATCGGCGCGGATCTTCCCCGGCATTAGCCGGAGGACAACGGCAAGAATGGGCGGTGAGGAGCCGGCTCTGGTAGGATCGGGGCTCCCCCAACAACGTCAGGAGTAAGTCATGGACGAACGGTTCCCGGTGATGGCCAGGATCCAGGTGCGGTGGCGGGACATCGACCCCCTGGGCCACGTGAACAATGCGGTGTACTTCACGTACCTCGAGACCGCCCGGGCCCGGTACTACGAAGAGGTGTTCGACGCCCGGGGCATCGGGGATCTCGACTTTCTGGTCGCCTCGATCCGGTGCGACTATCTGAGCCCGGTGGTGTATGGCGAGACCCTGGAGGTGGGGATACGGGTGATCTGGGTGGGAAGGACGAGCTGGGCGTTCGAGTATGAGGCCCGCACCGGCAACGGCCGGGTGGTGGCCCGAGCCGAGAGCGTGCAGGTGCGGTTCGACCACCAGGCCGGGAAGCCCCGCCCCCTGGACAAGGACTGGATCGCCCGGGTGACCCGCGCCCAAGGGTGCCCGCCGGTACAGAGGCCGAACGACGGGTCCGGCTCAGGGGGGCCCGCCATCTGAGCCGTCACCGGGAGACCGTGCGACCCGGGAGGAATTCGCCGGCGGGGCCGCGTCGTGGCGTGTGCCCTGGCGTTCACTTCCAAGCGGCGAGTTGGGCCGCGTACTCGGAGTCCGGCGCCAACGCCTTGACCTTTTTGGCGACCTTTCTCGCCTCGGCCTCGGCCCCCCTGGCACGAAGGTTCTCCGCGTAGTGGAACAGCACCTCCGGAGCATCCGGCAGCATCCCCGCGGCCTTCCGCAGCCAATTCGTGGCCTCTTCCACGCGACCTGTCCGATGCAGCGCCCAACCCAGGGTGTCCATGACGCGAGGCTCGGAAGGGGCTCCGGCCACTGCGATGCGGGCCAACACCAATGCCTCCTTCTCGCGCCCCGTCTCCAGCAAGAGCGTGGCCAGGTTGTTGCTGGTGATTGGCTCCCGGGGGTTCTCCTCCAACAGCCGCCGGTACAGCTCCTCGGCCTTGGTGGAGTCCCCCTCCTCCCGATACAGGGCTGCCAGCTCGTTGTAGGCGGTGGGCTCCGAGGGGGCCAGGCGGATCGCTTGCTCCAGCTCACCGATGGCCTTGGCTCGCTCGCCCTGGGCCAACGCCAGCCGCGCCTTGAGGTACCGCGTTTCCCAGTAGTTGGGCTCCACCAACAGGCTACGGTCCACGACCCGTGCGGCCTGTGCCAGATCGCCCGTCTCCAGATAGAGCCGCGCCAGGAAGTTCAGCACGAAGGGGGTCTCCCGGGCTCTCTGTTGATATGCATCGAGAACCTCCGCAATCTTCCTCACCGGCTGTCCCAACCGGTACAACACCCGCGCCTCAGCCAGAACCGGCTCGAACGCGGAGGGGCTCTGCTTCTGGGCCTTCCGGTACCAGGTCAGTGCTTTTCTCAATCTCCCGGAAGCCAGGGCGAGATCGCCCTCCAAGGCCATCAGCACCGCGTTGTCCGGCGCCTCCGAGCGCAGCCGGTCTACCACCGACCTGGCTTCCTTCAGCCTACCCAGAGCGATGAGAACCCTCGCTCGCAGCAGCTCGGCCCGCGAACTCTTGCGCGCGGCCGGAGGCAACCGGTCGAGCTGCTCCAGGGCCCCCTGCCGATCCCCCAGCTTGGCCAACAAATTGGCGTAGTCGAGTCGGGCCAGCACGTGATTGGGTACCCGATCGAGCACCAGCAGAAACTCGCGACGCGCGTCGACCCACCTTCGCATCGATGCGAGAGCCCTCCCATAGAGGTAGTGGAGGTCAACGCCAAGGTCCCCGCGGGCGAGAAGCGGCTCCAACACGAAGCGAGCCCGAGGCGCCAGCCCTTCCGCCAGGTACATCCGCGCCTCCAGCAGGGCACCGGTCCTACCGGCAGGATCCGCTTTGGCTGCCAGGGGCAGCAGCTCCCGGACCTCCCGGGTGCGCCCGAGGCTGATCCACACGTCCGCCAGGCCGGCAGCGAGGCTCGGGTCCTCCGGTGCCCGCTTCCTGGCCCCCTCTAAGAGCTCGGCCGCTTCCTGGAGCCGCCCGATGGGCACCAGCACGTCGGCGGCTCGCAGCACCATCGGCACGAACACGGCCGGGTCGTCCCCGGCGTCCTCCACCGAGCGTCGCAGGAACGCCACGGCCTCCCCCACCCGGCCCCTTCGGACCAGCAACTTCGCCCACGCTCCGCGTACCCTGGCTGCCCGGGGAAACCGTTTCCGGCACGAGGCGAGAACCGTCTCGGCCTCGTCCTCGCGGCCCAGGCGCACCAGCAGGCCTGCCTTGGCGAGCCATAGGGTGGGCTCGTCCGGGAACGAGGCGATCCCCTTCTCCAGAAGGTCGAGGGCTCTCTGAGCTTGGCCGGTTCGGCTGAAGAAATCCGCCGCCATCGCCCAGGCCCGCGCGTTTGGCAGCCCCAACTCCAGGACCTTGTTCCATGCCTGTTCCGCTTCGTCGGTCCGGCCGAGCCCGGTGAGCGCCCGAGCATGAAGCAACCAGGCCTGGGAATCAGAGGGTTGCTGATCCAGCACCCGGTTCACAAGGTCCTCGGCACGCCCGTACGCACGGGCGGCCAAAAAGAACGACGCCATCTCCAACGTCGCCCCCCGGTGCCTCGGATCCGCCTCCAGCACCTTGCCGAGGATCTTTCGGTACTCTCCCTGCTCCCCCTGGGCCCGGAGCACCTGCGCAAACCCGTACAGCAGGTCCGGGTCGGAGGGGGCGTTCTGAAGAGCGGCCTGGTACTCCACCGCAGCCTCCCGGTACTTGCCCTGCCGCACGAACGTTTCGGCTCGCTGCCGGTGCTCCCGGGCCTTCTCGGCAGGCCCTCCTGAACAGGCCACGAGCACCAGCAAGACCGCGCACACGGTTCCCCACCCGGGGAATCCGCTCCGGAACCGCTGACCCATCTGTCTCATGACCCGTGCTCCTCCCTGCCGCGCAAGCCCCGGAGGCCCCCAGACGAGTGCCCTATCCGTCCGTTGTCGACCGCCCCACCCCGACACTTTACGAGCCAGCCAGCCGGCGCGCCAGGCACAAAAAAAGGCCCCCGCACGGGAGGCCCCTCACGGTTGCCTGCGTTGGCGTCCTCAGGTCTTCGTCCCCCCCTTTTTTGGCGCCCCCGACCGTCGCTGTCGGCGCCCCCAAGCCCCGATGCCCAGGAGGCCCGTGCCCAGGAGCACCATGGTCCCCGGCTCCGGGACCACGTTGGGGGCGTCGGCGGTGTACCATACCTCGTAGTTCTCGCACGAGGGCCAGATGCCCACCGCCGACATGGCGGTACCGTCTTCGCTGGGAAACATGAAGTCCGCGGCCCGCGGGGTGTGGCTGCCCGAGGAGGTGACCTTGTAGGTCACGTACTCGCCCACGTCGAACTCATATTGACTTTTAGAATTCCAAGGGCCGTCGTCAGGAAATGCGAAATCGAACAGGATATCAAACGTTCCCAAAGCCCCGGTGACGTCGCCTCCTCCATTGCCCACCTCGTTCACCGGCGCGCTTCGGGTCACTCCGCCGTCCGAGAACGCCACGGGAGCCGAAAAATCTCCGGTCTGAACGTTGGCGGCCTGGGTGTACGAATGGCTCTTGTCGGAAAGGTACTGGAACTCCAGATCTGTGGCATCACCGGAATAGTTGAACAACCAGTTCCGGACGTAATACTGATAGTTATCGTTTCCCCTCGCCATGCTGCCGAGATCCATCTTAATCTCGACCCCATCGGAGAGATCCGTGAACACGACGCTCGGGGTATTGCTCGGTTCGGCCGGGAGGGTGGCGTTCGCGCCGTCCTTTCCGTCTACCCTGAACTCCCTCTGAAAGCTTACGATGCTCGCCCATCCCGCCGCCGGGGCCAGCATCCCACTCACAACCACCAACGCGACGAGTCGCGTACTCCGCATCCTCAGCCTCCTTCGCTGCGCGCCCACACGGGGGCATCTCCGTATTGGGGAGGAAAGATGCAGATTCCATGCCACACAACAAAGAGGACCTACGATCGATTTTCGGCTCCAGATCAACGAGTCTTCCACATACCCGGTCCCCCCCCTTCAAGTTGAGGGAAAAATTTTTCCACTTTTCACACCTCATCGCCTCTTGCTTTCCCCTCCTTCCCTTTCCAACCGTCCACGTTGACGTCCCTGCCTCTCCCCTCGGCCAGGCGGTTGATCAGGTGGGCCTGGTAGCCGGCGCCGAAACCGTTGTCGATGTTGACCACGCTCACGCCGGAGGCGCAGGAGTTCAGCATGGCCAGCAGCGCCGCGACCCCGCCGAAGCTCGCGCCGTAGCCCACGCTGGTGGGCACGGCGATCACGGGCACGGCCACCAGCCCGCCGATCACCGACGGCAGGGCTCCTTCCATGCCGGCCACGGCCACCACACACCGGGCCTTGCGTAGCACCTCGCCGTGGGCGAGCAAGCGGTGGAGGCCGGCCACGCCCACATCGTAGAGCCGTTCGACCCGGCTCCCGAACGCGTCAAGGGTGAGGGCCGTCTCCTCGGCCACCGGCAGGTCCGAGGTCCCTGCCGCGGCCACCACCACCAGCCCCCTCGGCTCGACCGCTCCACGCCGGAGCACGATCACGCGGGCTATGGGGTGGTAGCGGGCGTCCGGGACTCGTCTGCGCACCGTCCCCCAGGCGGCGGGATCGGCCCGGGTGCACAGGACCGTGGGCGACCGCTCGGCCAGCCGGGCGAAAATCTCGGCCACCTGCTCGGGGGTCTTTCCCGCGCCGTAGATCACCTCGGGCAGCCCCTTGCGCAGGCCCCGGTGGTGGTCCACCTTGGCGAAGCCCAGGTCTTGAAACGGCAGCCCGGCCAGGGCGTCGAGGACCTCGTCGGGGGTCGTGTCCCCTGCCCGCAGCGACTCCAGCAGCCTTCGCACCTGGTCGCGGGTCATGGGGAGTCTTCCCGCTCGTCCGGTGACAGGACCTCGTTCATGGCGCCGGTGCGGTACCCCTGGAGGTCCAGGGCCACATAGGCGTAGCCCGCGTCTTTCACGATGCGCACCACCTCGCCGCGCAAGAGCCCTGCCACGCGGGGGAACTCGTCGGGCCCCACCTCGATCCGGGCCACGTCGCCGTGGTGGCGCACCCGGAGCACCCGCAGGCCCAGGGCCCGAAGCCCCTCCTCGGCCCGGCCCACCCGGGCCACCTCGGGCCGGGTGATGGGGGTGCCGTAGGGAAACCGCGACGAAAGGCACGCCATGGCCGGCTTGTCCCAGGTGGGGAGCCCCCGCCGGCGCGACAGCTCGCGGATGTCGTGCTTGGTCAGGCCCGCCTCCTCCAGGGGGCTTCGCACCCCCAGCTCCCGGGCGGCCCGTCGTCCGGGACGGTGGTCGGACCGGTCGTCGGCGTTGGTGCCGTCGGCCACCCACGGGAGCCCCTCTTCCCGGGCCACCTCAAGGAGCTTCCCGAAGAGCTCCCGCTTGCAGTGGTAGCACCGGTCCGGGGGGTTGCGGGTGAACGCGGGCAGGTCCAGCTCCTCGCTCACGATCAGGCGATGGCGCCCGTCCAGGGCCCGGGCCAGGGCCTCGGCCTCGCGCCGCTCCCGCTCGGGGTAGGTGTCGGACACGGCCGTCACGCCCAAGGCTCGCTCGCCCAGGACCTCGACGGCCGCGGCATAGAGGTAGCTCGAGTCCACCCCCCCGGAGAACCCGATGACCACTCCCCCCATGTCCTGGAGAATGGCCTGCAGACGGCGCTCCTTCTCGGCTAGTGGCATGCTCTGCAAGTTATTACCCCAGCGGATAACCAGGCGCTATTGCTCCCTGCTCGGAAGGGCAAGGGGCCTGCCGAAGAGCCGGGCGCGGCCCCTTAGCTCGCCGCGCGGCGCCTCGGACGCTCGGACCACGAAATGGTTCGGATTCCACCGACGAGTTGTCGTGAAACAGCTTTTCAGCGCCGTGCCTGCGCGGCGAATCTTATGCCCGGCTTCGCGCCCGGCCGGGGGCAGGTCCGTTGCCCCGTCCCCCGAAGGCTCTCGGTTTGAACGCAACTCGGTATCAGAAGAGTTCCACCCGAACCCGATCTTCGCCCAGGGGCTCCGCAAAGATCCGCAGGCCAAGGGAGAGCCCCCGGATCTCGGTCGCCAGCTGCTCAGGGGTGCCGTAATAGAGCAGGTCCTCCCCCCGCACCTGCTGGAGCCGGTACGAGACCCTCCGGAGCTCCTCGAGCACCGCCCGGGCCTTGAAGTCGAAGTCGGTCACCACCTCGAGCCGGATGGTGCTCGGCTCCGTCGGGAGATCCAGGTTCTTCAGCCTGGCCCGGAGCCTGCCCAGGTCCACGTCCCCCACCATGCCGGCCCGGTACACGTCCCCGGTCCAAAGGGCCTGGCGATCCTCCTCGCGGTACAGGCCGTCGAACGCCAGGTCGGCGTACAGCCGCGCCCACCGGCCGTCACCCGCCAGGGGGCTCTCCGGAACCCGGATCCCCTCGCCGAGCCGCGCTGCCGCGTTCGGGCCCGGGAGCCGCACCCCCACGCTCGCCAGGGCCTCCTGGGCCAGGGCCACCCGCAGCCGGTCGGCCACCACCCCTTCGACCCGGCGTGACTCGCTCTGCCGGTCGGCCCGGCCGACCGGATCGGCGATCCAGCCCGAGGCGTCGTACAGGCCGAACCGGGGCAGCTCCGCCTCCACCCGGAAGCTTCCCCACTCCACACCGCCGCCCGTCCCCTGGCCGCGCAGCAGGGTGACCAGGCGAGCCCGCAGCCCGGTTCCCCAGGCGCCCAACGCCACGGTGCCCTCTTCCAGGGCACGGCCCAGGAGCTCCCGGTCCCCCTGCCGGTAGCCGGACACCAGGGCCGTGATCCGACCGGTCCGATCGGCCACCACCAGCAAAGGGATGTACCGGATGCCCAGCGACCGGAGGATGGCGGCGTCCCGATCCAGAAGGTGAGCCACCCCCAGCGAGCCCCGGGCCGCCTCGTACCTCCGCACGAACCCGGCGATCCGGTTGAGCGGCAGGCCCGAGTCGGTGTTCACGGCCACCAGGGTCAGGTCCTCGCCCTGGAACTCCCGGCCCACAAGTCGCAGATCGTCCAGCTCCCGCACGCAGTCCCGGCAGTGGACCGACCAGAACGACAGGACCACGGCCCCGTCCCCGGCCAGGTCCTTCAACGTCACCGGCCGGCCGGCCAGGTCCACCCCCGCCAGCGGGGGAAGCACGTCGCCCACCCGCAGCCTCGCCGGTGGGACCTCGCGGGCAAGGGCCGGGCAGGCAACCAGGAGCGCCAGGAGCCAGCCCGATACCCGACGGGTCATTTGAGCTCCTCGTCGTCGATCAGGTAGATGATCCGGTTCTTCAGCTCTCCCCGGCTCTTGAGGCTGAGGTAGTACACTCGGTTGCCCACGATGGCCCAGGCCGAGTCGCCGGCAGCCGAGATGGACACCGGCGGGCCCGCAGGCTCGGGCAGGGTGTACGCCACCGGCGTCTCGGGCCGCAGGAGATTCGCGAGCAGCAACGCCCCCACCGCGCCCATTCCCACACCGAGCAGAAACTCTTTCCGGCTCATGGGTTCGCCTCCTTCCGCCGGCTCACGGGCCGGCGCCGGGTCACAGGATCCGGATGTTGATGTGCCGAAAGCGGTCTTCGGTCGTCGGTCAGGGGCCCAACACCGCCACCGGCAACCCGCGGGCATGGGGTCCGCTGGAGAGCCGGAGGGGAGCCGGACGGCTCCTGCCGAAGGAGTTCGAACTCCTCCAGCTCTCCGTCGATGCCCGGTTCTCGCCTCTCACCCCCTCCATACCTCGGGCTCGAAGCTCAGGGTGGCGAAGTAGTCGTCCATTGTTTCGGCCCGCCGGATCCGCTCCACCGTACCGTCTGCCCGGAGCAGCAGCTCTTGGGGACGCAGCCGGCCGTTGTAGTTGAACCCCATGGCGTGGCCATGGGCCCCCGTGTCGTGAACGAGCAACAGGTCCCCCTCGTCGATCCGGGGCAGGGACCGCTGCACCGCGAACTTGTCGTTGTTCTCGCACAGCGCCCCCACCACGTCCACCACGGTGTCCGCGGGCCTGTCCTCCTTACCGTGCACCGTGACATGGTGGTACGCCCCGTAGATGGCCGGCCGCATCAACGCCGACATGCAGGCGTCCACGCCCACGTACTCGCGGTAGATGTGCTTGTGGTTGATGCACCGGGTCACCAGGACCCCGTGGGGGCCGGTCATGTACCGGCCGCTCTCCATGAGCAACCGGGGCACGTAGCCGTGGGTGCGGCCAAACTCCCCGAGCAGCCCCGCGATCCGCGTGGCCATGGACTCCAGGTCCAAGGGCTCGTCCCCGGGCCGGTACGGGATGCCCAGCCCGCCCCCCATGTTCACGAACTCGAACCGGATCCCCAGGGCGTTCTGGACCTCCTCCACCACCTCGAGGAGCATCCGGACCGTCTCCACGAAGTAGCCGGCGTTGCGCTCATTGGAGCAGATCATCGTGTGCAGCCCGAACCGGCGCGCTCCCCGGTCCCGGGCCTCCCGGTAGGCGTCCACGATCTGCCCGTGGGCCACGCCGTACTTGGCCTCCACCGGGTTCCCGATGATCGCGTTGCCGGTGCGGCGGGGCCCGGGGTTGTACCGGAAGCAGATCAGCTCCGGCATGCGCGGCACCTTCGGGATCAGTGTCACGTCATCTAGGTTGAGGATCCCGCCCACCGCCAGACACGCCTCCATCTCCTCTGACGTGGTGTTGTTGGAGGTGAACAGGACCTCCTCTCCGGACGCCCCCACCCGTCGGGCCAGCTCGATCTCCGGGATCGAGCTGCAGTCGAACCCGAACCCCATCTCCGCCATGATCCGGAGCACCGCCGGGTTGGGTAGCGCCTTGACCGCGTAGTACTCCCGAAACTCCGCCACCCCCGCAAACGCCCTCTTGAGCCTCTCGCCCGTGCTGCGGATCCCGATCTCGTCGTAGATGTGAAACGGCGTGCCGAAGGTCTCGGCGATGCGGGGCAGAATGGGCGAGAGCCTGTGGTGAAAGTCGGCAGACATCGGCATAGACGGCGCTCCTCGCTGGCAGAAGAACGGACGCAAGTCCCCCGAGCGGCTCCCAGCAGCTCGATGGCCGGGGCCGTCCGAGAGCCCTGCTTCCTTCTCGGGAATCGGACTCGGAAGCGGTAAGGATACCCGAAACCGCGGCACGGGCGCCACGGCGAGGCGCATGGATGAGGGATGGAGAAAGGGGCGGGTCAGGCGGCGGCCGGGGAGTTCTTCTCGTTCTCCTCCAGGCTTCCGGAGCTCGACGCGGTCGCCAGCCGGCGGCTCTCGGCGTTGATCCGGCGGGAGACGCCGAGGAGGGTTCGATAGTCGCACGACACGATGTCGAGCAGGGTCTCCCGTTTGAACTCCTCGGCCCCTTCGCGCCCCTCGTACCCGGCTGCCCGGAGCATGAGAAAGTGCTCGTCCGAGATGTCGGTGGGGATCCCCATGGCCTCGACCGCTTTGCGGAAACGGCCGCACTCCTCCAGGAGCTGGACGAAGCTGCGGCCCTGGAGCCCCACGTCCAACCGGGGCCATAGGGAGGGGGGCTTGTACAGGACGTACTCGTACTCCATGGCCGACGGGATCACCGACTCCTCGAACTCGAACCCGAACCGCTCCTTCTCGGTGTACCACCGGCTGTGCTTGAACGGACCCGGGGGTGTGACCATGACCGAGTCCGGCCGGAACTCGTGAAGCAGCTCGAGGTTCGCCTCGAACACCTCCTGGTCGGTCACCCCCTCCACGAGGGGGGTGGGATAGATCAGGGCCAGCGACACGTCGATGGGGAGCCCGGTCCGGCCCTCCGCCTCCCGGATGGCCCGGGCCGTGGCCACCAGATCCGAGCGGGTGACGCCCTTGTTCATCACCTCGTCATTGATCCGGTCGTGCCCGGTCTCACCTCCGATAAAGACGGCCCGGAGCCCCGAGCGCAGCATGGTCTCGTACTGGCGAACCGTCCGCTCGAACACCTCGGGCCGGGCAGCGTGTCGCACGGCCCGGCTCCCCATGCCGTAGACGACCTCAAGTCCGGCATCCAGGATGCCCTCGGCGATCCGGGCGCCGAAAGCCGGCGGCGTGTCGGACCCGGCGAACCGGAAGATGCCGATGCCCTGGTCCACCATGGCCCGCATCTCCGCGATCACGTCCTCCACGGGCCGGGGCGCGTACTTCTTGTAGAAATGGGGATGAACGCAGAAGTGACACTTGCCCCAGGGGCAGCCGAGGCTCTCCAGCAGCACGTGGATCCGTACCTTCCCCGGACGGTCTCCGTACCGGGGAACGGCCTTCTTCACGATCTTCACGGGCCGTTTCCGGCCCTTCCGGATCGTCCCCTCCGGCTCCCGCCACAGCACGTTCTCGAACCGCCGCGACGCCACCGCCCCCAACACCGCCTCCCGGCCCGCTCCGGGCATGGCGTCGACGAGGCCGAGGATCTTGGTCAGCGCGAACTCCCCCTCCCCCCGCACGGCCAGATCGAAGGGGCTCTGCCGCAGGACCTCCTCCTCGTACAGGGTGGCGTGGTACCCCCCGGCGATCAGCACCACCTCGGGGGCCCGCTCGCGCACGAGCTCGGCGAACCGCCGCGCCCAGCCAAACGCCTCGCCGTACCACAGCTTGACCCCCACGATCGGCACCCCCTCCTCCACCACCCGCCACGCCAGGTCCCGCAGGCGGGCTTCCATGGCCCGCCTCTGGAGGGCGGACTGCACCTCTTGGAGCCCCATGGTCGCCCCGCCCAGGGCCTTCATCCAGACCGGAGGAGGGTCGTCGCGCCGGGCGCCCAGCAGCAGGCCGTAGGCCGGCCGCAGAAGCCGGGCCACCGGCTTCAGGGTGAGGTCGGCGAAGAACTCGTCGGTGGCCCAGTCCTCCATCCACACCGAATGGCCCCTGGCCTCGAGATGGGCGGCCAGCACCCCAAGACCGTTGTCGAAGAACGTGTCGCTCGCGGACCGGCGCCGGGTGGTGAGGGAGTTCCAAAGGAGAATCTTGGCCATGGCGTTGCTCCGCAACGGGTCTCGACGAATGCGTCGTTCTCCCCTTCGGCGGGTTTGGGGCGGAACTTGAGGTTCGTCGACTCAGGGATTCCGGTCCAGCCGGAGCTTGTAGCTTCCGGTCTTGGGGGCCTCTGCCTCCAGGCTCACCCGGCAGGGGACCGGGGCTTCTCCCGCCAGGTTCTCCGGATCCGGGCGGGCGCCCCGGGCCGGCACCACGTGGAGGGTTCGCGCCCCCTCCGCCTCCGACACCCAGGCCAGGCAGACCTCGGGCCGAGCCTCGGCCCAGTCCCCCAGGGCCCGGGCCGCTGGGGAGGGCACCCGGCCCTCCCGTCCCAGCACGTGCAGGTACCCCTGCCGATCAAGAAACCCCAGGTCCCCGGTCACGTAGTACTCTCCGCGCCGGGTGGCCGCCGTGAGATCCGGCCGGCGCCAGTACCCGGGGGACACCGTGGGACCCCTGACCCGGATCGATCCGGGTTCCTCCGGTGGGAGCGGAGCTCCCTCGGGGTCTGCCACCCAAAGGTCCGCGGCCCGGCTGGGCCGACCAGCCGTCTCGAGGATCCAGGGTTCCCCGTCCAGGGCGCGGGCGTGTTCGTCGGGATGCAACAGGCAGACCGGCGGCAGGGCCTCAGCCATGCCGTACCCCTGCTGGAGCACGGGGCCCAACACCTCCAGAGCCTTTCGGATGCGTGCAGGCGGGGCCCCCTCCGTGCCGTAGATCACGGCCCGCAGGCTCGACACGTCCCGCCGCCCCGCCCGCACCACGTCCACAAACTCGGCCAACATGGTCGGGGTCAGGAAGATCCGGGTCACCCGGTGGGCCTCCACCAGGTCCGCCGCTGCATCCGGATCCCAACGGGGCAGGAAAACGCTCGCGGCCCCCGAGAGCACGGCCGGCAGGATCAGGGTGGACCCGGCCGTGGCAAGGGGCACCGCGTGGAGGAACACCTCGTCCGCGCCCACCGGCAAACGGTTCTCGCGCAGTGCGTGGTACAGACTCGCGCCCCAACCCCTCCCGGTGCTCATGACCCCCTTGGGCTCGCCCGTGGTCCCCGAGGTGAAGTTGATGGTGACCAGGGTATCCAAGGCCCGCCGACGCGGCCGGGGGATCGGGTCGGTCCCTGACAGTGCGGTCTCGTACTCCCCTCGATCGCCGGCCAGCGGATCGAGGTGAAGCCGGCTCACGCCGGGAACGGCGTCCCCCCGGGGCCCCAGGTACGCCCGGGCCTGGGTGGCCTCGGCGATCCAGCCCAGCCGGTCGTCCCCGGTGCCCGGGGGCACCGGTACGGCCGTGGCACCGAGCCACAGGCATGCCAGCCGAGCCTCCACGAAGGCGGGGTCGTTGGGCAGGTCCAGGAGGATCCGGTCCCCCACCGAGACCCCGGCCCGGGCCCAGGCGCCGGCGAGCCGGGCGATCCGCTCCCCGAGACGGGCATAGGTCACCCCCTCGACGAAGGCGGCGCGTCCGGCGTTCCGCCGTAGGGCGGGCCGCAGCAGCCGGTGGGGCAAGCCCGCCGCCCGGACGACAGCCAGGCTTAGGAAGGCTCGGAGGTCCCGCACCGTCCCCCTCCCTGGGTCTCGGCCCAAATACGAAACGCATCCACGTCGGCAAAGCCGTGGACCCGGGCGAAAGCGGCCGCCTCCGAGGGCCTCGCCCGGGCGAGGGCCCCGCCTTCCACGGCGAATCGCCAGGCCCCGGCCGGACCGAGGCTGGGAAGCCTCTCCTCCCCCCGGAAGAACCCGTGCTCCAACCGGAAGAAGAACCTCCCCAGACCGAACATCCGGTCGCTCTCGCGCATGGCCCGATCCAGACGTTCCGGGAGCCGGTTGAGATCGAGCTGGAGCGGCACCGCCGGGGCTCCCCTCACCGAGTCGTAGGGTCTCACCTCGCCGAACCGCTCGAACAGGTACAAACGCTCGTAAAAAGTCACGTGCCTCGGGTTCACGGTGATGACCAGGTGATCCACCTTCCTCCGCCGGGCGTAGTACAGCACCGCCTGGTGCAGCAACCAGAACAACCCCCTGCGTTTCCCCTCCTCGTCGATCAGGAGCCACCGGTACTGGGAGTCCACAGCCAGGGCCGACACCTCGGCCAGACGAAGGCCCTGGTCTCGGAACCGGTCCAGCTCCTCCTGGTACAGGGCACTCATGGGGAGCCCTATGCCTCCGGGGTCGTCGAAGATGAGGCTCACCGTTCCCAGGATCACCGACTCATCCCGCGCCAGGAACACCAGGGTGGAGGGCACCAGCTGATGAAGGGTGGCCCGCAGCCCGCTCGGATGGCGCTCGGCATACCCCATGTCCACGTACACGTCGTGGACCAGCCGAAACGCGGCCTCGAACTCCGAAGCTTCCTCCGCTACCTTGACGTTTGGCTTCAGGAGGCCCCGGTCCGGGCCCATCCGGATGCTTCGCCGGCGGTCCCTGCGCGGGTCCTCGGCAAAGCGCTTCTCGGGGCCGGAACTACCCCCCATGAAAGGCTCCTCGGGTCACGAACGGCTCCCTCTCCTGTGATCCTTCGGCAATCGGGTCGAAGGTCGGGGGGCACGGGGCCTGCCGGGGCGGGGTGCCCGCGGGGTCACGTTTTTCCTCGCGCCACCACCATAACAAAAAACTTAACACAAAACTGCACTTAAAAATGTTTCCTATGGACAATTCGCTTCCCCCCCGGTACCCTTACCTACCACGCCGCGCCTCTCCCATGGGTGTTCCCTTTCCGGGACGCGTTGGGGCCCGGCGTTTCGAAACGGTGCCTCAGCGGCCGGCACCGAGGGAGCTTTGGGGGATTCGGGCGCTTGTCGGACCGGGCACAACGTGTGCATACTTCGCACCCCTGGTCCAGCGGGACCCTGTCCCATTCATCTGTCTGTTCTCCAGGAGGCCTCCCCATGATCTCCACGGCGTGCCGACGCGCGGAAGCCTTTGTCCGGGTCTCGGGGTCCCTCGGCTCGGGCCCGGCCGTGCCCGGGCCGTTCACGTTTGCCCAGGCGTCCCGATGGTCTGAAGTTCGGGGCGCCTTTTCTCTGCTCTACCGGAACTACCTTTCCCGAGGCCTGATCCCCCCCGACGGGATCGGCCTCCGGTACACCCACTTCAATCTCCTGCCGGAGTCGGCCACCTTCGTGGCATCGAACGGCGGCCGGGTGGTGGCCACCTTCTCTCTCATCCCCGACACCCGTTCCTTCGGCCTTCCCATGGACGCCCTGTACGCTAGGGAGCTGGCAGCCCTCAGACCGGGCCGACGGCCCGCCGAGATCTCCGGTCTGGCCGTGGCCCCTTCCTATGAATCGGTGACCCTGCTCCTGATCTTGAACCTGGTACGGATGATGTACGCCTACGCCCAGCGCACCAGGGTGACCGATCTGGTGGTGGCCTGCCACCCCCGCCATGCCCGGCTCTACACCCGGCTGTTTCGGTTCGAGGAGCTGGGCCCCCTGCGGACCTATCGGGCCGTGAACGACGCCCCGGCAGTGGCTTTGCGCCTGGACCTCGAGACCGCCGAGCAGCGATACCGAGAGGCGTTCGGGGTGGGGCAAGGCCTCCACGGCTTCCTGTTCCGGCACCCCCCCACGGAGTTCCCTTGGATTCCCCTGCGGGTGGGAGCCATGGACACCGGGACGATCCGCCAGCTCCTGACCCTGCGACCGGAGATGCTCGACCTCCTCGAGGCCGGCGAGCCCGGGCTGACCGCACGCATCTCGGGCTGGCACGTACCCACGGCCCGCCGGTTCCTGGAGAACGCGCCCACCCCCGGCTGGTTCCCGGCCTTCGTGCCCGCCTGACCCGATCCTCAGGGCGAGGTCAAGCACAGGTAGGGCCGAACCGCCGCCAGGGTCTTCGGCCCCACCCCCCTCACCTCCACGATCTCATCCAGAGCCCCGAACCCGCCCCGCCGGTCCCGCTCGGCCACGATCCGCCGGGCCCGCACCGGGCCGAGGCCGGGAACGGCGGTGAGGTCCTCAGGGGTGGCCCGGTTCAGATCCAGCGGAACCCCCCGGAGGAGCCCCTCCCAGCCGCCTCCGGTCGGGCCGGCCGGAACGACGGCGGGGCGCGGCCGGACCGGGCCCCGCACCGTCCACCCAACGGCTCCGGACACCGCGGCCAGCACCAGCAGGCCGACCGCCCAACGCCCGCTCGGGGGTTCCGGCCTCACCCCGTGGGTTCCCACGGCACCACCACCTCGTCGGCCTTGACCCGGACCCACCCCCGGCGGGTCACCCGCAGATCGGGCAGAAAGTCGCACGAGAGGAACAACAGGGTGTAGTTCGGGTCCGAGTGGGCGTACCCCCCGGCCTCCATAGCCCTCTGAAACGCCGACGCAGCCTCCGCCGCAGGCTCGAAGGGCCCGGGCATCTGGATGCCGGCCAGGGGCAGGGAGAGCGCCGCGACCTCGCCGCCTTCGAGCAGCACCACGACTCCCCCGGCCATGGCCCGAAGCCGGGCCAGGGCGTCGGCCATGGCGGCCGGATCCTGCCCGGCCACGACCAGACCGCCGTTGGTGGTGTACGAGCTGGCCACGGCCCGCAGCCCCTCACCCAACCCCAGGACGACACCGCGGCTGATCCACGAGCCGGTCCGGTCCGTCAGCGCCACCACGTGGGCGTCCCCAGCCCGGGGCCATCGTCCTGATCCCCGGCGGGTCAGCGGAACCGGTTCCTCCCGGGTGATCACGGCGTTGACCAGGCGCCCCGCCGGAAACGGGTCCGGCGCCTCCCCCGGCAGCAGAAACCGGTCGGGGCCCCAGGCCGGCACCCGCGGCTCGGCCCCGGCATAGGCGCTCTCCCATGGGAAGCTCTCGCTGGGCGGCGGGACCGTCAAACGGCCCTCCTGGGCCACTACCCGCCCCCCCACGATCACGGCGCACGGTGTGGGGTCCGAGAGGTCCCGCAAGAGGTTCATATCGGCCAGGCGACCGGGAGCCACGGCCCCGAGGTCATCGTCCAGGCCCAGGAACGCGGCGGCGTTGCGGGTGGCCAGCACGTACGCAGTGTCCGCAGGCACCCCGGCCGCCAGCGCCTCCCGGATCAGATGGTCGGTCAGACCTTTTCGGGCGATCTGATGGGCCTTGGCGCCGTCCGTGGTCAGGGCGAGCCGGTCGAGGAACCGGGTCCGGCCGAGCGCCGGCAGGAGGTCCATCAGGTCCTCCCGGAGGCTCGAGTGGCGGAGCAGAACCCAGAGCCCCTGCCGCAGCCGGTCCAGGACCTCGTCCGCGGTGATGGCCTCGTGGCACGAACGAAGCCCTGCCGCAGCCAATGCGGGCAGCCGGCGACGGCTCGCCCCGGCCGTGTGGCCGTCCGCGAACCGACCTCGGCCGCGCGCCCCCTCGATCAACCGCAGGAGCCGGGGCGCCCGATCCGGCCGGAGAAAGTCCGTCCACCGGGTCATCTCGCCAGCGGCCACGAACTCGGGCCTTTCCAGCATCCTCAGCACCGCCTTCTCCGAGAACACCTCGTCCTCTCGGGGGAACCACGACTGGCTCGCGACCCGAGCCACCCAACGGATTCGGCCCAGGCTCGCGCCGCTCAACGCGGCCGCCAAGGCTCCGAACGCCTCGGCACCCAGGGCCAGGTACAGGAGCAGGTTGTCGTACACCAGGCAGGTCGTCCCCCGGCACACCGCAGCCTCGGCCAGGGAGAGAGGGTTGTGGAACGGCCAGGGGTGCGTGTGGGGCTCGATGTAGCCGGGTACGACGGTGCTCCCCCGTGCGTCGATCCGGACCGTGGCGTCCCCCATCGGCCCCTCCCACGGGCCGATCCGGGCGATCCGGTCTCCGCACACGGCCACGTCCGCCTCGAAAACCTCGCCGGTGAACGCGTTCCAGACCCTGCCCCCCCACACCAGTAGATCCGGCGCGTCCAGCCCTTGGGCGACGCGGATCAGGCGCCAGCGCAGCTCGGGATCGCATCGAACCATTCGGAAACTCCGTGGGGAAAACCGGCCGGTAGCATCTGCAGCAACCCAGCAGCTTCCGCTGGAAGGCTGGGAGGCTTCCCAGTGACTTCGGTCTACGGTCGTCGGTCTACGGTCGTCGGTCTGGGGCCTTCGGCCCGCTAGGCGGCCGGGCAGCTAGGCAGTTGGGTGGCTCTCGGATCGCGCCAAAGCTCGGAGGCACGGGTCTGGTAATGTTTTCGTTGGAATCTGCCAAAAAACGGAATCCTCACTCTTACGGTCCACCGCCCCCCGCCGTCCACCTCGGGCACAGCTCGGGGGACGACAGGCCCTCCAGGCACAGCAGTCTCCGGTAGCGCCGAACTCCCCCGCCGGCGTCCTGGAACACGTCGAGCAGGGTCCCGTCCGGGCACCGCAGGCACGCTTCGGGCTGGCACGAGAACGTGGAGGCCGTGTGCTTGGCCGCCAGGCCTTCCATAGCGGTCCACACCCGCCCCCGGCCCCGTTCCATCACCTCCACCCGGCCGACGCGACCCAGCACGATCCTCCCCTGGTCCTGCCCCACGGTGGCCACGCACTCGATCCGGTCCCCTGCCCGGAACGCGTGCCGATCCTGGGCCGAGCGGGACACCTTCAGGTACACGGGCGCGTCGATCCGTGTCCAGTCGAGATGAGCCCCTGCCAACACCACCAGGAACCCCTGATACCGTACCCGGGTCCCGGCGTCCACCTCGCGCACGAAGCTGGGCTTGACCTCGGCCACCTCACCGGTCACCTCCACCCGCCGGCCGACAGTCTCGTCGAACCACGCCTCGAACGCCTCGAGCTCCCGGCGGTAGTCCAGCCACTGCCCCGGCGTGAGCAGGAGCCGTGGTTGTTGGTGCACCTTCTCCTCGTCGTACTCGCGACATCCCCGGCACAGGCGGCCCACATGGCGGAACCTGCGTTTGCAGGGCTTGCCCTTCTCGAGGCGCCGGCACCGCCACCGGAAGTAGATGCACCCCCTTGGAAAGCAGCGCTTCTCGCGAAGCACGTGATAAGGGCTCACCAGGCCGGCGAAGTCCTGATGGGCCAGGTGGTCGCAGGCAAACACACCCACCCACTTCCAAGGGTTCGAGAAACGCTGCGCCCGTCGCATCGTCACGAGTCTCCCAGGGGATCGGCGTCCCGGCTCCGCTCCGGCACGGGGCACGGAGCAGTCTACCCGTGGCCGTCCCCTAGGGCCAGGAGGGGTTGCAACCGTGGGCCGGAGAGCGTAGGGTACGCGCCTGAATCTCCATTCAGCCAGGAACGACGCGAGGTTCAAGAAGCTTCCCCTACAGGAGGACATGCATGAGGCGTTGGACGGCGTGGGTGGCGGCTGGGTTCGTGTGGATTGCGACGGCCGGAACGCCGGCAGGTGCCCAGGAACCGGCCCCGGGCCCCCTCCGGCTGGACCTGCCGGGCGCGGTGTCCCTGGCCATGGAACGAAACCACGAGGTGCTCCGGGCCCGGGAGCGGATCCGACAGCTGGAGGGACGGATCACAGAGGTCAAGAGCCAGGCCTACCCCCGCCTCGGGCTGGAGGCGGCCTATCGTCGCAGCTACGACGAGAGCTTCCTTGATCTGTTCGACGGGTTCATCCCCCCGGAGGAGGTCAACTCCTACTCCCTCAAGGGCACCCTGGACCAGATCCTGTTCTCATGGGGACGGGTGTCCACCGCCATTGAGATCGCCCGGGTGGCACGGGAGCAGGCCAGATGGCAGCAGGAAGCGGTGGAGCGGGACGTGAAGCTCCGGGTCCACGAGGCGTTCTACGACCTGCTGCTGGCCCGGCGCCTCGTGGAGGTAGCCGAGGAGACCCTCGCCCAAAAGGAGCGGCACCTCGACGTGGCCCGCAAACGGTTCCAGGCCGGCGTGGTCAACGAGTTCGAGGTGGTTCGCGCCCGGGTGGCCGTGGCCAACGCCCGCCCCCCGGTGATTCAGGCCCGGAACCGGGTTCGGCAGGCGGTGGCCAAGCTCAACAACCTGCTGGCCCGCCCCCAGGATGCCCCCCTGGAGCCCCGAGGCGAGCTGGATCAGCCGCCGTTGCCGGTGCGGGACCTCTCGGCAGTGATCGAGCGCGCCTGGGAGCGGCGGCCGGAGCTCCAGGCCTTGGTCCAGGCCCGGGACCTGGCCCAAAAGAACCTGACCCTGGCCCGGTCCGAGGACAAGCCCACCGTTGGGTTGAGGGCCGAGTACGGGTTCGCGACCCAGCAGTGGGACCGGCTGGACTTCCGGCGCGAGCAGTGGTCGGTGGGGGTGCAGATGACCTGGCCGTTCTTCGACTCGGGGAAGACCCGGGGGAAGATCGCCCAGGCCCGCAGCCAGCTGCGCGACGTGCAGCTCGCCCTGGATCAGACCCGCCAGGGCATCGCCCTGGAGGCCAAGGTGGCCCTCGACGCCGCGGAGGAGGCGGAGAAGATCATTGAGGCCGTGGGTCAGAACATCGAGCAGGCCCGCAGGGCCCTGGAGCTGGCCGAGGCCTCGTACCGGTACGGGGTGGGGACCGCCCTGGACGTGACGGACGCGGAGCTGGGCCTGACGGCGGCCCGCACCGACCACGCCCGGGCCCTCCGGGACTACTTGGTCGCCCGGGCCCGGATGCTGGCCGTGATGAACGATCTGTGAGCCAACGTCAGCTAGAAGGCTAAATGCAGTGCCTCCCGCGTTCGGACCGCGAAATGGTATCCATCTGTACGGAACTGTGATGAAACCAGCTCCCGTGTCTCGTGCCTGCGCGGCGAATCTCAACGCACGGCTTCGCGCCCGGCCGGAAGCAGGCCCCATGCCCGCCGCTGGCGCTGGCCCCGAACCAATGGAAGTTACCCTTCCTCCGTTTCCCGGCCCCGCAGGGTCCGGGGGGAGGAAACGAGGGTAACGGGGCCGCAACTTTTCCTTGAGTTCCGGGTATCCGCTGTCTTCCTTCGCCCGAGCACGCGAAAACGGGGCCTCCTTGTGGGCACACGCCCGCCGATCGGGAGGCAGGTCCCTCGCCCCGCCTCCGGACTAACGAACCCGTTTTGTTGCCGGGGCAACAACCGGAGAGCTCCATGGCGCTTTTCCACGAGGCGACGGCCGTCGCCCAGGACATGCTGGCCGAGATCGGCGCGATCTGGCCCTACTTCGCCCTGGGGGTTGCCCTGGAGGCGTGGATCCGCACCAAGAAGTGGCACTTGAGGATCCGGCGGGCCCTGACCCGGTACGGGCCGTGGGCCGTGCTGGTGGCCACCGTGCTGGGCATCGTGAGCCCGCTGTGCGCCTGCGGCATCCTTCCGCTCACCATCAGCCTGATTCTGGGCGGGCTCCCCCTGGCCCCGGCCATGAGCCTGCTGGTCGTCTCACCCCTCATGAGCCCCGCGGGCTACACCCTGGCGGTCAAGAACCTGGGCCCGTTCTGGGCCAACGCCGAGCTCGCCGCAGCCGTGTTCATGGGGTTGTTCGCCGGTGGGGTCACCCACTGGTTCGAGACGAGGGGGCTGCGCCTGGAGACCCTGTTCCGCAAGGAGCTGCCCAAGGGCAACTTCCACGACCCGGACTACCCCGAGGAGATCCTCCGCTGCCACTGCAACGAGATGCTCAGTAAGCGGGTGGAGGCGCGCACGGACAGCTCGGGGCTCGTGTTCCTGGCAAAGGTCTGGGAGGGCGGGGTCAAGGTGGGGAAGTACGTGTTGATCGGGGTCCTGATCGAGGTGCTCGCCCGCCGCTACGTGCCCAACGAGTGGATCGACC
Source organism: bacterium (assembly GCA_027021615.1). GTDB lineage: Bacteria > Desulfobacterota > Deferrisomatia > Deferrisomatales > Deferrisomataceae > Deferrisoma. The sequence goes on along the minus strand of JALUTY010000096.1, from coordinate 40,130 downwards.
GGCTCCTGGTCTCGGGAAACCCGCTGTCGGTACTGGGGCTCACCTTGGCCGTGGTGCCGCTGCACATCACCCAGATCACGGCCTCGGCCATCCTGTTCGGGTTCAGCGATCTGGCCGTCTCCCGGGCGGCGGGCATGGCGTTTCTGGTGGGTGGGCCGGTCACGGCGCTGCCGGTGATGGGCGTGTTCCTCACGCTGTTCAAACCGAGGCTGTTCGCCCTGTACCTGGGCCTGTGCCTCGCGGGCACCCTCATCGCGGCCTTCGCGTTCCAGGCCACCGCGTGGCTTGGAATCTGAAATTTCGTCTTTACACAAAGGGCTTTCGCTGTTACCCTTTCGCTCTTCGCTTCGAGGCACTCCGAAGTGGGCCGTTCGCCCACTTTTTTCGTTTTGGCGCGGCCATGCAGAAAAGCCCCAAGGAAATCGAGATCCAGGAGCTTCTGGCCCCGGTGGTTGAAGATGCGGGGTACGAGGTGGTGGACCTGCGGCTTCGGACCGAGGCGGGCCGGCTGGTGCTGCGCCTCCTGGTGGACCGGCCGGGGGGGATCACACTCGACGAGTGTGCCCGGCTGAGCCGGGAGCTGAGTGCCCACATGGACGTGGCCGACCCCATCCGGGGGGCCTACGTGCTGGAAGTGTCCAGCCCGGGAATCCGTCGCCCCCTTACCCGGCCCGAGCACTTCGAGCGGTTCGCGGGGGAGCGGGTCGTGGTGAGGACCACCGAGGCGTTGGGGGGGCGCAAGACGTTCCGTGGCATCAACCGGGGGCTGGGCGAGGACCAAACGGTCCTGGTGGAGGACGGCTCCGGGGCCACGACGCGGATTCCGTTCGCGTCGATCCGGGAGGCGAACCTGGACCCGGAGATCCGGTTCTGAGCGGCCGCCAGACGCGTTAAAGACACCGAGCCAGTGGGGACACCATGAAAGACCTGAACCGAGTCATCGACCAAGTGGTCCGAGAGAAAGGCATCGACCGGGAGGTGCTGATCGACGCCCTGGAGCAGGCCATGGCCACGGCCGCCCGGCGGCAGCTGGGCAGCCGCGAGATCGAGGCCCAGTTCGACGAGGAGACCGGCCGCGTCCAGATCTTCGAGTACATGACCGTGGTGGAGGAGGTGGAGGACTCCTACACGCAGATCAGCCTCCAGGAGGCCCGGCAGAAGTACGACCCCGAGTGCGAGGTGGGCGACGAGCTCGGCATCCCCCTGGAGCTGGGGGAGATGGGCCGGATCACGGCCCAGGTGGCCAAGCAGGTGATCATCCAGAAGGTCCGGGAAGCCGAGCGGGAGCTGATCTACAGCGAGTTTATCGGCCGCCGCGGCGAGATCATCAACGGCATTGTCCAACGGTTCGAGCGCGGGGACATCATCGTGAACTTGGGCCGCACCGATGCGGTGCTGCCCCACTCCGAGCAGATCCGAAGCGAGAACTACCGGCAGGGCGACCGGATCCGGGCGCTCCTACTCAAGGTGCAGAAGGAGTCCCGGGGGCCTCAGCTGGTCCTGTCGCGGACCCATCCGGACTTCGTGAAGAAGCTGTTCGAGGCGGAGGTGCCCGAGATCCGGGAGGGCGTGGTGGAGATCAAGGCCTGTGCCCGGGACCCGGGCGAGCGGGCGAAGATCGCGGTGGCCTCCCACGATCCCGACGTGGACCCGGTGGGCGCCTGCGTGGGCGTACGAGGGAGCCGGGTGCGGGCCGTGGTCCAGGAACTCCGGGGCGAACGGATCGACATCGTGGTGTGGAACGAAGAGCCGGCCATGTTTGCCGCCAACGCCCTCTCCCCGGCCCAGATCTCCCGGGTGCTGGTGGATGAGGAGCGGCACGCCATGACGGTGATCGTGCCCGAGGATCAGCTGAGCCTCGCCATCGGCCGCAGGGGGCAGAACGTAAAGCTCGCGGCGAAACTCATGGGGTGGCGGCTCGACATCATCACCGAGCGGGAGGCCCGGCGCCGGGAGGAGGAGCGGGGCAAGATCCTGCGGCTTCCCGGCATGGACCCCCTCAAGGTGGCCCTGCTCGGCCGAATCGACGTGCACTCGCTGGAGGATCTGTCCGAGATCCCGGCCCCCAAGCTGTGCGAGGCCCTCGGCCTGGGCACGGAGGAGGCCGAGGCCTTGCGTAAGGCGGCCAAAGAGGCCTTCGAGGCGGAGCTCATCGCCGCCACGAGCGAGGCTACGCCGGAGGGCACCGAAGGATCAGCGGTGTCAGAGGCGGGCTCGGAGAGCCCAGCCCCGGGGGAGGAGCCCGAGCCCGGTGAAGAGCCCGAACGGGAAAGCGAAGAAGACCACGGGCGAGCCGAGCCCGGAACCTCGGACCCGGAGCTCCCCCCGGCCGGCTGAGCCGGTCCGAGAACCCAAGGGTAGCTAAGGCCCCTCACGGGGCATGAACACGATCTGTCCCTGGCAGGAAGGCGGGAATGGCGAAGATCCGCGTATTTGAAGCCGCGAAGAAACACGGTGTGGAGGTCCAGGCCCTGCTGGGCGCCCTGACCGACCTGGGTGTCAAGGTCCGAAGCCACCTTTCGCCCGTGGACGAACCCGATCTCGAGAAGGCGTTGGGCATCCTGGGTGCCGGGCAGACGCCCGAGGCCGAGGCGGCCCCGACACCGAAGCCGGCAAAGGTTGTGCGCCGACGCCGCAAGAAGGAAGAGCCCCCGGCTCTGGAGGCTCTGGAGGAGCCGGCCGCCGAGGCTGCGCCTGCCGGGGCCGAGGCACTTGGGGAGGAACCGATCTCGGAGCCCCAGCGGGAGGGAGATGCCGCCCCTGCCGAAGCCGAGGCGCCTGCACCGGCAGAGCCGTCCGAGGCCGAGGAGGAAGCCACGGCGTCCGAGCCGGAGACCGCCCCGGCGGCCGAGCCCCAGGAGCCCACCGAAGAAGGGGCCAAGGAGCCCGCCGAGGGGGAGGAGAAGTTCAAGCTCAAGGTGGTTCGGTTCATCCACCACCTGCCGGAGCAGCCCACCCCACCGCCCTCGTACCAGATGTCCAAGGAGGAGCGAGAGGCGTCGAAGGCGGCCCGGAAGGCACGCAAGGGCAAGAAGGGAAAGAGGGCCAAGCGCGAGGTCCAGGCCAAGCCCCAAAGGAAGGCGGCTCCCCAGGCTCCCGCCACGGTGGCACCCAAGGCTCAGAAGCGCCGGATCCGCATCGGCGAGGTGATCACGGTTTCGGACCTGAGCCAGCGGATGGGCGTGAAGGCCACCGAGCTGATCCGCCAGCTGATGGGGCTCGGGGTCCTGGCCACCATCAACCAGACCATCGACGTGGAGACCGCGGCATTGGTGGCCTCGGAGTTCGGGTACGAGGTCGAGAGCTACCAGGTGGGCGAGGAGGAGATGCTGGCCCAAAGCGAGGACCGGCCCGAAGACCTCGAGCCCCGGCCCCCCGTGGTCACCGTCATGGGCCACGTGGACCACGGAAAGACCTCGCTGCTCGACGCCATCCGGGAGACCCGGGTCGCCGACCGCGAGGCCGGCGGGATCACCCAGCATATCGGTGCCTACGAGGTAAAGACCAGCCGGGGCAAGCTCGTGTTCCTCGACACGCCGGGGCACGAGGCGTTCACCGCCCTACGGGCCCGCGGCGCCAAGGTCACCGATGTCACTGTGCTCGTGGTGGCGGCGGACGACGGCATCATGCCCCAGACCATCGAGGCCATCGATCACTCCAAGGCGGCCGGGGTGCCCATCATCGTGGCCATCAACAAGATGGACAAGCCCGACGCCGACCCCGAGCGGGTCAAACGCCAGCTCACCGAGCACGGGATGGTGCCCGAGGAGTGGGGCGGCGACGTGATCTGCGTGCCGGTGTCGGCCAAAAAGCGCGACGGCATCGACGATCTGCTGGAGATGATCGCCCTCCAGGCCGAGCTGCTGGACCTCAAGGCCAACCCCAACAAGCCCGCCCACGGGGTGGTGATCGAGGCCCGGGTGGACCGCGGCCGAGGGCCCGTGGCCTCGGTGCTGGTTCAAGAGGGTACCCTCAAGGTGGGCGATGTGGTCCTGGCGGGCCATCACTACGGCCGGATCCGGGCCCTGATCAACGACCAGGGCAAGCGGGTCAAGGAGGCCGGGCCGTCGATCCCGGTGGAGGTTCTGGGCCTCGGCGGGGTGCCCACCGCCGGCGAGGCGTTCCAGGTGGTGGAGAGCGAGCGGGTGGCGAAGCAGATCGCCACACGCCGGGCCGAGAAGGCCCGGCAGGAGGAGATGGCCAAGACCAGACGGGTCAGCCTGGAGGACCTCCACGCCCAGCTCGCCGAGGGCGAGGTGCAGGACCTCAACCTCATCGTCAAGGCCGACGTGCAGGGATCGGTGGAGGCCCTCACCAAGGCCCTGGAGGAGCGATCCACCGACGAGGTCCGGGTCCGGGTGATCCACGGGGCCGTGGGCGGAATCACCGAGAACGACGTGAACCTGGCCGCAGCATCCCATGCGATCATCATCGGGTTCAATGTGCGGCCCGAGTCCAAGGCCTCCCAGCTGGCCGACCGGCAGGGGGTGGACATCCGCCTGTACAGCGTCATTTACGACGCCATCGACGACCTGAACAAGGCCGTGCAGGGGCTGCTTGCGCCGACCATCGAGGAGAAGGTGCTGGGACGGGCCGAGGTGCGGCAGCTGTTCCGGGTGCCCAAGGTGGGCACCGTGGCCGGATGCTACGTCACCGAGGGCGTGGCCCAGCGCTCGGCACGGGTGCGGCTGCTGCGGGACAACGTGGTGGTGTACGAGGGCACCCTGGCCAGCCTCAAACGGTTCAAGGACGACGTGCGTGAGGTGCGTGAGGGCATGGAGTGCGGCCTGTCCATCCAGAACTATAACGACATCAAGGAAGGCGATGTGGTGGAGTTCTTCGTGATGGAGGAGAAGGCCGCCGGCGAGGCATAGCCTCCATGGTGATCGGCGTGGCCCGGTTCGACCTGTACATCCCCGAGGCCCACAGCCTCAAGGAGAAGCGCTCCGTGGTGCGCCGGGTGGTGGACCGGGTACGCAACCGGTTTCCGGTGAGCGTGGCCGAGGTGGACAGCCTTGACCTGCACCAGCGGGCCACGATCGGCTTTGCCGTGGTCTCGGGGTCGGCTCCGCTGGCCGACCGGGTGCTGGAGGGCGTGCTCCAGTTCGTGGAGGATCAACACCTGGCCCAGATCCTTGCGGTGCACCGGGAGATCCTGCATTTCTGATCCAGGGGCGATTCCCCATGCCGGGGGCGGGAGACGGAGGGCCTCTGGCCTTCTCGCCTTCCAGCCTTCCAGCCTCTACAGGAGCCATCCATGGAATCACGACGGACCCAGCGGGTGGCCGACCTTCTCCATCACGAGATCGCCTGGGTGCTCCAGCGGGAGATCAAGGACCCGCGGGTGGGGTTCGTGACCATCACGGGGGTGCGGGTTAGTGCCGACCTGCGCCACGCCCGGGTCTACTACACGGTGCTTGGGGAGCCCCTCCAGCGCTCGGAGACCCAGAAGGGCCTCGACAGCGCCCGGGCCTTCGTGCGTCGGGCCGTGGGCGCCCGCCTGCGAATCAAGGTGGTTCCGGAGCTCAAGTTCGTGTACGACGAAGACTTCGAGCGGGCCCTGCGGACCCAGGCCGTGCTAGAGGACGTTCGCGATGCAACGGAAGACCCGGATCGCTGAGGTGCGCCGGGCCCTCCTCCCGGCCCGGCAGGTTCTCATCCTGTCCCACCGCAACCCCGACGGCGACGCCGTGGGGTCCTCGCTGGCGCTGCTGTCGGGCCTGCTGGCCCTCGGCAAGACCTGCGAGGTGGTGAACACAGACGGCGTGCCCGCCAACCTGGTGTGGCTGCCCCTGGCCGAGCGGGTGGGCATCGCGCCGGAGAGGGACGACTACGACACGGTGGTGTTCCTGGACTGCGGCAACCCCGACCGGCCCGGCGTGGACCTCGCCCCCCTGCGGAGGGCCCGGTGGATCAACATCGACCATCATCCGGGCAACGGCGACTTCGGCCACGCCAACCTGGTGGAGCCGGCGGCCTGCGCCACGGCCGAGCTGGTCTACGAGGTGCTCGTGGGGCTCCAGGTACCGGTCGGGTTCACCGCCGCTGCGAACATCTACACGGCCATCCTCACCGACACGGGCTGTTTTCGGTTCTCCAACTCCAACGCCCGGGCGTTCGAGATCGCCTCGCGGATGGTGGGCCGGGGCGTGGATCCGTCGTGGGTGGCCCAGATGGTTTACGACCAGCAGCCGGTCAACCGTTTGAGGCTGCTCAGCCGGGTGCTGGAGACCCTCGAGCTGTCCCCCCGCGACAAGGCCGCCTGCGTGGTGGTGACCCAGGAGATGTTCCGGGCCACCCACACCGGCGTGGAGGACGTGGAAGGGTTCGTGAACTACCCCCGATCGGTGTGCGGGGTGGAGGTGGGGTTCCTGCTGAGGGAGGAGCCCGGGGGCCGCTACCGTGTGGCGTTCCGATCCAAGGGCCGGGTGGACGTGGCCGAGATCGCCCGGGAGCTCGGCGGGGGCGGCCACCGCAACGCGGCTGGCGCCACGGTGGAAGGCACCGCCCCCCGGATCCGGCAGCGGATCTTCGACCGTGTGGAGGCGGCCTGCGACGAGCTGCTCCTGGGAAGGCGCGAGGTGGGATGACGGCTCCCCGTTCGGGCCTTCTGGTCTGCGCAAAACCCCCCGGTCCAACATCCCACACGGCCGTGGTGCGGGTCCGCCGCGCCTTGGCTGCCGCAAAGGCCGGCCACGCCGGCACGCTGGACCCGTTCGCTTCGGGGGTCCTGCTGGTGGGGCTCGGCCGGGCGACCCGTCTGCTCGAGTACCTGGTGGGTCATCCCAAGACCTATCGGGCCCGGATCCGGCTGGGCGAGCAGCGCGACACCCTCGACCGCACCGGCCGGATCACGGCCACCGCCCCTGTCCCTGCCCTGTCCCAAGGGGAGATCGAACGGCTGCTGGACCGGTTCCGCGGCACACTCATCCAGGTCCCTCCTGCATACTCCGCCGTCAAGGTGGGGGGCCAGGCGCTGTACCGGCGCGCCCGACGGGGCGAGCGGGTCGAGCCCCCTGCCCGGACCGTGGAGGTCCGACGGCTGGACCTGATCGCCGTGGACCTGCCCGAGATCGAGGTGGAGGTGGAGTGCTCGGCCGGCACCTACATCCGGTCGCTGGCCCGGGATCTCGGCCGGGCCGCCGGATGCGGCGCGGTCCTGTGGGAGCTTGAGCGGGTCCGCTCCGGCCCCTTCTCCTTGGGGGATGCGGTGCCCCTCGACGAAGTGGAGGAGCTGGGGACCGCTGCCTGGGAACGGGTGCTCCCTCCCGAGCGCATGGTGGAGGGGCTGCCTCGGGTCGAGATCGGGCCGGACGAGGCGGCGCGCCTGGCCCACGGAACCGCCGTGGAGTGGGCGGGCCCGCCCCGCGAGGGGCCCGTGGCCGTGTTCGGCCCTGCCGGCGAGCTCACGGCAGTCGGCAGGGTCGAGAAGCAGCGCCTGCGGCCCGTGAAGGTGTTCGCCGCCTGACCGCCACGCGGTGTCCGCTTTACCGAAATCGGCGGTTGTGCTAAAAAGTCATGTTCATGCTCGTACCCGGCCCGCCGGACGGGCCGGATGGTCCCGAGAAACAAGGAAGTACCAGGAGGATATGAAGATGGCCCTCACCCCGGAACGAAAGCAGGAGATCATCGAGCAGTTCCAGACCCACGAGGGGGACACCGGCTCCCCCGAGGTCCAGATCGCGCTCCTGAGCGAGCGGATCAGCTATCTGACCGAGCACTTCCAGCACCACCACAAGGACCACTCGTCCCGCCGGGGGCTCCTGAAGCTGGTCGGCCAGCGTCGTCGGCTGCTCGAGTACCTTAAGAAGAAGGACATCGAGCGCTACCGCACCCTGATCGAACGCCTCGGCATCCGCAAGTAGCTCCCTTTCCCTTCCCGTCACGGAGTAGTGCGTTGTTCGACACCAAAACCGTAGAGATCGAACTGGGGGACAGAACCCTTTCCATCGAAACCGGGCGCATGGCTCGCCAGGCCCACGGCGCCGTGGTGGTGAGCTACGGGGGAACCGTGGTGCTCGTCACGGCCGTTGCTGCCGAGGAAGCGCGGGAAGGAGTGGACTTCTTCCCCCTGACCGTGAACTTTCAGTCGAAGACATTTGCCGCCGGGAAGATTCCCGGCGGTTTTTTCAAACGCGAGGGCCGGCCGCCCGACTACGACACCCTGGCCTCCCGGCTGATCGACCGGCCGATCCGTCCCTTGTTCCCCAAGGGCTTCCGGTCGGAGACCCAGATCATCGCCACGGTGCTGTCCCACGACTCCCAGAACTCTCCGGACGTGCTCGGGCTGGTGGGCGCGAGCGCGGCCCTGTCCGTCTCGGACATCCCGTTCCAGGGACCGATCGCGGCCGTGCGGGTGGGATACATCGACGGCGAGTACGTGGTGAACCCCACCTTGGAGCAGCTGGAGCGTAGCCGGCTGAACCTGGTGGTGGCCGGCACCCGCGACGCTGTGACCATGGTGGAGAGCGGCTCCGACATGCTTTTGGAGGACGAGGTGCTGGGGGCCATCGAGAGGGGCCACGCAGAGGTCCGGCGCCTGGTGGAGCTTCAGGGACGGCTCGTGGAGCAGGCCGGCAAGCCCAAGCGCGAGGTCCCCGAGGTCACGCCCGACCCCGAGGTGGAGGTCCGGGTGGCCCCGATCTTTGCCGAGCACGGGGTCCCGGCCTACCAAGAGGTCGGGAAGAAGACCCGGTACGCGGCCCTGCGGCAGGCCAAGCAGGTTCTGCTCGACTCCCTGACCGAGGAGGAGCGGCTTCGGGAGAAGGAGTATCTGGCCGCGTTCGACGAGCTGGCCAAGCGGCACGTGCGGCGGATGATCCTGGAGGAGGGGCGCCGCATCGACGGCCGGGGCTTGGCGGACATCCGTCCGATCGACTGCCAGGTGGGCGTGCTTCCGCGCACCCACGGATCGGCCTTGTTCACCCGGGGCGAGACCCAGGCCCTGGTCGTCACCACCCTGGGCACATCGAGTGATGAGCAGATGATCGACGCCCTGGAGGGCGAGTACTACAAACGGTTCATGCTCCACTACAACTTCCCTCCGTTCTCGGTGGGCGAGGCCCGGTTCCTCCGTGCCCCCAGCCGGCGAGAGATCGGCCACGGCGCCCTGGCCGAGCGGGCCCTGGAGCCCCTGCTGCCGGAGCAGGAGAAGTTCCCGTACACGATCCGGGTGGTCTCGGAGATCCTGGAGTCCAACGGCTCCAGCTCCATGGCCACCGTGTGCGGCGGCAGCCTGAGCATGATGGACGCCGGCGTTCCCATCGCCCATCCGGTGGCCGGGATCGCCATGGGGCTCATTCTCGAGGGGGACAGGTTTGCCGTGCTGTCCGACATCCTGGGCGATGAGGACCACCTGGGCGACATGGACTTCAAGGTTGCCGGCACCCGCGACGGCATCACGGCCCTCCAAATGGACATCAAGGTGGCCGGAATCACCACCGAGATCATGCGCCAGGCCTTGGAGCAGGCTCGGCAGGGCAGGCTGCACATCCTCGGCGAGATGGAGAAGGCCATCTCGGCCCCCCGGCCCGACATCTCGCCCTTGGCCCCTCGGATCACGGTGATCAAGATCAACCCCGAGAAGATCAAGGACGTGATCGGCCCGGGCGGAAAGACGATCCGCAAGATCATCCAGACCACCCAGACCTCGATCGACATCGAGGACGACGGAAGCGTCATGATCGCCAGCACCAACGAGGACCAGTGCAAGAAGGCGATCCAGATGATCGAGGAGCTTACCCAGGAGGCCGAGGTGGGCCGGGTGTACGAGGGCATCGTGCGGCGGGTGACCGATTACGGCGCGTTCGTCGAGATCTTCCCGGGGACCGACGGGCTGCTTCACATCAGTGAGATCGACAAGGAGCGGGTAAATAAGGTCACCGACTACATGAAGGAGGGCGACACCGTGCCGGTGAAGGTCATAAGCATCGACCAGACCGGCCGGATCAAGCTCTCCCGGAAGGCGGCCCTGTACCCGGACGAGGCCGGATCGTCGAACGCCCGCCACGACAACGGACGGAACCGGCGCGGCGGCCGACGTTAGGTTAGACCGGCCTGGATCCCGCCCCAGCCTACAAAAAGGGCAACCCCCGAGGGGGTTGCCCTTTTCCTTCTCACGTCTTGTGCTTTTTGGCCTTCGGCCCGCTTAAAGGCTGAGAAGCTAGGAGGCTGGGAGGCCATAAGGCTAAAAGCCCTCTTTTATCTCCTAAAGTTCCAAGCATGCCTGCGTTACTGCATCACACTCCAGGGGCATGGGGCCTGGGTGGAGCCCCGACCGTCCAACGAACCAAGGCACCCGGAATTTCTCTAGTTTCTAGTTTCTAGTTTCTAGTTTCTGGTCTCTAGTCTCTAGGATGATGGGGCTTCCCGGTCTCACTCCACGGTGTACGTGAACTCGTCCATGAGCTTCGTGTCGCCCGCCACGACCTTGGTCTTGATCGTGTAGGTGCCCTTGGCCTTGAGGTCCACGTCCGCGCCGAACCCGCCGCTCATGGCCATGCACATCACCTTCTGCACCGGCTCCTGGGCGCCGCTCGGCCCCTCCACCTTGAACCCGGCCTTGGCGTCGGCCACCGGCTTTCCGTCGGCCCCCTTGACGAACACCATGAGGTGGTGGGACTTCATCTTGGACATGTCCATGCCCTTCATGGACATGCCCTTCATGCCCTTCATCATCTCCATCTTCTGCTTCATGTCGATCAGGCGGTAGGTGAGCGTGTAACCGTTCACCTGGGTCGTGCGGATCTCCTTGCCCATCATCGGCATGGACCCCTTCATACCCATGCCTTTCATCTGCATGCCCTTCATGCCGCCGCCCTGCATGCCGCCGCCGTGGTCCGGCCCGGCAAACGCCGGAACGGAGAGGCTCAAGCTCAGCAGGGTCACCAGGGTCCAGATCGTGTGCTTCTTCATGGCGTCTTCTCCTTGGTACTCAGGTTTGGATGGTGCGGGTTCGGGCCTGGAAGGCCCCTCCGGCGGCAACCCGCTCCCGCCGGAGGGGCTCGGGACAGCGATCGGCACCGGGCGGGCGGTCGTGGGTGCGCCGGCCCAACGACCGGCCGTCAACGGCCGGACGCCGCCCTCACAACGCGTCCACACTCTCCTCGGCCGTGCGGATCTTCACCAACCGGTTCAGGTTCTGCACGGCCACCACCCCGTCGCCGGGCTGTCCGGTACAGGCGGCCTTTCGGATCGTCTCGACCATCTTTCCCTCGTCCTTGTCCGGGCAGATCAGCTCCAGCTTGACCATGCGGTTCACCCGTCGGCCGAACTCCATGCTCACCTTGCTCTGGTCGGGGTCCTGATTGGGGCCCACAGCCAGCACGTGGGTCAGGGTGGCGTTCACGATACCGGCATGGCTCAGGGCGTCCAGGACCTCGTCGGCCCGCTCTACGCGGATGTAGGCTCGGATCAGTTTCATGCGGTGACTCCATGGGTTGTGCCGCTGGGGGGCCGGCCCCCTCCCCAACGGCGGGTTCAAAGGGGTCTACCCTTCTTCGTCGTCCTCGGGCGCCGCGTCCGTGGCCGGGCCGTGGGCCAGGACGCCCCTCAGCTCCCAACGCTTCCAGATATCGTACACCGCCGGGATGATGACCAGGGTGAGGATCGTCGACGAGATCAGCCCGCCCACCATGGGCGCCGCGATCCGCTTCATCACCTGGGAGCCGGTCTCGTGGCCCCACATCACGGGCAGCAGCCCAATCAGAGTGGTGGCCACGGTCATGAGCTTCGGCCGGACCCTCTCCACCGCGCCCTCGATGATCGAGGCGTGCAGGTCCCCGGTGGTCTTCATCAGGGCGTGGGTCCGGCGTCGGTGGAACGTCTCGTCCAGGTACACCAGCATCACCACCCCGGTCTCCGCCGCCAGACCGGCCAGGGCGATGAACCCCACGGTCACGGCCACCGAGAGGTTGTAGCCCAGAAGGAACAGGAGCCACACCCCGCCCACCAGGGCAAACGGCAGGCTCGCCATCACGATGGTGGCCTCGGCGATGCTGTGGAAGTGGAGGTACAGCAGCAGGAAGATCACGACCAGGGTGATCGGGACGATCACGTTCAAGGTCTTACGGGCCTTCTGCATGTACTCGTACTGGCCGGACCACACGATGGAGTACCCCGCCGGGAACTTCACCTCCCGCTCCACCACCTTCTTGGCCTGCTCCACGTAAGACCCCACGTCCACCCCCTTCAGGTCCACGTAGATCCACGCGGTCTGGCGGGCGTTCTCGCTCTTGATGCTCGGTGGGCCTTTAATGATCGACATCTTCGTCAGCTGCCCCAGGGGCACCTGAGCCCCGGTGGGCGTGGGCACCAGCACGCGGCGGAGCTTCTCCAGGTCGTCCCGCAGCTCCCGGCTGTAGCGCAGGTTCACCGGGTAGCGCTCGAGCCCCTCGACCGTGTAAGTCACGTTCATGCCGCCGATGGCGGTCATGATCACGTCCTGCACGTCCTGCACCGTGAGGCCGTACCGGGCAATCTCCTTGCGGTCGATCTCGAAGTCCACGTAGTTGCCGCCGGTGACCCGCTCGGAGTAGGCCGACAGCGTGCCCGGGATGTCCCGCACCACCGCCTCGATCTTGGCACCCAGATCCGAGAGCACCTGCAGATCCGGCCCCATCAGCTTGATCCCCACCGGGGTCTTGATGCCGGTGGAGAGCATATCGATCCGGGTCTTGATCGGCATGGTCCAGGCGTTGGTGAGCCCCGGGAACTGGATGGCCCGGTCCAGATCCTCCACCAGCTCGTCGGTGGTAAGGTACCGCTCCTCGGGCCAGATCTTGGCCAGGGGTGCTCGGATCCAGTCGGGCCAGCTCGAGAAGAACCGCTCTACCTTCTTCTTGCGCCACTCGTGGAGCACCTTGCCCCGCTTCACCTCGGGCCAGATCCAGGTCAGGGGCTCCTTGAGCCAGCCCGGCCAGCCCGAGAAGAACCGCTGAACCGGGATCTCCTCGTACTCCACCTGGGGCCGGAGCATGATGGTGGTCTCGATCATCGACAGGGGCGCCGGGTCGGTGGCTGTCTCGGCGCGGCCGATCTTGCCCAGGGTGTGGTGCACCTCGGGAAAGCTCTGGATGATCTTGTCGGTCTGCTGGAGGATCTCCTTGGCCTTGGTGATGGAGATCCCCGGGAGCGTCGTGGGCATGTACAGGAGATCCCCCTCGTTCAGGGGTGGCATGAACTCGCTGCCCAACCGCGACAGGGGGTACCAGGTAACCACCACGGCCACCAGGGCCACCAGGACGGTGGTCTTGCGCCACTTGAGCACCGTGCGGATGAACGGCAGGTACAGGCGGATGAAGAACCGGCTGATCGGGTTCCTCGCCTCGGGGATCATCCGCTGGGGCACCAGGCACACCGCCGCGAAGGCCGACACCCCCAGGGCCGCCACCAGGCTCCAGTCCGGGAGCGCGAGCCCCGCCACTCCCCCGGCCACCACCAGGGCCGGGGGGCCGGCCACGGCGCTGGCCCAGGTCCAGAACCGACGTCGGCGCGACGTTTCGGGCGAGAACGTCTCTTCCCGCACGAAGAAGGTCATGAGCACCGGGATGATGGTAATGGCCAGAATCGACGAGGCCGCCATGGCAAACGTCTTGGTGTAGGCCAAAGGCTTGAAGAGCCGGCCCGACTGCTCCTGCAGGGCAAACACCGGCAGGAAGCTCACCGTGATGATCAAGAGGCTGTAGAACAGCGCCGGTCCCACCTCCTTCGAGGCCTCCACGATGATCTCGATGTGGGGGCGCTTGCCCCGATCGTGCTCCAGGTGCTTGTGGGCGTTCTCCACCAGCACCACCGAGGCGTCCACCATCACCCCGATGGCGATGGCGATTCCCCCCAGGCTCATGATGTTGGCGTTGATCCCCAGGGCGTACATCACCAGGAACGACATCAGGATGCCCACGGGCAGGGTGAAGATCGCCACGAACGCGGACCGGAAGTGCAGCAGGAAGATGACGCAGATGATCGCCACCACCGTCATCTCCTCGATGAGCTTCCCCTTCAGGGTGTCCACCGCTCTCAGGATCAGGGCCGACCGGTCGTAGCCCGTCTCGATCACCACGCCCTCGGGCAGGCCCTTCTCCAGGTCCTTGAGCTTCTCCTTGACCTTCCGGATCACCTCGAGGGCGTTCTCGCCGAACCGCATCACCACCACCCCGCCCACGGCCTCGCCCTCACCGTTCCACTCCAGGATGCCGCGCCTGAGCTCGGGCCCCAGATGCACGTCGGCCACCTGCTTCAACAGCACCGGGGTGCCGAACTTGTCCACCCCGATCGAGATGTTCTCGATGTCCTCGATGCTTCGCAGGTACCCCTTGCCCCGCACCATGAACTCGGTCTCCCCCATCTCGATGAGCTTGCCGCCCACGTCGTTGTTGGATCGCTGAATCGCCCGGCGCACCTTCTGGATGGGGATCCCGTAGGCCAACAGCTTGTTCGGATCCACCTCGACCTGGTACTGCTTCACGAACCCACCCACGCTGGCGACCTCCGACACGCCGGGAACGGCCGTCAGCTCGTAGCGTAGGTACCAGTCCTGGAGGGACCGCAGCTCCGAGAGGTCATGGGTGCCGGTGGTGTCCTTGAGGACGTACTCGTAGATCCACCCCACCCCGGTGCCGTCGGGGCCCAGACTCGGGGTCACCCCCTGGGGCAGCCGGCCGGCCACGAAGTTCAGGTACTCGAGCACCCGGCTCCGGGCCCAGTACAGGTCGGTTCCGTCCTCGAAGATGATGTAGACGAAGGAGAACCCGAAGAACGAGTATCCCCGCACCACCTTGGCGTAAGGCACGGCCAGCATGGCCGTGGTGAGTGGATAGGTGACCTGGTCCTCCACCACCTGGGGGGCCTGGCCCGGGTATTCGGTGTAGATGATCACCTGCACGTCCGACAGGTCCGGGATCGCATCCAGGGGGGTGTTGGTCATGGCCAGCACCCCGCCCAGGATCACGAACACCGTGGCCAGGATCACCATAAACTTATTGTTGATCGACCATTCGATGATCTTTTCAATCATGTCGGCCTTCCGCTGGAAAGCTAGGAGACTAGGAGGCTAGCCCGCTGAAAGCGGAAGCCCCTCGTGTTCTCGCGCCATCGTTTGCCTCCACCCGTCAGAACGGCCTCCGGGCCGGGTACAGGGCTCAAATCCGAACTTTCCGAACCCCTGGGCGCCGACTTCTGGGCCCGACAGTGGAGGCCGGGCCGCGCCGGCTGCCCCGTGGTCACATGTCCTCGAAAAAGTCGTCCTTCTTCTTGCCCGCGTCGCCACCGTCCATGTCGTTGAAGAAATCGTCGGACGACTTGGCCGGCTTCTCGGCCTTGGGCTTGCCCATCTTGGCCTCGAGCATCTTCTGCACGGCCTCCTTGAGCTTGGACTCGGAGTCCAGGAGGAACTGGCCGGACGTGACCACGTACTCCCCCTCGGCCACCCCCGATAGGATCTGCACCTTCCCGCCGTCCACCTCGAGCCCCAGGGTCACCTCCCGGGGCGTGAACTTGCCGTCGCCCCGGGTCACGAACACCACGTTGCGCTCCCCGGACCGGAGCACCGCCTCGGAGGGAATCAGCAGGCCCTGGCCGGGCAGGGTGGTGCGCAGCTCCACGTCGGCGTACATGTCGGGCTTGAGCTCCAGGCCGGGGTTCTCGAACTCCAGCCGGATCACCACATCCCGGGTCTGCCGCTGGAGGTAGGGGTACACGTAGGTCACCTTGCCCACGTACACCTTGCCCGGCTGGTAGGGCAGGGTCATCCGGGCCTCCTGCCCGACCTTCACCCAGGGCAGCTCGTACTCGTAGATGTGGGCCTCCACCCAGACCTTTGACAGGTCAGCGATCTGGTACACGGGCTGACCGGCCTTCACGAACACCCCCTCCACCGCCTTCTTGTGGGTGACCACGCCGGTGAACGGCGACCGGATCAAGAGGGTCCGGCGTACCTTGCCGAACTTCTCGATGGCCCGGATCTGGTCGGGGGGGATGTCCATGTACTCCAGCCGGCGGCGGGCCGACGCCAGGAGATCCGATCCGCCCTCGGTCTCGCTCAGGCTCCGGTAGGCGGTGAGGTACTCCTCCTGGGCCGAGACCAGGTCCGGGGAGTAGATCTCGAAAAGCGGGTCCCCCTTCTTCACCAACTGGCCGGTGAAGTCCACGTAGAGCTTCTCGATCCAGCCCCCGAACTTGGGGCTCACCGTGGCGGTGCGGGTCTCGTCGTAGGTCACGTGGCCGTAGGTGCGAATGGTGCGGACCAGCGGCCCCTTCTCCACCGGCGCCGTCCGGATACCCATGTTCTGCTGGATCACCGGGTCGATCCGGACCTCCACCCCCCCGACCACCTCGTCCTCGTACACCGGCACCAGGTCCATGCCCATCTTGCTCTTGCCGGGGCGGTCGTAGATCTCCGTGGGGTTCATGGGTGCCCGCCAGTACAGGATCTTGCGCTCCTTCTTCCCGGAGGCTGTGGCCTTGGCCTCGGAGGCCTCGTCGCGCTTGGGCACCAGCTCCATGCCACAGATTGGGCAGGTCCCCGGCTCCTCCGAGATGATCCAGGGGTGCATGCCGCAGGTGTACAGGGTCTTCTCGCCCTTCTGCCCTCCAGCCTCACCCACCGGCTGGGGCGCCGTGGCCACGCCGGCTCCCGGAGGCGAGAGCCAACCGAGGAAGTAGGCAGTCCCCCCGGCTATGCCCAGGGTCACCACAGCGGTTGCGAGGGCCACCCGCATGGTGGATCGGGGTTTCTTGTTCTCGGTGTTCGTTGCCATGTAAAGAACTCCTAAGCCGTGGTCGTTGATCGTCGGTCGTCAGCCGTCGGAAGGAGGAGCTGGCTACCGGTTCGTACCCCGTTGGTCCACCCCGATCGCCTCGGCCAGCTCGGCCCAGGCCACCCCCAGATCGGCGCGCTTTCGAGCCTCGGTCAGATTCGCTCCGAGCCACCCCATGTACGAGCCGATCACGTCGGCAAACATCACCTCGCCGGCCTCGTACCCCCGGGTGGCCACGTCGAGGGCCGCTCGGGACAGGTCCACCACCTTGCCGGCGTACAGAGCCTCTTCCCGGGCGGCGCGGTCCAGCCGGAACCAGGCGTCGTGGACTCCGAAGCGGGCGGCGGCCTCTTCCTTGCGGAGGCGCTGCCGCAGGGCATCGAGCTTCTGGCGGGTCTCGCGGACATAAGCGTCCCCGCGGCCGTACCACGGCATCTTGGGCAGCCCCGCCCCCACCGAAGCCGTGGTCACCGTGGCGAACGGCTCCTTCATGCGGGCCGTGCCCACCTGGGTCACCGCCTCGTCCTGGTACAGGGAGAGGTTCAGGGTGTAGTCAGGGTAGATCCGCGTCTCGGCCAGCTCGATCATCCGCTCCATCTTGCCCACCTGCGCCCGGAGCCTTCGCAGCTCCTGGCGCCGGTCCAGGGCCAGCTCGTACAGGGGGCCAAGCTGGGGCACGTTGCGTACGGGCTCGACCTTGGTCGGCCGTCCCACTGCCGCGTCCGGGGGCAGGTCCAGGATCTCGCGGAGCTTCGACTCCACGGTGTGGCGCTGCTCGAACAGGGTCTGCACGTCCTCGGTCACGGTCTCCCGCCGGATCCGTACCTGGATCACGTCCTGGAAGTTGGTCTTTCCCGACTCGTACCGGGCCTTGGCCACGGACTCGAGCCGTTCGAGCAGGTCGAGCATCTCCGCCGTGATCCGCTCGGCCTCGGTCACGAACTCCAGGTTCCAGTATGCCTTGCGGATGTTGGTGATCGCGGTACGCCGGGCGATCTCGAGCCCTTCGGCAGCCGCCCTCACCTCCTGGGTGACGATCTCGCCCTTCAAGGCCAGCAGACCAGGGAAGGGGAACCGCATCTGCACAGGCTCCCGCCCCTTCATGGGCCCCACCCCGTTCATCAGACCCTCGGTGAAGGCCGTGTACTGGCGCAGGATCTCGTCGAGATTCCAAGCCTGGGTGTAGCGCTCCAGCACTCCGCGCAACCGGTCCTGGGCGGCACGGATCCCGGGGTTGCGCAGCCAGGTGAGCACCTCCAGATCCTCCAAGGTGATCCCGTCGACGGCGAGCGCCCGGGCGGCGACCTCGGCGTCGTCAGCCGCGTCCCGAAGCCGTGCGAGTGCTTCGGCCGGCGGCGAGTAGAACCCTTCCGACGGTGCTGGTTGAGCCAGCGCTTCCGTCCACCGCTTCCGGGCCTGCGCCAGGACCTCCTTCTGGCGCTCGAACTCGTCGCTGCCGGCGGATTCCGCTTTTGCCGGAGCAGCGGCCGGCGCGGCAGCGGTCTGGGTTTGGTACAGCCCTTCGGGCTGGTAGGACTCCCATTGATCGCTCAGCTCCCCGTACCCGGCCCAGGCCGGCGCCCCCGCGAGCACGACGGCACCCAGGGCCCAAAGCCCTGGCGTGCGGCGGATCCAACTCCGTAACCGTCTCATCGCTTCCCCTCCTCGGCGCTTCCTTCCCGCCGGGTCAGGCTCGTGGCCGTCAGCCGCTCCAGCCGGGCCAGGAACTTTCCGTAGTCAGCCTCGGCCCGGGCCAGGGAGAGCTGGAAGTTGTAGTACACCGACTGGGTCTCCACGAAGTCGCTGAAGCTTCCCTCCCCCTCCTGGAACCACGTCTCGGCCACGTCCAGGGACTGGGCGGCCTGGGGCAGGAGCTCGTCCCGGTACAGCGTGACCAGCCGCTCCGCATTCTTGAGGCGGAAGTAGACGCTCCGGATGGCCGCGTCGGTGTCGTTGATCCGCGCAACCTTCAGGGCCCGTGCCCGCTTGATCTCGGCGCGAGCGGCCGAGGTTCGGCCCGCGTTCTTCCCGAGCCACAGGGGGATCGTCATGCCGAACTGCACGCCCAGGGCGTCGCGGCCAGCATCATCGGGCTCGTTGGCCACGTCCGGCTCTCCGACGCCCGCGTAGAACAGCCCCACCTTGAAGTCCGGGCGGTTCTCGTACCGAGCCAGGTCCAGCTTGGCCCTCGCCTTCGCCACCCGGGCCTCGGCGATCCGGATCTCCTCCTGCCGCTTGGCCGCCAGCTCGTGGATCTCATCGAGGCTGTAGGCCAGGGGTTGGAACGGGACCTCCGGCAGAGGCCCCAGCTCGGCGTCCGGAGCGCGGTTGAGCAACGCGTTCAACCGGGCGCGCTCGGTCGCCTCGAGCTCCTCGAGCAGGAGGGCGTCGTACTCCAGCTGGGCCCGCTGGGACTGGGCCTTGGCCACGTCCACGAACGTGGCCCGGTCGCCGGCGTGGGAGGTCTCGGCCACCTTGCGCATGTGGTCCAGGAGCTTCCGGTTCGCGGCCACCACCTGCCTGGCGCGGCGGATGTAGAGCAGCTCGTGGACCGACTCGCGAAGCGCCACGATCACGTCCCGGACCGTTTTGTCGAGCTTCAGCCGGGCGATGCGCGCGTCCGCCTCCACCACCTCCCCGGCCTTCGAGAGCTTGCCGGGGAACGGAATCATCTGGCTCAGCACCGCGTTCCAGTCCTGGGGCCCCAGCCTGGTCTCGATCGGCTCGGGGAAGTAGGTCACCATGACCTGGGGGTCGGGGTACGCCGTGGAGACCCGGTAGCGCTCCACCACGGCCTTCCACTTCTGCCGGGCCGCCTCGATCTTGGGGTTGGTTTGGTACGCGTAGGTCACCAGATCCGCCACCGAGGGGCCGCTCCGGAGCCGGGCCTCCAAAGCGGTCGGGGCCTCGGCGGCCCGGATCGGCGTCACCGCAACGGCGACCGCCAGCGCACCCATCATCCATCCAACGGTTCGTTTCATCCCACTCTCTCCGGTTTTCGAAAAACCCAGCAGACGGCAGCCGTTATACCCGGGGGCCAGGAATTCGCAAACCGAACTCGCGTCGCCGTCACGGGCCGGCGGCCCAAGGAGCAACCCATGTGCCAGCCACCATTCCCCCGTTATTCTCACCTGTTAGCACAAAGGATTTCCTCTTGAGAACGGCGGCATGAAGACTATTCTCCAACCGCCTGTGGACTATTAGGCATCCTGACAGCAGCTCCCTCCACACCCGCCGTCATCGGCCCGGCCCCACTGTCCCCGCGGCACGGAAGGGCCGGAGGCCAGATATCGGGCCGGGTACCCGATGCGGGTCACGGCGTCGGCCAGCCGCTTCGCGTCGACCACCGAGGGCTCGTACTCCACCACCACCCGTCCCGCCCGCAGGTCCACGCCGACCGCCCGCACCCCGGGCTGGACCTGCAGGGCTTGGACCACCTGACCTTCACAACTGCCGAAGGAAAGGCCTTCCACCGCGAACAGAACCCGATCGGTGGCCGCGGCGGCCGGGGCCCCGCCGGAAGCCCGGCGAACGCCGGCCACACGGCCAACACCGCCCCTCCAACCAGCACCCCCGCCCACCATTTCCACGGATATTTCATCGTCACGTCTCCTCGACTTTTGATACCTTGCCAGCAGCTTCTGCCGGGACGCGAGCCCGCACGATTCATGAGCGTTCGTCGCGAAACCGCCGAGTGTGCGTCAGATCGGGGCAAGCGCAGCGGCCCCTTCGATCTCTTTCTCGTTTCCTCCCCGGGCACCGCCGCCTTCTTGGCGGCGAGTTTGTCTTTGGAACGGTTGGTGCTTTGGCCCCTGTCTCCGTCTCTCCTCGGCTTGAACCGGGTCACCGCATCTCCGTGGCTGAACGAGAGCGCGCCGGGGCGGGCGCTCTCCGCCGCGTTGACGCGGCGCGCAACTTCCCCACCTACCCTGCTGCCGTCAAGGCAGACCATGTCTCGGGCGTCAGGACGCACTTTGGCGTTCCCCCCCGGAGGCGCGGCTCAACACAGGAAGGAGAGGTTTCGAAGGTACAGGTCGGCGGGGGGAGAGGCGCCTGAGGGGCGGATCCGCTCGGATCCGAGGGGCCCGGTGGGGGGAACAGGCGCCAGCGGGATCGGGGCGAGCCCGACACCTTGGACCGGGGGGAAGAACGACGTGGCCCCCACGGCCGCATCGGGAACGCGGCCCCCGATGTCCTCGTGGAGGTCGCAGGGAATTGGGGCATGACCGCAGCAGCAAGCCGGGGACGGTTGGCGCTCGGGGCCGTGCCCCGACGGCATGGAGGGGCAGCACGACGCACCGCACGCGGCAGCCCCGGGGGACGCGAACCCCAGGAGCACCATCGCCGCCACCAGGCGTGTTGCGACCCAACGCTGAACCGATGTCATTCTTTTGAGCAATCCTTACCAGTAACTTCGGGCCTCCCGGCCCGCTTGAAGGCTGGGAAGCTAGCCCGCACTATTTCATAAAGCCTTCTACTGCGACCACCGATTGCACGCCATCTCGGGGCGTGCTCGCGCCTCGGGGCTCGACGTACCGTCCAGTACGCCTGCACCCCTCTGCGCTCGTGCTCGCCTCGATCTGACGCACACCCGGCGGTTTCGCGACGAACGCTCATGAACAGTGCGGGCTGGGAGGCCGCCGGGAGGCTATAAGGCTGAAGCCCTCCTCTATCCCCTAGCGCTTCAAACAGGTCTGCGTCACGGCGTCACGGTCCGGGCGCACGGGGTGCCCCTGGTGGAGTGCCGTGCTCGGCCTGCCGAGGCTGCTCGCCCGCTTGGCGGCGCCGGCGCCGGAACCCGCTCCCCGCCCGATCCCCTGAGGAGCCTTGCATCACCCCGCCTTTCGCCGCGGGATTCCGAACTTCTCCATGCGGTACAGCAGGATGTGCCGTGGAATCCTGAGCAGACGGGCCGCCCGGCTCTGGTTCCAACCGGTCCGGCGCAGGGCCTCCTCAATCACGGAGCGCTCCACCTCCTCGAGGGAGATCCCCTCGGGGGGGAGGATGAACGAGAACCCCCCCGTCGGCCACGGGTCTCGGCCTGGAACGCGGATCTTCTCCGGCAGGTCCTCCAGCTCGATCGTGTCCGAGTCCCGGAGCACCAGCAATCGTTCGACGGTGTTCTCGAGCTCCCGGACGTTCCCCTTCCAAGGGTAGCGCTGCAGGGCCTCCACGGCCTCGGGTGTGACCCGGATGCTCTTTCCCGGAGCGAGCTTCTTCAGAAAATGGGCGACCAGCAACGGCACGTCCTCGGGCCGCTCCCGTAGCGACGGCATGTGGATCGGCACCACCGCGAGCCGATAGTACAGGTCCTCCCGAAAGCGACCCTCCTCGATCTCGGTCTCCAGGTCCCGATTCGTGGCCGCCAACACGCGGGCGTCCACCCGGATCACCTCGTTCGATCCCACCGGCGTGATCTCCCTCTCCTGGAGGGCGCGCAGGATCTTGGGCTGGAGGTCTAGGGGCATCTCGCCGATCTCGTCGAGGAAGATGGTGCCGCCGGCAGCCTCCTCGAACCGGCCCTTCTTGTCGCGGATGGCACCGGTGAACGCACCCTTGCGGTGGCCGAACAGCTCGCTCTCCAGCAGCTCCCGCGGGATCGCCGCGCAGTTCACCGCCACGAACGGCCGGTCGGCCCGACGGCTCTGGCGGTGGATGGCCCGGGCCACCAGCTCCTTGCCCGTCCCGCTCTCCCCGGTGATCAGCACCGAGGCGTCCGAGTCGGCCACCTTCTCGACGAGCCGATACACGGCCTGCATCGGGGGCGAGTCCCCCACGATTCGATCCACTCCCTCGGAGCGCCGCACCTCCTGCTTGAGACGGACGTTCTCCGCCTCGAGGTTTCGGATCCGCAGCGCCTTTCGGACCGCCAGCCTCAGCTCATCGCGGTTGAAAGGCTTGGTGATGTACTCGGCCGCCCCGGCCTTCATAGCCTCCACGGCCATCTCGATCGTGCCGAAGGCCGTGATCACGATCACCTGGGTCTCGGGGGACTCGGCCTTGATCCGCCGCAGCAGGTCCATGCCGTCCATACCGGGCATCTTGATGTCGGTGACCACCAGCTCGAACGTGGCCTTCTCCAGACGTTCCAGGGCGTCCTCGCCGCTGGCCGCCGTGGCCACGGCATACCCCTCCTGAGCCAGGTTGTACTCCAGGATCCGTCTGAGGCTCGCGTCGTCATCCACCACCAAGACCCTAGCCATCCGCCTCCTCCAGCGCCGGAAGGGTCAGCACGAACCGTGACCCCCCCTCGGGGCGGTTCTCCGCCACCAACGTCCCTCCGTGGGCCTCCGCGATCTTACGGCTGATCGCAAGGCCCAACCCCGTACCCTCGTCTTTGGTCGTGAAGAACGGCTCGAACACCCGCTGCTCCTCTCCACGGGGCAACCCGGGCCCTTCGTCCTCCACACACAGCCGGGCCACCCGCCCGGCCACCTCCCGGTACTCGGCCCCCAGGACCCGGCCGTCACACCCGCCCACCCGGACGGTCACGCCCCCGCCGGGGGGCGTGGCCTGGACCGCGTTCAACACCAGGTTGAGGAGCACCTGCTTGAGCTGTGCCGGTCGCCCACCCACCCGCACGGTCTCGTCGCCCTCCAGCGCCACCGTCACCCCGGCCTTTC
The DNA here is from genome assembly GCA_027021615.1 of bacterium. Classification (GTDB taxonomy): domain Bacteria; phylum Desulfobacterota; class Deferrisomatia; order Deferrisomatales; family Deferrisomataceae; genus Deferrisoma. Next base: position 16,753 of record JALUTY010000096.1, on the reverse strand, counting down.
GGGCCGGGGTGGACAGGAACCCCACCACCTGCCGAGCGATCTGCGCCAGGTCCACCGCCTCCCCCTCGTCGGTGCTGCCAGGTCGGGCGTACCCCAGGAACTCCTCCACCACCTGATTGAGTCGATCGGTCTCCTTGAGCAGGATCTCCAGGAACTCCGCCTTGGGGTGGCCCGGTGGGAACTCGTCGCGGAGGATCTCGGCCGTCCCCTTGATCGCGCCCAGCGGGTTGCGGATCTCGTGGGTCACCGCGGCGGCGAGCTGACCGATGGCCGAAAGCCTGTCGGCCCGCCGGAGCTGCTCCTCCACCTGGAACAGGGTGTCCGCCTGACGGCGCAGCTCATCGTACGACCTCTCCAGGCGCTCGTTGGCCATCTGGAGCCGGCGCCGGTAGGCCCGGTCACGGTCGGTGAAGAAGCCCACCAGCCCCGAGAACACAAAGTACAACCCCACCTCCATGACCCGGTTCCACAGCTCCCGGCCCATATCGTTCCAGTAAATAATGATGTGCGGCACGTAGATCGCTGCCACCACCCCGGATACGGCGAGCCCCCCGCGCAGACCGAACCACACGGCGGCCAGCCCCACGGGGATGTAGTAGAGACGACGGTACACGTCGTGGAGCAGGGGGCGGGCCGTGGTCGTGCCGTAGTGCAGGAGCGACACGCCGAACACGAGCACGGCCACCGCGCTCACCTTGATCCAGAAGTCCTTCCTCGGGTCGTTGACCAGCATGGCGTGATTCCTCCGGCAACGGTCGGCCGGAGTCCAAAGCAAGGGACGTACCGTTGTACCGAACCCCTCGATTTTCCGCCGTTCTATCGAACTCCATGGCCCGGCAGGCTACCACCGCCCCCCTGGCCTGTCGAGTTTTCTTCAACCCGCAGAATATTCATCTAAACCGAACCCTTGTCAACAATCAGCACAAACCCAATAGAAACAAAATTATGCAACAATCAAGCATAGTTACATCAAAACCTCTCGCACTGGCACGCCCTATGCTTTGCACTCAGGGCAAACGCAACCCCCTTTTCCATCCTAAGGAGGTGGAACCATGAAACGCATCGCAGCTCTCACCGTCCTGTTGGCCCTGCTCGGCATCACGGGCGTGAGCCTGGCCGCCCCTGCCGCGTCGGCGTGTGGGTGCAGCTCGGCCCAGCAGACCACCACCAACCTGGAAGCCACAGACCTGGTGCGCTAACGCACCGAAGGAGGTGACCCATGAAGCGCGCAACGTTTCTCGCCCTGCTCCTGACGATCCTGGCCGCCGGCACGGTGAGCCTGGCGGCCCCAGCCACCGCGGCAGCTGGGTGCTCCTGCCCGACGATGGAACGCACCACCACCATGGAGGCGATCGACCTGGTTCGATAGCCCGCCTCTAGCCCCCTCCACCCGCCCCGCCCCTCCGGGCCCCCTGGAACCCTCCAGGGGGCCCGGCGCCGTCTGGGGCTCCGACTTTCGGGCCTTCGGCCCGCTGGGCGGCGAGGTAGCTTGGCGGACACGGAGGAGCATCCATTACTCCGGCGGCTAAATGGACGCGCTCTGGGGCGCGGGGCCTGCTGGAGCGCCGGGCGTGGCTCCGACAGTCGCTGCCTCCGGCACTCGGCCTACGCTTGGTGCTCTTCCGGCCTCGGGGACTCCGAAAATGCCCGCACTTCAGCCGCGTTTCAGCTTATAGGGCTGAGTGCCGGAGGCCGCGTAAGCCGGATGCCGCACTCACGCACGGCCGGAAGCGAGCCCCGCGCCCCTGCGGCCACCTGCGCGCCTCTATAGCCACCGGGGTAATAATTGCCCCCAAGGGCACGCGTTTCACGCCGGGAACCACGGGCGGGAGAACGGGGGGTTGCTTGACAACCGAAGAAAAGGGGGGAAGGGTGGACCAGACCCTTCCCCCCTCTACAGGAGGAATGGGAATCGGGTTGGGGCGACTCCCATGTGCTCGGCGTTCATGCACCAACCGTGCCAGCACCAGATGCTTGATGGCCGACAGCCGTAAGGGCCGAGACTTAGGTAAGATCTTTCACCCGGGGCCCGGGACCCGGCCGCCGGGTTGGAAGGGAGGCTCCTGATGAATATTCCGCAGAGCTGTCGAATAATATACAATTTCAAACAGCGTTATTTTTTTGTTGACAGGTCAAGTTTGCCCTGGTATCGATGGCGCGATACCTCCGCGGTATGCCCGCAGATGCCCATCCCATAGACGAAAGGAGGTGATACGGCAGACCCGAGCATCACGCACATCCGAAAGTCACCATGGAAGTCTCACAGAAAAAGGAGGAGTCCTCATGAGAAGAACCGTTTCCCAGATCGCCCTCGCCACGATCGCCGCGGTGGGCCTGGCCCTACCGGCCCAAGCGGCCGTCCAGTTCTTCGGGACCGCCAAGATCAAGCCCACCTTTTACAACAACTTCGACTTCGACGACTCCAAGGGCGACGCCCCGGCCCTGAACGAGGGCGGGTGGGCCTCGGGCGAGCACATCCGCGCCGAGCTGCGGCTCGGCTGGAAGGCCAAGGGCGACAACTGGTCGGTGAAGATGATCGCCGAGTCCGACGTGATCATGAACAAGGACAACGGCGATCGCTCGTTCTATGTGGGCGCAACGAAGAACAACCAGCCCAACGCGGGCGGCGAGTTCGGGATCGAGCGGGCCGAGTTCCTCTACACCTTCGCCCCCGAGCTGCAGCTGGAGACCGGCTGGGACATCCGGTTCCTGGACCTGAAGACCGGGGGTCTCCTGTACGGCGACGACCACCCGTTCGTGGGGTTCCGGGGCAAGGTGGGCGATATGCTCTCGTACGAGCTGCTGTACATGCCCATCCAGAACTCGGACCTGATCGGAACCCGGGACGACTGGCAGACCGGCGACTGGAGGGTGTACACGGCCAAGGTGAACGCCACGCTCGACACGGGCATGGGCAAGTTCACGGTGAGCCCCCTCGTCGCGTACAGCGACAACGAGGCCAAGAACGTGAACGTGACCTACTACGGCCTGGAGGGGCTCGGCCAGATCGGGCCCGTGAAGCCCAGCTTCGAGGTGGTGGCCGCCAACGGCGAGTTCGAGGACGGCGGCCCGGACGTGCGCTCCTGGGCCGCGTTCGCAGGGCTCGAGGTGCCGGTGAGCAAGGCGCTCAACCCCTACGTGGCGTTCCGGTACACCCGCGGTGACGACGACTCCAGCGACGACGACGTCGAGGGCTGGCTCGGCATCACCGACATCGGCCGGTTCACCCCCCTCATGGGCATGGACGGCAACATCCTGGGCGAGCACCTGGCCTCGGGCGCGAGCCCCTACGGCGCGTCCCTCTATGCCTACGCGCCGGAGCGGGCCGTGGGCGGCAACGGCTACGGCGGCATCGGCAACGGCGGCTCCGGCAACAACCCGGGCCAGCGGCTGATCGCGGTGGGCGCCAAGGGCGATCTGGGGCAGCTCGTGCCGAAGCTCTCCTACAAGGCCCAGGCGTTCTTCATCTGGTACGACGAGACCGGCAACCTGACCAACGCGAAGGACCCCGGCGAGGAAGTGGACGACTACGCCGGCACCACCTTCGACCTCCAGCTCAAGTACAAGTTCAACAAGAACTTCTCCATCGACAACATCTTCTCGGCCTTCGTGCCGGGCCAGGGCATCGAGGACCAGGTGAACGCCAACGACACCGCCTGGCTCAACATGCTGACGCTGGCGTGGGCGTACTAACCCACCCCGTTCCTTGCGCGTGGTTTTGACCCAACCCGCATGGGGGCCCCGGAAACGGGGCCCCTTTTTTCGGTCTTTGGGAACCGTGGTAGGCTGGAAGCTCGCACCGAGAGCGGCGACGGAAGGACGCCGTCTCCCGGAATTATAGGAAGGAGAACCGACGTGCGCCGAATCACGCTCGTGTGTTGCACCGTGGTCGCCCTCGCATGGGCCGCCTCGGCCGCTGGGGCCCAGGCCTGGGAAGGCGTCTCCAAGGCCCTGAACGCCTGGCAGGGGGAGAAGACCGCCGTGATCCGGGGGGCCGGAGCCGACCCCCTGGCCGAACCCCGGGTTCGGGAGCTGCTCCGCCTGTTCACCCAGCGGGGGTTTGTGGTGGTGCCTGCGCCCTCGGCAGGCCAGGGTCCTGGCAGGGGGCTGATCCTGGACCTCCGGAGGGAGGGAGAGAGTTGGGTGGCCTCCCTGCGCCGGGCCTCGGACGGAGCGTTCCTGGCCGTGGACGAGGTGGGGCCGTCCGCCCCTGCGGCGACGCCCTCTCTCCCCCGGTCTCCCCGGACGCCGGCTCCCCAAGCCAGCCCCCGGGTCCCAGCCCCGAGGGCGCAGACGATCGAGCTGAGGGAGGCTCCCCAGCGGCTCGTCGCCATGGGAGACGAGATCGTGCTCCTGTACGACGATCGGGTGGTGCGGGCCGAGGTCGTGGATGGGGCCCTCCGGGAGCTGGCCCGGTTCCCAGCCCCGGTGCGGCCCAGCCGGGCCCTGTGGCTCGACGCCGGCGACCTCAACGGCGACGGCAGCCCTGAGGTGGCCGTGACCTGGGCCGAGGACGTGCAGCAGGTGTACGAGGGCACGGACTCGTGGCCCCATTCCTGGATCCTGGCCTGGCCGGACCTCACCCCCCGGAGTCAGGACCTCTCCGGGTACCTCCGAATCGTCCAGGACCGCGCCTTGCTGCAGCGCAGGGGGCGGTTCTCCGCCTTTGAGGGTGGCGTCCTGTCTGTGACGGAGAAGGCCGGTCAATGGCAGCCGGGTGCCGCGGTCCCGTGGCCACGGGGGCACGCGCTCTACGATGCCACCCCCTTGCCCGGGGGGGCCTGGCTAAGCCACCGAACCGGGCAGCGGTGGCGGCGCACGGCCACCGAGGGAGGGAACGGTCCGGTTCTGCTGGCCGACCTGGGCCGGTTTCGGGGCCCGGCCGTGGCGGTGCGTCTCGAGAGCCCGGAGTTCCGGTCGGGCTTCGAAAAGGAGGACCGAGTCACGGAGCGGTGGATCCCGCTGCCCCGGAGGGTGGTGGTGAGCCCCGACGGCGAGGTGTACACGATCCGCCGGGGCAGGACCCCGGGGCTTCCCCTGGTGGGGCGCCCGTCAGGATCGGACGCCGTAGCCAGGATCCGCTTGGGCCGCGATGCCATGGGGGTGGAGGAGCCGTTCGGCACTGTGGAGCTGTTCCTCGTGGACTTCAGCCTCAAGACGGACGGGCGACCCGGGGTGCTCCTGTTGGGGAACGAGAGGGAGGACGGCCAGGGCACGGCATACCTCCGGATGCTTCGCCCCTGACCCAGTTCGCCGATGCAAAACGGGCCTCCCTCCCCGGGGGACGGCCCGTTTTGTGTTTGTGACGGAGAGACCGCGGCAGGCCACGCCGCCTAAGGTCGCGCTCCACCGGCGCGCGGGGCCATGCTTCTATACCTCACGGTCTGATTCTCCTGCGCTGGGTCTTCGCGTTTCTCCTCCGGGAACGGGCCACCGCGCCTGAAGCCGGCCTCCTCACCAGACTCCGGCATCCGGCCAGCCCTGGCTTCAGGGCACCGTGCAGTGACCGGGAGCCATGTGACCCCAGTGGTGGAAGGGGAGGCATCCTGCCAGACCCAGAAGGACGACGCCGGCGAGAACCAGCCACATCCATCTCCTCGGCAACATCGACTCTTCCTCCTCAGGCGTCCGGGCCCTCGTCGATCGGAACGGTGGGATGGGGAGCAGGGTCACACCCCCGTGTAGACGCACCGCCGGTCGGGGAGTTTACAGTCTCCGCCGTGTTTTTTTCACCGAAGCCCCTGCCACCGCAGGTCCAGGGCCTCTTCGATCGCCCGTAGGAGGTCCACCGCCCGTACCGGGGCCGGCAGGATAACATGGGCGCGCCGGGCCGGCTCCCCATCCAAGCAGGCGCGCACCGTGCCGGGGCACCACACCACAGGCACCGACGGCCACTGCCCGCCGGGAGGCCACGACCCCCAGCACACCACCACGTCCACCTGTCCCGGCCTCAAGGCGCGTCCATCGTCACCGACCGGCACCACGTAGAATCCGGCGGCCTCCAGCACCTCGGTCCACCCCAAGCTCTTACCGATCCACCCCACGCGCATCTCGGCCTCCTGGTGTCCAGAGAAGAGCAGAAGCAACGGCGAATTTGCAGGGGGCGTGCCCCCCCTCTTGCCGACGCCCATCAAAGCACCGCCGGCCGGGGGGCGGGAAAAAACGAAAAACGGGAAGACCGTAGGACCTTCCGGAGTCCGTGAGCTGCGGACTATTCTCCACTTGCATGGGCACTATTCCCCACTCGCCGGGTCTGCCGAGGGAGGAACCACGGCGGGCGTCCCCCCCGCAAACCGGGCCCACACCACCCGGCCGCTCACCGTGTTCACCGCGGCCTCTCCGACCCAGCGGCCTCCCGGGTCCAGGAGGAACACCAACAGGTACCCGTAATAGTGCTCTTGGGAACCGAGCCGGAGCCCGGTCGAGGCCGGGATCGCTTTCGCGGCCCGGGCCCGCGCCTGCTCGGGGGTCAGCCGCTCGCGGATCATGCCCAGGTCTCTGCGGGCACGGTGGCCGTACTTCTGGTTCCACATCATCTCGGGGTCCATGGACGGGAACCTCCTGACAGAGAGCCGGCCCTGGGGCGTGATCTCCAAGGTGAACGCGCCCCTTCCGGTGGACCGCTCCGCAACGTACACGTAAAAGTAGCCCTCTGTTCTAGTAATAGCCACCCGACGCACCTGAAGCCCCTTCAGCCCGAGAGCTGCAACGTACAACCGGGTGTAGCGCGCGGCAGCCGCCGCATCCGGCACAGCTCTCATCTCGAACCCCTCCGGAACGATCCCGACCCGGGCCCGGGCGTGGGAGGCCTGAGCAGAGCTTCCCAGCAGCACCGCGAGCAACGAGACCACAACCACGAGTCGAAGCTTCATCCGCTCCTCCGATCTCCCCGATTCTCGGCACGGTCGTTGCTAACGAACGGCCCCAAGCTATCCTAAACGTGCTTGCACAAACCTAGCCCGGTCCGGCTGTGACGCAAGTGGCCCGGCGCAGGAGCCATCGCCACAGCCCCATGCCCCGCGGCCGCCAGGGCCCCAGGATCACGGAACGTTACCTTTCCTCGTTGCCCGGCCCCGCAGGGGCCTGAGGGGTCTTCCAAGTGACCTCGGGCTTTCGGCCCGCTGGGCGGCCAGGCGGCTCTCGAACCGCGCCAAAGCCCGGGAGGCATGGGGCCTGTTGGAGAACCGCGTGCGTCCGGAAACAGACCCCACGCCCTGCCGCCGAAACTTCGGGGGGCAAGAAGTTGCTGTTTTGCGAACAGGCCGTCTCGCTGCCTGCCGGAGCTTCCTAAGGAGAAACGCCATGAACCGCCGCACGTTCCGAGCCGCCGCAGTCCTCTGGACGGGCCTCGCTCTTCTCACCTCCGGCCCCGCCTGGGGGGCCCGAGCCGGGGTGTCCGCAACCCCGGCCTACCGCGCGGCCTTCGGCGCTCCCCCGGCATCCCAAGGGGTCGACTGCCGGGCCGCCGTGGTGTACCTGCCCGGTCTCGGAGCCTCGGGGTCCGGGGATCGGCTGGCGCCGATCCCCTTGTTCTCGGTAACGCCCGGAAAGATCGTGGAGGAGGCCGCCAGGGTGCTGGTGGCCGGGCATCCGGAGCAGGTCCGCCTCCTCCCCCTGCCCCGGCTGTTCCCCGAGGGGACGGCACTCAAGGGCGTCACGGTGGAAAAGGGCGTGGCCGTGGTCCGGATCGCCCTGGGCACCGCGGGCCAACCCCACCCCCTGGCCGGCCAGGCCCTGGCCCACACCCTGACCCAGTTCGAGGGCATCGCTGGCGTGCGGCTTCGGATCGGGGACGATCCCGCGACCCCTGTGGTGCGTCCCGATCCGGCCGTGGTGGAGCCGCCGGCCGCTCCGCGGCTCCTCGACGTCCTGACCGCCGTGCAGGAGGGCGAGCCCCCTGCCGAGATCGATGTGTTGTTCGATCGCCCGATCGAGGTGATCGAGACCCGCCTTGAGAGGCCGGACGGCACCCCCATACCCGGCAAGCTCTACACCTCGATGTTCGACATGGCCGCCGTGCTGCGCCCCGAGAATCCGGGGGTGATCCGCGAAGGCATGGAGCTACGTGTCACGTGGGCCGTGCGCGACCGCAAGGGCCGGGAATCGCGGGGCAGCCGGACGATCCCCCTGCGTTGGTACCGGCATCCCGGCACGAAATGATCTCGTTTCTCGTGGTGCTCGCGATCTTGCTGGCAGCGCGGGCCACGGCAGCCCCGTCGGAGACGGTTCCTGAGGCCGTGCGGATCGGCACGCCCGAGGCCGTAGCCCGGGTTCGGGAGGGAGCCGCGATTCGGGCCGTGTGGATCGAGGGCAAGTTCGGGGAGTACGGCGACCGGGTCCACGTGATCCGGTTCGACCCCGAGGGCAACCCCGTGTCCGTCGAAGGGAAGTTCATCCGGCTCGGAGACGACCGGTTCCGGTTCGAGCGTGCACCGGGGGCCTGGCGCGTGCTCGGGAAGTTCGGGGACGGCGGCGGCACGACGTTCCAGGTGATTCTCGGCCCCAAGCGTCGAATCCGGGAGGTGAGAGGACGGTTCTATCACTACGGCGACGAGGTGTTCCGGTTCGTCCGGGATGACGACGGCCGTCTGGTCCGGGTGGAGGGGAAGTTTGGTCGAGACGGCTCTCCGTCCCTCTCGTTCGGGTACGACGGCCAGGGGCGGATCGCAACGGTGGTCGGGAAGCTCTTGACCTTTGGAGACGAGCGGTTCACCGTGAGGTACTACCCTGGTACGCGTCTCCCGTTGGAGTTGAGGGGCAAGTTTGCGCGGTGGGGGGACGACCGGTTCGGATTCTACTATGAGACATGGTGAGTGGTCGCCCTTCCGGGTCGTGACGTGGATCGGGCTCGGGATCCTCTTCGCCCTCCTCTATGACGCGGTGGCGTTCCTCCCGTACTGGGGCGTCCGGATCCCAATGGCGTGGGCGGCCCGCATTCAAGACTGGAGCCAACCTCTCCGTTTCGCGCTCGCCCTGGCCGCCCTGGCCGCTCCCTGGTGGGCCCTGTCGGCCGTCCACGGCTCTCCTCCCACGATCCCCTCCCCAGCCGCCAAACGGCGGGCCGCATGGATCGCATGGACCGGGATGACGCTCGTCCTGGCCCTTCTCGTGGTCCCCTCTCTTTCTGTTCTGCTCTGATCCGCCCCTCCTGCCTGCAACACGACAAGAAACGGGCAGTTTTGGGTCGTGCCCAGGACCTGGCATGTGGGGGGGACTAACGAGGGTGGGCCATGTATCACCCCCTTTCGCGTGGGCTCGACCCGGAAGGACGTGTCCGCACGCCAGACCCGGCCGGCACAAGAGCCCTCTGCACGCGATGTGCCACGTCCGAATCCTTTGCCGAGCGTCCGCTTTTTCGGTGCCTCCCCCGTGTCAGCGTCGAACATTCCACAGACCTGGCGGATACTGAGCACCGTGGGCGAGGCACGATGGGCCCCGCGGGGGGTGCGGAGAAGGCGGTCTCCGCGCCCCCGGAAGGCACGCCCCAGAGACGGCGAGACACAGGGCCATGCTCCCTGCCCCCCCGGGAGGAGCTTTTTGGCATCCCGAGCAGGGGGGCCATAGCCGGCACCCTTTATGCATCTCGTTCGTAGAGCACCGTGACGCCACCCCGGTCGCCCCGAAACCAGAGCAGAGGCCGTCATGCGTCCGTTTCGAGCGTTTCCGTCCCCGTCGAAAACTTCAGCCCGCCCGAGAAAGCGGTTGAAGCCGCCCATGGGATCCTGGCCCTCGCTCGCCGTGCCCGCAGGGCTGGCCGCCCTGGTGGTCGTGCCCGTCGTCGCTCTGTTCGTGGGACTGGCGTCCCTCCACCAGATCGATTCGTTGCGACGGCTGGCCGCCGCACCCGGCACGGTGCCCACCCGGGAGATCATCTCGGTGAATCTCGGCTACGGGATCCTCGCATCGGTCTTCTTGGTTGTGGGCCTGGCAGCTGTGTTCGACGGGCTGTGGTCCTTGCGATCCCGCCGCAACCGCTCCGATCCGGGAGCCAATCGTCTTCTCCCCACGGCGCCCCCCTTGCCCCCGCCCCCCGTGCCTCCGCCCGAACCGGCGGATCCCCTGCAAGCCGGGGCAGAGGCCGCGTTCCGGGCACTCGAAGCGGAGCTGCGCCTTGCATCGCACCGTCTGTCCCCACCGGCGGTCGTGGCGTTTCACGGGGTCTTGGAACGAGCCCGCAGACGGGCGTTCTTGGAAATACCGTCTACCCCTCCGAGCCGGGCCTTTTCACGTCGGCCGTCCGACGGGCCGGACGCCCCTCCGGGACCCGGTGCCCCCCCCCCGGGAACAGGATCTCGCATGAGTCGGGGACCCGTCTGGGAACCAGCACCCCCCATCGGCACGCAACATGCATCTCTCCCAAGTAGTTCTCACGGCCGACGGCACGACACCACTCCCACGAGAAACCAGGTCGGAAGGAGGGCATCATGAACCCCCGCGAGTTGCACCAGATCTCCCCAGGACTGCCCGGGCCCTATGCCGGGTGGAGCTACGATCCGATGTGCCGCATGCTGATCGATGAGAAGGACCCTCCGGGGGGCACGTTCGACCACGAGGGCAAACGGTATTACTTTTGCTCACCCGGATGCCGGGAGGCGTTTCGAGCCGACCCCGACTCGGCACCGAGATCCGCGCACTGACCCAGCCCGCACCCCCCGCTTGCCCATTGGGAGAACCTCGGTCATGGAAGAGTTCCTGCGCAACAACTGGTTCTGGATCCTGCTGATCGTCCTCTTTTTCTGGATGCACCGCCGGGGCGGGGGGTGCGGCGCGCATGGGCAGCACGGCGGGGGAGGTGACCACAAGCCCGAAGCGCACCCTGGCGGCCACGGCACCTCGCCCCAGGATCCCCCGGCCGAGGTGGGCAACCCGTCCGGACACGAATCCAACGGCAAGAACGGCCCCCAGGGATAGCGATGCGGGGCGCTGGACGAAACGAGAGCGGGCCTCCCGTCACCCGAAAGGACAGGATCATGAACCTCATTGCTCGCACACTGTTGTCGCCGTTTGTGACCGGAGCAGGCGCGGGGTGGCTGGTCCTTCACCCGTTTGCCATGGTCGCGGTGGGAGGGCCTGGGGCGGGCCCGGGAACCGGGGGTTCGGCGGGCGCGGGCGCATTCCATCTGTCCATGCTCCCCATGGCTGCCGCGTTCGCAGCGCTGGGGGCGGTGCTCGCATGGGCGTTCCACCTGGCTGATCCGGCTCGGCGAAAGCACAGGGAGGAGTCCGGCAGGCCCGCGGAGGACTCGCTGTTGCGCACCTGTATGTACTGCAAGGCGATCCCGGTCCCCGGAGGAGACGGGAAGAAGCACTGGCTCCCCCTCGAGCAGGCCCTGTTCCAGACCCACCACATCACCTTCAGCCACGGCATCTGCCCACACTGCATGCGCGCAGTGGTCGAGCCGGAACTCCGAACTCTCCGCAACCCCCCCTTCGCTCATACGGAAACTCGATCGTCCGATTCCCGCCTTGCGGCCTCTGAGAAACGGGGGTAAGGTCCGGAACCGGCTGGGCTTGGCCGCTTTTCGAGCAGGAGGAAACCCACCATGAGCCATCCTTCGCACCATCATTCCGCAACAGCGCACACCGCCACCGATCCCGTGTGCGGCATGACCGTGGACCCGGAAACGTGCGAGCACCACCACACCCACCAGGGCAAGGACTACGCCTTCTGCAGCGCCCACTGCCTCGAGAGGTTCCGGGCGGACCCCGGGGCGTATCTGGGTGCGCCGGACGGGTCGGTCGACCCGGGTCAGGCCCCCTCCACCGACCCCGTGTGTGGCATGACCGTGGACCCGGAAACGTGCGAGCACCACCACACCCACCAGGGCAAGGACTACGCCTTCTGCAGCGCCCACTGCCTCGAGAAGTTCCGGGCGGACCCCGGGACGTATCTGGGAGAGAAGCCGGCGCCGGTCCAGCCCAAGGCGGCCGAATCCACCCGCTACACCTGCCCCATGCACCCGGAGGTGGTGGCGGACGAGCCCGGCCCCTGTCCCAAGTGCGGCATGGCCCTCGAGCCGATGGTGTCCGCGGTGCCCGGGGGCGGCCCCACCGAGTACGTCTGCCCCATGCACCCCGAGATCGTGCAGAACGAACCTGGGTCGTGCCCCATTTGTGGTATGGCCCTCGAGCCCCGGGTCCCCGAGGCGGAGGAAGAAGAGAACCCCGAGCTTCGGGACATGCGCCGGAGGTTCTGGGTGAGCGCGGTGCTCACGACGCCGGTGTTCCTGATCGCCATGTCCGAGTACCTGCCCGGCCGCCCCTTGGGGCAGCTGGGCTCCAGCCGGATGCTCAGCTGGGTGGAGCTCGTTCTGGCGACCCCCGTCATCCTGTGGGGCGGCTGGCCGTTCTTCGTGCGAGGCTGGCAGTCGGTGGTGAACCGCAGCCTCAACATGTTTACCCTGATCGGGCTCGGCGTCGGCGTGGCGTACGCCTACAGCGTAATCGCCACTATCTTTCCCGACATTTTCCCCCCTTCGTTCCGGGACGAGTCCGGACAGGTGGCGGTGTACTTCGAGGCCGCATCGGTGATCGTGACCCTGGTCCTGTTGGGGCAGGTGCTGGAGCTCAAGGCACGCAGCCAAACCGGGGCAGCCATCCGGGCTCTTCTCGGGCTCGCCCCCAAGACGGCCCGCCTCGTGCTACCCGACGGCACCGAGAAGGACGTACCCCTCGACCAGGTCAAGCCCGGTGACCGGCTCCGGGTCCGGCCCGGCGAAAAGATCCCGGTCGACGGGGTGGTGGTGGAGGGGCGCTCCAACGTGGACGAGTCCATGATCACCGGTGAGCCAGTGCCGGTGGAGAAGGGACCGGGCGACCCCGTGACCGGCGCCACGGTGAACGCCACCGGCTCGTTCGTGATGGAGGCCAGAAGGGTAGGGGCCGAGACCCTACTCGCCCAGATCGTGCGGATGGTGGCCGAGGCCCAGCGCAGCCGGGCCCCCATCCAGAAGCTGGCCGACCAGGTGGCCGGCTACTTCGTGCCAGCCGTGGTGCTGATCGCCGTGCTCACCTTCGTCATATGGGCGTTGTTCGGGCCCGATCCACGCCTGGCCCACGGGCTGATCAACGCGGTGGCCGTGCTGATCATCGCCTGCCCCTGTGCTTTGGGACTGGCTACCCCCATGTCGATCATGGTGGCCACCGGAAAGGGTGCCACGATGGGGGTGTTGTTCAAGAACGCCGAGGCCATCGAACACATGCGCAAGGTGGATACCCTGGTGGTGGACAAGACCGGCACCCTGACCGAGGGCAAGCCCAGACTGGTGACGGTGGAGCCGGCCGAGGGGATGGACGAGCAGCGCCTCGTGCGCCTAGCCGCCAGTCTCGAGCGGGCCAGCGAGCACCCGCTGGCCGCGGCGATCGTGGCCGGCGCCGGAGACCGGGGGGTGGAACTGGCGGCGGTGGAAGGCTTCGAATCGATCACCGGCAAAGGCGTCCGAGGCCATGTGGACGGGGCCGAGGTGGTGCTGGGCACGAAGAAGCTCCTGGACGACCTGGGCGTCGATCCCGGACCGCTCGGCAAGAGGGCCGAGGATCTTCGGGCCGAGGGCCAGACGGTCATGCTCGTGGCCGTGGACGGCAGGCCGGCCGGGCTCCTCGGGGTGACGGACCCCATCAAGGAGACCACGCCCGAGGCGATCCAGCAGCTCCATGACGAGGGGATCCGGATCGTCATGCTCACCGGCGACAGCCGCACCACGGCCGAGGCCGTGGCCCGGCGTCTGGACATCGATGAGGTGGTGGCCGAGGTGCTGCCCGAGGACAAGGCCAGCGTGGTCAAGCGCTATCAAGAGGAGGGCCGATTCGTGGCCATGGCCGGCGACGGCATCAACGACGCCCCGGCCCTGGCCCAGGCCCAGATCGGGATCGCCATGGGCACGGGAACCGACGTGGCCATGGAGAGCGCCGGGGTGACCCTGGTGAAGGGGGACCTCCGGGGCATCGTGCGGGCCCGCAAGCTGAGCCGGGCAACCATGCGCAACATCAAGCAGAACCTGTTTTGGGCGTTTGCGTACAACAGCCTGGGCGTGCCGATCGCTGCCGGGGTCCTGTACCCACCCTTCGGCCTGCTCCTGAGCCCCATCATCGCGGCCGCAGCCATGAGCTTCAGCTCCGTGTCGGTGGTGGGTAACGCCCTGCGGCTCCGGAGGGTGAAGCTGTAATGGCAAGACCGATCCGCAGTCTTTGATTACCGAGCGGCCCCTTGGTGCAGTGAACGCCATGTGCGCCGGAAGGTGGTCGGACCATGAACTCGCCCCGTTTCGCGAAACCTACCGCTCGCGGGCACGCGCCGAGCACTCCCGGCTCTCGGTCAGGAGGACCCGGACGCTGGCACTGGCCAAGGAGGCCGCCCGAATCCTACGGGCGCGGTATGGGGCCGGCCGGGTGATGCTGGTGGGCTCGCTCGCCGGCCCAGAGGACCTGTTTACACAGTGGTCCGACGTGGATCTCCTCGCGTGGGGAGTGCCGGCGTGCGACACTTTTCGGGCCGTCGCCGAGCTCGCGTATATGGATCCGGAGCTCCCCGTCGAACTGATCTGTGCGGAAACGTGTGCGCCGGACGTCCTGGACCGGCTGTTGGAGCAGGCGGTGGAGTTGTGAGGCCTCGATACGAGGTGCTCGCCGCCCGGATCCGGGCGGAACTGCGGGAAATCGCTCGGGTGGAAAGCCGGGTCGACCGCGCTTTGCGCGGGGCTCGGGAACACCCCGAGCACCAGGACGCCTTTCTCGACTCGTGCGCCCTGAACCTTCACGACTTCTATTGCGGGATTGAAAGAATCCTGGAGCGCGTCGCACGAACGGTGGACGAAGTGGTACCGACCGGGAGGGACTGGCACCGCGAACTCCTACGGCAGCTGGCGGCCCCGTCCCGGGCCTCCGCCCCGCAGTCCTATCCGACTCCACGGCCAGGGCCCTTCAGGAGTATCTCGGATTTCGGCACGTCGTGCGAAACGTGTACGCCTTCCAGTTCGATCCGGAACGGCTGCAGCGTCTGGGCGAAAACCTTCCTACCGTTTCCGCGGACCTCCGCGCTGCCTTGAGCGATTTCTGCCGATTCCTCGAAGCCATTGCCGCAGGGGACAAAGACTGAGCGAGCCCCTTCGTTACCGGCGCGTGTCGCGCTCAGAACGCGACCGAAGCCGACA
Source organism: bacterium (assembly GCA_027021615.1). Classification (GTDB taxonomy): domain Bacteria; phylum Desulfobacterota; class Deferrisomatia; order Deferrisomatales; family Deferrisomataceae; genus Deferrisoma. Next base: position 1,604 of record JALUTY010000096.1, on the reverse strand, counting down.
CGCCGGCTCCGTAGTCGGGGGCGCCATCGGTGAGGCCCTTGGAGAGGTAGCCGCCGAGACCGAGCCCCGAGGGGAGGCCGAAGTCGATCCCGAGCCGCACCTCGGCCGAAGGATCCGAAAACTCCGAAGGGGCCGAGGCCCATGCGGTAGAGGCCCAAACCTCTGCCGCCTCCCCGGCGAACCGGCCGAGCCCTGCTTCTAGCACCGCGAAGTCCTTGAGCCCGAACGCCTCGGACTCTCCCTGAAACACGTACCGCCCCGAGGCGAACAGGTCCCACTCGGCCACGATCTTCGCCAGACCCAGCCCCACCTCCAGGTCCCACTCCCCGGTGCCCAGGCTCTTCTCCTCGTCGGCCGTTGGGATCTTGACCGCGGAGGAAAGGACGATCTGGGGTAGCTCGTCGCTCTCCTCCATGAGGGTGTAGGCGAGCCCCACCATCACGTCGCCCAACCCGCTCTGGGAGTCGGTGACCGTGGTGGCGTTGCCAGCCTCTGGTTCTCCGTGGCCCGGCCCCATGGTGGAGCTGGAGGCGCGGCCGTCCGAGCTCACGTCAAACCGCACACCGCCGGCAGCGGTGACGGTGGTGCTGGCCGACTGATATAGGTAGGGAACCGATACATCGACGACCCACCGGTCCTTTGGCCAGAAGCTCGCGGTGACGGTCACCGCCCAGGCATCCGTGGTCTGTCCGGACCCGTAGTCCCCGGTCTGGTAGTCCACCGCCATCCCCGCAGCCACCCGCGGGCTCGCCATGACCCGTCCCCCAGCACCCACGACGAGGCCCCCCACGATCGTGACCGAAACGAGCCCTCTCCATCGCATACGCCGTCTCCCTACCGAAAGCCCGCGGAGGCTACCCCCTCCATGGAACCGGCCGCCCCGTCATCCGCCGGGAGGAGGCACGACGAGATCGAACTGCACCCGGTCCCGAAGGTTCCCCTTCTGTGCCCGCACCTCCACGGTCCAGGTACCGGGCTCGTCAAACGCCAAACCGGTCACATCGTAGGCCCCGTACTCCACCTCCCAGACGTGGGGGCGCACCTCCTGGCCCGAGGGCCCCCTGGCCACCACCTCCACCCGCGCCCCTTCCACATCGCCCATCTTGGCATGGTGCACGATCAGCTCGAACCGGTTCTTTCCCACCCGAAGGCGGGCCGGGCTCGTTTCCAGCTCTACGCTGAACAACCGGTTCTCACCGATCCGAAAAAAGCTCTCGGCATAGTGTTTGGTGAACCCTTCCACCTTGGCGTCCACTCGGGTCAGGGGAGCGAACGCAACGCCCGCGCATCCCCACACACCCAGCAGCGTCGCGACCAGCCCTACCCCTCTTCTCCACACAGCCCGGCTCGTCCGCATCCGATCCTCCTCGTCGACTTCCCGGCAACCTCGCCGCAACCTTGGTCGCCGGTCGAAACACTGTGAGCTCCGGGTAGGCGCCGAAGCCTCGGGTCACGTCCGTCAAGGTGGTGTAAGAAGCCGACCGCGTCATCCTCGGTTGGTAGATCAGGCAGCCACCGGCAGCTCCGGGTTCGTTGGGAGTGGGTTGGTCCGTTTCAGCACTTCGTCCATCGACGCCAGGCTCATGTACCGGCGAGACACCGCC
>JALUTY010000095.1 GCA_027021615.1 bacterium | reverse complement strand
CGCCTACCTGCTCTCTCATCCCCTGCTGGCGGACTACTGGCTCGAGGCACTGGAACAGTTCGGCTACGGCTGCGAGGAATAGCGCCGCGGAACCACTGTGCGTGCCGGCGGGGTGACCGGCGAAGGCATGACGCCGGACCCCGGATTTTTCCCGGTGGCGCGATGGCCAGGTGGCTGTGCAGCCGGATCGGCGGGCTGTCGCAGGGAAAGCCGCCGAAGCCCGTTTCATTGTTCCGTGTGAGCGTGGAGAGGCCCGGTTCCCGCCTCCTTTAATATAATCCGGGTATTGCACCTTCCATCCGTACCCGTGCCGGATGCCGTCCCGGGCACTGGTGTATCCGGCCCCTTCCTGATGCCGGGCCACTGCCTCCAGGTTAGGGTCCGAGCGGTGCGGGGACACGCTCGCATCGGTTTCAGCGGAATCCGCAAGAGGTTTGTGCACTGCGGAAGGGGTTGCCTTGTCTGCGGCCTGGTGCTCCAGTATCTTGCCCCCCGGGAGGCCGCGGTGTTCCGGCACAATCCCGCACGAACAACGAAGAAACTGTGTGGTAACCGAGTGAGACCATTGTCGCAGGACCGCGGCCGGACACGGTGCCGGTGGGGCATCGGGCTGTCAGCCGTGCTGGTGTCCGTGGCCGCGCCCGTGTGGGCCCGGCCGGCGCCGGAGCTGCTGCCTCCGCCGGAAGGCGTCCGCGGAGTGGCCGATCCCGTGGCCATCCGGGTGCCGGAGTTGGGGGGCGCGATGCTCTCCCGACTCACCCTGGAACTGGACGGCATGGATGTCACCGCCATGCTGGCGCGCCGGGGCGAAGTGCTCACGTTCCGGCCGGTGGAACCTCTGGCGGCGGGCTCCCACGAACTGCGGCTGGTGGAGTACGCCCCCAACGGCGACATCCTGGAACTGGGGCGGTGGACGCTGGAGATCCGGTTTTCGCCCTCGCTGCGCGAGGCCGGATTCGAGGCCGAGACCAGCCTCAACGCCGTTCATCGCCTGGCCGGCAGCGGACTCGGGGAGCCGCCACCGCCCCGGGGGGTGCTGGAAGGGGCCAGCACCCTTGCGGGCCACGCGGCGGATGCCGACTGGCAGGTGCAGGGAAACGCCGATGTGCTTTTTCACAGCGAGGCGCAGGAACTGCCGCGCGGGCGCGGGCCGGTGGACGCGGGAGAATTCCTGGTGCAGGGCCGCCGTGCCGGCTGGAATGTCCGGGCCGGGCACCATGCACCGGTACCGGACGGCCTGATCGTGCAGGAGTTCAGCCGCCGCGGCGTGTCGGCGGGTTACACCGGTACGGGCGGGACCTGGTCGGCAAGCGCCTTTGCCCTGCGCACCCAGGAGATCACGGGCCTCACCGGGGGGCTCGGGGTCGACCGTTCCGATGAGCGCACGGCGGGCGTGGTGGTAGCGGTGCGTCCCTT
>JALUTY010000094.1 GCA_027021615.1 bacterium | reverse complement strand
GGCGCTTCTGTCGGAGCACCTGGGCGGGCGGGCGACGCTGGCCGACGGGCGGGAACTGACGGTGGAGGAGACCGCCGAGCTGTTCCGGCGCCGGGGGACCGGTGTGCTTCCGGTGGCGGACGGTGCCGAGGCCGAGGGGGCGGCGGCGATGGCGGCGCTGCCGGCGGTGGAGACCATCGTGGCCATGGTGCAGGCGCTGGGGACGCGGGGCCGGTCGGTGGTGCGGGACCCGCGGCGGTTCGCCGAGGACCTGCGTGCGGCCATGCGCCATTCCCGCAGCGAGGCCGAGGCCCTGGGCAAGCTGGGCAAGGAACAGGCCAAGCGGCGCCTGGGGCATACTACCGATGCCCGCTACGTGGACCGCTACCACGGCCCCGACGACCTCACCCGCGGCCCCGACGGCCGGCTCGCGGAGTGGGAGGCCAAGGGGAGCGCCTGGGGGCGGCCCCCGCCGGCGAGGAACACCCAGCGCCATCGCCAGGGCTCGGTTGCCAAGAACGAGCAACGGGCGAAGGAGATGGTGAAGAACAAGGCCCGCAAGGTGGGCCAGCCCTCCGGCCGCCAGGGCGGGCCGTACACCGAGGGCGAAATCCAACTGTGGCGGGAAATCAAGCTCGCACGGGGCAACAAGGACCACTACTTCGTCCACACCGACACCCGGGACGGCCGGGTGCGGGTGTACCGGCAGGATGACGACGGGCAGGTGATGGAGAAGATCGACGATTTCTACATGGAAGATTTCGAGACAGCGAAGAAGATCATCGGGGAGACCCTGGGCAGATGAACGCGCAACTCCACGCCCCCGAGCAGGAGCAGATCGACCACTGGCTCAAGGTGGCCCGGGAAGACCTGGAAGAGGTGGACCAGGCGCTCCGGGAAGGATTCTACGAGCGCGAAAACATTCCCCTGCAATCGGTTCACGTGGGCACGGCTGGCACTTATGCCGACCTGGGCCGTGCGAGGTATCTCAACGGGGACCCCATCGAGGCCGTGCGGGAGGAGTTCCGGCAGGCGGCGCGGTACGTGCTCAAGAGCTTCCGCATGGCCTACGACCCGTCCGACCCCGACTACGTGGGCGACAAGCCGCCGCGGGTGAAGGGTCGCGCCGGCTGGGGCGAGCTGTCCCTGGCCGCCGTGTCGGAGAATCACTTCATCCAGGGCGCCCACTGGGCGCTCATGGGGGCGGACCTGCCCCTGGCCCGGGAGCTGGCGGAGTGGTACCGGGAGCCGCCGGACCCCGAGCCCGACGATGAGGTGCTGCTGAGCTACACGCGCATGCTCTCGGCGGAGCTGCGGGAGGTGGAGAAGCTCGCCCGCCAGTACGCCCGGGTGCAGATGGAGTGGTGCACCAGCCGGGAGCTGGAGTCGGGTTACGAGGAAAACGTCTGCACCATGAGCAAGGCCCTGGCCGGCATCGTGCGGCGCCGGGAGGGGGCGT
>JALUTY010000093.1 GCA_027021615.1 bacterium | reverse complement strand
TGAAGGTGGTAGAGGAAAAGAGGAAGTTCAAGCAGGGGCATTCCGCCACAGTTGCCGTAAAAGTAGTTGAGATGATAAAAAGCGGGGAGATAGAGAAGGCTGAGAGGCTTGTGCAGGAGCTTTCCAGTACAGTAGAGGAGGAGAACAGGGCTTATGCGAGAGTTGAAGAGGCAAATAAGCTCATAAGCCAGAGGCTGGCAGGGGCGAAGATTGAGGAAGCAGAAAAGCTGGTGGCTGAAAGCCTCGAGGCGATAAAGAAGGGAGAATACGCAAGGGCGGAGGAGCTGGCAGAAAAAGCCAAGCTCGCTGCTAAGCCCACCACCGAGTATCTCCTCACAAGAGCCAAGGAGCTCGCAGATAAGGCGAGGGGAGCCTTTGAGGCAGAGAGGTACGAGGAGGCGATATCTCTGTGGAGGCAGAGCATCTCAGAGTACGCCAGGGCGAAGGAGGTTGCAGGGGAGCGGGGAGAGCGGGAGATAGTTGAGAGGGTTGGGGCTGTTGCTGCGACGCTTCAGGAGAACATCGCCAAGGCTGAGGTTGCCATAGACAACAGGGAGATGGTTGCGCTGATAGAGGAGGCGAACAGGCTGGTGGAGAAGGCTGAGAAGAGCTACTCCGCAGGAGAATACGACGCTGCCAGGGAAAAATACACGCGGGCTAAGCAGAAGTTCCGTGAGGCTGAGAAGCTCGCCGAAAAGCGTGGCTTTGAGGAGAAGGAGGAGATAGAAAAAGCCATAGCCTCCGCGGAGGAGAGCATACACTCCTGCCTGCTCGCGAAGGGCAGAGCAATGCTTGACAGGGCTTCAGCCCTCCTGGAGGGGAACAGGGCAAAGGAGGCGGAGCAGGCTTTCGCCAGTGCTATGAGCTTCCTTGAGGGCATAGAGGTTGCAGGCAAGGCGGAAAAGCAGGCGATGCTCGCGGAGGCGAGGCAGGGGTTGGTTGAGGCGAAGATAAATCAGGCGAGGCAGAGGATGGAGGAGGCGGAGAGGCTCTTCAGAGAGAGGGAGTACTACAAGGCAAAGGAGGTTTACAAGGAGGTGCAGGACTACCTGATCAGGGTGCAGGAGGAGGCAGCGAGCTACAAGCTGAACGAGCACGTGGAGGAGATAGGCTTGCTTACAAACGCCTGCCAGAGCAACATAACCTCAGCCACCCTTGCCATGACGCAGGTGGAAGGTGTGGAGGTGGAGATCCGCAGGGTGGGAGGAATCGCAAGGGCAAGGGCGAGGTTCAGAGAAGCTCCAAAGCAGATAATAAGGCACAGAGACCTTGAGAGGCTTTCAGAACTCTACGCCGAGGTTGAGTACATAGAGGGCAGTGGCTTCGCCGATGTCTACAGGTGCGTTACCAGAGACGGAAGCGTGATTGCTGTGAAGGTGCCCAGGAACATAGACGAGAAGACGGAGGAGATATTCTTCAGGGAGGTTGAGCGGTGGAAGCAGCTCAG
>JALUTY010000092.1 GCA_027021615.1 bacterium | reverse complement strand
CGCTTCTCTTCGGTCGCATGAATCACCAGAAATCGAAGGGTGGTTGTCAATTCCTGGCAATTATCTCATACAGTATTCCCATATTTCATCAATAATATTCAGCTGTTGCGATTTTTCAGGGGCGACTAGTTCGCCGAAGGGGAAGTTGGTATCGCAGTGGGGGCGAGAAGAAGTTGTGGAGGCATATGATCGCAATCGACAGGGTGATCCTGGTCGTTAGGGCAGACATTGAAAAAGGAGGTAGTAAATGAAAGCCGAGTTTACATCTATCATAGAAAAGGCGCCTGAAGGCGGATATTGGGCAATATGTCCAGAAATACCGGGAGCCAACGGGCAGGGTGAAACAATTGAAGAGGCAAAAAATAGCTTAAGAGAGGCTATTGAGTTGATCTTGAAAGACAGAAGGGAAGACGTCCTGCGTGGTTTGCCGGAAGATGTGATACGTGACAAGGTGCAGGTAGCATGAAGCGTCGTGATCTAGAGCGAAAGCTCAGGATCGCGGGCTGCTATCCTCCGGCCGGGGGCGAAGCCAGGTGCCGCCCGGCCGCCCCGGCGGGCCGTGGCTGTTCGACCGACGACCGAGGACCGTCGACCGAAGACCGAAGTCCGAACTTACCCCCAGCCCGCGTACTCCCGGATGTCCGAGAACAGCACCACACGGTTCCGGCCGGTCTCCTTGGCCGCGTACAGGGCCTGGTCGGCCTGGGAGATCAAGTTGTCGGGGGGGTCTTGGCCGTCCTGGGTCACGCTGATGCCCAGGCTCGCCGTGACCCGGATCGTCGCGTCCTCCCAGGGGATCTCGGTCTCTTCCAGGGCGGAGCGGATCCGCTCGGCCAGGGCCCGGGCTCCGGCCTCGTCGGTGTTGGGCAGCAGCACCGCGAACTCCTCCCCGCCGTACCGGGCCACCAGGTCCGTCTCCCGGCCCATGCTCCGCAGCGTGGCGGCGACCACCCGCAGCACCTCGTCCCCGGCCGGATGGCCGTAACGGTCGTTGATCCGCTTGAAGTGGTCCACGTCGGCCAGGATCAGCGCCACCGAGGTCGGGTACCGGCGGGCCCGGGACAGCTCGGCGGCGAGCCGGTCGAGGAACGCCCGGCGGTTCCACAGGCCGGTCAGGCCGTCGCGGGTGGCCAGCTCCCGCAGCTGGTCCAGGGTGCGTAGCTGCAGCAGGGCTTGGGCCGCAAGCTGGGCCAGCACGTCGCAGAACGCCACCGCGGCCGGGTCGAACGCCCCGGGCTGGCGGTGTCCGGCGCACAGCACCCCCAGGGGCTCGCCGTGGGCCTGCAGGGGGTACATGAGCAGGCTCGGGAACTCCGGCAGCCGGATGCCGGGCCCTAGCAGGGGCCGCCGGGTGTTGGTGCGCCCCTCGTGGTAGTGGAGGTAGTTGCGGCTGGCCAGCACCCAGCCGGCCAGGCCGGAGTCCAGGCCGAACTCGGTGCCCCGAAGGTGGGCCCAGGGCTCCAGCGAGGCCTCGACCCGGAGGCGGCGGTCCTCGCCCACCAGGGCCACCAGGCCGAACGGGGGGGCGAGCCGCTGGGACAGGGTGGTCAGCAGCAGGTCCAGCACCTCGCCGGGAGACGAGAACTCGGCCACCCGTCGGGAGAACTCGTGGAGGTGCTGGAAGTCGCGGGCCTCCCGCTTGACCGCCTCGAACGCCCGGATCTGGTCGAGGAACTCCCCCACCAGGTGGGCCGCGACCTCCAGGGCGGTGACGTGGGCCTCGCCGAACGCCTGGGGGCCCAGGCTGTCCACCGCGAGGACCCCCTGCACCCGGCCGTCCGACACCAGGGGGACCCCGGCGAACGATCGCACCGGCACCCGGGAGGCGTAGTAGCCCAATCGGGCCGTGGGATCCTGGAGATCGCCGATGCACAGGGGCTTTGCGTTGCGCACGATCCAGTGGAACGCGGTGGCGTCTAAGCGGATCTGGGCGTCCTCGCGCAGCCCGCCCTCACTGTCGGACACCAGCTCCCGGATGTACAGGCCGCCGTCCCCGGTCCGGAGCACCAGCAGGGCCGAGTGGGCGTGCACCCTCTCCTTGAGCTGGGTCAGGAACCGGAACAGGGTCTCGTCGATCCGCACCAGACCCCCCCGGCCCCCCAGCTCCACCGGGGTGCGGGCGCCCAGGGTCTCGGTGTCGCGCCGGAGCTTCTCGTAAGCGATCCGGAGCTTCCCCCTGCGGCGGCGCTCGGCCCAGGCCACGGCCGCGGCCGACACGGTCACCAGCTCCAGCCGCAGGAACTCCCAAGGGATGTCGGGAAGGGGGCGAAGCCCGGCGGCCACCGCGGGCAGGGCCAGCAGGCCCCCCAGGGGCACCCACGCCGACAGCGCCACCAGCACCGCGGCCAGGGCCGCCGTGGGCCACGGCGGGGGGGCTCCGAGGGCCCGCACCACGGTGTGCACGGCCAGGATGGTGAGCACCCCCACCTCGACCCGATCCAGGTCCGCCGGGCGGTCGGCCACGGTGGCGGCGTGGAGGCGCCACACGTAGTGGAGGGTGAACACGGCCAGCAGGGCCAGGGAGCCGGGCCCCACCCCGGCCTCGGGCGAGAACGCCCCGGCCCACAGGGCTGCCGCGTAGCCCGCGGGAACGAGGGTGCGGACCGCCAGGGACCAGGCCGCGACCCGATCGGCGGGGGGCCGGGACCGGGAACGCCTAGCGGCTGGGGGCATCGGCGTCGGGGAGGAGGAAGAGGGTTTCGCCCTTGCGGATCATGCCCAGGTCCGCCCGGGCCCGGCGCTCGATGATGCGGGGGTCGGCCGCCTGGAGGGCCCGGATCTCGCGGACGAGGTCGCGCTCCCTGCGGCCCATCTCCGCCAGGTCCCGGACCAGATCGGCCTTCTCCCCCTGGAGCCGTCGCACCTCCGGGATCCCGTCGGGCCCCCACAGGGCCACGCCCAGGAACCCCGCCGCGGCCAGCACCAGGGCTGCGCACAGGAACCGGTCTTTCCTGCTCATGGCGAACGCCCTCCCAGGGCGGGTCATTCCAGCACGAACCGAAGGGTGACGGTGCCCCACTGCTCCGTATCGTCCCCCGGCGGCAGGGGATTGAACCGCAGGCGGCTCACGTAGTCGCGGGCCACCCGGTCCAGCTCGGCGGAGCCCCGCTGCACGACGAGGGTCTGGGTCACCTCCCCCCGGGGCGACACCCAGAACCGGATCCGCACGGTCACCGGCTCCACCACCCGAACCCGGGGCACCGGCGGGGCCTCCACGAGCCGCCGCTCGGCCCCTTCCTGCCACTCGATCTCCAGGGGCGCGGGCGGGGCCTCGGGTTCGGGCTCCGGCCGTTCCCGGGCCAACCGGGCCAGCAGCTCCTGGGCCCGGGCCGGGGCCTCGGCCGGGCCCGGAACCTCGGGGGCCACCTCGGGCAGGGGCCCCGCCGGGGCGGGGGCCGGCGCCCGGGGGGCCGGCCGGACCCAGGGGATCTCGGTGGGCTCGGGCAGCCGGGGGGGCTGCCGGGCGGGCAGCCGAACCGGCGGAGGGGCCCGGCGGGGCGGGGGAGCCGTCAGGGCCGGGGTCAGGGCCTCCTCGAGCACCGCGGCCGCCTCCCGGGCCGCCAGGGGCTCGGGGGGCGGCGGCTCGGCCGGCTCCGGAGGCGGCTCCGGCTCCGCGGGTGGGGGCTCGGGCCGGACCAGCTCCACCTCCACCGGGACCCGGTCCCGCACGGGAACGAACCATCGGGCCTCCGGGTACACCGCCACCAGGGCGATGTGCAGGCCCAGGCTCGCCGCCAGGGCGAAGGCGAGGTGGCCCCGTCGGGACACCGCGTCACCGCTTGGGGCGGGTCGCGATGGCCAGGCGGTGCAGGCCGGCTCTCTTCGCCCGGTCCATCACGTCGACCACGTGGAGGTGCCGCGTGGCCTCGTCGGCCTCGATGATCACCATGGTGTCCGGGTTGGCCCGGGCCACCTCGGCGAACCGGGCGCCCAGATCCTCGGGGCTCACCCGCCGATCGCCCAGGTACAGATTGCCGGCCGCGTCGATCTTGACCCGTAGGTCCCGAACCTCCTGGCGCACGGGCTCGGACCGGGCCTTGGGCAGATCGATGCGGATGCCCGGCGACACCACGAACGTGGTGGACAGCATGAAGAAGATCAGCAGCAGGAACACCACGTCCACCAGGGGCGTGATCTCCAGGCTCACCAGCTCGCGGCGCTTCTTGCGGAACTCCATGCTCAGGCCCCTGCGGCCCGGGACGCCGGCGCGGCGCGGCGCTCCGGGCGTTTCACCAGGTCCACGAAATGGATGGCGTGCTGCTCGAGCTCCAGCACGATGCGGTCCACCTTACCGAGGAAGTAGCGGTAGGCCACGAACGCCGGGATCGCCACGGTCAGCCCCGCGGCGGTGGTGATCAGGGCCTCGCTGATCCCGCCGGCCAGGCTGGCGGGGTTGCCCACCCCTTCCACGCTGATCACGGTGAAGGCCTTGATCATGCCGGACACGGTTCCCAGCAGGCCCAGCAAGGGGGAGACGTTGGCCACGGTGCCCAGCACCCCCACGTACCGCTCCAGGTGGGCGGCCTCCCTGCGGCCCACCTCCTGCACGGCCTCCTTGACCGCTTCGCGTTCCAGGCCGGCGTTCTTGAGGGCGGCCGACAGGATGCGGGCCAGGGGGCTCCGGTTTCGGCGGCACAGGGCCAGGGCCTCTTCCTCCTGGCCCCGTCGGTACAGGTCCTCGACCCGGCGCAGCAGATCCCGGGGGATGTTCCGGCCCGCGCGGAGCATCCACGCCCGCTCCAGGAACACCGCGAGCCCGATCACGGAGCACGCCGCGATGGGGATCATCAGGATGCCGCCTTTGAGGAGGTAGTCGTACATGGGGCTCTCCATGCAAGGGGGTCAGGGTTCGGCGTTCGATCGGGATCGGCCCCCCAGGCGCTCCCGAAGGGCCTGGGCCTGTTGGGTGCGGCCCTGGGCCTCGAGGAGGCCGGCGGCCCGCTCCAGCGCCCGGGCCACCAGGGGGTCGTCCAGGGGATACAGATACCCGATTCGTAGGTACGTTTCCAAGGCCCGGTCCCGGCGGTCCGCCGCCTCCAGGGCTCGGCCCCTGAGGGTCATGGCCCTCAGGCCCAGGGGGCTCGTACCCAGATCGGCGGCGGCCCGGAGGACCGATGCCGCCTCGGCCGGGCGGCCCGCCAGAAGAAGCACCCGGCCCCGCTCGGTCTCCACGGTCTGCAGCAGGTCCTTGCGGTCGTCGGGGCAGGCCGATGCCGCCCGGCGGAGGCGGTCCAGGGCGCCCTCCCAGTCGAGCACGGCCAGCCGGTTCCGGGCCGCCGCCAGCAGGGCCTCGACCCGGTCGGCGCCCTGGGAGCGGTCGGCCACCCGGTCCCACCTTCGCGAGGCCCGCTCGTAGGCCTGCCGGGCCTCGGCCAGCCGGGCCAGCTCCCGCAGGGCGGCCAGCCCCACCAGGTCGTCCCGACCGGCCAGGCTCTCCAGGATCTGCCGGGCCTGCCCGGTCTCACCGGCCTCCAGCCGTCGCCGGGCGGCCTCGAGCCGGGCCTCGGCGGCCCGGGCCGTGGGCCCGGCCGCCCGCGCCGCCCGCTCGTAGGCCCGGGCCGCCTCCGGATGGCGGCCCTCGGCCTCCAGGAGCCGAGCCAGGGCCAGGGTCAGGTCCACCCCCCGCGGGTCGTCGGGGAAGTCCCTGAGGAACGCCTCCACCGCTGGGGCCAGGTCGTCGCTGCGGCCGAGGCGAACCAGGCACAGCGCCTCGCCGTACCGGCTCTCCGGACCCAGGGGCAGCGATCGGTAGGCCGCGAGGGCCTCCTCGAACCGGCCCAGGTTGTAGAGGCAGTCGGCCACCTTGAGCCGGGCCTCCTGCGCGACCTCGGCCTGGGGGACCTCGGCCAGCAGCCGGAACGCCGCGAGGGCCTGCTCGAACCGGCCGGCCCGGTAGTGGAGCCAGGCCAGGGTCCGGCGGGCCTGTACGGTGTAAGGGCCCTGGGGCTCCTCCCGGAGGAGGGCCTCCAGCACGTCCCGGGCCTCGTCCTCGCGGCCGGCCCGGGCCAGCATCCACCCCCGGAAGAACCGGGCGGCCGAGCGGTACTCTGGATCCGTCGCCGTGGCATCGAGCCGGCCCAGGGCCGACAGGGCGGCCGGCAGGTCCTGCCGGTTGAAGTGGGCCCGGGCCAGGGTCAGCAGGGCTTCGTCGTGGTTCGGGTCGTCCGGGAACCGCGACAGAAACGCGGCGAACCGCCGGGCCGCCTCGTCCCACCGCTTCTGGTCGAACGCGACCCAGGCTTCGCCGTACCGGGCCACGGCCTCGGCCGGGCTGCCCGCCGGCACCTTGGCGAACGCCGCGGCAGCGGCCTCCAGGTCCCCGAGCCGGTACCGGGCCTCCCCCAGCCACGCCCGGACCCAGTCCCGGCGGTCGTAGGTGGGGTACCGGGTCAGGGCCTGGGCCAGCACCTCGGCGGCCTGGGCCGGGTCTCCGGCGAGCAGCAGGCACAGGCCCTGCCGGTGGCGGGCCGCCGCGGCCAGCGGGGTCTCGGGCGGCACCCGGCCGAACGCCTCGGCCGCCTCGGAGAACCGGCCCATCCGGTACAGGGCCTCACCCCGGAGGTACGCCGCCTCGGCGGCCACGGGGGGGGACGCACCTTCTGCCGCCGTGGCCAGCTCCAAGGCCCGGTCGGACTCGTCGGAGGCGAGGTGGGCCCGGGCCAGGGCCACCCGGGCCCGGTCGGCCCACGGGCCAGGGGCCATCGAGTCGAGCTCCTGGCCGGCTGCCCCGCGCTGCCCCAGGGCGGCCAGGGCCCGCACCAGCCCGTACCGAGCCGGCTCCGACACCTCGGGCGGGCCGTCCGCCTGCACCAGGGAGAGAAACTGCTGTTGAGCCTCCTCCGGCTTGGCCCGGCGGAGGAGAACCCACCCCAGCACCAGGCGGGCCCGGTCCCGGGCCGGGTGGTCGGGGTGGCGGAGCAGGAACGAGAGCAGGGCTTTTTCCGCGGCCGGCAGGTCTCCGGCCCGGAATCCGGCCACCCCGAGCCCGAGCAGGGCCGGGGCCTCCGCCGGCCCCCAGCCGGCCGCAAGGGCCTGTGAGAATGCCTTGGCCGCCTCCTCAGGGGTTCCCTGCTCGAGGCGGGCCGCGCCCAACCGGTACCACGCCCGGGCCCGCACCGAGGGGTCGTCGGCCCCGGTGAGGTCCTCCCATACCGGCAGGGCCTCCCGGGGGCGTTCCAGGCGATCCAGGACCCAAGCCTGGCGGAACCGGGCCTGGGTGCGGCGGGCGCCCCGGACCTGGGCGTAGAACCCGGCCGCGTCCTGGAGCCGGCCCTGCTCCCGCCGGATCTCACCGAGCCAGAAGGCCGCGTCGTCGGCCTCGGGCGACGACGGGTACTCGTGGCGCACCTGCAGGAAGAACCGCTCGGCCTCCCTCAGGTTGCCCCGGCTGAGCCGGTCCAGACCGGTCTTGTACACGCCCTCGGCCCCCTTGGTCGCCCGGGCCAGGGCGGAGAGCAGCGCCCCCCGGTAGGCGCAGCCGGGGGAGCGCACGGCCGGGGCCTGGGGGGCCTGGGGCGCGGGAAGCTGGGGCGGCGGCAGGCGGGGCAAGGCCACCGGCACGGGAATCTCGCCCGGCTCCAGGGGCAACACCGCCCGCCGTACGGCCTCCAGGCGCACCGGGTCCCGGGCCCGGACCACCACCTCGGGCAGGCGCAGCTCGTCCGGGCCGGTCTCGATTCCGAGGCTGAGGGACGACAGCCACAACGCGGCCGCAGCGGCCAGGAGGCCGCGGGCCCAACGCGGGGTGGAGGTCACCGGAGCTTACTGGGCCGGGCCGCGCACCCGGGACAGGTACTCCACGATCACGGTCGCCTCGTCCTCCGAGATCGTGCCCGAGGCGTAGCGCACCATGCGGGAGACGGTCTTCTCCCACCCCGCCCGGCCCTTGTTCTTCTTGAGAGGCCGGTCGACGGTGTGGCACTTGGAACAGCGTTTCTCAAAGGTGGACCTCGCGGCTTCCAGGTCGAATTCGCCGGCCCAGGCCGTGCCGGCCGCGAGCACGGCCGCGGCCACCAGAAACGGGAGCGTTCTGCGCATGGGGGGTTCCTCCTTCGGAGAAGGGGTGGAGGACGTCCGGACGGGCCAGTATAGCACCCCGACCTTTGGCCTCAAACCGCCGTCACCCGAGGCGAAAGGGTCATCCCCCCCCAGAGCGCACCTCGGACAAAACGCTGTCCAGGAACTCGGCCACGTGGCGGGTGTAGAGGGGGTACTCCACCAGGAAGGCGTCGTGGCCGTAGTCGCTCTCGATGCGCAGGTGCTCCACCCGCTTGCCCTGACGCCGGAGGCTCTGCTCCATGATCTCTGTGTCCAGGGGCGGGTACAGCCAGTCCCCCGTGAACGTGATGAACCGCACGGGGCATCGGACCTGGGCCAGGGCCTCGTCCATGCCCCCAGCGAACCCGTCGCCCAGGTCGAAGATGTCGAGGGCTTTGGTGAGATAGAGGTAGCTGTTGGCGTCGAACCGCTCGGCGAACTTGTACCCGTTGTAGTGGAGGTAGCGCTCCACGTCGTACTGGGCCGAGAACGCGAAGATGCCCTCGCGGCCCGACAGTCGGCGGTCGAACTTTTTGCGCATGGAGGCGTCGCTCAGGAAGGTGATATGGCCGATCATGCGCGCCACCGCCAGGCCGTCCCGCGGCGGTTCGTGCCCGTAGTAGTTGCCGCCCCTCCAGTTCGGGTCGCTCATGATGGCCCGCCGGCCGATCTTGTTGAACCCGATGCTCAGGGGGGACGAGGCCCCGGTGGTGGAGATGGGGACAATGGACCGGACCCTATGGGGGAACCGCACGGCCCACTCCAGGGCCTGCATGCCCCCCATGGAGCCGCCGATCGCGCACAAAACTCGGGGGATGCCCAGGTGCTCGAGGAGCATCGCCTGGACCCGGACCATGTCCCGCACCGTGACCACCGGAAAGGCCATACCGAAGGGCCGGCCGGTGCGGGGGTTGGTGCTGGCCGGGCCCGTGGTCCCCCGGCAGCTTCCCAGCACGTTGGAGCAGATCACGAAGTATCGGTCCGTGTCGATGGGCCGGCCCGGGCCGATCATGGGATCCCACCACCCCGGCTTGGGGTCGGCGGTCGAGTGGTACCCTGCGGCGTGGGCGTCGCCCGACAGGGCGTGGCACACCAGCACCACGTTGTCCCGGTCGGGGGACAGGGTGCCGTAGGTCTCGTACACCACCTCGATGGGGCCGAGGATCCGGCCGCTTTGGAGGTAGAGCTCGTTGGGAGGGGAGCACAGAACGGCCTTCTGGGGGGACACCAGCCCCACCCCGGCCAGGGCGGACTGCGTTGTCAACCGGGTTCCTCCTCTCGCGGGAAGGGGGAGCGGAACGCGGCCGGGGTCGGGCAGGGGTTGGGCCGCGAGTCCGAACCTGTCTTCTCATCTGTCCAGGATGGAGCACCGGACCCCGAGGGGTTGGTTGCTGTGGCTTCGCAGGGCCTGGTCCCTCCGCCACTCTCGATAAGAAGTCGCCGGCCTCGCGGCGGGGGGTCCGGGACGCCGGACCCCAAAAATAGAAGAACAGGGGTAGAGCGATTGCTCGCTGCTAACTCCCTGCTCTTCCGGGGGGGCTCTATGTCACCGGCGGCGCCGGTTGATGTCGTCGTTACGATGCCCTTTATACGGATCCGGAAGGTCGGTGTCAACCCCCTGGGAAGAATTTTTTTTGGGATCGGCCCGGCATCGGCCGCACAGGCCGTAGAGCTCGAGGCGGTGGAACCGCACGATGAACCCCCGGCTGCGGGCGATCTCCTGCTGGAGCCGCTCGATGGTGGGGTGCTCGAACTCCTCGATGCGACCGCAGTCCAGGCACACCAGATGGTCGTGGTGGTCCACCCCGATGCCGGGCTCGTAGCGGACCCGTTCCCCGTGGAACCGCCTCTCCTTGGCGATACCGGCGTTCACGAAAAGCGCCATGGACCGGTACACGGTCGAAGGGCTGAGGGTGGGATGGGTGGGGCGGAGGCGGTGGTAGAGCTCGTCCACGCTGACGTGGGCGCCCTCGGCGAGAAACGCCTCGAGCACGGCCTCCCTTTGACGAGAGGACCGTAGCCCTCGGTCCCTCAGGTAGGCTCGCAGGCGGGCCTTGGCCTCGCGGAGCCGGTCGATGCGGGACGCGGGCTCAGACATGGGGCCGCTGGAGGAGGTCGGCGAGTTCGGTGCCCAGGCGGCGGGCCCGCTCGAGGGCCTCGGGGTGCTGGAGAATCTCGCCGGCGCGGTCCACGCCGGGGACGGTCACGCTCTGCCAAGGCCGGGCCTCGACCGCGTCGCACACGTACCGGAAGGTGCGAAGGGCCCCTTCGAACAGCCGTGGACCCCGGGTGGCTCCCACCGACAGGAACACGGCCGGCTTCGGACCGCCGGGGGCCCGGTTGACCCGTTCGTTGCGCAGGTACCGGAGGCTCCACAGAGCCTGGCAGCGGTCGATGAACGCCTTGGCCACGGCGCTTACGCCGTAGAACATGATCGGGCTGGCCAGGGCCAGCGCCCGGGCGTCCTGGATGCGGTCGTACAGGGGGGTCATGTCGTCCTGCAGGGCGCAGGCGCCATGATCCCGGCAGGCGTAGATCTCCCGGCAGGGGCTGAACGAGAGCTGCCTGAGGTACACCCGCTCGACGGCCTGCCCGCCGGCCTCCAGTCCCTCGACGAACCGGTCCATCAGAACGTCGGTGTTGCCCCGCACGCGGGGGCTCCCGTACACGCACAGCACGAACGGTTGCCCGATTGACACCCTGTTGACCGCCTGACTAGAATCCATGTGCCATTTTTCTCGATTTTGCGACCCACCCTTTTCAGGAGCTGCCCCATGCGCACGCCCGAATCCGCCGTCCTTGCCCTCTCGGAGGCCGTGAAGTTCGAGTCGGACGGCCGGGACTTCTACCTCCAGGCCGTCGATCGGGTGTCGAACCCGTTGGCCAAAGCGGTGTTTCAGGCCCTGGCCGAGGACGAGCTCGACCACATCCGAAGGGTACGGGAGATCTACGAGGAACTCAAGTCCCAGGCCGGCTGGCCGGACCCCACGGCCATGGTGGCCCGCGCCTCCGGCGTGGAGGACGCGTTCGCCCGGGCGGCCCGCGATCTGGACCGGCACGTGGCCCCGGATGCCGACGCCCTCGAGGCGCTGGAGAAGGCCGCCGAGATGGAGCGCAAGGGTCTGGGTTTTTACCGCGACCGCTTGGCCCAGGCCTCGTGCGAGGCAGAGGCGGAGTTCTACCGTCGGCTGGTGGCCGAGGAGGAGGTCCACCTGCACACCATCGAGAAGGCGTTGGAAGACCTGCGGTAGGGCATGGGGTCTGTTTCCGGCCGCGCGCGAAGCCGGGCATCAGATTCGCCGCGCAGGCACGGGGCAGCAACAATGGTTTCATGGGGCCGGCCGGGGACGGACGGTTTCACGGTACGAGCGTTGGAGGCGCTGCGCGGCGAGCTAAGGAGCCGCACGCGGCTCTCCAACAGACCCCATGCCCTCCGGACCGTGAGGTGATGCCAAAGAGGGGTGGTCGTGATTAAAGCGCCTGGAAAGCAGGGAGGTTTTCAAGCCTCCAAGCCTCCAAGCCTCCAAGCGTCCCAGCGGGCCGAAGGCCCGAGGTTACACGGAGGCCGCATCTTGAACGGCCCGGGCCCCTCGGTGGGTTCGGGCCTTCATCGTCTGGGACCGGGGGTCTGGATCACCTCGGGCCGGGCCGCCGTGGTGGAGGGGCTGGACCGCTTGGCGGTGGTGGACCCGGGGGACGAGCCGTGGGAGGAAGTGGCCGGGGAGATCCGGCGGCTGGAACGCCAGACCGGCAAGCCCCTGGGATGGGTGCTGGTCACCCACTCCCACCCGGACCACGTGGCGAACCTGGAGGCGGCCCGGCGGATCCGGCCCGGCGTCCGGGTGGTGGCCCATCCTGCGGGGGGGTTGGGGCCCGACCTGGCGGTGACGGAGGACCGGGCCTTGGACGAGGTGGGCCCCGGGGTGCGGGCCCTGGCGACCCCAGGCCACTCGGACCGGGGGGACGATCTGTCGTTCTGGGTGCCGCCCGGCATCCTTTTCTCGGGGGATCTGGTCCAGCCCAAGGGCGAGACCTGGGCGCGGGCGTTCTACCCCAGCCCGTACCCCTACTTCCGGGACGGTGACGCGTACCTGGACAGCCTGGCGCGGCTGGAGGCCCTGCTCCTGGAGGTGCTGGTCACGGGCCACCGGGAGATCCGGGTAGGAGACCGGGGCCGGGCCTGGATCCGGCTGACCCGGCGGGCCGTCGAGCGGCTGGCCGAAGAGGCGGCCCGGTGGGAGGGATCTCCCGACCCGCTCGCTGCCGGTAGGGAGGTGTTCCAGCGGCTGTGCCGGGAGCGGGGCATTCCCTCCGACGCGGTGGAGCGGAGGCTCGCCGGCGCCCCGGGGGAGAGCCCGTTCGAGCGGTTCGACCTGCCCGGGTTCCTGTGGGCGTGGCGACGGCGCCTTTGACCGGGCCGACCCGCGGCCGTATCCTGGGGCCGCCATGGGAATCGTCCGAGCCGTTGCCACGGGCCTGATCGGGGCCGCGGTCCTGGTGCTGGGGGGGTGTTCGGCCCCGTCCCACGAGGGCCCCCAGGAGAAGACCGGCGGAGAGAGCGTCACCGTGGAGGTGAACGCGCTGGCGCCGGCGTTCGCCGGCAAGACCCTCGATGGGGGTGTGGTGCGGCTGGCGGACTACATGGGCTCCCGGGTGGTGCTGCTCGAGTTTTGGAGCATATTTTGCAAGTCGTGCCTCGAGGAGATGCCCCACATCGAGGATCTGTACCGTCGCTACCAGGACCGGGGCTTGGCGGTGCTCAGCGTCAACACCGACGTGTTCTCTGCCCAGCGCATCCGCCGGTTCCTCAAAAAGACCGGCATCCGGCCGCCGTACCCGGTGGTGCTGGACGCCCGGCAGGAGGTGGCGAAGGCCTATGGGGTGGAGGTGCTCCCGGTCACCGTGATCGTGGACCGGTCGGGGTGGATCCGGCTGTACCAGGAGGGCTACCGGCCGGGCGACGAGGATCGGTTCGAGCGGGTGGTGCGGCGGTACCTGGGCCGCAGGGGGGAGACCGACGTGACCCTGGCTCCTCGGGGGGGCATGACGGCGTTTGCGCCGGTCGGGGCTCGTTTGGTGGAGGTGGGGACCCGGGTAGAGCCGCTCCGGGGCACGGCCCTGGAGGGCGGAGAGGTCACGATCGGACCCGGGTCGGCCCACTTCCTGTTCTTCTGGAGTCTGTACTGCCGGCCGTGCCGGAGCGAGTTCGGGTCTCTGTGGGACCTGGCCCGGCGGTACCAGGAGCGGGGAGTCCGCTTCTACTCGGTGAACGTGGACACGCCGGCCCTGGGGCACCGGATCCGGCGGTTCCTCCAGGGACGGGGGAGCCCGCCCTGCCTGGCCGACTGGGAAGGCAAGGGGGTGGCACGGGCCCTGGGGGTGCGCGCCACCCCAACGGTCGTGGTGCTCGACCGGGAGGGGCGGGTGGTGCACGCCTCGGCCGGCAAGGTGGACCTGGAGGCCCTGGAGGCCTCGTTGAAAGGGGTGGCGACCCCGGTCCGTTGACACGGCCGGGGCCGGTGGTATGGATGGATCGATTCGGTTGGAAAAGGCGGGCCCGCCCTCCGGGGCGGGGGCCCAACACGGAGAGAGCGCGCGATGTGGGACTACAGTGACAAGGTGAAGGACCATTTCCTCCACCCGCGCAACGTGGGCAAGATGGAGGATGCGGACGCGGTGGGTGAGGTGGGGAGCCTGGCGTGTGGGGACGCGCTGCGGCTGTACTTGAAGGTGGAGGACGAGCGGATCGTGGACGCCAAGTTCCAGACCTTCGGGTGCGGCAGCGCCATTGCCTCGGCCTCGGCCCTGACCGAGATGGTCAAGGGCAAAACCCTGGACGAGGCGCTCCGGATCACCAACCGGGACATCGCCGACTACCTGGGCGGGCTTCCCAAGGAGAAGATGCACTGCTCCGTGATGGGACGGGAGGCCCTGGAGGCGGCGATCAACAACTACCGGGGGATCGAGACCCCGAAGGCCGAGCTCGAGGGCGAGGTGGTGTGCGAGTGCTTTGGGGTCACGGATCGGCAGATCCGCCGGGCCATCCAGGAGAACGACCTCCAAACGGTGGAGGACGTGACCCACTACACCAAGGCCGGAGGCGGATGCGAACGGTGCCTGCCGGACATCGAGCGGATCCTGCGGGAGGTCCGGGGGGAGATGCGTCGGACCAAGACAGAGGCCGAACCCAAGCCTCGGCGGCTCACGAACCTGCAGCGGATCCAGCTGATTCAGAAGGTGATCGACGAGGAGATCCGGCCCGGGTTACAGGCCGACGGGGGGGACCTGGATCTGGTGGACGTGGACGGAACCACGGTGTACGTACGGTTCCGGGGGATGTGCGTGAACTGCCCGTCGAGCCAGGTGACGCTGCAGGACGGGATCGAGGCGAGGCTGCGGGAGATGGTGGACCCCGAGATCCGGGTGGTGGAGGCGTAGGACCATGCGAACGATCTATCTCGACAACAACGCGACGACTCGGGTGGACCCCGCTGTGTTCGAGGAGATGCGGCCGTACTTCGGCGAGCTGTACGGCAACCCTTCGAGCATGCACACCTTCGGAGGGCAGGTGGCTCGGAAGCTGACCCAGGCCCGGGAGAGGGTGGCCGAGCTGCTGGGCGCCGACCCCTCGGAGATCGTGTTCACGAGCTGCGGCACCGAGGGGGACAACACCGCGATCCGCTCGGCCCTTGAGGCCCAGCCCGAGAAGCGCCATGTGGTGACCACCCGGGTGGAGCACCCGGCCGTGCTGAACCTGGTGAACCACCTGATCAAGAAGGGCTATCACGTGACCTTGCTGGGGGTGGACGAGCACGGCATGATCGACCTGCAGGAGCTGGAGGACAGCCTGCGGGACGACACCGCGGTGGTCTCGATCATGTGGGCCAACAACGAGACCGGCACCGTGTTCCCCGTGGAGCGGGCGGCCGAGATTGTGAAGGGCAGGGGGATCCTGTTCCAGACCGACGCGGTGCAGGCGGTGGGCAAGGTGCCCATCGACCTGGGGTCGCTGCCGATCGACTTCCTGGTGCTGTCGGGCCACAAGCTCCACGCGCCCAAGGGCGTGGGGGCCCTGTACGTGCGCAAGGGCACCCCCTACCGGCCGTTCCTGATCGGGGGCCACCAGGAGCGGGGTCGCCGGGGCGGCACGGAAAACGTGCCGGGGATCATCGCCCTGGGCAAGGCGTGCGAGCTGGCCCGGCAGCACATGGACGAGGAGAACACCCGGGTGCGGGCCCTGCGGGACCGGCTGGAGAAGGGGCTGCTGGCCTCCGTGCCGGACACCCGGCTCAACGGCCACCCCACCGAGCGCCTGCCCAACACGGTAAACCTCTCGTTCAAGTACGTGGAAGGGGAGGCAATCCTGCTGCTGCTCGACCAGATCGGTGTGTGCGCCAGCTCGGGGTCGGCGTGCACCTCGGGCAGCCTGGAGCCGTCCCACGTGCTGCGGGCCATGGGGGTGCCGTTCACCTTCGCCCACGGCTCCGTGCGGTTCAGCCTGAGCCGGTTTAACACGGAGGAGGAGGTGGACTTCGTGGTGGCCGAGATGCCCAAGATCATCGAGCGGCTGCGGTCGATCTCTCCCTTCTCCGAGGAGCACGAGCCTTCGGTGGGCGCGTGCTGAGCCGCTCGTAGGGAGCCATGAGCGGCGGGCCGCCGGCCTCGTCGGAGGTGAGGGAGCTGGAGCAGCGGATCGAGGCGCTGCGAAGGGAGTACGATCACTTCCTGGCCGGGGTGCGCCGCACGGAGCCGGAGAAGCTGCGCCGAGACCTGGAGCGGGAGCTGCGGCGGCTGGTGGGATCGCCCCTGCTGACCACGGCGGAGCGGTTCCGGGTCACGACCCTGGCCCACCGGTTCCGGGCCTTGGAGACCCGGGTTCGGAACCTTTTGGAGCGGCGGCAGGCCCGCGGGACGCAGGCCGGAGAGGAGGCGCGGGGGGGGGCGGAGATCGTGGTGGATCGAGTGCTACTCCACAACCCGGCGGCCCTTGAGCGCTACGTGGGCCGGCTGCACCGAGAGATCTCCCGGGCGGCCGGAGGGCGGGCGCCGGTGTCCGTGGAGACGCTTCGGGAGAGGATCGTGGCCGCGGTCGGGGCGCATTTGGGCCGGGAGGGGGTGGAGGGGGTGCGGTTCCGGGTGGAGGTGAGCGACGGCCGGCCGCGGGTGAAGGGGGACGTGCTGGTGCGCAAGGACCGGCCGGGGGGCAAGGGCGGAGCCTCTCTCGCCTGAGGGCGGCCCGGCCTCTCAGCGCTGCAGGCGGCGCACCAGGGCGACCAGGGGGTCGTGGCGGAGCCGGGTGCCCCGGTCCACGGCCAGGCGCAGTTCGTCGGCGCGGACGTCCGAGGGGAACACCGCGGCCGTGATGTCCGCGGCCAACAGGCAGGCCCCTTCGAGCCGGGCCTCGGACAGGTAGGCGTTGTAGAGATTGGCCCGGGCGAGGTTGGCGCCCTCGAGGTCGGCCCCCTCCAGATTGGCGAACCGAAGAGACGCCCCTTCCAGGTCGGCCGCGGCCAGATGGGCTCGGACGAGCCGGGCCCGGTCCAGGCGTACGCCCGAGAGGTCCACGCCCTCGAGGCGGGCCGCGGTGAGATCCGCGCCCGAGAGGTCCACGATCTGGCGGCGTTTGCGGGCCACCTCGTTGAACGCGTCTACGTCGCCGCGCTCGAGCAGGGTCAGCAGTTCGGTGCGCAGGTCCACGGGGCCTCTCCGGGATCAACGGGGGTCATGAACCCGGCGACAAGATAGTCGCGTCACCTCGGAGCGCGGGGCAAGGGACCTGCCTCCGGCCGGGCGCGAAGCCGGGCATGAGATTCGCCGCGCAGGCATGGGACCGAAGAGCGGGTTTCATGACAACTCGGTGGAATCCGAACCATTTCGCGGTCCGAGCGTCAGAGGCGCTGCGCGGCGAGCTAAGGGGCCGCACCCGGCTCTCCGGCAGGTCCCTTGCCCCTCCGAGCAGGGAACGATAGCGCCTGTTTATCCGCCGGGCTAATGAAAAGGGGCACCCACGAGGCGCCCCTTTCGCTGTGTCTGGGGCCTGGGTCAGCGCAGGTGGCGGCTGGCCACCTGGATGCGGTTCACGGCCCGCTCCAGCTTGGCCTGTGCCTCGGCGTACTCCCGGGACTCGTGGCTGAGCCGCTGGAGATCGGCCTCTGCCTCCGCCTTCTCGGCCTCGGCCCGGGACAGATCGATCTCCGAGGGGAACTCGGCCTCCTCGGCCAGCACCGTGACCTTCTCGTGCTGCACCTCGGCGAAGCCGTGGCGAAGGGCGAGAAAGTGCTCCTCCCCGCCGATGCGGTACATGAGCTCGCCGACGCCCAGGGCGGTGAGGAACGGGGTGTGCCCCGGAAGCACACCGAACTCGCCCTCGATGCCAGGTGCGGTGACCTCGTCGACCTCGTCGCTGACCAGGAGGCGCTGGGGGGTGACCACCTCCAGCCGAAACCGCTGCTGTGCCATGGGGTCCTCCCCGGGTTAGGCCGCTTCCGTTTCCATGATGCGCTTGCCCTTCTCCATGGCCTCCTCGATGGTGCCCACCATGTAGAAGGCCTGCTCGGGCAGGTCGTCGTGCTTGCCCTCAACGATCTCCTGAAAGCCACGGATCGTGTCGGCCAGCTTCACGTACTTTCCGGGGGTGCCGGTGAAGGCCTCGGCCACGTGAAAGGGTTGGGACAGAAACCGCTGGATCTTCCGGGCCCGGGCCACGGTGAGCTTGTCGTCCTCGGACAGCTCGTCCATGCCAAGGATCGCAATGATGTCCTGCAGGTCCTTGTACCGCTGCAGGATCTGCTGGACCTCCCGGGCCACGGCGTAGTGCTCGTCGCCCACGACCCGCGGGTCCAGGATCCGGCTGGTGGAGTCCAGCGGGTCCACGGCCGGGTAGATGCCCAGCTCGGCGATCTGCCGGGACAGCACCGTGGTGGCGTCCAGGTGGGCAAAGGTGGTGGCCGGAGCCGGGTCGGTGAGGTCGTCGGCCGGCACGTAGATGGCCTGCACCGAGGTGATCGAGCCCTTGGAGGTGGTGGTGATCCGCTCCTGGAGCTCGCCCATCTCGGTGGCCAGGGTGGGCTGGTACCCCACGGCCGATGGGATCCGGCCGAGCAGGGCCGACACCTCGGAGCCCGCCTGGGTGAACCGGAAGATGTTGTCGATGAACAGGAGCACGTCCTGGCCCTCTTCATCCCGGAAGTACTCGGCCACGGTAAGTGCCGTCAGGGCCACCCGGGCCCGGGCACCCGGGGGCTCATTCATCTGGCCGTAGATCAGGGCGGCCTTGTCGATGACCCCGGACTCCTTCATCTCGAGCCACAGATCGTTGCCCTCACGGGTGCGCTCGCCCACGCCGCCGAACACCGAGAACCCCCCGTGCTGCCGGGCCACGTTGTTGATCAGCTCCATGATCAGCACGGTCTTGCCCACGCCCGCGCCCCCGAACAGGCCGATCTTTCCGCCCCGGAGATACGGTGCCAGCAGGTCCACCACCTTGATGCCGGTCTCCAGCACCTGCATCTCGGTGCTCATCTCGGTGAACGGAGGGGCCGGCTTGTGGATGGGGCTGCGCATCTTGGTCTCCACCGGACCACCCTCGTCCACGGGCTCCCCCACCACGTTGAGAATGCGGCCGAGCACCTCGCGGCCCACGGGCACGCTGATCATCGCTCCGGTGTTCAGGACCGGCTGGCCGCGCACCAGGCCCTCGGTGGAGTCCATGGCGATGCACCGCACGGTGTGCTCGCCCAGGTGCTGGGCCACCTCCACCAGCAGGTTCCACTCCCGATCGTCGATGGAGGGGTTGGTGATCTTTAGAGCGGTGTAGATCTCGGGGAGCTCCCCCTCGAAGGCCACGTCCACGACGGGCCCGATGACCTGGCTTACCTTTCCGTATTCGTTGCTCATGGGCTTCAGGCCTCCTTCCGGTGAGCGGCCGCCAGGCTAACGCATGGCCTCGACGCCGTTTACGATATCCATCAGTTCGGTGGTGATCGCCTCCTGGCGCGCCCGGTTGTACTTCAGGGTGAGGCGGGCGATCATCTCGGTTGCGTTGTTGGTGGCCGAGTCCATGGCCGTCATGCGGGCTCCGTGCTCGCTGGCCGTGCTCTCGAGCAGGGCCCGGAACATGCGGACCTCCACATACCGGGGCAGCACCCAGTTGAGCATGTACTCCTCGCTGGGCTCGTAGATGTACTCGGTGGTGGAGGTCTCGGGGTCCACCGGCATCGGCTCCACCGGCAGGAGGCGGTCGAACACCACCTGCTGGGACAGGGCCGACCGGAACTCGTTGTACACCATGTAGACCAGATCGATCTCCCGGTTCGTGTACCGCTCGATCACGTCCCGGGCGATGGTCTGGGCCTCGCCGTAGGTGACCTTGCCGAACATCTCGGTTTTCTGTCCGATGGTCTCGGCGTTGCGGCGGCGGAAGTAGTCCACGGCCTTCTTGCCCACAAGGTACAGGGGCACGGCCTCGTACTCGGAACTTTTTTCCCGCAGGAACCGCTCGGCGGCCCGCAGCACGCTCGCGTTGAATGAGCCGCACAGGCCCCGGTCGCTGGTGAACACGATCAGGCACACCCGGCGGGGGTCCCGGCGCTCCAGAAGGGGGTGGGCCTCCTCCTCGGTCCGCAGGGCCAGGCTGGAGAGCACCTCCAGCATTTTGTCGGAGTAAGGCCGGTTCTGGAGGATGGCCTCCTCGGCGCGCCGGAACTTGGCCGCCGAGACCATCTTCATGGCCTTGGTGATCTGCTGGGTGCTCCGGACGCTGGCGATCCGGTTTCGGATGTCCTTCAGGTTGGCCATGGGCTGACGCTCCCTAGGGGATCACTCGGCCACGAACACCTTGTCGAACTCGGCCAGGGCCTCGTCGATCTTTTTCTTGAGGTCATCGTCCAGAACCTTCTTGGTGCGCAGGTCCTCGAGCACATCGGGGCGCTTGGTGTCGAAGAAGGAGTAGAGCTGCTCCTCGTAGCGGTGGAGCTGGCTCACCTCATACTTGTCCACCCAGCCGTTGGTGGCCGCGTAGATGATGAGCACCTGCTTCTCCACCGGCAGGGGTGAGTACTGGCCCTGTTTGAGGATCTCTACGAGCCGGGCGCCCCGGGCCAGCTGGCGCTGGGTGGCCTTGTCCAAGTCGGAGCCGAACTGGGCGAACGCCTCCAGCTCGCGGTACTGAGCGAGGTCGAGCCGCAGCGACCCGGCCACGCTCTTCATGGCCTTGATCTGGGCCGCGCCGCCCACCCGGGACACCGACAGGCCCACGTTGATGGCGGGCCGGACACCCGAGTAGAACAGGTCGCTCTCCAGGTAGATCTGGCCGTCGGTGATGGAGATCACGTTGGTCGGGATGTAGGCGGACACGTCGCCCGCCTGGGTCTCGATGATCGGAAGCGCGGTGAGGCTGCCGCCGCCGTTGGCGTCAGAGAGCTTGGCGGCCCGCTCCAGCAGGCGGGAGTGCAGGTAGAACACGTCCCCCGGGTAGGCCTCGCGGCCCGGAGGGCGGCGCAGCAGCAGCGACAGCTGCCGGTAGGCCACGGCCTGCTTGGACAGGTCGTCGTAGATGATGACCGCGTGCTTGCCGTTGTCGCGGAAGTACTCACCCATGGCGCACCCGGCGAACGGGGCGATGTACTGCAGCGGCGCCGGCTCGGACGCCGTGGCCGCCACCACGATGGTGTAGTCCATGGCGTTGTGCTCTTTGAGCCGGGCCACCACCTGGGCCACGGTGGAGCGCTTCTGTCCGATCGCGACGTAGATGCAGATCACGTCGGTGTCACGCTGGTTGATGATCGTGTCGATGGCCACCGCGGTTTTGCCGGTCTGGCGGTCGCCGATGATCAGCTCACGCTGGCCCCGGCCGATCGGAACCATGGAGTCGATGGCCTTCAACCCGGTCTGGAGGGGCTGGTTCACCGGTTGGCGAAGCACGATGCCCGGGGCCTTCACGTCGATGACCCGGGTCTCGGAGGACTCGACGTCGCCCAGGCCGTCCACCGGGTTGCCCAGGGGGTCCACCACCCGGCCCAGCAGGCCCTCGCCCACGGGCACCGACACGATGCGGCCGGTGCGCTTGACGATGTCGCCCTCCTTGATGTGGATGTCCTCGCCGAAGATGGCGGCACCCACGTTGTCCTCCTCCAGGTTCAGGGCCATGCCCATGATGCCGCCGGGAAACTCCACGAGCTCTCCGGCCATGCACTTCTCCAAGCCGTGAAGCCGGGCGATGCCGTCTCCCACCGTCAGGACGACCCCGGTCTCGGCCACGTCCACGTCGGCCTGGAAGTTCTGGATCTTGGACTTGATGATCTGGCTGATCTCTTCCGCGCGGATCTGCATGGCTCTCTCACCCCTTCATCAAGCTGTCGCGCAGCCGCTGGAGTTGGGTGCGCAAGCTGGCATCGAAAACGAGGTTGCCGACCCGCGCCATGACCCCCCCGAGGATCTCGGGGGACTGGCGGGTCGAAAGGACGATCTCCTTCTGGAGCCGCTTGGCCAGGGCCTGGCGAATGGCATCGAGCTCGGCCTGGTCCAGCGGCAGAGCGGTTACCACCTCGCCCCGCACCCGGCCGGCGGCCTCGTCGGCGAGGGCGTCGTAGGCCTCGAGGATGTCGGGCAGGGCGGGGAGCTTTCGGGCCTCCAGGAGCACCCGGAGGAAGTTGTCCACCAGAGCCGACGGCCCCAGCTTCTCCAGGAGAGCCCCGAGCACCTCGGCCTTGACCCGCCGTGGAAGCACGGGCGTCAGGAGGGTGGTGCGCAGCTCGGGGTTGGAGGCCAGCAGATCGTAGAGCTCCCGAAGCTCTTGTCCCACGGGTTCGACCCGGCCCTGCTCCCGAGCCAGGTCGAACAATGCCTTGGCGTAACGGCGGGCGATGCGCTTCCGGTTCAATGGAGTCCCTCGACGCGCTCAACGGTGAAGGCAACGGCTTTCTTCTGGTCTTCGGGGCCGTAGGCCTTGCGGATGATCTCCTCGGATAGGCTCACGGCCAGCTGGGCGGCCTCGGCCCGGAGCTGATCCCGGGCCCGCTTGACCTCGCTCTGGGCCGACGCCTCGGCCTGCCGGCGAATGGACTCGGCCGCCTTGTCGGCCTCGGCTAGGATCCGCTCCTGCTGGCGCTTGCCCTCGGCCTCGAAGTCGGCCCGGAGCCGGGCGATCTCGTCCTCCAGGTGAGCGACCCGATCCTTGTACTCCCGGAGCTTGGCCTGGGCGGCCTCCAGGGCTTTGCGCGACTCCTCCAGAGCCCGGCGGATGTTCTCGCGGCGGTCTCGAAGGGCCTGGGGCACGGTCTTGCGCAGGGCAAAGTAGAGGATGGCCACCAGGATGCCGAAGTTCACGAACTTCATGCCCAAGGCGACCCAGGGGTTGCCGCCCCCCTCGCCGCCGCTGGCGAACGCGGCCGCCGGGAGAAGCAGGAAGGCGGCCGTGAACGCCACCGCACGGACGCAGACCAGCGAACGCATCAGGCGACCCTCCTTTCGAGAAGGCGCTCGGCCAGCTCCTGGGCCAGGGTGCGAGCGTCGGCCTCCAGCACCTTGCGGGCCTCGTCGGCCTCGGCCCGGACGCGGGCCCGGATCTTGGCGAGCTGGGTCTCCGCCTCGGCCCCGGCGTCGGCCAGGAGCCTCTGGCGCCGGGCTTCGGCCTGCTGGATGAGCTGGGTGCGGACTCGATCGGCCTCGGCCTTGGCCTCACGGATCCTG
The DNA here is from genome assembly GCA_027021615.1 of bacterium. Classification (GTDB taxonomy): domain Bacteria; phylum Desulfobacterota; class Deferrisomatia; order Deferrisomatales; family Deferrisomataceae; genus Deferrisoma. The sequence continues at coordinate 5,329 of JALUTY010000092.1, read as the reverse complement.
GCCTGGTAGTCGGCCCAGATCGACTCGGCCTCGGCCTCCAGGGTCTCCGCCTGGCGGCGTCGGCCCTCGGTACGCTCCTGGCGCTCCTGGAGGACCCGGAGCATGGGCCGGAACAGGATCCGGTCCAGCAGGACCATCAAGACGAGAAAGTTGACGAGCTGGATGATCAGGGTGGCGTTCAGATCGATCACGGGAACACTCCTCCCAAAGGCCCGGCGGAAAGCGGCCGCGATGATACACGAACGCCCCCCGGGAATCAAACACCCGAAAGCCGAAAAGAAACGGGCGGGTTTCGGCGGTGTAGGGCCCTCCGGGGGGGCCGGCCGGGCCCTACACGACGAAGATCAGGAGCAAGGCTACCACCAGGGCGTAGATGCCGGTGGACTCGGACACGGCTTGGCCGACCAGCATGGTGCGGGTCAGGAGGTTGGCGTGCTCTGGGGCGCGGGCGATGCCCTCGCAGGCCTTCCCGGCCGCGAACCCCTCGCCGATGCCGGGGCCGATGGCGCCGAACCCCATCGCAATGCCGGCGCCGAGAAGGGCTGCCGCGCGGACCAGGTCTGCTCCGGTGATGTCCATGAAGCGACTCCTTTCCTGGGTAAGAATCAAACGACGTACAGGAGCACGAGGGCCACCACGAGCCCGTACACGCTCGTGGACTGGCTCACGGCCTGGCCCACCAGCATGGTGCGCAGGATGAGGGGCGCTCGGTCGGGCCGGCGGGCCGTGCCGTCGCAGGCTGCCGCACCGGCGAACCCGGCGCCGATGCCCGGTCCGGTGGCCGATACCCCGGCCGCAATGGCGGCGCCCAGGAGCGCGGCAGCCCCGGCCAGGGAGAACTCCGGGGGCTGGGACCGGAACATGAGCAGGAACGCGACGAGGAGGGCGAAGATCGACGGGGTCTGCGCCACGGCCTGGGACACCAGCATGGTGGTGTTGATCCGGGGTGCCCTGGCGGGGTTGCGGCCCACCGCCGTGCAGGCCGCGGCCGAGGGAAGGCCGGATCCGTAGCCGGGGCCGAACGCGCCGGCGCCCATACACAGGCCGGCGGAGAACAGGGCCACGCCCCGGAGCAGGGGCCCGGAGTCCGGGCCGAACAGGAGGAGCAGGGCCACGACCAGCGCGAAGATGCTGGCCGACTCGGCCACGGCCTGGCCCACCAGCATGGTGCGCAGAATCACGGGGGCGGCCTGGGGCTGGCGGGCGATGGCCTCGGCGGCCCGACCGGCGGTGAGGCCTTCGCCCAGGGCCGAGCCGACCGCACCGAGCCCGATGCACAGGGCAGCGCCGGCGAAGGTGGCGAGGGAGAGGTCCATGGGCAACGGCTACTCCTGGATGGCCACGGAGATGTAGGTGAGCGTAAGCATGGCGAACACGAACGCCTGAACCGTTCCCACGAACAGACCGAAAAAGGCATACAGGAACGGGGGAAGCAGAACGTAGTGAACCAGCCGGGACACCACCGCGATGATGATGGCCCCGCCCATGATGTTTCCGTACAGGCGGAACGAGATGGACACGACCTTGGCGAGTTCTCCGATCACGTTGAGCGGGAACATGAAGAAGAACGGCTGGAAGTACTCCTTCGCGTAGGCCTTCCAGCCTTTGACCCGCAGGGCCGTGACGTGGGCCACCACGAACCCGATGAGGCCGAGGCCGAGGGTGGTGTTGAGGTCGCGGGTGGGCTCCTGGAGAAGAGGGACCACGCCGATCCAGTTGGAGACGAGGATGAACAGGAACAAGGTGGCAATGAAGGCGAAGTAGCGGGGCCCGAGCTTGCCCAGGCTCTCGTCGACCAGGTCGCGGAAGGCCTCGATCACGGACTCCACGGCGGCCTGAAACGGAGAGGGCACGAGGCCGGGCCGCCGGGCAGCCCACACGCCCACCACCAAGAGCAAGACCATCACCAGCCACGACATGGCCAGGGTGGCGGCGTTCAAGGTCACGGTCCGGCCGTCGACCGTGACTACCCAGTGGGGGATGGAGAGGATCTCTTCCACCGGCTTCGTGCCTCCGCTGCATCAGGTCCGGGTGGCGTCGAGGGCCAAGAGCGCGGTCGGGACCGCCAACCCCACCGCGGCCCCGACCAGCGCGGTTCGGGAAAAGGTAACCGCGACCGCGAGAAAGGCAAGCCGAAGGGCCGTGCGGGCGAGGGCACCGGCTGCGGCGCGACGGCTTGCCGCTCGTGCATCAGCAGGGAGACGTCGGGCCGCCCCCGCATGGAGCAGCAGGGTTAAGGAGCCGCCGAGCAGGCCCCATGCCGCGCCCAGGGCGGCATGGCCGCCGCCCAGGGCTCCTGCCGAGGCCACCGTCGCCAGGCCGACCAGGGGGAGGCGCCCGGTCACGGCTTGCCCTTGCCGCCGGGCTTGTCGAAGGCGTCCATGGCGATCCGGTACACGGTCCAGATCCCGGAGAGGGCGCCGAGGGGAATGAACACGGTCTTCCACAGCCCCCCGGTGCCCATCCACCGATCGAGCCCGTGGCCGATGGCCAGCCCGATACCCACGGCGGCGGCCATGGTGAGGCCCAGGTGGGTCACCAGCCCTAGGTTCTCACTGAGGTCCTTGAGTTCCTGGGGGTTGACGCCCCAGCGTTTCTTCGATCCGGCCACCGCCCACCTCCCGACCGCTGCGGGGCCCACAGGGCTCAGGCCGGCAACGATTCGAGTAGTATGAGAATGCGATCGAGATCGTCAAGGTTTCGGTACTCGATGGTGAGCCGGCCGGACCCCTTCTTGCGGCCCGGCACCACGCGGACCTTGGTCCCCAGCCTGCGGGAGAGGCGCTCCTCCAGGGAGCGCACGTTGGGGTCAGGGGCCGGAGCCGCCGGCCGGGGGGGCCGGGGCTGCCGGGCGAGCTCCTCGGCTTGGCGTACCGAGAGGTTCTTTCGGAGGATCTCCTCCAGCAGCCCCAGACGGTCGGCTTCGTCGTCCAGGCTGAGGATCGCGCGGGCGTGTCCCGCCGTGATCCGGCCGGAGCGAAGGGCGGTCAAGGCCCGGTCGGGCAGGGTGAGGAGCCGCAGGGCGTTGGCCACGGCCGGCCGGGATCGGCCGATCCGCCGGGCAAGCTCCTCCTGGGTCAGACCGATGCGCTCGATCAGGACCCGGTAGGCGAGGGCCTCTTCCACCGGGTTGAGGTCCTGGCGCTGGAGGTTCTCGACCAGGGCCAGCTCCAGCACCTCTTCGTCGTCCGCATGGCGGAGGATTGCTGGAACATCAGTGATTCCAGCAAGTTGCGCCGCTCTCCAGCGCCGTTCTCCAGCGATCAGCTCATACCCGCCCGAAGGGCCCTGGCGCACGATCACGGGCTGGACCAGCCCCTTTTCCCGGATGCTCTGGGCGAGCTCCTCGAGGGCCTCGGGGTCAAAGTCCTGACGCGGCTGGTGAGGGCTGGGGTGGATCTCCTCCACCGGGCACAGGAAGTACTCGCCCTCGAGCCGGTCGGGCAGGAGGGCGTCGAGGCCGGTTCCGAGGGCCGGCCGTCGCTTTTTGGTCATGGGGCGGGCTCCCGTAGACATCAGGTGAGGAGCTCCCGGGCCATGCGCAGGTAGCTCTGGGCGCCGGTAGACCGGACGTCGTAGAGCAGGGCGGGCTTGCCGTGGCTGGGGGCCTCGCTGAGGCGAACGTTGCGGGGGATCACGGACCGGAACACCTTGTCGCGGAAGTGGCGGCGGACCTCCTCGGCCACCTGGTGGCTGAGGTTGTTGCGGGCGTCGAACATGGTCAGGAGGATGCCTTCCACCTGGAGCCGCGGGTTGAAGCTCCGGCGCACGGTGCGGATGGTGGTGAGGAGCTGGCCCAGGCCCTCGAGGGCGTAGTACTCGCACTGCAAAGGGATAATCACGGCGTCCGCGGCCACCAGGGCGTTCACCGTAAGGAGGCTGAGGCTGGGGGGGCAGTCGATGAACACGAAGTCGTACCGGTCCCGGATCTCGGCCAGGGCGGTGCGCAGGCGGTGCTCCCGGCGGTCGGCGCCTACCAGCTCCACCTCGGCCCCGGCAAGGTCGCGGGAGGCCGGGATCAGGCTCAGGTGGGGCACCTGGGTGGAGCGGGCCAGGTCCGCCGCCGGAGCGTGCCCCAGGAGAAGGGGGTAGGCCGACGGTTCCCCTGGAGCGAGGCGCACGCCGAGGCCGCTGGACGCGTTGGCCTGGGGGTCCAGGTCCACCAACAGAACCCGCTTCTCCGCGGCCGCGAGAGACGCGGCCAGGTTCACGGCGGTGGTGGTCTTGCCGACCCCGCCCTTCTGGTTCGCTGTGCAAAGGATCCTGCCCATGGCGTCCTCCCGAGGCGCGGTATGGTAGCACAGGGGGGCGGAGGGGGGAACGTTTTTGGGGGGGCGGGAAGGCTGGGAAGCTGGGAGGCTGCGAGACCCGAGGCGTTGCAGGACATGGCATGGGGCCTGCTCGAAGTGGGGCGCCGCTTTGCCGGAGGCATGGCCGTTTTTCTGAGTAACCACTCTAGGCGGCGAGGCCGTTGGGCAGCGGGCCGCGGTCCCAGGCCCGTGCGGGTCGGATGTTTCACGTGAAACATTCCGGTAGAAGCCCTCTTCAAGACAGGAGTCCGGCAGGGAGCGTCTCTGGTAGGCAGGGGGGCTGTATGCTGGGTACGCCCATGCGGAGAGTCTCGGTCCGAGCTTTGGCGCGATCCGAGAGCCGCCTGGCCGCCTAGTGTTCCGTTCCACAAAAAGTATATCCATTGCGGCGGTGGGGCTGGGGGCTCCGACGAAGCGCGACGGCCGAGCAGCTCGGGCCGCCCGACGCCAGGGGAGCGGCCGCGGCGCGTGCTCTCACGCGCCGCGGCGGCCCCTGCGAGGCCGTTCAGCGAAGACGGGGCCCCCAGCCCCACCGCCTCGGGAACGCACAGACCTGCGAACCGAGAGCTGCCCAGCCGCCTAGCGGGCCGAAGGCCCCCGACCGACGACCGAAGTTACTGGGAAGCCCCCTTCGGCCGCTGCGCGACCCTACAACGGAGAAGGGTAACGTGCGTTGGTCCGGGCCGTTGCCGGCGGCGGGCATGGGGCCTGCGATTCAGGTGTCAGGGGCCAGAGGTCAGAAGTTCGGGTAGAGTCCAGAAGCTGTGTGGAGTCTTACAAAAGGTGGAGGGTTTTTCCCTGTCCACTGGCCTCTGAATTCTGTTGTAGGACGACAGCCTATTCTGGGACTAAGACGACACCCAGATTTACGCACCTTCCCTTGGGGTGAGGGCCCCGGTAAACCTGCCCAGCGTATTCCCCTTCGGAAAAGGAGGATCGCGCTGTGGCCAAACTGTCCTGGGAGGCGCGTATGACCATCAGGGTGTTGTCCGAAAAGGGAGTGTCGAACCGCGAGACGG
>JALUTY010000091.1 GCA_027021615.1 bacterium | reverse complement strand
CGGGTGGGGGGCTGGCTCCGGCCGGGCGCGAGTGCGGCACCCCTTTCGCCGCGCCTTCGCATGCCGTCGTCAGCCCGGTAGGTCGGGGCGCCGGTGGCGGAAGTTCCTGAACTTCCAAGGCGATTCCGGCTTGGTGAGGGCGCGGCGACGTGAGGGGCCGCGCCCGGCTCTCCACCAGCCGCCCACCCGCTGGTTCCCTTGTGAACGCCGGAGATCTGGCAATACTTCCGTTGGTATTAATATCTTGTCGCCGGGCAAACAACTGGGGTCCGCACGCGGAGGGGCGGGGTCTCTCCGCGTGCGGAGGAGGTCTTGGATGCAGCGATTGGGTCGTCGATCTTCGGTCTCTAGTTTCCAGTCTCTAGTCTCTAGCCTCTAGCCCATGGACATCCTCGTCAGCTCGGTGGTGGCGGGAGTCCTGATCGGGATGGTGCTGGCCCTGGTGGCCCTGGGCCTCACCATCATCTTCGGGGTGATGGACATCGTGAACTTCGCCCACGGCGAGTTCCTGATGCTGGGCATGTACACCGGGCTCCTCACGGCCAACGCCACCGGCATGGATCCGCTGCTGGGCATCCCGGTGGCGGCCGTGGTGGGGTACCTGCTGGGAGTCGCCTGCTACTGGGGGTTCATCCGGTTTCTGCTGCGCGGCCCCATGGTGGCCCAGCTGCTCGGCACCTTTGGGCTCATGCTCTTGCTTCGGAACCTCGCCTTGCTGCTGTTCGGGTCCGAGGACCGGGGGGTGAACACGGGGATCCTGGTGGGCAGGAGCGTGGACTTCGGCATGGGCGTGATCGTGCCGGCCACGAAGCTGGCCGCGGCCGCCCTGTCGCTGGTGTCGTTCGCGGCGGTGTGGATGCTGATGAACCGCACCCGGGTGGGCAAGGCACTCACGGCCACGGCCCTGAACGCCCAGGCCGCGCGGTACATGGGGATTCCGACCGAGCGGATGAACGCCCTGGCCTGGGGCATCGGTGGCGCCACGGTCACGATCGCGGGCGCGTTGATCGTGAACTTCTGGTCGGTGAACCCCTACGTGGGCCTGCTGTTCACCATGATCGCCTTCACCATCGTGGCCCTCGGCGGCTTCGGGAGCGTGCCCGGGGCGTTGGCGGCCGGGATCGTGGTGGGGCTCCTGACGGAGATCCCCGGCATCTGGGACTTCGTGGCCTACGCCACGGAGTGGGACTGGATGATGGACGTGCCCGTCACCTCCTTCAAGTACACCTTCGTCTATCTGGCCTACTTCGTGATCATGGTGGTTCGCCCTCGGGGACTGTTCGGATGGAAGCACTGAGAGCCGCGTTCGACTTCTCGGACTTCCGGCCCACGGAGAGGTGGGTCTCGCGGGCCGTGGCCGCGTTCCTGCTGGTGTTCCCGCTGCTGCCGGTGTCGTCCTTCGCCATGGCCACCATGATCCAGTTCCTGATGTTCTCCCTGTACGGCATGGGCTGGAACACCATCGGCGGCTACGGCGGCCAGGTGGACCTGGGCAAGGCCCAGTACGTGGGCATCGGTGCCTACACCACGGCCGTGGCCCTGATCCGATGGGACGTGCCGTTCTGGGTGTCCATGCCGGTGGGCATGGGGTTTGCGGTGCTGTGGTCGTTCGCCATCGGCTACCCCCTGTTCCGGCTGCGCGGGCATTACTTCGCCATCGCCACCATCGCGGCCTCCCTGGTGCTCAAGGACCTGTTCGAGGTGTGGGACTTCGTGGGTGCGGCGCGGGGTCTGGAGATCCCGGCCCACCGGTTCGCCACGCCGGACTTCGTGCGCCTGATCTTCAAGGAGGACGTGTACTACTACTACGTGCTGCTGGCTTTCTTTTTCGGCGGCGTCCTGTACATGAACGCGTTCCGCAAGTCGCGGCTGGGCTACCAGCTGCGGTTGATCAAGGACAACGAGGACATGGCCCGATCCCTGGGGATCAACGTGCACTGGGCCAAGGTGAAGACCTATGCCATCGCCACGGCGTTCGTCAGCATGGTGGGCTCGTTCCACGCCTGCTACATCAAAAGCATCGAGCCCGAAGACACCATGAGTCTGGACCTGTCGATCCTGATCGCCCTCATGGCCATGCTGGGTGGGGCAGGGTCGTTGTGGGGGCCGATCATCGGGGCGGGCATCCTGATCCCGCTCAAGAGCTACTTCAAGGAGTGGTTCGGGGCCCGGGCGGGGCTGGTGGGCATGGACCTGATCCTGTACGCGCTGATCATCATGGTGGTATCGGCGGCAGAGCCCCGGGGCATCTGGGGCCTGGTGGAGCGGTACCGGGCCCGCAGGGAGTCGGCGTGATGCCCGCGCTCCTGGAGGTGATGGAGCTCACCAAGGTGTTCGGGGGGCTCCGGGCCAATGACGGAATCTCTTTCACCGTGGGTGCCGGGGAGATCCTCGGCCTGATCGGCCCGAACGGAGCCGGCAAGACCACCCTGTTCCACTGCATCACGGGGTTTCACCGGCCCGAGCGGGGGACCGTGCGGTTCGACGGCCGGGACGTGACCGGGCTGCCGCCCCACCGGATCGCCCGGCTGGGCATGGCCCGGACGTTCCAGACCTATGTGGCCGGAGGCGACCTCACGGTGCTGGAGACTGCCATGGTGGGGTGTTTCTCCCGCACCGCCTCCCCGTTCCGGGCCCGGAGCCGCGCCCGGGAGATCCTGGGGTTCCTGGGCCTTGCGGGCCTGGCAGACCTGCCGATCCGCGACCTGCCCGTGGCCGGCCAAAAGAAGGTGGCCCTGGCCACCGCCCTGGGAACCGAGCCCAAGCTCCTCCTTCTCGACGAGGTGGCCGCCGGGCTCAACCCGGGGGAGATCGGGGAGCTGATGGATGCGATCCGCCACGTGCACGAGGAGCGGGGCGTCACCCTGATCGTGATCGAGCACGTGATGGAGCTGGTGATGAACCTGAGCGACCGGGTGCTGGTGCTCGACTCGGGCCGGCTGATCGCCCAGGGCCTGCCCCACGAGGTGGCCCACGACCCGGCCGTGATCCGGGCCTACCTAGGCGAGAAGTACGCGGCCCGGTACCTGGGGGAGGCGTCACGGTGAGCGCGCCGCTCCTGACCGTTCGCGGCCTGGTGGTGCGCTACGGCAAGCTCGCCGTCCTCCACGGGATCGACCTGGAGGTGCTTCCCGGCGAGACCGTGTGCGTGGTGGGCGCCAACGGGGCCGGCAAGTCCACCCTGCTCAAGGCGATCATGGGTGCGGCCCCGGTGTCGGAGGGCGAGATCCGGCTCGATGGCAAGCCGGTGGCCGGGCTTCCCACGGAGGAGATCGTGTCCCGGGGGCTCGTGTACGTGCCCGAGGGGCGCATGCTGTTCGGCCCGCTGTCGGTGGAGGAGAACCTGAGGCTCGGGGCCTACGTGGTGCGGGACGAGCGGCACGTGCGGGAGAACCTGGAGCGGGTGTACGCCCTGTTTCCCCGGTTGAAGGAGCGGAGGCACCAGGCGGCCGCCACCCTTTCCGGAGGCGAGCAGCAGATGGTGGCGATCGGCAGGGGCCTGATGTCGGGCCCGAAGGTTCTGATGCTCGACGAGCCCTCGTTGGGGCTCGCCCCCAAGCTGGTGGACGAGGTGCTGGAGACGGTGGACACCCTGAAGGCCCAGGGCATGACGATCCTGCTCGTGGAGCAGACCGTGCGCGAGGCCCTGGAGATCGCCGACCGGGGATACGCGCTCCAGTCCGGCCGGATCGTGGCGAGCGGCCCGGGGCGGGACCTGCTGGAGGACGACCGGCTCCGCAGCGCCTACCTGGGCCTGTGATCACCAATACTTTCAAGAGTGTTCCCGTGGGGCGGGGTGGGGGACTGGCTCCGGCCGGGCGCGAGTGCGGCACCCTTTTCGCCGCGCCTTCGCATGCCGTGTCAGCCCGGTAGGCCGGGGCGTCGGTGGCGGAAGTTCCTGAACTTACAAAGCGATCCAAGCCGGGTGAGGGCGCGGCGGCGTAAGGGGCCGCGCCCGGCTCTCCACCAGCCCCCCACCCGCTGGTTCCCTTGTGAACGCCGGGGATCTGTCAATAGTTCCGTTGGTATTAGTAGTAGCTTGGCCCAGAACACGCTTGCGGAGGTGCGGGTGCCATGCGATCGGTGGATCTCAACGCGGACATGGGAGAAGGGTTTGGGGCCTACCGCAAGGGGGACGACGCGGGGCTGATGGGCACGGTGACCTCGGCCAACATCGCCTGCGGGTTCCACGCCGGGGACCCCCACGTGATGCACAGGACCGTGGAGCTGTGCGCCGAGCACGGGGTGGCTGCCGGGGCCCACCCGGGGTATGCGGACCTGCTGGGGTTCGGCCGCCGGCCCGTGGAGGCCGCCCCCGACGAGGTGTACGACTGGGTGCTGTACCAGGTGGGCGCCCTCGACGCGTTCCTGCGGGCCCGGGGCCTGCGCCTACAGCACGTGAAGCCCCACGGCGCCCTCTACAACCGGGCGGCCGGGGATCCGGACCTGGCCCGGGCGGTGGCGCGGGCGGTGCGGGACTACGACCCGGACCTGATCCTCCTGGGCCTGGCGGGGTCCGAGCTGGAGCGGGCGGCCCGGCAGCTCGGAGTACGCGTGGCCCGCGAGGCGTTCCTGGACCGCGCCTACCGGCCGGACGCCACCCTGGTCCCCCGCTCCGTTCCCGGCGCGGTGCTCACCGATCCGGAAGATGTGGCGACCCGGGCGGTGCGCATGGTGACCCGGGGAACCGTGGACACGATCGACGGAGGCGAGATCGAGGTGCAGGCCGAGTCGTTCTGCGTGCACGGCGACAGCCCCGGCGCGGTGGAGCTGGCCCGGGCGGTCCGCAGCGCGCTCGAGGCCGCAGGCGTACGGGTGGCCCCCCTGTCCGAGGTCGTCGGGGGGCTCACGGCGTGACCCCGGCCCCTTGGCAGCGGCCGCGGATCCTGCCCTGCGGGGAGACGGCCCTCACCGTGGAGGTGGGCGATGCGATCGCGCCCGAGATCCACGAGCGGGTGGTCGCCCTGGCCCAGGCTCTCGAGGGGATCCGGGGCGTGATCGCCCGCGTGCCCACCTACCGCTCGGTGTTCGTGGAGTACGACCCGCTGGAGATCTCGTACGAGGCCCTGGTGCTCAAGGTGGAGGGGGTCTGGACGGACCTCGTCTGCGCCCCACCCTCCGTCTCCTCCCAGCGGGTGATAGAGATTCCGGTCTGCTACGACCCCGAGTTCGGCCCCGATCTGCCGGAGGTGGCCCGGCGCCACGGACTGACCCCGACCGAGGTGGTGAAGATCCACACCGCCCCCACCTATCGGGTGTACATGCTGGGGTTCACCCCGGGGTTCCTGTTCCTGGGGGGGCTCTCCCCTCGGATCCACACCCCCCGCCGGGCCGAGCCCCGGGCCCGGGTACCGGCCGGCTCGGTGGGGATCGCCGGTCCCCAGACCGGAGTGTACTCCCTCGACAGCCCGGGCGGTTGGCAGATCATCGGCCGGACCCCCCTGCGCATGTTCGACCCCCAACGCCAGCCCCCGGCCCGGGCCGTGCCTGGCATGGGCGTACGGTTCCGGCCCATCGACGCGGCCACTTTCCGCGCGATGAAAAAGAGCAAAACGTGAAGACCCGACCCATACTGCGCATCCGAAGACCCGGCCCCCTCACCACGGTCCAGGATGGCGGACGGTGGGGGTACCAGCACCTGGGCGTGCCGGTGTCCGGCGCCATGGACCCCCTCTCGCTCCGGGTGGCGAACGCCCTGGTCAGCAACCCTTGGACCGCGGCCGTGCTGGAGATCACCCTGGGGGGGTTCGAGGCCGAGTTCCTCGGCCCCACGGCCGCGGCCCTGGCCGGTACGGACCTGGGGTTCGAGCTGGACGGGACCCCCCTGGGGCCCGGTACCTCGTTCCGGGCAGAGGCCGGGTCGGTCCTGGGGACGAAGGGCCGGCCGCGGGGGTGCCGGGCCTACCTGGCCGTGGCCGGGGGGTTCGCGGTGCCGGAGGTCCTGGGTAGCCGCTCCACGTACCTGCCCGCCCGCTTGGGAGGCCTGGAGGGGCGGCCCCTCCGGCAGGGGGACGAGCTCCGGGCCTACGGCCCGCCCTTCCCCCCGGGATGGGGCCCGGGGCGCCGAGCGCCGCCGGAGCTGCTCTCTCCCCTCCCCCCACCCGGCGAGCCGATCCGCCTGAGGGTCGTCCTCGGCCCCCAGGCGGACCGGTTCACGCGGAGCGGGCTGCGCACCTTCCTGGCGGAGCGGTTCGAGGTATCGCCCCAGGCCGACCGCATGGGCTACCGCCTGGAAGGCCCCCGGATCGAGCACGCCGGCCCGGCCGATATCCTCTCGGACGGCATCGCCTGGGGCGCGGTGCAGGTGCCGGCCCACGGCCGCCCCATCGTGCTCATGGCCGACCGCCAGACTGCGGGCGGCTACCCCAAGATCGCCACCGTGGTGCGCACCGACATCCCGGCCCTGGCCCAGGCAATGCCCGGCGACCCCGTGACCTTCGAGGCGGTCTCCCTGTGGGACGCCAGGGAGCGGCTGGCGTGGCAGACCCTCCGGCTGCGCCGGTGGGCCGAGGGAAGCTGGGAGGCTGGCGGGCTGTGAGGCGCCGGGGTCCTGACGCCGAGGCCTCGGACCAACGCGAGATTCCCTTCCTGCTGTCCCATCCCTTGCCTGTTCGTCCCGGCGCGTTATGAATGGGGAGGCGTGTTGACTTTTTTCGTTCCGCAGATGCGGATTCCGGATGATACCAAGTTGCCATCCATCGGATCCGTATCCGGGGGCGGGGTAAGGGACCTGCCTCCGGCCGAGCGCGAAGCCAGGCATTGAGATTCGCCGCGCAGGCACGGGGCGGGGGAGCTGGCTTCATGGCAACCCGTTGGAACCCGCACCCTTTCGCGGTCCGAGCGTCAGAGGCGCTGCGCGGCGAGCGAAGGGGCCGCGCCCGGCTCTCAGGCAGGTCCCTTGCCCCTCTGAGCAGGGGGCCGATAGCTTTGAATGCAACTTGGGGATGAGAGGTTCTCGTCATGGTTCGGAGGGGAGTTGCCGGTCTGGCCGCG
>JALUTY010000090.1 GCA_027021615.1 bacterium | reverse complement strand
ATGAACACCGATTCCGGCCGAAGGGACCAAAGTGTTCGGCATGGGACCGGAATCGGCGTTCATCATCCGTCGGAACGGGTGTTCGGCATGGATCGGAATCCGCGTTCAGTTTGGTCCGGATTACGCAGGATGTCGCCCCCCGCGCGGGGGCGTGGATTGAAACGTCCTAGCGACCCGGCGTAACGCCGGGCGCGGGTCGCCCCCCGCGCGGGGGCGTGGATTGAAACGGAAGCCCAGTCGGAGCTGGCGCGGCTCATGGCCACGTCGCCCCCCGCGCGGGGGCGTGGATTGAAACTCCTGGATCACCTCGGTGCCGTGGCCGGCTGAGGTCGCCCCCCGCGCGGGGGCGTGGATTGAAACACTCCTCCGTGGAGGTGGGTATTATGCACACCATGTCGCCCCCCGCGCGGGGGCGTGGATTGAAACCTCCAGTTCGCGCAGTGCAACATTGACCAGCCGGTCGCCCCCCGCGCGGGGGCGTGGATTGAAACCCACCTCTTGCCCCTGCAGCACGGCGGTACTATATGTCGCCCCCCGCGCGGGGGCGTGGATTGAAACTCCACCGCGACGCAGGAACAAGTCCTTTCCTGGTCGCCCCCCGCGCGGGGGCGTGGATTGAAACCCTAGGAAGCGGGACACGGTGCGGACCCACGTCCGTCGCCCCCCGCGCGGGGGCGTGGATTGAAACACCTAACACCTTTCCTTCTACCGCCGCGGGTGGGATGTCGCCCCCCGCGCGGGGGCGTGGATTGAAACCTACCCGCGCACCAAAAGTGCGCTTATTTTCGGGTCGCCCCCCGCGCGGGGGCGTGGATTGAAACCAGGCCTACTACGACGACGCGGCGGAGGCGACGAGTCGCCCCCCGCGCGGGGGCGTGGATTGAAACCCGGGCCGGAGATACTGCAGGTGCTGGTCGTCGAACCGGTCGCCCCCCGCGCGGGGGCGTGGATTGAAACACCATGGCGGCGAAGTCCGCCCGCAGCTTGCGGAGTCGCCCCCCGCGCGGGGGCGTGGATTGAAACGTCATGGGCACCGACGCCCGCTCCGCCGCCATCCAGTCGCCCCCCGCGCGGGGGCGTGGATTGAAACTGCCCTGCTTCATAGCCCTGAATGGCTGGCACGCTGTCGCCCCCCGCGCGGGGGCGTGGATTGAAACCTCTCCACGATCGCGGCGCTCCTGGACATGACCCGGTCGCCCCCCGCGCGGGGGCGTGGATTGAAACGGCCTCGAACCGGCCCGAGTAGGCGATCGCGGAGGGTCGCCCCCCGCGCGGGGGCGTGGATTGAAACGACCTCTCGACGACCTGGATGGGTAAGGGCGAGGACGTCGCCCCCCGCGCGGGGGCGTGGATTGAAACACCAACCACAACTACCTGCGGAAGATCGCGTACGTCGCCCCCCGCGCGGGGGCGTGGATTGAAACCGGTACACGATGCCGCGGCCGTGGAGACAACCGAGTCGCCCCCCGCGCGGGGGCGTGGATTGAAACCGGACGGATCACCCTGGAGAAGGCCGGTGCTGGCTGTCGCCCCCCGCGCGGGGGCGTGGATTGAAACTCACCCCGGGCCCGACACCTGGCAGGAAGAACTGGTCGCCCCCCGCGCGGGGGCGTGGATTGAAACACCGCCGGCGGCTGCGCCCCCAGGAACCCCACGTGTCGCCCCCCGCGGGCCCGGAATGGGCCGGAGATCCAAACGCCTTCTAACGTCCCAGCCTTGTATCCGTTGCGCCGTGGCAGGCGTGGCGTGAGATCCCTACGTGTTTTGGGAATTGACGGGGCGGGGCGGACTCGTAATGCTTGGCGAGCACCCTTCCCGTCCGCGTCCGGCCGTCTCAACCGCCGCTCCTGCCCGCCGTTCCTCCCGGAGGGGCCGTCATAGAAAAGAACCACCTTGAGGTTCTGCTGGAGGGCACCCGGAGCGAGTTCGACCTCGTCAGCGAAGAACACGCCGCGTCCGACCGGAAGATCGACGCGTTGGCGGAGGTGTGAACCGGCGGTTTGGCCTCGTGGACCTCAAGTTCGAGGCCCTGACCCGCCGGGTGGACGAGGCCGAGGCCCGCCTCGAGGCCAAGATCGACGCCGTGGCCGCCGACCTCGCCGCCCACCGGGCGGACACCGAGGCCCATCACGGTGTGTACCGGGTCAAAGAGACCTGATTCACGCCATGCCTCCCAAACTGCCGCAGGTCGCGTGAACTGCCGTTCGTCGCGGGTCGCAGGTCGTTGGTCGCGGAACCCCTCCTGCCTCCACCCCCTCGGTGAGCCACTCCCCGTCCTCCCGTCCTCCCGTCCTAACGTCCTAACGTCCTAACGTCCTAACGTCCAAGCGGTCGAACCACTCACGATTCACGGACCTATTGCCGATCCATTCCCCGTACGCCACAATGCCCGGTGTCCCTTTCGAACCCGTGCCCGAGTCAGGGGGTAACGCGGCCCATGACCCTTCTCAAGATCGCCTTCCGCAACGTCCTCAAGAACCGCCGCCGCAGCCTAATCACCGTGCTCGCCATCGCGTTCGGGTTCATGGCGGTGGCGATGTTCAAGGGGTACACGCACAACTCTTACGAAAAAATTGCTCTTGGTGCAGTGTTCCTAGAGGCACCGGGCCACCTGGTTATCTTCAAGCAGGGGTATCTGAGCGAAGGCCGAGTCGATCCAGAGAAATACCTGTTCTCCCCACAAGACCTAGCGCAGGTTCGGAGCATTCTTGCTCATCGGCTCGACGTGGTGTGGTTCGCCCCAAAGCTTACCCTGGCGGGGTTGATCACCAACGGCGACGTCAGCACCGTGTTCCTGGCCGATGCGATGGATCCAGCAGCGGAAGCTGATCTCTGGAACTTCTTCCCGCTCAAAAAGTCCGATTTCAAACCGACTCTACTGCCAGCAGACATTCCGTCGTCTGCGCTGCTCGCCCCTAAGTTGGCGGACCTTCTCGACCTTCACCAGGGCGACACGGCTGTCCTCATGGCTACCACACGGTATGGGCAGATGAACGCCGTGGACATTGACGTAGCGGGTACCGTGCCCACCATCTCCGACGCCATGGACGACAAGTTCGTCAAGTTGCCCTTGGGGCTTGCGCGCCAGCTTTACGATTTCGATGGTGCCGACCGGGTGTGCGTGCTCTTGCGGAACCGACGGGATACCGAGCGGGTCCGCACGGAGCTGGTGGGGACTCTCGGGGCGGCCGGCGTGCCCGTCGAGATCCGCACATGGGCCGAGCTTTCGCTCTACTATCAAAAGGTCCGCGACTACCTGGACGTGGTGTTCCTGTTCCTCTTTTCGATCGTCATGATCATCGTGGTCATGGGCACCTTCAACACCATGAGCATGGCCGTATACGAACGATTCCGAGAGGTTGGCACCCTGCGGGCCATCGGGCTCAAGCCCCGAAAGGTCGTGCAGATGTTCGCCCTGGAAGGTGCCATCCTGGGCGCAGCCGGCAGCATGGTCGGCATGCTTCTGGCCGTGATCGGCTACGGGCTGCTCCGGGTGGCTCGATTTTCGTACCAACCCCCCGGCGTGGCCGGTACCGTGTCCATCGAGGTGGACCTGGTGCCCGGAGTCCTTCTTGGGACCCTGCTGTTTTTCACCGCCCTCGCCGTGGTGGCCGCCACCCTTCCTGCCCGAAAGGCGGCCCACACCGCTGTGGTGGACGCCCTCGGCCACGTATAAACGCTGGCAACGGGATCCCCCTGCCCTGCCTGCTCCCCAAGGAAGGTAGTTACCATCCCACAAGTAGAAAACATTTTCCCATCTCTCCCCCTTTCCGTGCTCCTCCCTTCCACGATCCCCCGTCGCTGCGGCTCCCTCCATGGCCGCACCCTTGGCACGGACGTTGCTTACTCCTTTTGGCCAAAGGTTGGAATCCGTGGTTAGCGTCTTTCTGCGGTAGTCCTTTCGTCTTTGATGAGAACCGCGAGGCCCGGAGGGGGGAGGAGGTGAGTCACAAGCAAGACAACTGGGCGAGCACCAACGGCACGATACAGTTCACGATCCATCCCCAGAACACACAAGGAGGGAGAGAATGAAGACTCGATGGTTAGCCACACTCACGGCGACCGCCTGCCTGGGACTGGCGGGCACGGCGCTCGGGCTCACGACTCCGGTCGTGTTCGATCCAACGGGATCGGGCGGGCCGGGCACGGTGATCAAATCCTTCGACTGGGCCCCCGACAACGCCTTGGCGGTGGACGCGGTTCCCCTGCCGCTGTGGGATGTCTTGGGCGGCACGGCGGACGCAAACGATCCGAGCACCTGGCGGCCCTTCAACATGTACTTCCAGGCGAAACTGCGACAGTACGTGGACCTCAACAACAACGGGTTCAACCTGCCCGCGGGGGAGATCACGGTGATCGGGGGGTTGAGCGAACGGGGCTATCGAAGTGACGCGGGAACGACGAGCACGGCGTTCTTCCAGTTCGACCCCAACGGCGACGTGAACTTCCTCGAAGTGTACTATGACGCGGCGGACAACGCGGACCAGGTGGCCGGAACGGGCTATGACGACGGGTCGCTGATCCTCACTGCGAAGCTCAAGGGTCAGCATCCGACCGGCAGCTTCACCTCGAACGTTCAGCCCCTCCCGGCGCCGCTCGGCGACGGGTCCGGAGCCGGCGGGAACTTCCCCCCGCTTGACGGCAGCACGCCGACCGACGTGACCCCGAACGTGGCCACCCTCCAGGGGTCGGGCAGCATCGACATCCGGTTCACGGTGACCTCTTACGACCCGAACTGGTTCATCACCCCGCCCAGCGAGATATTGGTCGGTCTGCTCCTGGAGTCCACCGGGCTCGCCACGCCGTTCAACTCGGCCGAACCTGCGGCATTGATCGTGGGGAACGCCCCCAACTATGGCCTCAACCCGTTTTATAACCCCGCCAATGACCCTGACGCCGACGGGGTGGACAACGACGGGAACCGCAAGTACCTCAACGGGTTCGTGGACCCATTTCAGGGTGGCACTGACTTCCAGTTCCAGCAGGATGCCACGTCCACCTTCCAGGTGGTTCCCGAGCCCGGCACGATGATCCTGGTGGGGTCTGGGCTATTGGGGCTGGCCGGTGCCAGCCGGCGCAAGAAGAAAAGCTGATCGGTTAATCGGGTCGATCAGGCTAGAGAACGGAAGATGGGGCCTCCTGAAGGGGGCCCCTTTCCTTTCCATGGCCCTCAGCGAATGCGTCGGGCCGGATTTCCCGCCCACACCTCTCCGGGGCCGATGCGGGTGTGTTTGGGAACCACCGAGTTGATCCCCACCACGGCCCCGTCGCCGATCTCAACCCCCGGCAATACCACGGTATTCCCTCCAACGGTCACCCCGTTTCCGATCTTCACGGGCGCGACCGTGATTTTTGGGCCCTCGATCGTATGGCACGAAACGATGGCGTTGAGCCCGATGATCGTGTTCTCCCCGGCCTGGGTGAGAAGAGGATCCATGATCGCACCCGAGGAGTACGTGTTACGACCCAGCTTCGCTCCGAGCAGGAGGTAGACCAATCTCATCACGGGAACGGGCACCGAACGCGACAAGATCACCGGGTAGAACACAAGCAGAAAAAAAAGCAGATACACGTCGTAGGTAAAGCTTTCCGGCCCTGCGTGCTCGATCGTCCCGAGCGGCAGGGGCCGCAGACGGAAAAACACCCGATACACGGCCGCCGCCGCGCAGAAGAACGCCACTCCTCCACAGACGAACCCCACCACCCCTGCGAACGGGCCGAGCCAGCTCCATCCGCCAACCACCAATCCCACGATGCCGCCCACTCCCAAAGGCCCCAGGATGAGCCCCATGAACCATACAACGGCTTTACCCGAGATCTTCCGCATCACCCACCTCCTGCCCTTGGGCGGAGCCTCCCAAGAGCTTGACGATTCCATCCGCTCCAAAGCGGGCGCCCGTCCCTCCGCCCCGGGCCCCTAGCACTTCTTCCGATTTTTTGGAGGAAAGCATCCGCGACAGGAAACCTGGGCCAGCAAGATCAACAGAGTGAACACGCGCGCCTATCCCCAGCGCTTCGGCCCTGCGCAGATTGTACTCCTGGTCCGGAATCGCGGGGATCCCGAGCACGTACACCCCATGCCGGAGGGCCTGATAGATCGTGCCGTTCCCGCCGTGGCACACCACGACGTCGGCAAGCTCCATCACACGGTCGCCGTCCAAAACTTCGGCTACGAACACGTTGGCTGGCGGTGCCGGAAGGTCCACCTGCCCGCCCGTGCTCACCACCACCGCAAGATCGTCACGGCCGCCGAGATCCCGCAACGCGGAACGGAACAGCTCCCGGGTGCCCGTGGTTCCGAGCGTGAAGTACACCACGCGCGCCCCGGACTCCTTCCGGAGCAGGAGCTCCGACCACCAGGGCGGGTCGGGCAGATGGCTCCCGTCGAAGGTGATCGGGCCCACGTAGTGGTGGCCGGGCGGGAGGCCCTGGCTCGGCATGAGTTCGGGAAGGTCGGGGAGCAGCGTGAGGTCGTTGCCCTCGAGGCAGTTGGTGGCGGTGACATCCGGCGGGAGGCCGAGCCTTCGGGCCACCCGCCCGAAGGCCGGGTTGGCCCGGTCGAACACGGCCATCTCGGCCCACAGGTTGAACCGGTTGGCGAGGCTCCGCAGCCACGTCGGTCGCACCCATCCGAACACCGGCACGTAGGGCACGGCCCGATGGTGGGTGCTCGACACGTTCACGATGGCCGCGTGGGGCACTCCGGCCGCCCGGGTGGAAAGACGCGCCGAGATCCGGCCGTCGGTCAGCACGAGGTCGGGCCGCACCTCTCGGATGACCCGCAGGTCCTCGTCCACCAGGGTCCGAAGCTCTCCCTCCAAGATAAACCGGAGCTTTCGCTCCCGAATCCTTCCAAACAGCACCTCGTGAGGCATCTCAAGGTCCCGGATCGCCGGAAAACCCGCTTCCTCCACGTGCCGCAGCTGCCTGCCCCCGCCGGCGAACACCACCTCGTGCCCGCGCTTTCGGAGCTCCTTCGCCACCTCCAACGGCCGGCTCACGTGCGACAGCGCATGTCCGTACGGCACCGCCAACACACGCAGAGTCCGCGTTCCCAACCCCGCCACCACACACTCCCCCAGCACCCCCAGCCTACTCCTCGGGGACACTGCTAAGCTCCGGAGTTCCACTCACCCCCCACCACTCTTTCCGCCCATCGGTCAAAGCGCGCCCCAAGTTGAGCTTTGGGCTAACCCGCACTACTCATAAAGCCTTCTACTGCAACCGTCGATTGCACGCCATCTCGGGGCGTGCTCGCGCCTCGGAGCTCGACGTACCGTCCAGTACGCCTGCACCCCTCTGCGCTCGTGCTTGCCCCGATCTGCCGCACACTCGACGGTTTCGCAACGAACGCTCATGAATAGTGCGGGCTAGGGCGGGATTTCCTCATTTCCCCCATAGCTTCGAACCCCTGGTCTGCGCGTTCGAGCACTTTGGCGGCATCCCCGGGGAGAAGTTGGTAGGGCAAAAGAAGACCCAAGGGTCTCCCCCCTTGCCGGAACAGCGCCGTCTTCCACCCGTGCTCTCCGCACCGGCGCGCGTGTTCCGCTGGACGTAAACAGAAATTCCAGACAAACCCCGAACGGTGGCGGGCGATCACGAGGCGGGAGCCGGCACGGGAAAGTATAAAAGTATAAACGTTGGGCTTGACCCGGCCCTACAGAAAAAGACCGCCGCGGGCACGTTGCCGGCGGCGGTCTTCAATACATGGGGGAGGAAGAGGTAGGCGGATCAGTCCTTGAGGTGGCGGGCGATCACGAGGCGTTGGATCTCGCTCGTCCCTTCTCCGATGGTCAGGAGCTTCTGGTCGCGGTAGAACCGTTCCACGTCGTAGTCCTGCATCAGACCGTAGCCGCCGTGGATCTGGACCGCGGCGTCCACCACGCGGCCCATGACCTCGGAGCAGTACAGCTTGGCCATGGCCGCGTACTTGCCGAACGGCCGGCCGTTGTCCTTGAGCCAGCAGGCCTTGTACAGCAGGTTCCGGGCTGCCTCGATCTCCATGGCCATGTCGGCCAGCTTGAACTGAATGGCCTGGAAGTCGAAGATCGGCTGGCCGAACTGGCGGCGCTCCTGGGCATAGCGCAGGGCCAGCTCGAACGCGCCCTGGGCCCCCCCCAGCCCCATGGCGCCGATGGACAGCCGGCCCCCGTCCAGGGTGGAGAGCATCTGCCGGAACCCGTCCCCCTTCTTTCCGAGGATGGCGTCCTTGGGCAGCCGCACATCGTCGAAATAGAGCTCGGCGGTGTTGGACGAGCGCCACATCATCTTGCCGTGCATGGCCTTGCGGGTCAGCCCCGGCGCGTCCGCCGGCACCAGGAAGCAGGAGAGCTCGTTGCGGCCGTCGCTCTTCTTGCCCGTGACCGCCTGCACCACGATCACGCCGGTGATGTCGGTGGCCGCGTTGGTGATGAAGATCTTGCTGCCGTTGATCACCCACTCGTTTCCGTCGAGCACGGCCTTGGTGCGGGAGCTGCCCGCGTCCGACCCGGCCAGGGGCTCGGTGAGCCCGAACCCGGCCAGCATCTCGCCGGTGCACAGCTTGGGGAGCCAGCGCTTCTTCTGCTCCTCGCTCCCGAAGTAGTAGATCGGTCCGATCCCCAGGGAGTTGCCCGCCGCCACGGTGGCCGCCTGGGACCCGTCCACCCGGGCGATCTCCTCCACCGCGATGATATACGAGACGTAGTCCAGCCCGCTCCCCCCGTACTCGGGGCTCACGAAGATCCCGAACAGCCCCATCTCGCCCATCTTCCGAGTCAGCTCGTAGCTGAACTCCTCCTTTGCGTCGAGCTCGCGGGCCACCGGCCGGATCTCCTTCTCGGCGAACTCGCGCACGCTCTGGCGTAGGATGTTCTGCTCTGCGGACAGATCGAACGACAATGCCATGGAATAGACTCCTTTGACTCGGCGCATCGGCCGTCCGGACCGAGGGCCGGCAGCCAATCGCCAACCACCACCCCTACAGCTTCGAACGGATGTGCTCGCGGTAGGCCTCGATGTCGCGCTGGAGCATCCGGAGCTGATCGATTCGGTGCTCGATCTCCTCCAGATGATGATCCAGGAGCTCCAGAAGCCGGGGCAAAACCTTCTCGTTGCTCCGGTGGGTTCGGTAGAGCTCCTCCAGCTCCTTCATCTCCTCCAGGCTCAGCCCCAGCAGCTTGAGCCGCTTGATGAACTTGAGCCGCCGAACGTCGTCATCCGTGTAGATCCGACGCCCCCCCTCCACCCGGCGCACGCTGTTCAGGAGCCCGATGTCCTCGTAGTAGCGGATCGTCCGGGGCGTGAGCCCCACCCTGCGGGCCAGCTCCCCGATCTTGAGCGGCGGGGGGCCGCCGTTTCGCGCCGGTTGACCCATGCCTCAGTCCCAGGTGCGGGTGTCTTCGACCACCTTTCCGTCGCCGGGCAGCCCGTCCACCCACTCCACCTCGACCCCGATCCGCAGCACGTCCCGCAGTCGGCCAGCGATCTTCTGGGCCAAGCCCTCGGAGCGCTCCCGGCTCACCACCCGCACGGTCAGGCGGTCACGGTTGTTCTCGCGGCTCACCACCGCCCGGAACCCCCCCACCTCGGGGAACTCCCGGAACACGGCCTGGAGCTGGCCCGGGTGCACGAACATGCCCTTCACCTTCACCAGCTGGTCCGCCCGGCCCAGCCACCCCTTGAGCTTGGGCGTGGCCCGCCCGCACGCGCACCCACCCGGCTGGAATGCGGAAAGGTCACCCGTGCCGAACCGCAGCAAGGGGTAGGCCTTGTGGAACAGGGTGACCACCACCTCGCCGGTCTCCCCCTCGGGCACGGGCTGGCCGGTGGTGGGGTCCACGATCTCCACCACGGCCCGGTTCACCACGTGCATGCCGCCCTTGTGGAAGCACTCGTACGCGATGCACCCGCAGTCGGCCGTGCCGTAGCCCTGCCTGAGGATCAGGCCGAACATCTCCTCCACCGACGAGCGCAGGCTGTCGGGCAGGGGCTCGGCCGTGACGAACGCCACCTCCAGGCCCAGATCCCGGCGCGGATCCACCCCCAGTTCCTTGGCCTTCTCCCCGATCTGCAGGAGGAACGAGGCCATGCCCACGAACCCCTTGACCCCCAGGCGCTGCATGATCTCCACCTGGGCCTCCCGCTCGCCCACCCCGGTGGGCACCACGGGGCACCCCAGGGTGCGCAGGGCGTCGTCGAACATCATGCCGGCCGGGGTCATATGGTAGCTGAAGGTGTTGATGGAGATGTCGCCCGGTCGGAAGCCCGCAGCGAACAGGGCCTCCTCCCAGCCCCATCCCTCAC
Organism: bacterium; assembly: GCA_027021615.1. Classification (GTDB taxonomy): domain Bacteria; phylum Desulfobacterota; class Deferrisomatia; order Deferrisomatales; family Deferrisomataceae; genus Deferrisoma. The sequence goes on along the minus strand of JALUTY010000090.1, from coordinate 17,939 downwards.
CGGGGCCCTGGGGGTCATAGATCGGGCCGGGCGACCGGAACATCCGCTGCATCCGCTCCACGGCCATGCCCAGCAGCCCCCCGAACGGGGGCTGGGCGCCCTGGATCTCCACAAGCTTGGCCTTGGGCGTCACGGGAAGCTTGGGTAGGTCGGCCACCCCCTGGATGTCCGAGGGCGACACCCCGGCCTCGTCCATGACCCGCCGCCAGTACGGGGCGTGCTCGTAAGCGTGGGCCACCGTTTCGCGCAACCGGCGCGACAGCGCCCGCTGCTGTGCCTCCCAGCTCTGGGTCTCCATGGCCTCGTTCAGAAATCCGGTCGTGCGGTCCATCTCGGTATGACCTCCGGGGGAATGCCGTTAGTCGTGAGTCGTTGGGGAAGCCTGAACCACGAACGACCAACGACCCGCGACGAACGGCCTCTCAGCCTCCTAGCCTTCCAGCCTTCCTACGACAGCCATCGTTTCCGGCGCTTGTAGTGCTTGGCGTTCTTGAACGAGCGCTTGTGACCGCTCTCGCCCACCCCCAGGTAGAACTCCTTCACGTCCTCGTTCTCCCGGAGCTTCTCGCTGGGCCCGTCCAAGACCACTTTGCCGTTCTCCATGATGTAGCCGTAGGTGGCCACCTTCAACGCCAGGTTGGCGTTCTGCTCCACCAGGAGGATCGTGGTCTTCTCCTCCTCGTTGATCTTCTGGATGATCGAGAAGATCTCCTTCACCAGCAGCGGCGCCAGCCCCAGGCTCGGTTCGTCCAGCAGCATCAGCTGGGGCCGTGCCATGAGCGCCCGGCCGATCGCGAGCATCTGCTGCTCCCCCCCCGACAGGTACCCGGCCAGCTGGTTGCGCCGCTCCCTGAGCCGCGGGAAGAAGTCGTACACCAGGTCCAGGTCCCGCCGGACCCCAGCCTTGTCCTTGCGGGTGTACGCCCCGCACAGGAGATTCTCGTGGGCGGTCAGGTCCTCGAACACCCGGCGGCCCTCCATGCACTGGAAGATCCCCATCCGGACGATCTCCTCTGGGTCCTTCCCGTTGATCCTCTCCCCATTGAACTCGATGGTGCCCTCGGTCACCTCTCCCTCCTCGCTCTTGAGGAGCCCCGAGATGGCCTTGAGGGTGGTGGACTTGCCGGCCCCGTTGGCACCCAGCAGGGTGGTGATCTTGCCTTCCTCGCACTCCAGCGACAGCCCCTTGAGGACCAAGATCACGTCGTTATAGACGACCTCGATGTTGTTGACCTTCAGCATGGGAGTCTGCTCCGTGACGCGGGTGTTTCCCTTTCGAGGGATCGCCGGCGCCGGGCCGGCGGCCCCTCGAAAGGGGGGAGGCCCGGGGGCCTCCCCGCCCTAGTGTTGCCGTGTCAGAAGCCCAGCCAGTCGGACCGCCGGGGCAGCTCCACCGTGGCCTTGTAGACCATCTTCCCGCCTTGATACTCGTAGATCTTGGCCGAGAGGTTCGGGCGGTGGTCGTCGGCCGTGTAGGTGATGGGCGCGGTCAGCCCGCCGGTGTCGAAGTCTCTGAGGGTCTCCAGGGCCTTCTTGAGGCCCGGTCCGGTCAGGTCACCGGCCGCGTCGGCCCGCTTCAGGCCTTCGGCCATGACCATCATCGACACCCAGCCCCGGATGAAGTGGGTCATCTGGTGCTCGCCCTTGGTGACCTCCACGATGGTCTTCATGCCCGGCACGTCGTCGCCGTACACGGCGGCGGCCTGCAGCCCCAAGGCGCCGTTGGCCGCGTCGCCGGCCAGCTTGAACAGGTTCTCGTCGTTGCCCCAGATGTTGATGAGGAACTTGGTCTTGAGGCCCAGCTTCTTGGCGTCCTTCAGGATCACGGCCGCCGAGGGAGTCGTGCCGCCGATCCAGGCGAAGTCGGGCTCGTTCTTCTTGAGGTTCAGCAGCTGGGTGGTGGCCTCGATGGCCCGCAGCCCCACGTTCTCCTCACCCACGATCTCGAAGCCCAGCTCCTCGGCGTACTTCTTCCCGGCCGGGATCGGAGCCTTGCCGTAGGGGTGGTCGGGATAGATGAAAGCGATCTTCGGCTTACGGCTCTGGTTCCAGTTGTCCTTGATGTACTTGAGGCCGGCCCGCAGCTGGGTGGAGTAGTCGGCCGCGATGAAGAAGTTGTAGGGGGCCTTCTTGGGGGCGGTCAGGTGGGCCGAGTACGAGGCCGAGAAGTAAGGGATCTTGTCCTTGCCCACCATCTTTGTCAGGGCCTCGGTGTCGCCGGTGCCCCAGCCCTGGATCGCCAGGACCCGATCCACCGTCTTGAACTTCTTGTACAGGTTCAAGGCCTCGGGGATCTTGTAAGCGTAGTCCGAGCGCAGCAGCTTCACCTTCTTGCCGTTCACCCCGCCGTGGGCGTTCAGCCAGTCGGCATAAGCCTGCACGCCGTCGGCGTAGGGCTTGCCCACCGCCGAGGTGGGCCCGGTTAGGTCGGCGATGTGGCCGATGACAATGGTGTCGGCGGCCGTGGCGCTCGCGGCGAAACCGACGGCCGCGGCGACCGAAAGGGCACGGATCCAGCGTTTCATGTCCATCCTCCTCTTCCCATGGGTTGGCACAGGGCCACGTTTTCCGAAACCGAAACCGAAAATCCCTCCCTCGACGTGCACCAGCGACGTTCTTTGGGTTTCCGCTCCCGGCTCACCTCCTTTCCCGATCAGTAGCTGAACGGATACAGCTTCCAGTACGCCTTGATCAGCTTCCACCGGTGGGCCAGCCCGTCCGGCTCGAAGATCAAGAACAGTACCACGATCAACCCGAAGATGCCCTCCTTCAGGCTCATGATCAGATCGCCCGCGCCCGCCCACACGTTGGCAAGCACCGAGGTGCCGTAGCTCAACAGGTTCGGCACCAGGGTCATGAAGATGGCGCCGTAGATCGAGCCCAGCACGCTCCCCATGCCGCCGATGATGATCATGGCCAGGTAGTTGATCGACTCGGCGATGGTGAAGTGCTCGGGGGTGATGTACTGCGTGTAGGCCCCCCACAGGCTGCCGGCGATGCCCACGATGAACGAGCTGATCGCGAACGACAGCAGCCGGTACTTGAACAGGTGGATCCCCATGATCTCGGCCGACAGGTAGTGGTCGCGCACCGCCACGAAGGCCCGGCCGTCCTTGGACCGGAACAGGTTCGTGGTGTAGATGGTGGTGAGCACCGCCACCGTGATGATCACGTAGTAGATGCTCTGGTCCGTGTCGAACGCAAAATCCCCCACCTGGGGCGAGGGGAACATCACCCCGTTGGACCCGCCCGTGATCCCCTCGAGGTGCAGAAACAGGTACTCCAGGATGAACTGGGCGGCCAGGGTGGCGATGGCCAGGTACAGCCCCTTCAGGCGCAGGCTCGGGATGCCGAAGATCATGCCCACGGCCGCGGTCACGAGCCCCGCCATGGGCATGGCGAGCCAGAACGGGATCCCCCACTCGTTCATGAAGAACGCGCAGGAGAACGCCCCCACCCCGAGGAACGCCCCCTGACCCAGCGAGATCTGTCCGGTGAACCCCGTGACGATGTTGATGCCCAGGGCGCCGATCACGGCGATCCCGATCATGTTGGTGAGGCTCACCACGTAGGTCGATGCGATCAGCGGGAACACGTACAGGAACGCCACGAACCCGTACACCCAGAACCGGATGAACCGGGTCTGGAGCACCCGCATGTCGTCCTTGTAGGTCTGTTTGAAATCACCGCAGTGATTCACGCTCATGTCGGCTTCCTGCTTTCAGGCATGGGCGGCCGGGCCGCCGCGTGTGGATCCGTCACCCGATCTTGTCCCCCCCGGTTACACCCGCTCGATCTCCTCGGTGCCGAACAGGCCGTAGGGCTTCACCATCAGGATGATCACCAGGAACACGAACGGCGCCACCTCCTTGATGCCCTGGAGCCCGAACCAGGTCTTCAGGAGGCCGTCCGAGAAGTTCTCGAGAACCCCGATGATGATGCCGCCCACGGCCGCACCCAGGATCGAGTCGAGCCCGCCCAGGATCACGGCCGGGAACACCTTGAGCCCGAAGTGGCCCAACGCGATGTTGATGCCGTTGATGTTGCCGATGAGGATGCCGCCGATCGAGGAGACCACCAGCGAGATGCACCAGGCCAGGGCGAAGATCCGCTTCACGCTGATGCCCATCGAAAGGGCCACCTGGTTCGAGAACGCCGTGGCCCGCATGGCGATGCCGGCCTTGGTGTACTTGAAGAACAGCCCGAACAGCACCAGCAGCACGATCGAGAGCCCGAAGCTCCACAGGTACACCTGGCTGATGGGGATGCCCGCCAGGTTGATCGGCGTGTCCGGGAACAGGGGCGGGTCGTAGGTCTTGATCTGGGTGCCCCACACCGCGGTCACCACCGACCGCAGCACCGACGACAGCCCGATGGTCACCATGATGATCGAGATCACCGGCTCCCCGATCATGGGCCGCAGCACCAGCCGCTCCACCAGCAGGGCCAGCACCACCGAGAACACCATGGTGATCAGGAAGGCCCACAGCCACGGCACCTGGTACTGAACCACCATCGAGAAGCAGAAGTAGGCCCCCACCATGAGGAACTCGCCCTGGGCGAAGTTCACCACGCTGGTGGACTTGTAGATGATGGCAAACCCGAGGGCCACCAGAGCGTAGATCGAGCCCAGCACGAGCCCGCTGATCAAGAGCTGAACGTAGAATTCCATAACGCCTCCGAAACCGGCAGCTGGGGTTGCGGGTGTCCTACTCCAGGGTGCGCACGGCCAGGGTGGTCTTGAGCTGGGAGGTCTTGCCGTCCTGGTACCGGATCACCGTGTCGATATGGATCTCGGCCTGGTCCGCGTAGATCGCCTCGATGATGTCCGCGTACTTCTGGTCGATGAACCGACGGCGCACCTTCCGGGTGCGGGTCAGCTCGTCGTCGTCGGCGTCGAGCTCCTTGTACAGCAGCACGAACTTGCGAATCCGCTGGTGCTCGGTCAGGCTCTCGTTGACCCTGCGGACCTCGCCTTCGATCAGCCCGTACACCTCGGGCTTGGACGCCAGGTCGGTGTAGGTGGTGTAGTTGATCCGCCGGTCCTCGGCCCACTTGCCCACGATCCCGTAGTCGATGCAGATCATGGCGATGATGTAGTCGCGCTCGTGGCCGATGCACACGGCCTCCTTGATGTACGGGCTGAACTTGAGCTTGTTCTCGATGAACTGCGGGCTGAACCGCTCGCCCCCCTTCAGGGTCATGATGTCCTTCATACGGTCGATGATGACCAGGTGCCCGTCCTCGTCGAAGTACCCGGCGTCACCCGAGTACAGCCACCCGTCCACGATCGTCTCGCGGGTGGCCTCCTCGTTCTTGTAGTAGCCCATGAACAGCGCGGGGCTTCGGGAGATCACCTCTCCCACGCCCTTGGGATCGGGGTTGTGAATGCGGATCTCGGTCTCGGGGATGGGCTTGCCCACGGTGTCGAACTTGATGTCGCCGTCGTGGTGGATGCAGGAGATCCCCGAGATCTCGGTCTGGCCGTAGATCTGCTTCAGGTTTACGCCCAGGGCGTGGAAGAACCGGAAGGTGTCAGGCCCGAGGGCCGCACCGCCGGTGGAGGCCGACCGGATGTTCGTGAACCCCAGCCGGTCCTTCAGAGCCCGGAACATGACCAGGTAGGCCAACCCGTACCGCACCTTCTGCCAGAAGGTGGGCTCCTTCTTCTGGAACTTGAGGTCGGCCCACATGTACCCCACGGGTAGGCACTTGTGGAAGAGGAACCGCTTCATGGGCGAGGCGTCCATGATCTTCACCTGCACCGTGGCGGCCAGGTTCTCCCACACCCGCGGGGGGCTGAAGATCACGTGGGGCCCGATCTCCCGGATGTTCTCGGTGGCGGTCTCGGGCTCCTCGGGGAAGTTCACGGTGAACCCGAACAGCAGGGCGCTCGCCACGCACATCATCTGCTCCCCGATCCAGGGCAGCGGCAGGAAGCTCACGAACTCGTCCGACTCGTACTTGGGGTCCACCTGGCCCAGGTTCGCGGCCATGCTCAGCATGTTCCGGTGGCTCAGCATGGCCAGCTTGGGGTTGCCCGTGGTGCCCGAGGTGGTGCAGATCTGGGCGCACGCCTCGGGATCGGTGGCGTCGACCATCTGGTCGAAGATGCCGGGGTTCTTCTTCTCGAACTCCCGGCCCCGCTCCTCCACCTCGGGGAAGTAGATGAGCCGGGGATCGTCGTACTTGCGCATGCCCCGGGGGTCGGTGTAGACGATGTGCTCCACCGTGGGGATCTCGTCGCCCATGTCGAGCACCTTGTCCACCTGCTCCTGGTCCTCGGCGACCACGAACCGGGAGGCGGCGTGGTTGATGATGTACGACACCTCCTTCAGGATCGAGTCCTGGTAGATGCCGATACCGATCGCCCCGGCGGACTGGGCGGCCAGCTCGGCCCAGAGCCACTCGGGCCGGTTGTCGCCGATGATCGAGATCGTGTCGCCCTTCTTGAGCCCCATGGCCACCAGGCCCAGGCTGAAGTACTTCACGTGCTCGTAGTAGTCCTTCCAGGTGTAGGGCTGCCAGATCCCGAACTCCTTCTCCCGCATGGCCACCCGGTCGTCGCCCCACCTGCGGGCGTTGTGGCGTAGGAGCTTGGGAAAGGTGTCGAGGGGAAGGTCGACCATAAGCTCTTTCCTCCCTTCCTACCGGCCCAAGAAGGTTTCGTCTTCGGCCCCGAGGTACGCCCGGACCACGTCCGGGTTCTTCTGCACCTCGTCGGGCGTGCCCTCCCCGATCTTCTGGCCGAAGTCGAGGACCACGATGCGGTCCGAGATGTCCATCACCACGCCCATGTCGTGCTCCACCAGGATCACCGTGATCCCCCGCTCCTGGTTGATGTCGAGGATGTAGCGCACCATGTCCTCGGTCTCCTCCAGGTTCATGCCGGCCATGGGCTCGTCCAGGAGGATCAGCTTGGGGTCGAGGGCCAGGGCCCGGGCCAGCTCCACCCGTTTCTGGAGACCGTAAGCCAGGGTGCCCACGATCTTCTTGCGGATGTGCTCGATCTCCAGGAAGTCGATGATGTCCTCCACGAACTCCCGGTGCTCGATCTCTTCGCGCTGACAGGGGCCGAGGTAGATGCCGCCCTTCAGGAACCCGGTCTTCAGGTGGATGTGGCGGCCGATCAGCAGGTTGTCGAGCACGGTCATGCCCTTGAACAGGGCGATGTTCTGGAAGGTGCGCGAGATCCCGATCTCGGCGCGGGTGGCCGGGGGCTGGTTCGTGATCTCCCGGCCCTCGAACACGATCCGACCCCGCTGGGGGTGGTACCGGCCGCTGATGCAGTTGAGCATGCTCGTCTTGCCGGCACCGTTGGGACCGATGATCGAGAAGATCTCGCCCTTGTACACCTGGAACCCCACGCCCATCAGGGCGTTGACTCCGCCGAAGCTCAGATGGATGTCGTCCACCTGGAGCTGGACAGGCCGTCCGTCCATGTCGCCTCCTTATCCACCTCACGGTCGGTATCGCGGCCGGAGTGGTATAACACCGTTCGCTTTCTCCGGTCAACCCAACACGCACCTAACGTCAAGTGCAGCCGCTTCCTTTCCCCTTGCCGAACCGCTGCTCATCCACATAACCCTATAACATTGCAACGCAATCTCTTTCAGCCTCCCCAGCGTTTCTCCCGCACCCCCTTCGCCGACCCGACCCGATCGCGGGCCGCGGGCCGCGATTCCACCCCTCGCCCGCGGCCGGACCACCGCGCAATACAGTGTTGACGAGCGGCGAAGGCTCCATGTATACAGCCCTCTCCGGAGGAGGATCGGCCGTGTCGTGCACTTTACGTGAACTGGCAAACGTCGCACCGCGCGCGGTGACCCTGGTGGACGTATCCGCCCGGGACGGTCTCCAATCGGTGCCGGCCGTGCTCAGCCCGGCCGAGCGGGCCCGGTGGGTGGCCGAGGTGCTCGACGCCGGCGTGCCCGAGGCCGAGGCGGGAAGCTTCGTGCACCCGCGCCGAGTGCCCCAGATGGCGAAAACGGGCGAGGTGGTGCGGGCGCTCGGCGACCACGCCGCGCGGGTGTGGGTGCTGGTCCCCAACCTCCGGGGGCTCGGGGAAGCCCTGGCCGCCGGCGCCCGCAACGTGGTGTGTCTGCTCTCGGCCACCCAAACCCACAGCCGGGCCAACCTGGGACGGCCGATCGAGGAGGTGCTGCGGGACCTCGGCCCCATGGCCGAGGCAGTGGCCGATGCGGGGGCCCGGATGCGCTTGGCGCTCTCCATGGCCTGGGCCGACCCCGTGGAGGGGCCGGTGCCGGAGGAACGGGTGGTGGCTCTGTGCCGGGCCGCCCGGGACCTGGGGTTCTCGGAGCTCACCCTGTGCGACACCTTAGGGGGGGCCTCCCCCGTGGAGGTGGCCGCGCGGGTCCGGGCCGCGGCCGAGGTGATGCCCCTGGAGACCCTGGGGGTCCACCTCCACGACCCGTCGGGCACGGCCGGCGCAGCCGCGTTCGCAGCCTGGCTCGCCGGGGTCCGGCGGTTCGACGGATCCCTGGGCGGGCTCGGGGGCTGCCCCGCCCTGGACGAGCCGGAGGGCAACCAGGACCTGGAGGAGCTCGCGGCGCTGTTCCAGGCCCTGCGTGTGGGCACGGGCGTGGACGGGGACCGCCTGGCCGAAGCGGTCCGGGCGAACCGGGCGCGCCTCGCCCGGGCGGAGACGTTGTCTACGTTGGGACGTTAGGACGTGCGGACGCTAGGACGTTGGGACGGGGGCCTGGATGCTCTAGCTTCCCAGCTTCCCTGCCTTCTAGCCTTCCAGCCCTTCACAAGGAGACCGAGTCATGAGCGAGCCCACCGTTCTCGTCGAAAAGGATGGCAGCCTCTGCCTGATCACCCTGAACCGGCCCCGGGTGATGAACTCGATCTCGTTCCAGATGCTCCGGGAGCTCAACGAGGCCCTGGACGACATCCGGTTCGACCCGTCGGTGCGGTGCGTGATCGTCACCGGCGCCGGGGACCGGGCGTTCTGCGCCGGCGCGGATCTCAAGGAGCGGGCCGGCATGAGCGAGGACCAGGTCCGGCGCTACATCCACACGATCCGCGCCACCTTCACCGAGGTGGAGAACCTTCCCATGCCGGTGATCGCCGCGGTGAACGGGGTGGCCCTGGGCGGCGGCACCGAGCTGGCCCTGGCCTCGGACCTGCGAGTGGCCAGCGAGACCGCCACCCTGGGGCTCACCGAGACCAGCCTGGCCATCATCCCGGGCGCCGGCGGGACCCAGCGGCTCCCCCGGATCGTGGGCAAGGCCAAGGCCAAGGAGCTCATCTTCACGGCCAAGCGGATCACCGCGGCCGAGGCCCTGGAGATCGGCCTGGTGAACCGGGTGTGCCCGCCCGATCGGCTCCTGGACACCGCCCGGGAGCTGGCCGAGGCCATCTGTCGCAACGGCCCCTTGGCCGTCCGGGCGGCCAAGCGGGCCATCGACCGGGGCATGGAGATGGACCTGACCGACGCCCTGGTGTTCGAGAGCACCTGCTACGAGACCCTGATTCCCACCGAGGACCGCCTGGAGGGGCTTTGCGCATTTCGAGAAAAAAGGAAGCCGCAGTATCAGGGACGGTAAGACGTTAGGACGTTGGGACGTTAGGACGTTAGGACGTTGGGACGTTGGGACGCCTCCTAGCCTCCCACCCTTCCAGCCGAACAAAAGGAGGACTCCCATGTGCGACACCATGAGGCTGCACCGGATGAACCTTCCCGACGAGGTGATCATCGGCGAGTGCTGGGCCCGGGACGGGCTCCAGAACGAGCCCCTGATCGTGCCCACCCGAAAGAAGGTGGAGATGATCACGGGCATGGTCGAGGCGGGGTTCAAGAAGATCGAGGCCACCAACTTCGCCCACCCCAAGTACCTGCAGCAGTTCGCCGACGCCGAGGAGGTGCTCCGGCAGATCCCCCGGAAGGAGGGGGTGGACTACCGGGCCATCTGCACCACCCTGAAGGGCATCGAGCGGGCCGTGAAGTCCAAGGACGAGGGGTACGGGGTCGATGAGATCGCCATGGTGATCTCGGCCAGCGAGGCCCACAACCTGGCCAACGTGAACATGACCCACGACGAGAACAAGAAGCTGCTCGAGCAGATGACCCGGCGGGCCATCGACACGGGCCACACCGTGTTCGGGTGGGTGCTCACCAGCTTCGGATGCCCCATCAACGGGGACGTGCCCCTGGACCACGTGGCGAGGATGGGCAAGTGGTGGAAGGACATCGGCGCCACCTTCATTGGGTTCGGCGACACCACCGGCGTGGCCAACCCCCGGCAGGTCAGCGAGTTCTACGAGTACATGCTGGCCGAGGGGTTCACCACCGACGAGGTGGTGGTGCACTTCCACGACACCCGGGGCTGGGGCGTGGCGTGCTCGCTGGTGGCGCTGACCTTCGGGTTCCGGTACTTCGACACCTCCCTGGGGGCCATCGGCGGCCAGCCCAAGACCGGCGCGGCCGAGTACCACCGAGGCTATGCGGGGAACACCTGCACCGAGGACCTGGTGGGCATGTTCGAGGAGATGGGGGTGCGCACCGGGCTCGACATGGACAAGCTCCTCGAGCTGGGCCGCAAGGCCGAGCAGACCCTGAACCGCCGGCTCCGCAGCAACTTCCTCCAGGCCGGCCCCGTGCCCCACCAGGGCATCGTGTACGACAAGGAGAAGGGGATCCTAGGCGAGAAAAGGTAGGGTCGGACGCACGGCCAAGCCCACCGACCGGGGTGGACCGAGGGTCCACCCCGGTTTTCCTTTGCGTCTTGGGGGCTTTTTCCTCTATGATCCCCACCCCCTTTCCGATTCCTTCATCCACCGAAAGGAGGCGTCCATGCGAAGGTCCTGGATCCTGGCGGGAACCTTGGGATTGGCCCTGGCCGCGCCGGCCTGGGCGGCCGACACCATCAAGATCGGGTTCAACATCCCCATGACCGGCGACATCCCCAAGGTGGGTGAGTCGTCCAAGTACGCGGCCGAGATGCTCCGGGAGGACGTCAACTCCAAGGGCGGCCTCAAGGTGGGGGACAAGACCTACAAGCTCGAGTTCATCTACGAGGACAACGAGTCCAAGGCCGAGTCGGCGGTGACCACGGCCTTGAAGCTGATCGAGCAGGACGAGGTGCTGGCCATCGTGGGGCCCAACTCCTCCAAGCAGGCCGTGCCCGCCGGCCAGGTGTGCGACGACAACGAGACCCCGATGATCTCGCCCTGGTCCACCAACCCCGACACCACCAAGGACCGGCCGTGGGTGTTCCGGGCCGCGTTCCTCGACCCGTTCCAGGGGCCGGTGGCCGTGGACTTCGCTACCAAGACCTTCCAGGCCAAGACGGCCGCCGTGATCTACGACCTCTCGAACGACTACTCCAAGGGCCTGGCCGAGATCTTCAAGGCCGACTTCGAGAAGAAGCACGGGGCCGGCTCGGTGGTGGCGTTCGAGAGCCACGGCACCAAGGACCAGGACTTCAGCGCCCAGCTCACCAAGATCATCGCGGCCAAGCCGGACTTCATCTTCGTGCCCGACAACTACAACCAGGTGGCCCTGATCGTGAAGCAGGCCCACAACCTGGGCTGGACCGGGCCGTTCATGGGGTCGGACGCCTGGGGCTCGGCCGAGCTGATGGAGCTGTGCGGCGACGACTGCAAGGGGCACTACTTCTCCACCCACTACGCCGCGGCCGGGGCCACCGGCGCCACCAAGGAGTTCATCGAGCGCTACCAGGCCAAGTACGGCTACACCCCCGACGACGTAGCCGCCCTGACCTGGGACGCCACCCGGATCGTGCTCCAGGCCATCCAGGACACCGGCGGCCTCACCGGCGACCTGGACAAGGACCGCAAGGCCGTCCGTGACGCCATGGCCGGCATCAAGGAGTTCGACGGCATCACCGGCAAGATGCGGTTCGACGAGCAGGGCGACCCGATCAAGTGCGCCGTGGTCGTGAAGATCAACGACCAGGGCGAGTTCGTGTTCACCGAGTCGGTGTGCCCGTAGCCCCGTTGTGACCCCCGCGGGGGAGGCGGCCCGGAACGGGCCGCCTCCCCCGGTTTGCTTCCTGCCCGAGCGAGGCGGACCGTGCTCTCCACCATCGTGCAGAACCTCCTGAACGCCCTGCAGTGGGGCAGCTTCTACGCCCTGATCGCTCTGGGGTACTCCCTGGTGTACGGGGTGCTCCTGCTCATCAACTTCGCCCACGGCGACGTGTTCATGGTGGGCGCGTACATCGGGTTCTTCGTGGCCACCTTCCTGCTGACCCAGGCGGCCGGGCTGCCCGGCTGGGTGGTGCTGGCCGTGACCATCCCGGCCACCATGGCGCTCACCGCGGTGGTGGGGGTGACGCTGGAGCGGGTGGCGTACCGCCCCCTGCGTCGCAAGGGAGCGAACCGACTGTACGTGGTGATCACAGCCCTCATGGCCGGCCTGATCCTGGAGCACGGCAACCTGGCCCTGCTCGGCGCGAGCCGCAAGAAGTTCCCTGAGCTGATCAACGAGGTGGTGTACACGGTGGGCGGAGTCAGCTTCACCAACCTCAAGATCGCCGTGATCCTGGCGGCGCTCGTCGTGTTCGTGCTGCTGCACTTCATCGTGACCCGCACCAAGATCGGCATGGCCATGCGGGCCATCTCCTACGACAAGTTCGCCGTGCCCCTGATGGGCATCCCCATCGACACCGTGATCGTGTTCACGTTCATACTGGGCTCGTCCATGGCCGGGCTGGCCGGGGTGCTGTTCGCCATGTCCTACCCCGTGCTCGAGCCCTACATGGGGGCCCTGATCGGGTGGAAGGCGTTCATCGCCGCGGTGGTGGGCGGCATCGGCGACATCCGGGGGGCGTTCGTGGGGGGGTTTTTGCTGGGGGCCGTGGAGATCCTGGTGGTGGCATTCTTCCCGAGCACGTTCCGGGACCTGATCGCGTTCACCGTGCTCCTGGTGATCCTCTCGCTCAAGCCCACCGGGCTGTTCGGGGTGGCGAAGACGACGAAGATTTAGGCTGGGAAGCTAGGAGGCTAGGAAGCTGGAAAGCTAGAAGGCTGGGAGGCTGGACGGTCCCAACGATTCACGATTTACGATTTACGGCCTTCCCGATTCACGGCAGTTCCCAACGACCGGCGACCGCAGACTGACGACCGAAGACCGACTTTAAGGAACCATGACCTCACAACCCTCTAGCGTTGCGGTGCGGCCCGACGGGGCGGCCGCACGATCCACCGCGTTCCAGCGTTGGAGCGTGCCGGCCCTCACGCTCGCCGGCCTGGCCGTGCTCCTCTGGGTCGGCCAGAGCGGGGCCCTGACCAAGTACACCCAGACCGTGATCATGTTCATGGCCGTCAACGTGATCGTGTCGGCCAGCCTGAACCTGGTGAACGGATACATGGGCGAGTTCTCCTGCGGCCACGGCGGGTTCATGGCGGTGGGCGCCTACGTGTCGTCCGTGCTGGGGGTGCTCCTGTTCGCCAAGGACCGGGTGTTCGGCCCGCCCTTGCTGCCCCCCGAGTGGGCCCTGGTGGGGTTTCCGCTGATCGTGCTGGTGGGGGGGGTGGCCGCGGCCCTGGCGGGGCTGCTGGTGGCGATCCCGTCGTTTCGCACCCGGGGCGACTACCTGGCCATCATCACCATCGCGGCCAACTACATCGTGATCAGCGCGGTGGAGAACCTGGACGTGATCGGCGGGTCCCGGGGGTTCATGGGCATGAAGCGGGTCGTCAAGGCCATGGGCCGAGCCTGGGACCTGCCCTGGATGCTTCTGTGGTCGTTCGGGTTCGCCGTGTTCACCCTGTGGATCCTGCGGCGGTTCGTGTACTCCACCTACGGCAAGGGCGTGATGGCCATCTGCCAGGACGAGGTGGCGGCCGAGATCATGAGCGTGAACACGAACCGCATGAAGGTGGCCGCGTTCATGCTGAGCTCGGGCCTGGCGGGCGTGGCCGGGGGCCTGTTCGCCCACATCGTGGGGTACGTGAACCCCGGCTCGTTCGGCATCCTCAAGTCCACCGAGGCCCTGGTCATGGTGTACCTGGGGGGCATGGGCAGCCTGTCGGGCTCGGTTCTGTCCGCCGTGCTGTTCACCCTGCTCCTGGAGGCCCTCCGGCCGCTCCAGATCATCAAGTGGATCGTGATCCCGCTCCTCCTGATCCTCCTCATGCAGTTCCGGCCCGAGGGCATCCTGGGCAACCGGGAGCTGGCGGACGTGTTCCCCCGCCTCCGGCGGTTCTTCCGGTTCAAGTGAGGGACGCCGTGGCGGTGCTGGAGATCCGGGACCTGACCCACTACTTCGGGGGGCTGTGCGCCCTGTCCCACCTGGACATTACCCTGGAGCCGGGCACCCTCACCGGGCTCATCGGCCCCAACGGCGCCGGCAAGACCACGGTGTTCAACCTGGTCAGCGGGTTCTACCGGCCCAGCCGGGGCGAGATCCGGTTCGCAGGCCGCAACATCGCGGGCCTGAAGCCCCACCAGGTCACGGCCCTGGGGGTGGCGCGCACCTTCCAGAACATCCGGCTGTGGAAGGACCTCACCGTGCTCGACAACATCCGAATCGCCCAGCACCACCGCCTGGGCTACGGGTTCGCGGACGCGGTGCTTCGCACCCGCCGGTTCCGGCGCAGGGAGGCCGAGATCGACGCCTACGCTCGGGAGCTGCTGGAGGTGCTGGAGCTGGGCCACGTGGCCGGCGAGCTGCCCAAGAACCTGCCCTACGGCCTCCAGCGCAAAGTCGAGCTGGCCCGGGCCCTGTCGGTGGAGCCCAAGCTCCTGCTGCTCGATGAGCCGGCCGCCGGGCTCAACACGGCCGACGTGGAGGAGCTGATCCGTCACATCCGGTGGATCCGGGACCGGTTCGACGTGACCATCTGGATGATCGAGCACCACATGGACGTGGTGATGGAGCTGTGCTCCCACATCACGGTGATCGACTTCGGCGAGACCATCGCCTCGGGCACCCCGGAGGAGATCCGCACGAACCCGGCCGTGATTCAGGCCTATCTGGGAGACGACGAGATCTGATGCTTCTCGAGATCGAAGACCTGGTGGTCCGCTACGGCAGCATCGAGGCCCTCCACGGCATCCACTTCACCGTGGACGAGGGCGAGGTGGTCACCCTGATCGGGGCCAACGGCGCGGGCAAGACGACGACCCTGCTGAGCATCTGCCGGCTGCCCCCGCCCGAGGCTCCCCGGGTGGCCGAGGGCGACATCCGGTTCGCGGGCCGGAGCATCCTGGGCGTGGAGCCCCACGACGTGGTCCGGGCGCTCAAGATGGCCCTGGTTCCCGAGGGCCGGCGCATCTTCGGGAACCTGACGGTGGAGGAGAACCTGGAGCTGGCCACCTATGCCCGCCGGGGCGACCCGGGCGTGGTCAAGGACCTGGAGCGCGTGTTCCAACTGTTCCCCCGGCTCCGGGAGCGCCGTCGACAGCGCAGCGAGTCGCTGAGTGGGGGCGAGCAGCAGATGCTGGCCGTGGGCCGGGCCCTGATGACCGGATGCCGGGTCCTGCTGCTGGACGAGCCGTCCATGGGCCTGGCTCCGGTGCTCAAGTACGAGATGTTCCGGGCGCTGAAACGGCTGAACCAGGAGGGGGTCACCATCCTCCTGGTGGAGCAGAACGCGGCCCTCGCGCTCAAGTTCGCCCACCGGGGCTACGTGCTCGACACCGGCCGCATCGTGGCCGAGGGCCCCACCGACCACCTCCTATCCAACGAGGAGGTGAAGCGGGCGTATCTGGGAGGGTAGCCCCCTTCGGCCGCTGCGCGACCCTACAACGGGGAAGGGTAACGTGCGGTGGTCCGGGGCGAGCTGGAGACTAGAAACTAGAGACCAGAGACTAGAACGTGTGGAAATCCGTGAGGTTTTTGAGCCTCCCAGCTTTTCTAGCCTCCCAGCCAGATTCACGGAGGGAATCCGATGAACGTCCTCGGTCTGAGTGCCAGTTGCCGCCAGTGGGGCAACACCGACATCCTCGTGCACACCGCCCTGCGGGGTGCGGCCGAAGAGGGGGCCGAGACCCGGTTCCTGCGGATCCCCGACCTGGAGCTGGGGCCCTGCGTGGGGTGCATGGCCTGCGTGTTCAAGGACCGGGACTGCGTGCGCAAGGACCGGCTCCCCGAGTTCCTCGAGGCCATGCGGTGGGCCGACGCGGTGGTGCTGGGCTCGCCGTGCTACGTGCTCGGCGCCACGGCCCAGATCAAGAACCTGCACGACCGGATGATCCGGTTCGGGATCCGCCGAGAGTTCGTCGGGAAGCCGGGCCTCGCCCTGGTGGCAGCCGGCGTGCCCGGGTGGGAGCCTCTGGCGCTCGCCCAGGTGAGCCTGTTCTTCCTGTTCCTGGGCATGCCGGTGGTGGACCAGTTCATCGGCCACGCCCAGGGCCCCGGCGAGATCTTCGACGACCCCGCCGCCTGCGACCGGGCCCTGGAGGCCGGCCGGGCCCTGGGCCGGGGTGAGACCGCGTACCGGGGAGACCCAGGCCCCTGCTCGGTGTGTCACCTGGACCTGGTGACCACCCGGCCCGACGGCACGGCCCACTGCCTGCTGTGCGACCTGCCGGGCACGTGGGAGGACCGGGACGGCGGGAGGCGGTTCGTGCCGGCGCCGGGCGCCGAGCCCCGGTGGAGCGACCGGTCGATGCAGCATCACTTCTCGGACCGGATCCTGCCCTCGGGGCCCCGGTTCAAGGCCCGCATCCGGGAGATCCGCACGCGCATCGAGGAGTTCCAAAAGGGAGGGCAGCCGTGGAAGAGCGCCTGAGCGAGGCGGCCAGGCTCATGGCCGTGCGCCGGCGGGTGGCGGTGCTCACCGGCGCGGGCATCAGCGTGGAGAGCGGGATCCCGGACTTCCGCAGCCGCGGCGGCCTGTGGGAGCGGTTCGACCCGGCCGAGTACGCCACCATCCAGGCGTTCCGGGCCGACCCGGCCAAGGTCTGGAGGATGCTGGCCGAGATGGAGGCCGTGCTGGACGCGGCCCGCCCCAACCCGGCCCACGAGGCCCTGGCCCGGCTGGAGCAGGCCGGGGTGGTCACGGGGGTGATCACCCAGAACATCGACGGCCTGCACCAGGCCGCGGGCAGCCGGAAGGTGGTGGAGTTCCACGGCAGTCATCGGACGCTCTCGTGTCTGGCGTGCGGGGCACGCATTTCCCGGAACGAGGCCCGACAGCGCGGGCATCCGCCGGCCTGCGGGTGCGGGGCCCTGCTCAAGCCCGACGTGGTGTTCTTTGGCGAGCCGATCCCGGAAGACGCCCTGCGCGAGGCCTACCGGGTGGCCGCCTCGTGCCGGGTGATGCTGGTGGTGGGGACCTCGGCCGAGGTGGCCCCGGCCAACCAGATGCCCTGGGTGGCCAAGCAGGCCGGCGCGGCCGTGATCGAGGTGAACCTGGCCCCCACCCACCTGACCGAGTCCGTGACCGACGTGTTCCTGGAGGGCAAAGCCGGTCGCGTTCTCCAGGACCTGGCCGACCGGACGATGGCCTTGGTAGAGACTAGAGACTAGAGACTAGAAACTAGAGACTAGGGTGGAGATCGCGGCTTGGAAGAATCGTCAGGCCCCGCGGGGCTCGGTAACGGGGAAGGGTAACGTTCAGTGATCCTGGGGCCTTGGCGGGGGCGTGGGGTCTGCTTCCGGCCGCGCGCGCAGCCGGGCATGAGATTCGCCGCGCAGGCACGGGACACAGGCGGGGGGGTCATGACAGTTTGGTGGGGCCTGAACGAATTCACGGTGCGAGCGTTGGAGGCGCTGCGCGGCGAGCCAAGGAGCCGCATGCGGCTCTCCAGCAGACCCCACGCCCACCGAGATTTGGCGCGGTTCGAGAGCCGCCTGGCCGCCAAGCTGCCTAGTGTCATGGTTCGCAAGTTCGTGCATTCCCGAGGGGGTGGGGCTGGGGGCCCCTCCTTCGCTGAACGGCCTCGCAGGGGCCGCCTCGGCGCGGTCCGCTGCGGCGCGTGAGAGCACGCGCCGCGGCCG
>JALUTY010000089.1 GCA_027021615.1 bacterium | reverse complement strand
CAGGTCGTCCTGCCGGGCCCGGTCGTACCACTGGAACCGGATCCGCTCGTACGGGATCACCTCCTTGCGGTCGTCCTCGTACTCGGTCTTGGAGATCAGCGAGTGGATGTACCGGGCGGCCCGCAGGCCCGAGCCGATGGCGTTGGTGATGAGGCCCGGCCGGGTCACGTCGCCCACCGCGAACACCTTGGGATCGGTGGTGCGACCCACCGGGTCCACCCGCACGAACCCCCGCTCCCGATCGATGGTCTCGGGCAGGAAATCGAGCTCCGGGGTCTCGCCGATCGAGATGAACACCGCGTCGGCGGGGAGCGACGTGCCGTCCTTGAAGTAGATGCGCTTCTCCTCGGGGTCGTAGCGGTCGGTGAACTTGGGGTAGAGGATCTCCGCGCCCCGCTCCTTGGCCATCTTCTGTTCCTTGCCGAAGGACGCGGGCTTCTGGATGTCCACCGCGGTCACGGTCTTGGCCCCGCAGTTGAAGGCCTCCACGCAGATGTCCATGCCCACGTTTCCGGCTCCGATCACCACCACGTCCATGCCCGTGAGGTCCCGGGGGTTGCGGGCGTTGATCTCCTTGAGGAACACGATGCCCGGGATCACGTGCTCGTAGCCCGGGAACGGGATCACCCGGGGCGAGTGGCAGCCGGTGGCCAGCAGCACCACGTCGTGGGTCCGGTGGATCTCCTGGTACTTGGCCGCGTCCACCTCCACGCCGGTGTGCACCTCGATCCCCGTGGCGCGGAACCGTTCGATCTCCTTGGCCAGGATCTCCCGGGGCAGCCGGTCCTCGGGGATGCAGTAGTAGATCTTCCCGCCGAGCTCCTCCTCCCGCTCGTACAGGCTGACCTGGTAGCCCCGGAGCCGTAGTTGCCACGCCGCGCTCATGCCGGCCGGGCCGCCGCCGATCACCGCGATCCGCTCGGACCGCTTCGCCTCGATCCTGGGCGCCGGCCGGTCCAGGCTCAGCCTCCCCAGGAAGCTCACGTCCACCGGGTCCGACAGGTACTGCTGGCGCGAGCAGTTGTCCATGCACAGGTTGGGGCACACGTACCCGCACACCGTGCCGGGGAACGGCGAGTACCGGAGCACCAGGTCCAAGGCCTCTGTCTCGTGGCCCTCCCGCAGGAGCCGGGTGCGCTCGTGGGTGGGGATGCCGGTGGGGCAGTACCCCGCGCACGGCGGCGCGTACCTGTCGTTCTCCCACACCGGCCGCTGGCGACGCAGCTCGCCCGTGACCGTGAACGGGATGATGGTGCGCTCGTCGGTGATGTAGTCGGCGAAGATCCCGCCCTCGCCCACCCCCTTGAACCATACGTTCCGCCGGAACTCGGCCATGCTCCGCCGCTTCGACCGGGCCCGCTCGGCCCGCTCGTCCGGGGTCAGGGCCACGATCTTGCGCCACTCCTCGGGGCTGCGGGTCAGGGACTCGTAGAACCCCATCCGGTCTACGGCCCGGAGGAACGGCTTCATGTGCTTCTTGAGCCAGGCCCAGTCCGCGTCGGTGAGCTCGGTGATCCGGACGTCGTCCTCGCTGACCCCCTCGGTGGGCCCGCGGAAGTAGATGGTGCCGCCCACCATGCCCACGCACGGCCGGTACCCCAACACGTTGTCGGGGTTCCGGGGGTTCACCCCGCACACCACCGCGATGCCCCCCGCCTTGAACTCGGCGAACGAGTCGCCCACGTCCCGAAAGTACCACGACTGGATCGGGTCGAACCGGGGGTTGTACTTGGTGAGGGTGTCGCACCGGGCCCCGCCGCCGCCCTGGACGTACAGCACCCCCTGGGC
Source organism: bacterium (assembly GCA_027021615.1). Classification (GTDB taxonomy): domain Bacteria; phylum Desulfobacterota; class Deferrisomatia; order Deferrisomatales; family Deferrisomataceae; genus Deferrisoma. Next base: position 5,290 of record JALUTY010000089.1, on the reverse strand, counting down.
CCCTGCGTTGTGGGCGCCGTTGGCCACGTCGCCGAGCACCGTGATCTTGGCCCCGCAGTTGATCCAGCCCACATCGTCGGAGCAGGACCCCTCGACCACGATCTCGGTGCCGAACATGCCCATGGCCCCCAGCCGCTGGCCCGGCGCGCCCACCACCTTGATCTTCACGGTGTCGCCCGTGGGCCAGATGCGGCCGCCGATGCCGTGCTGGCCGTCGGCCACCACCTTGAGCCGGCGCTTGCCGGAGCGCACCAGCTGCTGGATGCGCTCGTCGAGCTCCTTGGAGGGCACCCTCTTTCCGTTCAACCGTCCTTTGACTTCCACCGCAGATGGCATGGTTCGTCCCCTAACAGGCGTAGGCGATCTGGAGCCGGTCGGCCACGGCCTTGTCGGCCACGCTCAAGCCGTCGGACATGCCGATCGGCAGCTCCGTGGACCGGCCCATGGGCGCGAAGATCTTCCTGAGTTCCTTGTCGGCGGCCACGAACACGTCCACCACCCGCTCGGCCACCTTGTCCGGGTCGAGCCGGCGGTAGAGCTTCGGGTCCTGGGTGGTGATGCCCCGGGGGCACTTACCGGTGTTGCAGATGTTGCACCGGTTGCGCTCGTCGCCCAGGCAGCCTGCCGCGGCCTGCATGATGTACTTGCCGCAGTCCGCACCCGAGGCCCCCAGCATGATCAGCGCCGCCGCGTTGGCCGCCAGGTTGCCGCTCTTGCCCACCCCGCCGGCCGCGAACAGGGGCAGCTCGTTCTGCTTGCCGATCTTCACCAGGTTCAGGTAGCACTCCCGGAGGTTCGAGGCGATGGGGTGCCCCATCTTGTCCAGGCTCACGGTGTAGGCGGCGCCGGTCCCCCCGTCCTCGCCGTCGATGGTCAGGGCTGCGGCGAACGGGTTGCGGGCCAGGTTGTTCAGCACGGCCAGGGCCGTCTTGGTGCCCGAGATCTTGGGGTACACCGGCACCCGGAACCCGAACAGCATCGACATGGAGGTGATCATCTTCGCCACCGCCTCCTCGATGGAGTACTTGGTCTGGTGGGTCGGCGGCGAGGCCAGGTCCACGTACTCGGGCACGCCCCGGATCCGGGCGATGTGCTTGAGCACCTTGGCGGCCATGAGCAAACCCCCGTCGCCGGGCTTGGCGCCCTGGCCGTACTTGATCTCGATGGCCGCCGGGTCGCACTGCATCTCGGGCACGGCGTGGATGATCTCGTCCCACCCGAAGTAGCCCGAGGCGATCTGAAGGATGAAGTACTTGAGGAACGGGCTCTTCAGGAGCCGGGGCGGCATGCCGCCCTCGCCGGTGCACATCACCACCGGGATCCTCTCGACCTCGTTCAGGTACGCCACCCCCATGGCCAGCCCCTCCCACATGTGGGGCGACAGGGCCCCCACCGACATGCCCCCGATCCGGATCGGGAAGATCTCGCGCACCGGCGGGATGAACGGGGTGCCGTCCTTCACCAGGCTGTCGCCCTCCACCCGCAGGGGAAGCTGCTCGGGCGGCAGGTTCCGGCCCAGGTAGGTGCGCACCCGGAACTCGTGCCGCCCGGCGTCCAGGGCCGGGTCGGTAAGCATGGAGATCCGGGTGAACTTGAGCTGGTCCAGGGTGGACACGCCCGGGTCGTTGCGCCGGCCGCCCCGCTTGTAGGGCTCGCCCTCCTGGTTGATGTGCCAGTTGAACTTGTTGGCCGGGTTGAACTCGGGCCGGATCGCGTCGTTGGGGCACACCAGCCGGCAGGTGGCGCAGCCGATGCACCGGCGGCGGATGTCCGTGACCTGCCGCACCCCCGAGACCACCTTGCGCACCGTGGTGGGCAGGGGGATCGGGCCGGTGGACTCCACCAGGCGCTTCTCGAACACCCCCGGCTCGATGGCCCGCACGGGGCACACCGCCGTGCACCGGCCGCACCGGGTGCACCGGGGGTCCTCCCAGCGGACGATGTAGGGGAGGTCGTTCAGGCTAAGCTGATGGTTGTGGTCGAGCCGTCCAACTGATTCCATGTCTCGATCTCCTCTGCGCCGGGGCGCACCGCAACGAAGTCGTACTTCATCGGGAACACGTCCTTCTCGGTGTCCCGGTCCGGCACGGCCGCGGTCAGGCCACACACCTCGGACATGAGCCCCACCCGGCCCCTCACCCCGCCCACCACGCCGGGGCGAAGCTTCTTGGCGTCCTGCACCATGAACACCGTGCCGTCCCGGTCGCACCCGATCACGCAGTTGGGGCCGTCGATGGTGAGCATGCGCAGGCTCCGCTTCATCAGCCGCAGGGCGTCGGCATCGGGCCTGCCCTCCATCTCCTCGTCCTTGAGGGGGGTGATCACGTCCTTGTAGTAGGGCAGGGGGTAGCCCAGCCGGTAGCGCATGAAGTGGAGGATGTGGGCGAACACCTCACTGTCCGAGTTGTACCCCACGTACCCCGGCTCACCCCGGCTGGTCAGGTACTCCCGGATCGGCACGAAGGCCGTGTTCTCCCCGTTGGTCATGGTGAACACCCCCTGGATGAAGAAGGGGTGGCAGGCGTAGAGGTTGATGGCGTAGTTGGTGTTCTGTCGGCCCTGGGCGAACACCACCCTGGCCGGGATCGGCTTCTTGTCCAGGCCGAAGAACTCCCCCACCTCCAAGGGATCGCCCACGGCCTTCAGGGTGACCACGTCGGGCCAGAAGCTGAACACCCGGATCGACCCGCCGTCCCGCTCGCCCATGGCCCGGATCTCGAGGCGGGTACGGAGCAGGAACTCGGCCTTCTCCTCGAACGGCTTGTCGCGGATGTGGTCCGGGTACTCGAACGCCTTCACGATGTAGCGATCGTGACGCTCCACCGTGGGCCCGGGGTTGGGCGACAGCTCCGGCTCCCACATGTGCTTGGTGCGGAACCCCCTGGACACCATGAACTGGTCCAGGTCGTAGAAGCCCTTCTCCGTGGTGATGGCCGACAGGACCGGGAACTCCTTGAGGTCCTCGAACTCCCCCCCCAGGTCCCGCAGGATGAGCCCCAAGCCCGAGCCGTCGTGGCCCTCCTTCATGGTCTCGAGGGCAAGGATGTTCTCCATGGGGGAGAAGTACTCGTTGGAGATGATCGCGGCTAACCGGCACATGAATCGCTCTCCTTGGTGCCCCGGCGCCGGGGCGAGCTGCCTATTTTTCGGACACACCGATCGGATTCCGGACGAGCTTTGTACCTCTTGGAACATGTTGGGTCAAGAACCTGTCTGCCTATTTTTTAGACACATATGGGGCTTTGCCCCGTTGGGAGGCTAGGAGGCTAGGAGGCTAGGAGGCTGAGAGGCTGGGAGGCTAGAAGCGGCGGATGAACAAGCGCTATCGCTCTCTGGTGGGAGGGGCAAGGGACCTGCCGAAGAGCCGGGCGCGGCCGGATCAGGGGTCAGAACTCTCAGATGACAGGGGACAGGGAGGGATTACCCCAGACAATCAGGTGGAGCATTTTTTCGGAACACCTGTCCTCTGTCCGCTGAAACCTGTCTACCGAACTCCGGTCTCCGAGGTAACGCGCCCATTTTGTCGCCAGGTTAAGGCGGTTAAACGGACGCGGTCCCCTCCCTGACCGGAGGGCATGGGGTCTTCTGGTGGGGCGCCGGGGGCGGAATCAGTCTCCTCCGGCGCTCACCGAGACGAACCGGAGACCCTCCTCCGATGCCCGCATCCCGTGGGCCTCGCCCTCGGGCACGAACACCAGGGTCCCCGCCCCCACCGGGTGCTCGGCCTCGGGGGTCAGGAACCACCCCGATCCCTCGGTCACCACCCACACGTGGTCGCCCGCGTGCACGTGGGGCCGGATCTGGTCGCCGGGGTCGAGCCTCCACACCGTGACCCGGCTGTGGGCCCCCGAGGCCACGGGGTTCTTGCGTTCGGCCGTGTGCTCCGAGATCCGGGTGATCTTCATCGGGCGCCTCCTCAGCCCTTTCGGGCCGCCTTCTCGGCGAGGCCCGAGGTGCCGAACCGCCGGGCCAGCTCCTCCGCCACCCTCTGGGGATCGATGCCCCGATGCCCCAAAAGAACGAGGCAGTGGAACACCAGGTCCGCCAGCTCGTACACCAGGGCGTCGTCGTCCCCGGACTTGCCGGCCAACAGGACCTCGACCGCCTCCTCTCCCACTTTCTGGAGGATCTTGTCCTCCCCCTTCCCGAGCAGCCGACACACGTACGAGTCGGCGCGGGGGTTGGCCTTGCGGTCCAGAATGACCTCGTACACGCGTCGCAGGATGTCGGCGGTCGGAGGCTGGGGATTCCTGGTCATGACTCGGCCCCTTGGTCCTCGAGCCGCACCGGCACCCCCCGCTCGGCCAGGTACCGCTTGACCTCGCCCACGGTGAGCTCCCGAAAGTGGAAGATGCTGGCCGCGAGCGCCGCGTCGGCCCGGCCGGCCGTGAGGGCCTCGTACATGTGGTGGGCGTTGCCCGCGCCGCCCGACGCGATCACCGGAATCTCCACCGCCTCGGACACGGCCCGGGTCAGGGCGATGTCGAACCCGTCCTTGGTGCCGTCGCAGTCCATGCTGGTCAGCAGGATCTCGCCGGCACCCAGGGCCTCGACCCGGCGGGCCCACTCCACCGCGTCCAGGCCGGTGGGCCGGCGTCCTCCGTGGGTGTACACCTCCCAGCCCTCTTCCGGCCCCTCGCCCCGGCGCTTCGCGTCGATGGCCACCACGATGCACTGGGACCCGAACCGCTGGCTGGCCTCGGCCACCAGCTCCGGCCGCTGCACCGCCGCGGTGTTGATGGAGACCTTGTCGGCGCCCGCCAAGAGCAGCCGCCGCACGTCGCCCACCGCGCGCACCCCGCCGCCCACCGTGACCGGCATGAACACCCGCTCGGCCGTGGCCCGCACCACGTCGATAATGATGTCCCGCTCGTCGCTCGACGCCGTGATGTCGAGAAAGGTGAGCTCGTCCGCGCCCTGGGCGTCGTAGAGCTCGGCCACCTCCACCGGGTCGCCGGCGTCGCGAAGGTTCACGAAGTTCGTGCCCTTCACGACCCGGCCGGCGTTCACGTCAAGGCAAGGGATGATCCGTTTCGCGAGCATGGGTTCTCGGCTGGAAGGCTAGAAGGCTAGAAAGCCATCATTATCAAGCCGACGGACAAACAGACGCTAGAGCCTCTGTTCGGGGGGCAAGGGACCTGCCGTAGAGCCGGACGTGGCCCCTTAGCTCGCCGCGCAGCGCCTCTGGCGCTCGGAACACGAAGTGGTTCGGATTCCACCGAGTTGCCATGAAACCAGCTCTTCAGTCCCGTGCCTGCGCGGCGAATCGCATGCCCGGCTTCGCGCCCGG
>JALUTY010000088.1 GCA_027021615.1 bacterium | reverse complement strand
GGCCTCTGGGTCGTCACCCCCCTCAACGCCGGCTTCGTGCTGGAGCAGCTCCTCACGCCCCTGGGCGTGGTGCCCACCCACTTCCAGGCCTGGGAGCCCTACACGGTCCTGGGTCCCTTCAGCTTCCCCACGCCCTTCAGTGCCGACGCCGTCCTCTTCGACTTCACCGGCGGCACGCTGGGCTCCCTTTCACCCCCCCTCCGCATCAACGTGAACTGAGCGGCCCTCCCGGTGGCCGGCGGCGCAAGCCCGCCGGCCCACGCCTTCAGGGGCACTCCTTCCGCAGCGCCGCCGTGGGGGGATCGCCTGGCACCCTCATCCGGGGCCACCTCGTTGCCGCGGAGGCGACCCGCGTCACGCAGGGCGGCATGCGCATGACGGTGACCGTGCAGGACCGGGCGCGGACGGCCCCGCTCGCCAGTCCCTCAGGGGCCGCCTCCTGAACGTTTCCTCCCGGCATGCGAGTTCTGCGAAAGGGCTTTCAACTTCGCTCGGCCTGGAATGTCGGAGGGGCTCCTTATCGTGGGGTCACGAAAGGAGATCGGGCATGAGCATTCGTGGTGACCGGTCGCTTCCGAGAGACGACGGGATTCCTTCCGGGCTGCTTCTTTTTCGCATGCGCTTCGCGACCCGGCGCAACTGCCTGGCCATGCTCCGCCGCTGGCGCTACCCGGAGGGCTTTCGCTGCCCCCGCTGCGGCGGCCATCGGGCCTGGTGGATCGAAAGCCGGGGATTGCACCAATGTCGCCGCTGCCGGCGGCAGACTTCCTTGACCGCAGGCACCATGTTCCACGGCACCAGGAAGCCCCTCTCCACCTGGTTCCTGGCCATGTTTCTCTTCGTCTCCAGCAAGCGCGCCATCTCCGCCACCGAGCTGGCCACCCAGGTGGGCATCACCATCCCCACCGCCTGGACCTGGCTGCACAAGATGCGGGTGGCCATGGAAGACCGCCAGCGCTCGTTGCTGGAAGGGCTGGTGGAAGTGGACGAGACCTACGTGGGCGGCGTGGAGGAAGGCCACGGGGGCCGCAGCCTGCGGAAGAAGGCCTGCGTGGCGGGGGCGGTGGAGATGCCGGAAAAGGTGCAGGGCCTGGGCCGGGTGCGCCTGGCGCACCTGGAAAACGCGGGGGCCACGGAGCTCGAGGACTTCGTGACCAGCCAGATTTCTCCCCGGGCGGCGATCCGGACCGATGCCTGGCGGGGCTACCGGAGACTCGGGGAGCTGGGCTTCCGGCACGTGGCGGTGAACGTGAAGCGGAGCGGCCTGAAGGCCCATCACCTCCTGCCGGGCACGCACCGGGTCTTCTCGCTGGTGGACCGGCTGCTCCTGGGCACCTACCAGGGGGCGGTCTCGAGACGCCACCTCCAGAAGTATCTCTCGGAGTACGAGTTCCGATTCAACCGCCGGCGCTCCCGGAGCCGCGGCCTCCTCTTCCAGCGCCTGCTCAGCGCCGCCGTGCTGGACCGGGCCATCACCTACCCCGAACTCACCCGAGAAAAGGGGAAAGGATGGCCC
>JALUTY010000087.1 GCA_027021615.1 bacterium | reverse complement strand
CGGGGCGCCGGTGGCGGAAGTTCCGGAACTTCCAAGGCGATTCCTGCTTGGTGAGGGCGCGGCGACGTGAGGGGCCGCGCCCGGCTCTCCACCAGCCGCCCACCCGCTGGTTCCCTTGTGAACGCCGGAGATCTGGCAATACTTCCGTTGGTATTAATAGCACGGCGGAAGGGTTTCCCTGCCCGCTGTCCTCTGAACTCTGACCCTTGGTACGGCCACGCCCGGCGCTCCAGCAGGCCCCACGCCCCCAAGCGCGTCGATCGAGTCACCGGAGTAGTTAGGTGGGGTGCGGCCGGTGCGGGAGGGCCGCACCGGCCGTGAGGGGCTCAAATACTTTGAATGCTAGAAAATGGACCTCGACGGTGCCGGGGTCCCCCCACGCGGCGAGCCCGCCCGAGAGGAGAGACCATGAAGGAGAAGATTCGTACGATCGCGCTGGAGGCCGGGGTAGACGACGTGGGGTTTGCGGCGGCGGCCGACTACCGGAGCCCCCTGTCCCCGCCCTTGGAGAAGCTCTTGCCCGGGGCTCGGTCGCTCGTGGTTCTGACCTACCGGGAGCTCTCCACCTGCGAGAGCCCGAGCCCCCAGATCGCCATGAACGGCCGGCTCGACCTCATGGAGTTCTCTCGGTCGTGCAACTACAAAGTGGCCCGGTTCATCGAGCGGGAGACCGGCACCCGGGCCGCCACGGTGCCGGTCTCCTACCCCATGGAGATGAGCCTCGAGACCAAGGGTTCGGTGGGTGAGCTATCTCTTCGCCACGCGGCCGTGGCCGCGGGCCTCGGGCGGGTCGGCCGGCACAACCTGGTGATCCACCCCCGGTTCGGGACCCGGGTCATCTTCACCGCCGTGGTGACCGAAGCGGAGCTGTCGCCCGACCCGCCGGTGGAGGAGGAGCTGTGCACCCGGTGTGGGCTGTGCGTGGAAAACTGCCCCGCCTCCGCCCTGGACGAGGAGGGCAGGACCGACCTCGGGAAGTGTCTCAAGAACTCCCAGCCCTACGGCATCGCCGGGGCCATCCGGTTCTGGAAAAAGTTCGGTGGCGTCGGCCCCGACGAGCGCAAGGCCATGCTCCACGACCCCCACTACTGGCGCCTGTACCAGGCCGGGTTCATCGGGTTCCAGTACTTCTGCTTCAACTGCCTGGCGAGCTGCCCCGTGGGGCGCCAAAAGGCCACGGCCTAGCCCGCACTCTTTATGAGCGTTCGTCGCGAAACTGTCGAGTGTGCGTCAGATCGGGCAAGCACGAGCGCACGAGGGGTGCAGGCGTACGGGACGGTACGTCGAGCCCCGAGGCGCGAGCACGCCCCGAGATGGCGTGCAATCGGCGGTTGCGGTAGAAGGCTTCATGAAGAGTGCGGGCTAGCGCTGCCGTGGCCCAAGAGCCCCTTCCCCCTCCCGCGCCGTCGTGATGGGCGGTGTTTGACGGCCTCGGGAGCCGAGGTACATTCCGGCGCGTTCGCCCCCCTTCTGGAGGTGCATGGAATGGACCGGACCTGCTCTGCTTTCGCCTTTATCGGTGCGCTCGTCCTTTTGGGGGGATGTCGCCCCGCCCCCCAGGCCACCCAGGTGGTGTTCTGGACGGCCGAGGTGGAGCAGGACCGGATGGAGGTGCAGCAGGTGCTGGCCCGCCGGTTCTCGGAGACTCGTCCCGGGGTGGAGGTCCGGGTCGTGCCGGTGGACGAGAACGTTCTGCCCGAGAAGCTGGCCTCGGCCCGGGCGGCTGCTCGGCTCCCCGACGTGGTGGAGCTGGGGCTGACCCAGGTCAGCCAGTACGCGGCAGAGGGCCTCCTGGACGCCGCGGCCGCCACCGCCGTGATCCGGGAGCTGGGGGAGGACGGGTTCTACCGGGGGCCCCTGGAGCTTGTTCGCGCCCAGGGCTCCGGGTACGCGGCCGTGCCCCTGGACGGATGGGTCCAGGGGATCTGGTACCGCAAGGACTGGTTCGCCGGGAAGGGGCTTCCCCCGCCGGACACCTGGGACCGGATCCTCGGCGCGGCCCGGGCCCTCCACGACCCGTCCGTGCCCCGGTTCGGGATCGTGCTCGGTACCCACCCCCAGCAGATCTACACCCAGCAGGTGTTCGAGCACCTGGCCCTGGCGGCCGGGGCGCGCCTGTTGGACGACGTCGGCCGGCCGGCCCTCGGTCCCCGGCTCCTCGAGGCCCTCCGGTTCTACCGGGAGCTCGCGGCGTTCGCCGCCCCCGGCCACACCTACTGGCGGGAGGCCCGGCAGTACTACCTGACGGGCCGGGCTGCCATGATCTTCTACTCCCCCTACATCCTCGACGACATCGCCGGGCTGGTGGCCGAGCACCGGCCGGCCGTGCCCGACCTGGCCCGCCGCACCGGGTTCGTGGCCGCCATCCGGGGGCCGGCGGGTCGGCCGGCCGCCTACGGCGAGGTGTACGCCCTGGGCCTGCTGGCCGGGGCCCGGCCGGAGGCCAAGGAGTGGGTGGCCTTCCTACTGGGCCCCGGCTACCCGGACTGGCTCGCCATGGCCCCCGGCGGCAAGATGCCGGTGCGGCGCCGGGCCCTGGCCCGCTGGCGCGACCAGGCCCTGTTCGGGCCCTACGACCCGGGGCTGCCCGACGCCCTGGCCGAGGGGTTCACCCGGCTGGCGCGATGGGGGTTCGGAAAGCCCGGGGGGGCCCGGCTCATCGGGGACGTGTACGCCTCGAAGCGGGTGCCCGAGATGATCGGCCGCCTGCTTGACGACCGGGAGCCGCCGGAGCAGGCCCTGGGCTGGCTCCGGGCCAAGGTGGCGGACCTGGCGGCCCGGCGATGAGGCCCGCGGGCGCCGACCCCCATCCGGCCGAGGCCCTTCGGCGGGCCGAGGAGCGGCTGGCCTGGGCCCTGCTGGCCCTGCCCCTGGTCTCGGTGGTGGGGGTGGTCGCGTTTCCCCTGGTCTACAACCTATGGACCAGCCTCCACGAGGTCCGGCTCGGCACCCTGGGCGGACCGGCCCCGTTTGCCGGGCTGGCCAACTACGTCCGTGCCGTGACCGAGCCGGAGCTGTGGCGGGCGGTGGCCGTGACCGTGGCGTACGCCCTGGCCGGGGTCGCCCTGTCGGTGGGCCTCGGGCTGGCCGCGGCCCTGGCCGTGAACCGGCCCTTCCGGGGCCGGGGGGTGTTCCGGGCCCTGTTCCTGTTTCCCTACGTGGCTCCGGCCGTGTCGGTGGCGTTCGTGTGGCGGTGGCTCCTCGACCCCGTGTACGGAGCGGTCAACTGGGCGCTCCAGCGGGCGGGGGCCGTGGAGGGCCCCGTGGCCTGGCTCTCCACCGAGCCCCTGGCGTTCGCCACGGTGGTGGCGTTCGAGGGCTGGCGCTACTTCCCGTTCGCCATGCTGTTCGTCCTGGCGCGGCTCCAGGCCGTGCCGCCGGAGCTCTATGAGGCCGCCCGGGTCGACGGCGCCGGGCCGTGGCAGCGGTTCCGGCACGTGACCTGGCCGGAGCTCCGGGGCATGCTGGCCCTGGTGTTCGCCGTGCGGTTCCTGTGGACCGTCAACAAGTTCGACGACGTGTTCCTGCTGACCGGGGGCGCGGCCGGCACCCGGATCGTGCCCCTGTGGATCTACGACACCGCGTTCCGGCTCCACGACTTCGGCACGGCCGCGGCCGGAAGCGCCCTGCTCCTCGCCCTGCTGCTCGGGGCCGGCATCCCCCTGTGCCGGAGGTGGCTCCCGTGAGGCGCCCGGCCCTGGGCACCGCAGCCGTGCTCGCGCTCCTGACGGCCGCGGTGGCGCTCCCGTTCTACTGGATGGCCCTGTCGTCCACCAAGACGTTTTCGGAGCTTTTCGCGCTGCCGCCCCGGCTCTGGCCTCGGTACCCCACGCTGGTGGCGTACCGGGACGTGCTGTTCACCCAGGGGTTCCTGCGGTACCTGGCCAACAGCCTCGTGGTGGCCGGGACCACGGTGGCGCTGGACCTCGCGATCGCGGCACCGGGGGCCTACGCCCTGGCTCGGCTCCGGTTCCGGGGCCGGCGGTGGACCAGCATGGTCCTGGGGCTGATCTACCTCGTCCCCCCCATCCTCCTGGTGGTGCCCCTGTTCGTCCTGCTTACGCGGCTCGGGCTTCGGGACTCCCTGGCCGGGCTCGTGGTGGCCTACCTGGCCCAGACTCTGCCCGTGTCGCTCTATATGCTGGCCAACTACTTCCGGGCGCTCCCGCCCGAGCTGGAGGAGGCGGCCCGGGTGGACGGCTGCTCCCGGGCGGGGGTGCTGGTGCGGGTGGTGCTGCCGCTGTCGGCTCCGGCTCTGACCGGGGTGGGCGTGTACACCTTTCTGATCGCGTGGAACGAGTTCCTGCTGGCCTACATCCTTCTGGACTCGCCCGAGAGGTTTACCCTGGCCAAGGGGCTGTACCACCTGTTCAGCTCGTACCACACGGCCTGGGACCGGGTCATGGCCGCCTCGGTGCTCATGACCGCGCCGGTCCTGGCGCTGTTCCTGGTGTTCCAGCGCCGGCTCGTGGCCGGTCTCACGGCCGGCGGGGTCAAGGGGGCCTGAGGGTGGCCGAGATCTTCCTGGACCGGGTGACCAAGCGGTTCGGCCGGGTGGAGGCCCTGCGGGAGCTCACGCTGCGGGTGCGCGAAGGGGAGCTGCTGGTGCTCCTCGGCCCCTCGGGGTGCGGCAAGTCCACGGCGCTGCGGATCGTGGCCGGGCTGGAGGCGCCCACCTCCGGGGGCGTGTGGATCGGCGGCCGGCGGGTCGACGGCGTGGAGCCCGGCGACCGGGACCTGGCCTTCGTGTTCCAGACCTACGCCCTGTACCCCCACAAGACCGTGGCCGAGAACCTGGCGTTCCCCCTGCGGGTGCGCAAGGTTTCCCGGGAGGAGGAGGAGGCCAGGGTCCGGGAGGTCGCCGCCCTGCTGGGCATCGGGGAGCTGCTCGGCCGCCGGCCCCGGGAGCTCTCGGGCGGACAGCGCCAGCGGGTGGCCCTGGGCCGGGCCATCGTGCGCCGGCCTAGGGCGTTCCTCATGGACGAGCCCCTGTCGAACCTGGATGCGCGGCTCCGGGTGGAGATGCGCTCCGAGATCCGCCGGCTCCAGCAGCGGCTCGGCACGACCACGGTGTACGTGACCCACGACCAGGTGGAGGCCATGACCCTGGGGGACCGGGTGGCCGTGCTCCGGCAGGGGCGCCTCCAGCAGGTGGGCACACCCCGCCAGGTCTACGAGCTTCCGGCCAACCGGTTCGTGGCCGGGTTCGTGGGCTCGCCGCCCATGAACCTGCTGAGGATCCACGTGGAGCGTACCGGAGACGGGGCCGTGCTCCACGTGGGGGACCAGGCCCTGCCGTGGCCCGCGGGGTGCGGGGTCGGGCCCCCGCCCCCCGGCCCCCTGGAGCTGGGCTTCCGGCCCCACTCGGCCCGGCTCGGAAGCGGACCGGGCCTGGGTCCCCTGCGGGCCCGGGTCGAGGAGCGCGAGTACCTGGGCGGGGCCGTCCTGCTCCACCTGGACGCGGGAGGGCAGCGGATCACGGTGGAGCGCCCGCCGGAGGCCCGGGAGCAACCGGGGGAGGGCGTTCTCCTGTACCTGAGCCCAAGGGAGCTCGTGGGGTTCGACGTGGCCACGGGCGAACGGGTCTGGCCGGCGGGGTGACCTTGGGCCTTCGGCCCGCTGGGAGGCTAGCAGGCTGGAAAGCTAGAAGGCGAAAGGCGAAAAGCCCTTGGACAAGTACAGACGTCGCGCGGCGAACAGGGGAGCCGCGCCTAGTGCTGCTCCAGCAGACCCCCTGTCTCCGAGCCTGCGGGCGGGCCAATTACTGGAAGCCCCCAGGAGACGAGGGAGGGGTTTTATTAACCTGGCGGCAAAATAGGCGCGGCACCTCGGAGGGCGGGACAAGGGACCTGCCTCCGGCCGGGCGCGAAGCCGGGCATGAGATTCGCCGCGCAGGCACGGGACCGAAGAGCTGGTTTCATGACAACTCGGTGGAATCCGAACCCTATTCTCGATCCGAGCGTCGGACGCGCTGCGCGGCGAGCGAAGGGGCCGCGCCCGGCTCTCCGGCAGGTCCCTTGCCCCTCCGAGCAGGGAGCGTTAGCGCCTGTTTATCCGCCGGGTTAATAGCTTTCTAGCCTTCCAGCTTTCTAGCTTCCCAGCTTCTTCGCGTAAGCGGACAGGCGCAGGCCGCCGTCCCGCCTCTCCAGCCGCAGCCGGCGGCCGCACAGGCGGCAGCGCAGGGTCCGCATGCCCAGGGCCCGGGTGAAGGCGAACCTGCGGCCGCAGGCGGGGCAGGTGGCGTCGTAGGTGGGGCCGGCCGTGGTCAGGGCCGAGAGCACGCCCACCGCCATGGCCAGCAGCGCCAGCCCCACGAACCGGGGGGCGAGGCTGCGCACCCCGAACACGGCCAGGAGGCCGATGAGCCCCATGGCCACGGCCAGCTTCACTTTGTTGAGCACGGCCGATCCGGGCCGGGGCTCGGCCGTGGCCTGCGCGGGCTTCCGGCGGGCCCGGGCCACGGGCTCAGCCCTCGTCGGGGATGGGCCACTGGCCCCGGGCCTGGAGCACCCGGCGCAGGGCCTTGAGCCCCTGGTTCATGGCCGGCACCCCGCCGTACACGGCGGTCTGGAAGATCACCTCCGCGAGCTCCCGGGGCTTGCACCCCACGTTGAGGGCGGCCTGGAGGTGGAGCTCCAGCTCCTCGGTCTTCTCCAGCACCGTGAGAGCGGCCACGGTGATCATCTGGCGCACGGGGTGGGGGATTCTCTCCCGGGCGTACATCTGGCCCGTGATGAACAGCGACAGATCCCGGGCCAGGCCTTTGTCGAAGCCCTTCCACAGGTCGTAGGGCCGCTCCCCCTCCACCCCCTCGAAGTAGAGCTTCGCGGTCTCGGCCGTCTTGCGAACGATCTCGTCGGACACGGGTGTTCTCCTTATACCGAGTTGCGTTCAAACTGAGAGTTTTCGTGGGGCGGGGCAAGGAACCTGCCTCTGGCCGGGCGCGAAGCCGGGCATTGAGATTCGCCGCGCAGGCACGAAACCGAAGAGGCGGTTTCATGACAACTCGCTGGAATCCGAACCATTTCGCGGTCCGATCGTCAGAGGCGCTGCGCGGCGAGCTAGGGAGCCGCGCCCGGCTCTCCGACAGGTCCCTTGCCCCTCTGCTCAGGGATCCAATGTCTTTGGATGCAACTTGGTATTAGCTGTCAAGGTTTCGGATCGACGGTGAAGTATGGCGGGAGGGGCCGCGCGGCGTCAAACGCTCGGTTGAAACAGGGGCTCAGGGACCCTGGGGCTTGCCAGGGTCGTTCGCTCCCGGCACCCACACCCGGAACGTGGTTCCCCTTCCCTCCTCGCTCTCCACCTCGAGCCGGCCGCCGGCCCGGTCCACCAGGAGCTTGACGATGTGGAGCCCCAGACCGGAGCCGGCCGTCCCGCCGGCGTTGGAGGCTCGGAAGAACCGCTCGAACAGCCGCTCCCGATCCTGGGCCGGGATGCCCCGGCCGGTATCGCTCACCACCAGGCTCACCCCGCCCCCATCGGCCTCCAGCCGTGCCTCCACCCGACCGCCGCCTGGAGTGAACTTGACCGCGTTGGACACCAGGTTCTCGACCAGGTGGCGGAACCCCTCGGCGTCGGGCACCCGGGCGTCCGGCGGCACGAGCGACCCGATCTCCAAGCGGATGCCCCGGTCCCGCGCCGCAGGGGCCAGCGCCCGAACCACGGCCTCGAACACGGGGGCCACAGGGCCTGCCTTCGCCTCCCAGGCGCCCTCCTGGGCCAGGCGCTCGGCCAGGAGGAACCGCTCCACCATCGAGGCCACCCGCCGGCTGGCGTCGAGGATCTGCTCGATGCACTGCCGCTGGGGCTCGGGCAGCTCTCCGTACAGGCCCGAGCGCAGGGCGCCGGCGAAGCCCTGGATCACGGTCAGGGGGGTCTTGATGTCGTGGCCGACCAGGTGCAGGAACTCCCGGCGGAGGGCCTCGAGCTTCTTGCGCTCCGTGATGTCACGCACCGAGGCCTGGAACGCCCCCACCGACGAGGTCTCCCGAGAGATCCGCACCTCGGCCCACCGCTCCTCCCCGCTCTTGTGGACGAACCGGACCTCGTACTGGGTGGGTGCGTCCTCGCCCCGCACCCGGGCCTCGAAGTACCGCCGCAGCCGCCGGGCCTCGTCCGGGGGGACCATCTTGGAGAAGTGGAAGCTCTCCACCTCGTCCCGGCGGTACCCGGAGAGTGTCTCGGCCTCCCGGTTGATCACCCGGATCCTTCCCTCCCGGTCGACCCCGAACAGGGCGTCCGTGGCCCGCTCATAGAGCTCGGCGTAACAGCGCTCCAGCCGCACCAGGGCCGTGACGTCCCGGACCATGCCCAGCACCCCCAGCGGGCCGCCCTCGGGGTCGTCGACCCGGCACACGGCGTACTGGAACACGAAGGTCTGCGAGCCGATGGGGGTCTCCCGTTCCTCGAGAAAGGGCTCGCCCGTGGCCAACACCCGGCCGATCACCTCCCGTTGCCGGGCCGCCTGCTCGGGGGGGAACAGCTCCCCCACCTCCCGGCCCACGATCTCCCCGGCCGGCCGGCCCAGGTAGCGCACCGCGGCCTGGTTCACCATAAGGAACCGGGCCTCGGGGCTCAGGGCGAACACCGGCTCCGGCACGAGGTCGAACAGGTGGGTGCCCAGCAGGGCCTTCAACGGGTCCATGGTTGTCCTTGTCTCTGCGGTCGACGGGCCGTGGGTCCACGGTCAGGGGCCTCCACCCGCCCCGGCCGTGCGCATTCGTCCCAGGGGGAACGAACCCCGGTATCAGTCCCCGGGGAAGATCTTGCCGGGGTTCAGGATCCCTGTGGGATCCAGCAGCCGCTTCACCTCCGCCATCAGGTCGAGGCCGGCGCCGTGCTCCCGGCGCTGGAACCGGCGCTTGCCCAGGCCGACCCCGTGCTCGCCCGTGGCCGTGCCCCCCAGGGCCAGAGCGGTCTCCACGATCTCGGCGTTGGCCTCGTGGATCGAGGCCCACAGCGCCTCGTCCCCCAGCCGGCCCAGGATCAGGCAGTGTAGGTTCCCGTCGCCGGCGTGGCCGAAGATGTATCCCGTGAGCCCCCGGCGGTCCAGGATCTGCCGGGCCCGGGCCGCCAGCTCGGGGTACTGGCTCCGGGGCACGGCCGCGTCCACGATCAGGATGCCCTCGCCCACGTGGGCCTCGCGGATCGTCCGGTAGGCCCGGTGGCGGGCCTCCCACAGCCGGGCGCGCTCGTCGGCACCCACGCCGGCCTCGAACGACTCGGCGCCCTCGGCCCGACAGATCTCCTCCACGAGCCGGGCGTCGGCCTCCAGCCCCGGGCGGCTCGTGCCGTGGAACTCCAGGAACAGAAGCGGCCGGTCCGGCAGGCCCAGCCGGCCGGCTCTCTCCACCACCCGCACGGTGTGGAGGTCCAGGAACTCGCAGGCCGCCACCCCCAGGCCCGAGCCCATGATCTGGGCCACGGCCCGGGTGGCCGGCTCGGCGTCCGCGAACGGGACCAGGGCCGTGAGCACCTCGGGCGGCAGGGGCGCGAGCTCCAGCACGATCCGGGTGAACACCCCCAGGGTGCCCTCGCTGCCCACGAGCAGGCCCACCAGGTCGAGCCCCGACGAGGTCTTGGGTGCGAGCGTCCCGACCTCCACCACCCGGCCGTCGGCCAGCACCACCTCCAGGCGCTTCACGAACCGGCGGGTGGGCCCGTAGCGCACGGTGCGGATGCCCGAGGCGTTGTTGGCCACCATGCCGCCCACGCTGGCCGCGGCCCCCGGGTCCGGGGGGAAGAAAAGACCGGTGCGCCGCCGGTTCAGCTCCACGTTCAGGTCGGTGTAGAGCACCCCCGGCTCCACCGTGACCAGGAAGTCCTCGGGCCGCACCTCCAGGATCCGGCTCATCTGGGTGAGGTCGAGCACCAGGCCGCCCCGGACCGGGATGGGGTTGCCCTCGATGCTGGTGCCGGCGCCCCGGGGGGTCACGGGCACCCCGTGCTCCCCGGCCCACACCACGGCGCGGCGCACCTCGTCGGTGGTGGTGGGCCAAGCCACGGCCTCGGGCCGGCAGGGCTCGTGGAACGACTCGTCCCGGCTGTGAAGGTCCAGCACCGACGGGCCCCGGCTGACCCGGTCGGGGGGGAAGATCCTTTGAAGCTCGGACCAGGCGCGGTCGGTGAGGGTCATGGGCGTCCTCCCCGGCGTTTGGGCGACAGGGCCAGGCACACGAAAAAGAGCCCCGTGGCGGTGAGCACGATGGTGGCCCCGCTGGGCACGTCGAGCCCGTACGAGAGCACCAGCCCCAGGAAGCAGGACAGGTTGCCGAACAGGATCGACAGCCCGAACAGGGCCCGGTAGTCGTAGGTGAGCTGGTAAGCGGCCGAGGCCGGGGTCACGATTAGGGCGAACACCAGCAGAATGCCCACCGCGTCCAGGCTGAGCACGATGGTCAGGCTCACCAGCAGGAGCATCACGAACGAGTACCGCCCGGCCGGCAGCCCCAGGGCCTCGGCCACCTCGGGGTCGAACGACAAGAGCTGAAACTCCTTGAAGAACACGGCCACGACAGCGGCCACCACCGCGGTCAGGGCAGAGATGATCCTGAGGTCCGTGGTCGTGACCGACAGGATGTTGCCGAACAGGTACCCGTAGAGCCGGGCGTCGTAGGTCTTCATCAGGCCCACGAACAGGATGCCCAGGGCCATGGTCAGGGCGTAGAAGATGCCGATCGAGGCGTCCATGCGGATCCGGCCCGCCTGGCTGGTGGCGTGGATGGCGCCGGCCGTGGCCGCGCAGAACCCCACGGCCGTCACGAGCGGGTTCCAGCCCAGCAGGAACCCCAGGGCCACCCCGCCGAACGCGGCATGGGCGATGCCCGCGCCGATGAACGCCAGGCCCCGGAGCACCACGAACACCCCCACCAGGGAGCAGGCCGTGCCCACCAGCAGGCTCGCCAGCAGGGCCCGCTGGACGAAGGCGTAGGAGAACATCTCACCCATGGTGGTGGTCCCCGGCGAACACGAACGGTCGGCCCTCGGCCTCGTGCACCTGCACCTCGGCGCCGTACATGCGCTCCAGCGTCTCCCGCACCAGGGCCTCTTGCGGCGGGCCGTAGGCGTACACCCTGCGGTTCAGCGCGAGTACCCGGTCCAGGTGGGGGTACACCAGGTTCACGTCGTGGGTCACGAGGATCGTGGTCAGACCCCGGCCCCGGTGGGTGCGGACCACCAGGTCCAGGACGGCGTGCTGGCTCCGGACGTCGAGGCCCGTGAACGGCTCGTCCAGGAGCAGAATGCGGGGGTCGCGCACCAGGGCCCGGGCGATGGCTACCCGCTGGAGCTGCCCGCCCGAGAGCCGGCCAGCCGGCCGAAGGGCGAACCCCTCCATGCCCACCGCCTCCAGAACGGCCAGGGCCTTGCGCCGCCCCTCCCGGCCCGGCCGGCGCAGGGGCCCGAGCCCCGGGTAGAGGCCCATCAGCACCACGTCCAGGACCCGGAACGGGGCGTGGGGGTCCACCCGGGAGGCCTGGGGCACGTACCCGATCTCCCGGCGGATGCGCTTGAGGTGATGGCAGCACTCCTCGCCCACGAAGATCCGTCCCTGGACCGGGGGGACGAGGCCGAGGATCGCCTTGAGGAACGTGGTCTTGCCCGACCCGTTGGGCCCGATCACGCCCACCAGGGCGCCGGCGGGGATCTCCAGGGTGACCTCCTCCAGGGCAGGCGAGCCGTCGTAGGCCACGGTCACCCCTTCGAACCGGACGGCGGGGGGCGGGGCCGAGGGCAGTTGGGTCACGGCGGCTCCTCGGAGAGCGCCTCGATCAGGGCCTGGGCGTTGTGCTCCAGGAGCTCCAGGTAGGTTTGGACGGGCGAGGCCCCGAGCAACGGGCTCAGCGTGACCACCCGGATCCCGGTCTCCTGGTGGAGGAGCTCCGGGATCTTGGAGGGAAGCTGGGGCTCGGTCACGAGCACCCGGATGCCTTCGGAGCGGATCCGATTGATCAGCCTTGCCAGGGCCCGGGCCGAGGGCTGACGGCCCGGCTGCTCGACCACCGTGCCCACCAGCTCGAACCCCAGCCCCTCGGCAAAGTAGGGCCAGGCCGGGTGGTAGGCCAGGAACCGCCGGTCCGGAAGGCCCGCCACCCGGGCCCGGATGCGGTCGGCGGTCTGCCGGAGCCGGGCCCGGTAGGCCTGGAGGCGGACCTCGTAGTAATCGCCGGCGAACGGGTCGGCCCTCTCGAGGGCCCGGGCGATGTTTCGGCACATGGTCTCGGCCCGGGCCGGATCGAGCCAGACGTGGGGGTTGCCCGGTCCGCCGTCGTGGTCGTCCCCTTGGATGGTCGGCACCCCCCGGGCTGCCTCTACCCTGATCAGCTCGCTGTTCCGCGCGTTCTGCACCAGCCCCTCCACCCACGCCTCGAGCCCCAGGCCCACCATGACGAGCACCCGGCTCCCGGCCACGGCCTTCACATCGGACACCCGGGGCTCGTAGGTGTGGGGGGTCTCGAGGCCCGTGAGCAGGGAGCGGACCTCCACCCGGTCGCCCCCGATCTCCCGCACCCAGTCGGCTAGGTCGGGCAGGGTGGTGACCACCCGGATCCGGTCCGTTGCCCCGGCCGGAGCGGCGAGAAGGATCGAGAGAAGGAGGGCGAGCACGATGCGCATGGAGCCGCTCCCGGAAGGGGCGCGAAACCCCGCGCCCGACAGAGAAACCCTCGAAAGCCCCCTCATACCAAGTTGCGTTCAAAGCCATCAGACCCTTGAACCGGCGGGGCAAGGGGCCTGGTGGAGCGCCGGGCGTGGCTCCTACAGTCGCTGCACCCGGCACTCAGCCGATGTTTGCCTCGCGACAAGCCCGAACATGCCTTGTCAACGTTCGTTTTTCCAGTGTCCAAGGAGCATAGGGCTGAGTGCCGGGTGCGGCGTAAGTCGGATGCTGCACTCACGCACGGCCGGAACCAGGCCCCTTGCTCCGGCTCCTCGTAAGGATCTTGGTTTGAACGCAATTTGGAATCAGGCCCCTGCGAGTAGGACCGGCCCTGCGGTCACGACCCGGGCCGCAAGGCCCGGGCAGGGGCGCCGCTACAGATCCGGACGCCGCACCCGCGCAGGGATGGGCCACCAAGGCCAGGAGCCAGGGGCAGCCAAGCCGCCCGGCTGCCCAGCGGGCCGAAAGCCCAAATTCTAGGAGACGCCCCAGGGTCGGTCAAGAAACCCACCCGGATGGGGCCTTTTGTCCGAGGTGCCGGACCAGGCATACTGGCGGCGAGCTTCTCGCCGAACCCGTTACGCGGAGGGACGAACCCATGACGCTCGCAGACCTGTACCGCAGGGCCGTGGAGAAGGGGATGGACCAGGACCCCCGGGGCCGGGCCGCGGCCGAGGCCGACCTCAGGGCCGCGGCCGAGGAGTGGGAGGAGCTTCCGGAGAAGGACCGGGAGTTCTTTGACCGGGAGCGCCTCGAAAACCCCTATGCCGACACCCGGATCCTCCACGGCGACCCCGTCACCGAGCTACGGGCCGTGATGGTGGCCGTGGACGTGGAGGGCGACGAGATCCTGCTGGCCGACCGGCTCCGGGAGAGGGGCCGGCCGGTGGACGCCGTGGCGGCCCACCATCCCCGGGGCCACGCGCTGGCTCAGCTTCCCGAGGTCATGCGGATCCAGGCCGGCATCCACGCCGGGCTGGGGGTGCCCGTGGGACAGGCCGAGGGGATCCTGGGACCCCGGCTGCGGGAGGTGTCGGAGCGGATCCAGCCCGTGAACCACCAGCGCGCGGTGGACGCGGCCCGGCTCCTGGACGTGCCCCTGGTGTGCGTGCACACCCCGGCCGACAACTGCGTGGCCACGTTCCTGACCCGGCTGTTCGACCGGGAGCAGCCCCGCACCCTGGGCGACGTGCTCGACCTGCTCCACGCCATCCCCGAGTACCAGGAGGCCCGCCGGGGTCAGGCCGGCCCGGTGATCGTGGCCGGCGACAAGAAGGCGCGGGCCGGCAAGATTTTCGTGGACATGACCGGCGGCACCGAGGGCGCCAAAGAGATGTACCAGAAGTTCGCCCAGGCCACCGAGGTGTCCACCGTCGTGGGCATGCACCTCTCCAAGGAGCACGTGGAGGAGGCCAAGAAGCACCACCTCAACGTGGTGCTGGCCGGCCACATCGCCTCGGACAACCTGGGCCTGAACCTTCTGCTGGACGCGGCGCTGGAGCCCGGGATCCAGGTGCTGGAGGCCGGCGGGTTCCGGCGGGTGGAGCGGAGAACTGGGGGGTGAGAAGGCACGCGCTGGCGCGCCTCATGCGGGCTCGAACCCCTCCCGGGCCAGGTCCTCGGCCGCGTGGGCATAGGCTTCGAGCAGGGCTTGGAGTTCGGGCTCGCCGTGGGCGGCCGAGAGCGCCCCCCCGCCGTGCACGGCGAACACCCCGTGGGCGAGGAGCGCGAGCCGAAGCTCCCGGTCTTTGGCGGCCGAGAAAGTCTTGGCCGCCAGGTCGGCCGGCGTGCGCAGGTTCCGGTCGCCGCCCCGCAGCAGATGGGTCATGAACAGGCTCCCCCGGCCGGTGCAGGCGGCCGGCACCCCGGCCGCCGCGAGCCGCTCCTCGACCCCTCTGCGCAGGCGTTCGCCCCGGGCCTCCAGGGCCGGGTACAGCTCGGCTCGGGACGCCTCCAGGGCCTCGAGGGTGGCCAGGGCCGCGGCCAGGGTCACGGGGTGGCAGCTGAAGGTGCCCCCGCCCACCAGCACCGGCCGGTCCGGGGCCTTGGCCTGGAGGGGGTCGGCCGCGTCCATGACCTCGCGTCGGCCTCCGTACACGCCCAGGGGGAACCCCCCGCCCACGATCTTACCCAGGGTGCTCAGATCGGGTCGGACCCCGTAGGCGTCGGCCAGGGTTCCGTATCGGAACCGGAACCCGGTGATGATCTCGTCGAAGATGAGCACCGCCCCTTCGCGGTCGCACACCTCCCGCAGGTATCGCAGGTAAGCCGGGTCGGCCGGCAGGAACCCGCCCGAGCCCAGCATGGGCTCCACGATGATGCCGGCGATCCCTCCCCGGTGGGCCTCCACGACCCGCTCGGTGGCCTCCACGTCGTTGAACGCGATCAGGTCCACCCCCTGCTCCCGGGGCGGCAGCAGGCCCGGGCCCTCGGCGCCCCGGAACGGCGGCTTCACGGCGAACGACAGGTCGGTGCTGGCGCCGTGCCACCCCCCGGCCGCCTTGAGCACCCAGGGCTTCCGGGTGAACCCCCGGGCCAGGCGCACCGCGTACATGGTGGCCTCGGTGCCGCTGGTGCAGAACCGCATCCTCTCCATGGCGGGCACGGCGGCCCGCAGCCGCTCGGCCAGCTCCACCTCGGCCTCCACCGGCATGCCGAAGTGCCATCCGCCTGCAAGCGCCTCCTCGACGGCCCGGCGCACGGGCGCGAAGGCGTGTCCGAGCACGAGGGCGTAGTGGCCCATCCACAGGTCCAGGTAGGCGTTGCCGTCTGCATCGAACACCCGCGCTCCCCTGGCCCGGTCCGCGTAAAGGGGATAGG
Organism: bacterium; assembly: GCA_027021615.1. Taxonomy (GTDB): domain Bacteria; phylum Desulfobacterota; class Deferrisomatia; order Deferrisomatales; family Deferrisomataceae; genus Deferrisoma. The sequence continues at coordinate 85,663 of JALUTY010000087.1, read as the reverse complement.
GATCGAACCTTCGCAGGTTGTGGCTGATACCGCCGGGCATCAGGCCCCGGGCCCGGCGGTCGAGTCCGGCGGAGCAGGGGGTGAGGTCTCGGTAGCGGGTTTCGTAACTGCGCATTCGCGATCCTGTACCAAAGTCTGAGGAGGCGAGCGTCGCATCCTCTACCACGGCCACCCCCGGCGCCACAAGCGTTTTGGGCGAAGAGGACGCTTGCGGTATCCTAACGCACCCCTTCGCGACCCGTTCCAAAGGAGTCGAGAGATGCTTCGGCCCGGCGATCCCCTGCCCCCGTTCTCCCTTGAGAGCGACACAGGCGAGCCCCTGAACTTGGAGAGCCTGCGGGGGAGCCAGGCGGTCCTGTTCTTCTACCCCAAAGACAACACCTCCGGGTGAACGGCCGAGACCCTGGAGTTCCAGGAACGCCTCGGAGAGTTCGAGAAGCTGGGGGCCCGGGTGATTGGGATCTCCCGGGACACTCTCAAGAGCCACGCTCGGTTTCGCGAGAGGCACGGTCTCACCTTCCCCCTGCTCTCCGATCCGGACCACTCGTTCCACGAGGCCTGCGGGGCGTGGGGGGAGAAGAAGGCCTGCGGCAAGACCACGATGGGGGTGCTGCGGACCACCCTGGTGGTGGGCCCCGACGGCCGGGTGGAGCGGGTGTACCCCAAGGTGAGGGCCAGGGGCCACGCCGAGCGGGTGCTCCAGGACCTGAAAGGGGCGGGGTAGGTGGGGGGCAGCCGTCGCACGTTCTTTCCGGTGCCCCAGGGCTTCGTGCCGTGGTGGCGGTTGGACCGTCCCCAGGCCTGGTCGGACCTGTTCGGTCGAGTCGGCCCGGTGGAGATCGAGATCGGTCCGGGCACGGGGGAGCGCCTGGTCCGGGAGGCGGCCGCCCATCCGGACCGGAACTACCTGGGCCTGGAGCTCCAGTGGGGCCGGCTGGCCCGAGCGTTGGAGCGCGCGGGCCGCGCGGGGTGCCGGAACGTTCGGGGCACGTTGGCCGACGCCCGGTTCGTGTTCCACCGGGTGGCCCCGACGCGGTCGGTGGACCGGGTGGTGGCCCTGTTCATGGACCCCTGGCCCAAAGACCGGCACGAGGGCCGCAGGCTGTTCGGAAGGGCGTTCCAGGAGCTGGTCGCGTCCCGGCTGCGGGACGGGGGCGAGGCGGTCCTGGTTACGGACCACGGGCCCTACGCGGACTGGATCTGCGAGCAGGCCCGGGGCGGGCCCCTGCGGGCCGAGCGCCGGGAGATCCGGCCGGGGCTCGAGACCCGGTTCGAGGAGAAGTGGGTCGAGGGCGGCCAGGAGCGTTTCCACGAGATCCGGCTGGTCAAGGTGCGGCACCCCGGGGTGCCGGTGCCCGAGGAGGTGGAGGTGATCCGGTATCCGGTGAGGGGGTTCGACCCGGGACGGTTCGAGCCCCGGACCGTGCGAGGCGAGACCACGGTGGCGTTCAAGGAGGTGATGTACGACCCCGCGCGGCAGCGGGCCATGGTGCGGGTGGTGGTGGTGGAGCCGAACCTGGACCAGCAGCTTTGGATCGAGATCGTGCGGGAGCGCAGGGGCTGGCGGGTGAGCCCAGCCGAGGGGTGCGCGTTCGTGCCCACGCCAGGGCTGCGGGAGGCCCTGGCAGAGGCGGCGCGGGCGGCCGACCGGTCGGTTGGGGCCTGATGGGTCGAGAGCCCCTGGGGTCATCCGTTTAGAGGACGGGCCCCGCCGAGACCTGCTCGCAACCCTCAGAAGGGGGTGATGATGTTCCCTAGCGCGTTGCGGGCCGCCTACGGTTTTCTTTTTCTGTCGGTGGCCCTCGTCGCCTGCTCCGGGGGCGATGAGCCGTTCGTGGACCTTTCGGTCCAGCCGGCGGTAAGGCCCGGTCCGTCCCCTCCTCCCACTCCGGGGTCTGCGGTCCGGATCGCCTTGGGTTCCGTGATTACCCCGAGGGAGGGGTACGCCTATTATCGGCGCCTCGCCGACTACTTGGCCGACCGGGTAGGGCGACACGTGGAGCTCGTGGACCGGGGCACCTACGCCGAGACCAATGAGCTCCTGAGAACCGGTCAGGTCGACATAGCCTTCGTGTGTGGTCGTCCTTACGTGGAGGCCCACGACGAGTTCGGGGTGGAGATCCTCGTGGTTCCCATGGTGGACGGAAAGACGGTCTACCACTCCTATGTTGTGGTTCCCAAGGACAGCGCCGCGAAGACCCTGGAGGATCTGCGGGGCAAACGGTTCGCCTTCACGGATCCGCTCTCGAACACCGGGTGTCTGGTCCCCACGTACGAGCTGGCCCAGCGCGGGGAGACGCCGGAGTCGTTCTTCGGCGAGGTGGTGTACACCCACGCCCACGACGCCTCGATCCGTGCTGTGGCCCGAGGGCTGGTGGACGGAGCGGCCGTGGATAGCCTGATCTGGCACTACCTCGCCCGGCGGGAGCCCGAGACGGCGGCCCGGTGCCGGGTGATCTGGCGGTCGCCCTCTTATGGCATTCCGCCGGTGGTGGTTCGACGGGGGGCCGATCCAGAGCTCGTCCGCCGGGTACGTGACGCCCTGCTCGGTGCCCACGAGGATCCTGAGGGCCGCCGGATCCTGGCTGGGATGGGCGTGGACCGGTTCGTAACCGGCGACGATCGAGCCTACGACAGCATCCGAGCCATGCGGGCCTGGCTCGAGGCCCGGCAGGAGGCGGGCCGGTGAGGCTCCGGCACCGCCTGGAGTTAGCGGCCGTGGGCCTTGTGGCGGTCGTGGGGGTGGCCTGGGTGGGGCTCTCTGCCCTATCGGTGCGCAGGGCGTTCGAGCGGGAGTTGGAGCTGCGAGCCCTGGTTGTGGCCCGCCATCTTGCCCGTGAGGTGGCCGACCCGGTGTTGACCGAGAACCGGTTCCAGCTGGGCATGGTCCTGGCGGAGGCCAAGGAGAAGGAGCCGGGCGTCCGGTATGTTTACCTGGAGCAGGACGGCCGGGTGCTGGCCCACACCTTCGAGCGGGGGGTCCCGGAGGGCCTTCGATCGGCAGCTCCTACCGAGGGCATCCTCAGGCTGATGACGCCTGAGGGCCCGGTGCTCCATGCGGCCGCGCCGGTGCTCGACGGGCTCGCCGTGGTGCACGTGGGGCTCGACGCCGGCCCCGTGGAAGTGGCGGCGCAGACGCTGACCTCTCAAACCGTGGGCCTGGCCGGGATCGTGGTCCTCGGCGCGGGGCTCCTGGCCATTTTCTTCGTCGCCCGGGTGATGAGGCCTTTAGAAGGCCTGACCGAGGTGGCCGAGGCCGTGGCCCGGGGAGAGTGGGGCCATCGGCCCGTGGTGAGGGGCACGGGGGAGGTGGCCCGGGTGGCGGAGGCCTTGGGCCGCATGCTCGACCACCTGGAGGAGTCCCACCGTCGCCTGGAGGACGCCAACCTGGAGCTGGAGCGGGAGATTGAGGCTCACCGCCGGGCCGAGGAGCGGAACCGGGCCCTGCAGGAGCAGCTCCTGCGGGCACAGCGGCTCGAGGCGGTGGGCCAGCTCGCGGCCGGCGTTGCCCACGAGTTCAACAACCTCCTGGCCGCGGTTCTGGCCGCTGCGGAGATGGGGCTCCGTCGCCTCGAGCCCGACCACCCCGTGACCCCGCGGCTCCGGACCATCGTTGAGGCTGCCGAGCGAGGCGGCGCCCTGACCCGGCGGATCCTCGCCTTCAGCCAGCGCCAGGTCCTGGTAAAGCGCCGGCTCGACGTGAACCGCCTCGTGGAGGACACGGCAGCGCTCCTGCGAAACAGCCTCGGGGAGAAGGTCCGGCTCCAGGTCAAGGTCCGCCCTGGCCTGCCCCCGGTGCGGGCCGACCCGGAGCAGCTTCGCCAGGTGCTCGTGAGCCTGGCTGCCAACGCCCGGGACGCCATGCCCCACGGGGGCACGCTGACGATCGCCACGGGCTCGGCCGAGGCCGGCCCGGCCGGCGATGCTCGCTCCGAAAGGCGGTGGGCGGTCCTGGAGGTCTCTGATGAGGGTACGGGTATTGTGCCCAGCGACCTGGACCGGATTTTCGATCCGTTCTTCACCACCAAGGAGGTGGGCAAGGGAACGGGTCTCGGGCTGGCGGCTGCCTACGGCATCGTGAGACAGCACGGCGGCGAGGTCCAGGTGGAGAGCGCGCCCGGCCGGGGAACGATCTTCCGGGTCTTTCTACCCGAGGCCTGATCCAGGAGGCCGTTCGTACCCCCTACCCTGCTCCAAAAGGCCCTCCGGACCCCTGCCCGGGTCGGGGCGTGGAAGCCGCTTCTCCACCGGGCCCCCGAGAGGTCCCCTGGCCCCGCAAGGGCGTGATGGGACCTCCAGTCCGGTGCTCATGACCTCCGCCCGGACCAAGAGCGGGGGCACGATTCGTCGCGTCCCCGCTTGGGTTTGCACTTATCCGGGGCTCCTACCAGGTCGCGTCCATGGTAGGGCCTTCGGGGCCGTCGGTACGTATCCGGCGGATTGCAACGTGGTATCAGTTCACCTCATTGATCTCCACGTAAGCGAACTCGCCCTCGTCGTAGCCGCCCGAGACCACCATCCGGAACCCCTCGCCCTCGGGCAGGTGGAAGTAGAGCTTGCCGCTCAGGGTCTCGCCCGCGTTCAGGGCCATCTTCGGCCACACGATCTTGGAGAAGTTCACCTCGTGGGGCCGGCCGTTGGCGTCGATGAGCTGGAACGGCGGAAGCTGGACCCGCTCGGACCCCTTGTTGGTGACGGTCACGGCCACGCCCAGGTACTGGTCCGAGCCGTCCGGGGTTTTCTCCCACCAGGCCTTGTTCACCCGGTAGACCAGCTCGCCCACGGTCACCGGCTCGCCCATGGAGAACACCTCGATGTTCTGGGCGAACGCCAGCCCCGTCAGCAGGAGCGATACGATCGCAACGGTTCCCAACAACGTCTTGCGCATGGCACACACCTCCTCGTGAGAAAAGGAACCCCTTTACGACTCCTCCCCGAAGCCGTGCTCCGGCCCCGGGAACGCGCCTTCGCGCACCTCGGTGCAGTAGGTCTCGACCGCCCGGCGCATCTCGGCCCCCAGCTCGGCGTAGCGTTTGACGAACTTCGGCACGAACCGGTCGAACAGGCCGACCAGGTCGTGGAGCACCAGCACCTGGCCGTCGCACCGCGGGCCCGCGCCGATGCCGATGGTGGGAATCGAGAGGCCCTGGGAGATGCGGGTGGCCAGCTTGGTGGGCACGCACTCCAGCACCACCGCGAACGCCCCTGCCGCCTCCACCGCCTTGGCGTCCTCCATGAGGGCCCGGGCCGCCTCGGCGTCCCGGCCCTGGACCTTGAAGCCTCCGAGCTGGGTGGCGGTCTGGGGGGTGAGCCCGATGTGGGCCATGACCGGGATGCCGGCCGTGACGATGGCCTTGATCTTGTCGGCCTGGGTCCGGCCCCCCTCCAGCTTCACGCAGTCGGCCCGGGCCTCCTTGACCAGCCGGCCGGCGCTCTCCACGGCCTGCTGCGGGCTCACCTGGTAGGTCAGGAACGGCAGGTCACCCACCACCAGGGCCCGCTCGGCCCCCCGGGCCACGGCCGCGGTGTGGTGGATCATCTCCTCCAAGGTCACCGGCACGGTGTCGGGGTAGCCCAGGCACACCATGCCCAGGCTGTCGCCCACCAGGACCAGATCCACGCCGGCCTGGTCCACGATGCGCGCCGTGGGGTAGTCGTAGGCCGTGATCATCACCAGGGGCGGTCCCCGGCGTTTGCGGTCGCGGATCTCAGGGATTGTGATCTTGGCCATGGGCGTCCTCCGGAATCGGGGCGGCGGTACGGTAGCCGAGTTCCAGGGTCCGGATCAACCGCCAAAAGGTCCGGTTCACCGGGGTGGGCACCCCCCGGGCCTCGCCCCGGCGGACCACGGCCCCGCAGATGAACTCGATCTCGGTGGGGGCCCGGCGGTCCACGTCCTGGCCCATGCTGGATCGGTTCTCGGCCGTGGCCCGGGCCACGGCAGCCACGAACCCCACCAGGCCCTCCGGGTCGCCCAGGTCCACCCCCTCGGCCCGGGCCACGGCCGCGGCCTCCCGGGCCGCAGCGGCCGCGAGCTCCCGGGCGGGCTCCCACGCGGCCACCGGGCCGTTCCGGATGCCGGTGAGCGCCGTGACCGGGTTGATGGCGCAGTTCACGGCAAGCTTCTTCCACACCGGGGGCCAGGGATCGGCCACGGCCCGTGCAGGCAGCCCGGCGCCCGTGAGAACGGCGGCCGCCCGCCGGGCGAACCGGTCCGGGCCCGGCCGGTAGGGGCCGAGAATCGTCTCCCCCCGGCCGCCGTGGCGGACCTCGCCGCGGCCCAGCTGGGTGGCGCCCTGGGCCGTGACCCCCACCAGGAGCCGGTCCGGGGGCACGGCCTCGGCGAGCACGTCGGCCGCTCCCAGGCCGTTCTGGAGGGTCAGCACCCGGGTCTTCGGGGTCAGCAGGGGGGGCAGCCCCGGCAGCACCGACCGGGTCTGGTGGGCCTTCACGAACACGATCACCAGGTCGGCCGGGCCGGCCTCGGCAGGGTCGGTGTGGGCGGCCACGGCCACGTCGGAGACCGTTCCGTCCTGGTGCAGCCGTACCCCCCGGGCGCGGAGGGTCGCCACCTCGTCCGCGTCGATGTCGATCAGGGTCACGTCCACGCCGGCCCGGGCCAGGTGCGCCCCGAACAGGCAGCCCATGGCCCCGGCGCCGATGATGGCGGTCTTCATGGCTCCCTCACCCGCACGACGACCTCCCGGGAGGGGAGGCTCCGGTTGCCCGCCGCATCTTCCACCACGATCCAATAGGTGTAAAGGGTTCCCGGCACGGCCGAGCCGTCCCGGAACCGCAGCCGGCCTCCCGAGAGCTCGGCGATCTGCCGGGGATCCTCCCCCGGTGCCCGGCGAAACACCCGCACCCGGGCGTAGGGCTCGGGTCCCTCCGGCACCCACGCCAGGAGCACCCCCCGGTCCTCGGCGAACGCGGTCACCGTGGCCGGGACCACCGGCGGGGTTGTGTCCACCGGGGCCAGGGTCACCGGCGTGCCCGGGCTCTCCACCTCCCACCCCTCGGCCGTGCGGCCGGCCACTCGGGCCTCGGCCGGGTATGCGGTTCCGTTCTCCAGCCCCTCCACCGTCACCCCGGCCTCGGAGGCCGGCGCCCGGGCCAGGAGGCGGCCGGCCCAGGCGTACACCCTGAGCTCCAGGGGCTCGACCCCCTCGGGCCAGGGGGCGGGCGTGAGCCGCACGAGCACCCGTCCGTCCCCGGGCCGGGCCTCCGCGGCGGGGGGGGGCAGCGGAACCCAGGTGATGTCGGCCGGGCCGGACACCGCGCCGGGCCGGCCCTCGGGGTCCAGGGCTCGCACCCGGTACCGGTAGGTCCACCCGGCCCGGGTGTCCGGGTCCTCCCAGGCCTCGGCCGGCAGCCCCCGGGTCTTCCGGGCCAACGGGTCGACCCGGGCCACGACCCTGGCGTCCTCGGGGCAGCCGGTACAGGCGTCCTGGCCCGGCGGCCAGGCAACCCGGAGCACCAGATACCCGCCCACGCCCGAAAGGGGCCGGCCGGCCGCGTCGCGGCGGGGCCGGTCCCAGGAGACCCGGAGCACCCCGGCGGGCGCCGACAGGCGCACCCCGGCGGGCGCGGCCGGCAGCCTGCGGCTCGACGGCACCGGCTCGCCCCGGCGGCCGCAGCCCAGGATGGCGGCGACGATGATCAGTCCCACAATCATCAACCCGGCGGCAAAGTAGGCACGGTGCCTCGGAGGGCGGGACAAGGGACCTACCTCCGGCCGGGCGCAAAGCCGGGCGTCGAGATTCGCCGCGCAGGCACGAGACAGGAGAGCGGTTTCATGGCAACTCGATGAAATCCGAGGCCTTTCGAGATCCGATCGCCAAAGGTGCTGCGCGGCGCTGTTAACCCGGCGACAAAATAGGTGCACTCATCGGCGACCAGGGCGAGGGGCTTGGTTCCGGCCGTGCGTGAGTGGAGCATCCGACTCACGCTGCCCCCGGCACTCAGCCCGAGTGCCCCACGAACGCCAGGAACGCGAACGTTGGCAATGCATTTCGGGTCACCGGCGGAGCGGGTATCGGCTGAGTGCCGGGGGCAGCGGCTGTCGGAGCCACGCCCGGCGCTCCACCAAGCCCCTCGCTCCCCGGTCAGGGGGCGATAACGCCTGCTTACCCGCCGGAATAATAGGGAGGCGCGCGTCGGTGGACCCATTCGCCCGCCAGGCTGATGGCAGGGTCCAAGGGGCGGGTTGTGCAAGGTCAGTCCCGCCGGGGCCAGATCGCATCGAGCCGCTCCCAACCCAGCCGGGCCTCGCGCCGCACGTTGTCGGGCGCCGGGCCGCCCAGCACCGTGCGTCGGGCCACGCTCGCCTCGGGGTCGAGCGCCTGGAACACGTCCTTCTCGAACAGCGGCGACACCGACCGCAGGGTCTCCAGGTCCAGGTCCTCGAGCCCGCAGCCCCGGGCCTCGGCCAGGGCCACCAGCCGGCCGGCCGCCTCGTGGGCCTGGCGGAACGGCACGCCCTTGGCCGCCAGGTAGTCCGCCAGCTCGGTGGCCAGCAGGAACCCGGCCTTGAGCGCGGCCCGGGCCCGGTCGGGCCGCACCTTGAGGTTCCGGAGCATCTCCACGGTGATCGCGAGGCTCCCCTTCACCGTGTCGAGGGTGTCGAACACCGGCTCCTTGTCCTCCTGCATGTCCTTGTTGTAGGCGAGCGGAAGGGCCTTGAGCGTTGTCAGGAGCGAGATCAGGTTGCCGTAGGCCCGGCCGGTCTTGCCCCGCAGGAGCTCGGGCACGTCGGGGTTCTTCTTCTGGGGCATGATGGACGAGCCGGTGCAGAACCCGTCGGAGAGCTCGATGAACCCGAACTCCTGGCTCGACCACAGCACCAGCTCCTCCGACAGCCGGGACAAGTGCATCATCACCACCGAGCCGGCGAACAGGAACTCCAGGGCGAAGTCCCGGTCGGACACGGCGTCGAGGCTGTTCCGGCACACCTCGTCGAGTCCCAGGTCCCGGGCCACCCGCCCCCGGTCCAGGGGGTAGGGCGACCCGGCGAGCGCGCCGGCGCCCAGGGGCGAGCGCCGGATCCGCCCGAGGGCGTCCCGGTACCGCTCCATGTCCCGGAGGAACATCTCGAAGTAGGCGAGCCAGTGATGGCCGAAGGTCACGGGCTGGGCCCGCTGGAGGTGGGTGTAGCCGGGCACGAGCAGGTCGGCCTCGGCCTCGGCCCGCTCCAGCAGCACCTCGCCCAGGCCCCGGAGCAGGTCCAGGATCTCGGGCACCTCGTCCGCCAAGTACAGCCGCAGGTCCAGGGCCACCTGGTCGTTCCGGCTCCGGGCCGTGTGGAGCTTGCCGCCCACCGGCCCTACGATCTGGGTGAGCCGGTGCTCCACGTTCATGTGGATGTCCTCGAGGCTCTCGGTGAGCTCCAGCTCGCTCCGCTCGATCTCGGCGAGCACCTGCTCCAGGCCCCGGACCAGGGTGTCGGCCTCCTCCTCGGTGAGGATGCCCACCGAGGCCAGCATGCGGGCGTGGGCGATGGAGCCCCGGATGTCCTGGCGGTACATCCGCCGGTCGAACCCGATCGACGCGGTGAACCGCTCCACGATCCTCAGGGTCTCTTCGCGAAACCGTCCGCCCCAGGGTTTTTCGGCCATTTCGACTGCTCCCGGATGGATTGACGCAGGCCGCCGGAACATACCCAGTTCCCCTCTCCGGCGTCAATCCGACGGCGCCGGGACGGGGCGGTTCTCAACGTGGGTGGAAGCCCTCCGCCCTATGCTTGAACCTGGGGTTCCCCGATAGTAGAACACCCTAAGGATGCACGGGGCCGCCCGGCTAGCGAGACGAAAACCATGTTGCCACGCCTGGCATGGAGGAGCAGATTCGTAACCGGGCCGTGTCCGGATGCCCGAAAATACTCTGGCGGATTGAAGAGAGCGAGGCAGCGGCCTGATGCCCGTACCCGTCCCAACCCAGATCTACCGACTCACCCATGTGGACAACCTGGGGACCTTGTTGCGTCGGGGCGGGCTCCACGCACCGCACCACACGCCGAACGACGGGCTAGGGTACCGGACGATTCACGACGTTGAGATCCAGGCCGAGCGACGGGTGTGGGTCATCGAGTGCGGCCCCGGCGGCACGGTACACGACTATGTCGCGTTCTATCTGGGCCCCCGCAGCCCCATGCTCTACAAACTCAACCGCGGCGGTGTGCCCGGGTACACCGAAGGCCAGGAGCCCCTGATCTACCTGGTATCGACGGTTCAGGCGGTCGCGGCCGCAGGGCTGGATTTCGTGTTCTCGGACGGCCACGGGATTGCCAGGTTCACAAGTTGGTACAGCAAGCTTGCCGACCTCGATCGGGTGGATTGGGAGACGGTATATGCAAGGTACTGGGCGGACACGATCGACGACATGGACCGCAAGCGGCGCAAGCAAGCGGAGTTCCTGGTCTACCGCCATTGCCCGTGGGCGCTCATCCGGGAGATCGGCGTGGTCAGCAGCCGGACGAAGAGGCAGGTGGAGGGGGTGCTCGCGCGGTACGGGCAGGACATGTTGAGGCCTGTGAAGGTGAGACGGGAGTGGTACTATTAGGTTCCCGGCGGAGGTGGTGAGATGGTCAGGCTGAGACGCGGGAACCTCTTGAAGGCGAAGGTCGAGGCCCTGGTCAATACGGTCAACTGCGTAGGCCACATGGGCAAGGGCATCGCCTTGCAGTTCAAGAAGGCGTTTCCCGACAACTTCGCGGCCTACGAGAAGGCGTGTCGGGCCGGGGAGGTGGAGCCGGGGCGGATGTTCGTCTTCGAGACCGGCGACATGTTTGGTCCGAAGTACATCATCAACTTCCCAACAAAGCGCCATTGGCGCGGGAAGTCGCGGTACGAGTACATCGAGTCTGGGCTCGCCGCCCTGGTGGAAGAGGTCAAGCGCCGGAACATCCGGTCCCTGGCCCTCCCCCCCCTCGGCTGCGGCTTGGGTGGGCTCGACTGGAACCGGGTCCGCCCGATGATCGAGGCCGCTTTCGCCGAGCTGCCCGAGGTGGAGGTGCAGCTGTTCGAGCCGACCGGCGCGCCCGATGCCAGGGAGATGCCGGTGGGGACCCCGCGCCCCAAAATGACGGTGGCCCGGGCGCTGTTCATCAAGCTGATGGCGCAGTACCTCCAGCTCGACTATCGGCTGACGCTGCTCGAGATCCAGAAGCTTGCGTACTTCTTGCAGGTTGCCGGCGAACCCCTGCGTCTCCGGTACGCCGCCGGTCACTACGGGCCGTACGCCCCCAACCTGAACAAGGTGCTCGAACTCCTGGAAGGGCACTTCATCCGGGGATACGGAGACAGCCAACGCCCCGACGTGGAGATCGAGCTGCTGCCGGGGGCCGTGGAAGAGGCGGACCGGTTTCTGGAAACGCATCCGGCCGTGCACGAGCGACTGGAACGCGTGGGGGAACTGATCGCCGGCTTCGAGACGCCCTATGGGATGGAGCTGCTTTCGAGCGTGCACTGGCTGGCTACGCAGGCGGACCCGCCGGCGAGGACGACGGAGGAGGCGGTTCGGGGCATGGGGGCCTGGAACGATAGGAAGCGGCGAATGTTCCGGCCCGACCACATCCGGGTCGCTTGGGACTGGCTCGTGAAGTCTGGGTGGCTGCCACACAACGCCGGGCAAACCAATCGGTGCCGAGCACCTGGCAAGCCCTGACGCTGACGGCAAGGGGGGACTCTGAAGCGGGTGAACGGCTACAGGGACCCGCAGCCGTTCACCCGCCATCGTTTATCGCGTAGCCCTTACCCTACGAGCCGTTTCAGGGTGCGGAGCCGCAGGGCGTTGAGCTTGATGAAGCCGGTGGCGTCGGCCTGGTCGTACACCGTGTCCTCCTCGAAGGTGGCCGTCTCGGGGTCGTAGAGGCTGTGGGGGCTCTTGCGCCCCACCACGGTGCAGTTGCCCTTGTAGAGCTTCAGCCGGGCGGTGCCGGTGACGTTCCTCTGGGCCTCGTCCATGAACGCCTGCAGGGTCTCCCGCTCGGGCGCGTACCAGAACCCGTTGTACACGAGCTCGGCGTACTTGGGCACCAGCGAGTCCCGCAGGTGCATCACCTCCCGGTCCAGGGTCAGGCTCTCCACGGCCCGGTGGGCCGCCCGCCAGATGGTGCCGCCGGGGGTCTCGTATACCCCCCGGCTCTTCATGCCCACGAACCGGTTCTCCACGATGTCCACCCGGCCCACGCCGTGGCGGCCTGCGATCTCGTTCAGGCGCTGGAGGAGCGCCGCCGGCGACAGCCGTTCCCCGTTCACGACCACGGGATCCCCGGCCTCGAACTCCACCTCCACGTACTCGGGCTCGTCCGGGGCCTTCTCCGGGCTCACCGACAGCACGAACATGTCCTCATCCGGCTCGCGCCAGGGGTCCTCGAGGATGCCGCCCTCGAACGAGATGTGCAGCAGGTTCCGGTCGCTGGAGTAGGGCTTGGCCTTGGTGACCGGCACGGGGATGCCGTGGCGCTCGGCGTAGTCGATGAGCCTCTCCCGGGAGTTCAGGTCCCACTCGCGCCACGGGGCGATCACCCGGATGTCAGGGTTGAGGGCGTAGGCCGTGAGCTCGAACCGGACCTGGTCGTTGCCCTTGCCCGTGGCGCCGTGGGCCACGGCGTCGGCGCCCTCGGCCTCGGCGATCTCCACCATGCGCTTGGCGATCAGGGGCCGGGCGATCGAGGTACCCAGGAGGTACGAGCCCTCGTACACGGCCGCGGCCCGGAACATGGGGAACACGAAGTCCCGGACGAACTCCTCCCGCAGATCCTCGATGTACACCTTGGACGCGCCGGTGCGCCGGGCCTTCTCGTCGAGCCCCTCGAGCTCCTCGGCCTGGCCCAGGTCGGCCGAGAACGCGATCACCTCGCACCCGTAGGTCTCCACGAGCCACCTCAGGATCACCGAGGTGTCGAGGCCTCCGGAGTACGCCAGAACCACCTTCTTCACGCTGCCCTTTGCCATGGTTGTTCACTCCCTTGAAGGCGCTAGAATGCTGGAAAGCCGGGAGGTCGGAGGTGGTTCGTCGCAGGTCGTTCGTCGATTTTTTCCCCCGCGGTATCCGTACCTCCCTTTCGGGATCAGTTTTCCCCCCGCACCAGATGCACCAGAATCGCCTTTTGCACGTGCAGGCGGTTCTCGGCCTCGTCCCACACGGCGGACCGGGGGCCTTCCAGGACCTCGTCGGTCACCTCCTCGCCCCGGTGGGCGGGCAGGCAGTGGAGGAACACGGCCGAGGGGTCGGCCGCGGCCATGATCCGGGCGTCCACGGTGTACCCCGCGAACGCGCGGCGCCGGGCCTCCTGCTCCTCCTCCTGGCCCATCGAGGCCCACACGTCCGTGGTGACCACGTGGGCGCCCCGCGCGGCCCACTCGGGCTCGCGGCCCACCTCCACGTCGGTTCCGGCGTTCCGGGCCGCGTCCAGAATCGCCCTGTCGGGCTCGTACCCCTCGGGGCAGGCCAGCCGTAGGCCGAACCCCAGCACCCGGGCCGCGTGGATCCACGAGTGGGCCATGTTGTTCCCGTCGCCGATCCAGGCGACCCGGAGCCCTTCCAGGCTTTCCCTCCGCTCCAGCACGGTCAGGAGGTCGGCCATGACCTGGCAGGGGTGCACGAGGTCCGTGAGCCCGTTGATCACCGGTACCGACGACCAGCGCGCCAGCTCTTCAAGCACGTCCTGGCCGTAAGTGCGCACCATGATCGCGTCCACGTACCGCGACAGCACCCGGGCCGTGTCGCGCACGGGCTCACCCCGGCCGATCTGGGTGTCGCGGGGCGAGAGAAAGAGGGCGTGGCCGCCCAGTTGGAACATGCCCACCTCGAACGAGACCCGGGTCCGGGTGCTCGATTTCTCGAACAGCATGGCCAGGGTCTTGCCCTCCAGCAGGCGGTGGGGTTCACTCCGGGCCTGGCGGGCCTTGAGATCCCGGGCCAGCTCCAGGATGCCGAGGAGCTCGTCTCGGCCGAAGTCCGTGAGCTTCAAGAAGTGCTTGGGCATGGCGGATACCTTGCGGCTGGAAGGCTAGAAAGCCGGAAAGCTGGAAAGCCTAAAACCTTTTGGATTCCCGATGGGTAGCGCTGTGTTCACTGCAGAAGCGCCCGTCGAAATAGCTTCGATCGGGCTCTCGGTCGGACGACCGTAGACCGAAGACCGTGGACCGGACACCGCCTCACACCACCTCTTCCAGGGCCGAGAGCAGGGCGTCGATCTCCTCCGGCTCCACGATGAGGGGCGGGGCGAGCCGGACCACCTGCTCCCCGGCCGAGCCCACCAGGAACCCCCGGTCCATCATGGCGGTCACCACGTCCTTGGCCTTGCGGTCCCCGGCCAGCTCGATGCCGATCAGGAGCCCGCGGCCCCGCACGGCCGAGATGCCCGGCCGGCCCCGGGCCAGCTCGGACAGGCGCTCCATCAGGTACGCTCCCGTCCGCCGGGTGTGCTCCAGGATGCCCTCCTGGAGGATCGTGCGCACCGTGGCGAGCGCGGCCGCGCACACCAGGGGGTTGCCGCCGAAGGTGGAGGCGTGGGTGCCCGGCCCGAAGCTCCGGGCCACGGCCTCGGTGGCGAGCACCGCGCCGATGGGCACTCCGCCGCCCAGGCCCTTGGCCACGGTGCAGATATCGGGTTTCACGCCGTCGTGCTCGCAGGCCAGGAACGTACCCGTGCGGCCCACCCCGGTCTGGACCTCGTCCAGGACGAGCAGGGCCCCCCGCACGTCGCACAGCTCCCGGACCCGCCGCAGGTATCCCTCCGACGGCACCCGCACTCCCCCCTCGCCCTGAATCGGCTCGAGCATGACAGCGGCCGTTTCCGGCCCCACCGCCTCCTCCAGGGCCTCGACGTCGTCGTAGGGCACGCAGGTGAAGCCCGGGGGCAGGGGGTCGAACCCCACTTTCACCTTGTCCTGGCCCGTGGCCGTCAGGGTGGCCAGGGTCCGGCCGTGGAAGCTCATGGTGGCCGACACGATCTCGGTGCGTTCGGGCTCGCCCCGGTCCTTCTGGACCTTGCGGGCGAGCTTGATCGCGCCCTCGTTGGCTTCGGCCCCGCTGTTGCAAAAGAACACCCGGTCGGCAAAGGTGACCTCGGTCAGGAGCTTGGCCAGCCGCACCTGGGGCTCGATGTGGTACAGGTTCGACACGTGCAGCAGGGTGCCGGCCTGCTCCCGGATCGCGGCCACCACGTTGGGGTGGCAGTGGCCCAGGTTGCACACCGCGATCCCGGCCAGGAAGTCCAGGTACTGGCGGCCGTCCGCGTCCCACACCCGCATGCCCCGGCCCCGCACCAGGGCCACGGGGAACCGGGCGTAAGTGGGCATGAGGCAGGTTGCGGCCAGGTCCATGATCTGTTGGTTTCCCATCCGTCACCTCACAATCTCGGTGCCCACCCCGCCCCGGGTGAAGATCTCCAGCAGCACGGCGTGGCGGGCCCGGCCGTCCACGATGTGCACCTTGCCCACCCCCTCCTCCAGGGCATCCAGGGCGCAGCGGACCTTGGGGATCATCCCGCCCCGGATCACGTCCGACTCGATCAGCCCGGGCACCTCAGGAGCCCGCACCGTGGAGATGAGCCGGTCGTCCGAATCCAGGATGCCCTCCACGTCGGTCAGGAGCACGAGTTTTTCCGCCTTGAGGGCACCGGCGATCCGGCCGGCCACCAGGTCGGCGTTGATGTTGAAGGTCTCGCCGTTCTCCCCCACCCCCACGGGTGCGATGACCGGGATGAACCCGCCCCGGTCGAGGGTCTCGATCACCCGGGGGTTGATGGCCTCCACCTCGCCCACCGCACCGATGTCCACGATCTCAGGGGGCAGGTCGTCGCCCCGGCGGCGCTCCATGTAGAGCTTCTTTGCCCGGATCAGCCCCCCGTCCTTCCCGGTGAGGCCCACGGCCCGGCCGCCGTGGAGCTGGATCAGGTTCACGATCTCCTTGTTGACCTTGCCCCCCAGCACCATCTCCACCACGTCCATGGTGGGGGCATCGGTGACCCGCATGCCGTCCACGAAGGTGCTCTGGATCTGCATGCGCTCCAACACCCGGTTGATCTGGGGCCCTCCGCCGTGGACCACCACCGGGTTGAGCCCGATGTACTTCAGGAGCACCACGTCCCGGGCGAAGCTCTCCTTGAGCGCCTCGTCCACCATGGCGTGGCCGCCGTACTTGATCACCACCACCTTGCCGTAGAAGGCCCGGATGTACGGCAGGGCCTCGTGGAGCACCTGGGCCTTTTGGATCAGCTCTTCTCGATAACTTCGGTCTCCGGTCATCGGTCTCCGGTCTGGGGCCTTCGGCCCGCTGGAAAGTCAAAAGGCTGGGAAGCTATTGCTCCGGCGGCCAAACAGACGCGCTAGAGGGGCGTGGGGCCTGCTGGAGCGCCGGGCGCGGCCGTGTCAGTAGGCAGAGTTCAGAGTTCAGCGGACAGGGGCCCCGAGTGCGCGGTTTGTCGCTGTCTTCTGTCCTCTGATCCCTGGTCCCTGAACCGTAGAGCCCCCCAGGGCCGATGGGGGCTTCCATGGCACGTCCTGGCTGGGCGGCTGGCCCCACGAACCTCGAAATGGTGCAGGTTCTCCGACCGACACCGGCGCCGTCGGGGTCGCGGGATTCCCTGTCCTCTGTCTTCTGTCCTCTGAATTCCGACCCCCGACTCACAGGATGTACCGCGACACGTCCGTGTCGGCCACGATGTCCCGGAGCCGGTCGCGCACGTACTCCCGGTCCACCACCACCTCCCGGTCCGGCAGGTCCGGGGCGGTGAAGCTCAGTTCCTCCAGCACCTTCTCCATGATGGTGTGGAGCCGGCGGGCCCCGATGTTCTCGGTCTTCTCGTTGACCCGAGCGGCCATCTCGGCGATCTCCTCGATGGCGTCGGGCGTGAACGTGAGCTCGATCCCCTCCGTGGTCATCAGGGCCTGGTACTGCCGGGTCAGGGCGTTCTGGGGCTCGGTCAGGATCCGGACGAAGTCGTCCCGGCCCAGTGCGTCCAGCTCCACCCGGATCGGGAACCGGCCCTGGAGCTCCGGGATGAGGTCCGAGGGCTTCGACATGTGGAACGCGCCGGCCGCGATGAACAGGATGTGGTCGGTCTTGACCACCCCGTACTTGGTGTGGACCGTGCTTCCCTCCACGATGGGCAGGATGTCGCGCTGCACCCCCTCCCGTGACACGTCCGGACCCCGCCCCCCCTCCCGGGACGCGATCTTGTCGATCTCGTCGATGAAGATGATGCCGTCGTTCTGGGCCCGCTCCAGGGCCAGCTCGGTCACCCGCTCCTGATCCACCAAACGGGCCGCCTCCTGCTCCTTCAGGACCTCGCGGGCCTCGGGCACCTTCATGCTCTTGCGCTTGTGGCGCTTGGGGAAGAGGTTGCCCAGCATGTCCTGAAGCTGGATGCCCATCTCCTCCATGCCCTGGCCGGTGAAGATCTCCATGGCCGGCGCCGGCCCCTGGGCCGCCACCTCGACCTCCACCACCCGGTCGTCCAGGGCCCCGGCCCGGAGCATCTGCCGCAGCCGGTCCCGGGTGGCCGTGTCGCCGGTGTGACCCGGCAGCAGCAGGTCGAGGATCTTCTCCTCGGCCAGCTCCTCGGCCCGGGCGGCCACCCGGGCCTGCTCCTCCTCCTGCACCATGGCCACGGACACCCGCACCAGGTCGCGCACCATGCTCTCCACGTCGCGGCCCACGTACCCCACCTCAGTGAACTTGCTGGCTTCCACCTTCACGAACGGGGCCCCGGCCAGTCGGGCCAGGCGCCGGGCGATCTCGGTCTTGCCCACGCCGGTGGGGCCGATCATCAGGATGTTCTTGGGGGTGATCTCGTCCCGGAGCGGGTCCGGCACCTGGCGCCGCCGCCACCGGTTGCGCAGGGCGATGGCCACCGCCTTCTTGGCGCGGTCCTGCCCCACGATGTACCGGTCGAGCTCCGACACCACCTCCCTGGGGGTGAACACGGCCATGGGGGTCTATCCTCCCAGCTCTTCGAGCTCCACGGACTCGTTGGTGTAGATGCAGATCCGGGCCGCCGCCCGCAGCGCCTCGCGGGCGATCTCGGCCGCGCCCAGGGCCGTGTGCTCGTACAGCGCCAGGCCCGCGGCCAGGGCGAACGGCCCGCCCGACCCGATGGCCACCACCCCCTCCTCCGGCTCCACCACGTCGCCGGTGCCCGAGAGGAGCAGGGTCGCCTCCCGGTCGGCCACCAGCAGCATGGCCTCCAGGCGGCGCAGGTACTTGTCGGTGCGCCAGTCCTTGGCCAGCTCCACGGCGGCCCGGTGCAGGCTGCCGCCGTGGGCGTCGAGCTTGCCCTCGAACCGCTCCAGCAGGGTGAACGCGTCGGCCGTGGCGCCGGCGAACCCCGCCAGGATCTTCCCCTCCCGGAGCTTTCGCACCTTGCGGGCGGTGCGCTTGAGCACGGTGGCGCCAAAGGTGACCTGGCCGTCGCCGGCCATGGCCACCCGGCCGTCGCGGCGCACGCACACGATGGTGGTGCCTCGGATCGTATCGGTCATCTGGGTCTTCCGTTCGGACGTGCGGACGTTGGGATTTCCGGACGTCAGGTTTGGTTGTCCGTTGTCGTCTTTCGCCTGGTTCCCGCCCCGCGTGCCCGGGGATGGGCCTCGTCGTAGATCCGCATCAACCGCTCGATGCCCACGTGGGTGTACTTCTGGGTCGTGGACAGGCTGCGGTGGCCCAGCAGCTCCTGGATGGCCCGCAGGTCCGCCCCACCCGCCAGCAGGTGGGTGGCGAAGCTGTGACGCAGCAGGTGCGGGTGCACCCGCCGGGCCAGGGCCGCCCGCTCGATCCACTTGTCGATGATCCGCCGAACGCTCCGGTCCGTCAGTCGGCCTCCCCGGGCGTTCAGGAACACGGGCCCGGCCGGCTCCAGGGGCCGACCGGCCCGGGCCCGCGCCTCCAGGTACGCCTCCAGCGCCCGGACGCACGGCTCGGTCAGGGGCACCTCCCGCTCCACCCGGCCCTTGCCCCGGATCCGGGCGAGCCCCGCGGCGAGGCGCACGTCCCGGCCGTCCAGCCCCACGAGCTCCGACACCCGTACGCCCGTGCCGTAGAGCGTCTCCAGGATCGCCCGGTCCCGCAGGGCCAGGACTCCCTCGCCGGACACCGCGTCCACCAGGGCGAACGCCTCGTCCACCGACAGCACCCCCGGAAGCCGCCGGGGCTGCTTGGGCGCGGCCACCGACGCGGCCGGGTTCGCGTCCAGGTGCCCCTCGCGCACCAGGTACCGGTAGAACGCCCGGAGCGACGACAGGGCCCGGCCGATGGTGGTGCGGGCCCTGCGGCCGTGGAGCGAGGCCAGGTAGGCTCGGATGTCCCCCGGCTCCACGGCCTGCCACAGGTGCGGCCCCCGACCTTCGATCCGAGCCCGGGCCCACTCGGCGAACCGCCGGAGATCCCCGGCGTAGCTGCGCACCGTGTGGTCCGAGGCGTTGCGCTCGTACCGGAGGTGGGTCAGGAACGCCTCCACCCAAGGGTCCTGGGACTCTGCGACCATCGATCACCCCGACAAAAGGAAAGCCGCTAACATACCACAGGGCCGCAGCGAATGCCGAGGATCCCGAACCGGGGGGACCGGGTCGGGATCCCAGAGCAGGCTCCATGGCTCCGCCGCCGGCAATGCCCCGGGAGCTTCTGCCGCTCGGACATGAGGATGGCACGCGTCACGGGGCAACCTCCTCCTCCCGATCGGCCCGGCCCAGCACCCCATGGGCGAGCCGCAGGTGCTCGACCCTTCGCCAGTCCAGCCCCAGGAGCCGGCAGCCGGCCGTGTCCACGGCCACGGGGTCGAACCCGGCCACGATCTTTCCCACCGGCGGATCGCACGCGGGGCCGCCCAGGTGGAACTCGGCCAGGCCCACGCTCGCGTCCACCAGGGCCAGGTCGGGCGTGAGGTGACTCGCCCACTCGAACACGGCCCGGTGCATCCGGGCGTGGAACCGACCCTTCTTCCAGCCGCCGGGGTTCCCGTACCTCCCGGGCGGGGCCGCGCCCATCATGTTCTTGAGCGACAGGGTCACCTCGGCCAGGCTGTGGCGCTTGAGCACCGCGGCCGAGACCACGAACGCCCGCGTGAGGAGCTCGGGCGCCCAGGCCTCGGGGAAAACCCGGAACGAGGGGTTCTCCAGCCGAACCGTGGGCGCGGTGTTGAGGTCCACGAGCTCCACGCCGAACTCCCGGGCGAGGCCCCGGTACCCCAGGGCCTCGAACACCTCTGGGGTCGAGAGCCCGGCGTCCCCGCACCCCTCGGCGATGACCACCCGGGCCCGGGAGTTCCTCCGCACGAACTCCACCAGGGCCGCGGCCGCCTCGGCCGGCAGGGTCACGGGGGGCGGGCTCGCGGTGACCAGGTTGGGCTTGATCACCACGAGCTCCTGCCGGGCCAGCACCGCAGCCGCCCCCACCGCCTCCAGGGCGGCCGGCACGCTCACCTCGAAGCTCCGGAACGGTTCCACACGGACCGGGACCACGGTGCGGCTCCTATTGCTAAGCCCTTCAAACGCATTGCCAGGGTGCGGGGTGGGGGCCTGGCTCCGGCCGGGCGCGAGTGCGGCATTCGATCGCCGCGCCTTCTCATGCCGCCGCTTGCGCGTCGATCCAGGCCCCGATAGCGGAACCCTTGGGATCCTGAGGCGATCCGGACGTTCGGAGGGCGCGGCGAGCTAAGGGGCCGCGCCCGGCGCTCCACCAGACCCCCACCCCGCACTCCCCAAGGGGAAGGGGGGGCACGGGCCTGTTTTGTCGCCGGATCAATACGGCTCTTCCGGCACGAGCTCGATCAGGGTCACCTCGGGGGGCGCGAGCACCCGCATGGGCGGCCCCCAGGTGCCGGTGCCCCGGCTCGCGTACAGGCGGCCTCCTTCCGGCAGGGCGTACAGGCCGTGCTGCATAGGGTACGCCAGTTTCGTGAACAGGCGGAACGGAAAGATCTGGCCCAGGTGGGTGTGGCCCGAGAGCTGAAGGTCGAACCGCCCCGCGGCACCGGGAACCACCGTGGGCCGGTGCTTCAAGAGGAGCACGAACGTTCCCGCGGGGATCCGGGCGAACAGCCGCTCCGGGTCGGGTCGGGGACCCGGGGCGTGCTCGTCGTCCACGCCCACCACGACGAGGTCGGACCCCACCGCCACGGCCTCGTTGCGAAGCACCCGGAAGCCGCCCTTCTCCAGGAACGCCAGGCTCTGGCCCAGCCCCGCGTACACCTCGTGGTTGCCCACCGCGGCGAGCTTGCCCAGGGGCGGGGTGAACGAGGCCCACGAGCGGCTCAGATCGTCCAGGTGGTCGATCTGGGCGTCCACCAGGTCGCCCGTGGCCACCAAAAGGTCGGGCCCGAGGGCCTCCACCGTCCGGAGCACCCGGTCCAGGGTCTGGTTCCGCAGCAGGAGCCCCAGGTGGAGGTCCGACACCTGAACGATGCGTAGGGACCGGGAGAGCTTGGTCGATGCGATCCGGACCCGCTCCACCCGGAGACGGGTCGCCTCCCACGCGCCGTACCCCCCCAGGGCGACCGCCCCGGCCAGGACGGCCCAGGCCACGGCCGGGGTCCGGAGCCGCAGGGGCTCGGTGGGCAGGAGGGCGCCGAGGCCGGAGGCCAGGAGCTGCCCCACCCCCAGCGCCGCCGCCGGCCAGAAGGCGAGGAACACGAGCCCGAGCCAGGTGTAGGCGGCCCGGGCCAGGGGCCGGGCCACGGCCTCCAGGCCTGCCCGGTCCAGGAGCCGCACGGCCACCGGCGCCGCGACCATGGCGGCCATCCATGCCGCAACGCCTGCTCCCGCCCGGGGTGCCCCCGCCCAGATCGGCCGCAAGGCCCAGTACACGACCGCGTGCATCGCCGCGTACACGGACAAGGCGACGCCCAGGAACACGAACAGACGCATGGGACCCCGATCCGAGAATCCTGCCCCTCTCGGTGCCCAAGGATACTGATACCCCGGCTAAATAGACGCGCCCCAGAGCGCGTCTTTATCGCTGCCAGGTTAATAGTACCATGAGCCCAGTGGAGAGATTTTGGCCACAGATCTATGGGTCGCAGGCCGGCAGGAAACGGCGGACCCACGCTGCCAGCTCGTCGGGCGGGTGAAACCCCTCGGCCACGGCCCGACCCAGGAAGTGGGTGGGCACGGCCCGCACCCTCCGCCGCCAGGCCTCGGCCCAGGCCCTCTCTCGGGCCGGGGCATAGCGGCTGGAGCCCAGAACCCTCAACGCCTCTGCCGAGTCGAGGCCGGCGGTCTCAGCGAGATCCCTCAGCACCTCACGATCGGCCAGGTTTCGACCCTCGGCGAAGTATGCTCGGAACGCGACGTCGCGGAATGCCGCCCCCCTCCCCTCGTCCTCGGCCCAGAGCCCCAGCTCCTGCACCCTGCGAGTGTTGAAGGTCCGGGCCCGCTCCCCCACGGGAAGCCCCAGGGCCTGGGCCACGCGACGCACCCGCTCCAGCATGGCGGGCACGTCCACCCGGCCACCGAAGAGCTCGTCCAACGGAAGCCCCTCGTCTGGAGTCTCGGGATGCAGGGGAAACGGAAGCCAACGGGTCTCGACTCCCAGATCGCGCTCCACAGCGGCGACACCCACGGTGTCGAAGTAGCACCAGGGTCAGACGTAGTCGAAGAAGATCTCCAGGGTGGCCATGGGGGGCTCCTCCGGGCTGGGGTGTGGGGGGAACCGTACCCGGGCCTCCGGCCCGTGCAACCTTGCCAAACGCAAGCGGGCCGCCCCCAGGGCGGCCCGCATCGCCTCCCAGGCCAGGGGTCCTAAGGGTTCTTCGGCCGTTTCTCCTTGAACCCGATGCGGGGGAACGGGTTCACGACGCTGGAGGCCACGTTCTTCAGGTGGGCGGTGATCCGCTTGAGGTACCGGGCGTACAGGGCCAGGGTGGCCGCGTCGGCCGCGGAGAACTCGGGGTTCTCCCCGCCCACCACGCCGTGCACGATCCGGTCGCACACCGACCCCACCTCGGTGCGGTAGGTGGCCATCAGCTCCCGGGCGCCCTCCACGTGGTGGTGGTGCAGCACCTCGATGGTGCGGGCGAACCGGTCCTTGAGCTCCTTCTCCACCTCGCCCAGGTCGGTCTCGTAAGGCCCGGCAGAGAGGGTCTGGGGATGGTGCCGGGCCAGGTCCACGATGTTCTTGCAGTAGTCGCCGATACGCTCGATGTCGATGATGATCGACACCAGCACCATGGCGCTGGGCAGGTCGGCCGTGCCGGTCCCGGTGACCGCGCAGTGGGTCATCACCTTGCGCCGGACGTCGCGCTCGTACTTGTTGACCTGCCGGTCCATCTCCCGGATCTCGGACGCCAGCTCCTGGTCGTCGCTCTCCCGGAGGATGCGCACGGCCTCCAGGAACATCTTCCGGTCGATCTCCAGGGCGTCGAACGACTCCTTCCACGCCTGGTCCAGCAGGCTCTGGGAGGTCCAGATCTTGATCAGTTCCTTCCACATGGGCTCACCGGGTCGCAAGAATCAGGGAAAGGGGGATAAGAAAGAATACCACGAGAATGTACAAAACAGGCACCCATTTCCTCCGGGCGGCCTGGCCGGCCAGCGTGCGGGCCAACCGCAGGGGAAGCCGGCGTATGGGCGGGAGGATGTTGATCGCGATGATGCCGCACACGTTGAACAGCAGGTGGGAGAACGCGGTGGTCACGGCCGCCGTGAAGTGCTCGGGCACCGCCAGCGAAGCCAGGATCGCGGTCACCGTGGTGCCCACGTTGGCGCCCAGGGTGTAGGGATAGATCTGCT
This sequence comes from bacterium, assembly GCA_027021615.1. Taxonomy (GTDB): domain Bacteria; phylum Desulfobacterota; class Deferrisomatia; order Deferrisomatales; family Deferrisomataceae; genus Deferrisoma. The sequence goes on along the minus strand of JALUTY010000087.1, from coordinate 61,934 downwards.
CCAGGGTCAGGAGCCCGGCCCCGGCCAGGGGCACGATCACCGAGGTGGTGATGGAGCTGCTCTGGACGCCGACGGTCAGCAGGATGCCCACCACGAAGGCGGTGAGGGCGTTGCGGAAGATCGTGCGCTCGAAGAACCCGGACGCCCGTTCCATGACCAGGCCGCGCAGGATGGCGGTCATGTACTTCAAGGAGATGAACAGGAGCACCCCGGCCAGCACCACCACCGCGGCCGCGTGAAGGATCTTGGTCTGCGTGAGCCCGCCCACCAGGTTCACCAGCAGGTGGACCGTGGGTTTCACCACCGCCTTGAGGGGGCTGTGGAACTGGAGGTCGGAGCCGCCGGTCACGGCCCCGGCCAGCCCGTGGGCCAGGTGGCCCAGGAACCCGGTAACGTACTGCAGGGGGAACAGCACGAGCACGGACAGCAGGTTGAAGAAGTCGTGCACCGTGGAGGCGGCGAACGCCCGCTCGAACTCGTTGGTGCGGGAGATGTGGCCCAGGCTCACCAGGGTGTTCGTGACGCTGGTGCCGATGTTGGCTCCCATGATGATCGGGATCGCCGTGTTCACCGGCATCCCCCCGGCCACCAGCCCCACCACGATCGAGGTGGTGGTGGAGGAGCTCTGCACCAGCGAGGTGGCGAAGATCCCGATGAACAGGCCGGTCAGGGGGTTCGAGGCGAACCCGAAGATCTCCTTGGCAAGCCCCTTGCCCGCCAGCTTGAACGCGGTCCCCACCATGCCGATGCTGACCAGGAAGAGGTACAGGAGGCAGAGGACGGCCAGTACGCCGAGCACTCTTCGGGCGCGTTCGCTCACGGCTTCTCCCTCGGGTTTAGAGGGGGGCGGGGAAGGTCCGCGCGGAGGATAGGGGATCCGGGAGAAGATTTCCAGAGCCGATTTTGCGGGGTCAAACATTCGGGTCCGGGGTCAACCACCGGACCACGGCCTCGATCTGATCCCCGGCGCGAAGCGCGGGCGCATGTCCGACGCCTGGGAACTCCACGAGGTCCACGCCCGCCCCCCCGCTCATCCGCTCCGCCACGGGAGGAGGCAGCACGTCCGACTCCCGGCCGCGGAGCACGAGCACGGGGCATGTCACCCGTTCCCACACCTCCCAGAGGTCCACGTCCTCCCAAGGGCCCGTGCCCAGGGTTTTCCCGATGGCAGGGTCATAGTGGAGGGCGTACCCGCCCTCAGGAAGGACCCGGACGCTGTGGCGGGCAAGCTCGGCCCACTCGTCGTCGGCCAGCAGACCGAACGGGGCATGGACCCGGCGCAGGTAGCTCTCGGCCTCGGCCAGGTCGGCAAACCGGGGGTCAGCGCCGGCGTACCCGGCGATTCGCTCAAGGGCGGCCGCCGGCACGAGCGGGCCGATGTCGTTCAGGACGAGTCGGCACAAAGGGGTACCGGGCTCGGCCGCCAGCATCATGCCCAGGAGCCCACCCATGGAAGTGCCCACCCATCTCACCTCCCGGACGCCCAGGCGGGCCAGCAGACAGGCCAGTGCCTGGAGGTACACGGGGTAGGCGTACTCCTCCGGTCCGGCGAGCCAGTCGCTCTGGCCTCGGCCGGGCATGTCGGGGCAGACCACCCGGAACCTTCTCGATAGGGTCCGGGCCAGGGGATCGAAGTCCCGCCCGGTGCGGGTGAGACCGTGGACGCAGACCACCGCCTCCGGGTTGACCGGGTCTCCCCAGTCCCAGAGCGCGAGCCGCCGGAACCCGCTGGGCGCGAGGTACCGGACGGTCTCGAGCCGGGGCTCCACCTCAGTCCGAGAGGAGCTTTCCCGCCTTGGCGATGTCGTGGCGGGGGTGGTCGGTGAAGATCACGGTTACCGCCTCGGGCGGGCACCCGCTCACCTCCACAATGACCTCGGTGACCCGGCGGGAGATCTCCCGCTTCTGCTCCACGGTGCGGCCCTCGAGCCAGTCGATGTTCACGATGGGCATGGACGTCCTCCTGCGGTACTCGAAGTGTGGGTGGCCGAAGCTTGCCACGGCCGGGTAGCATTGGCAACGGATCGGAACGAAACCGAGGGAGGTGTCGCGTTGGGTAAGTTGCTGGTTTATCACCGAGGGGGTCTGGGGGACCTCGTTCTGTCGCTGCCAGCCGTCCTCCGGGTTGGGGCGGGGGCTCGGGGCGAAAGGGTCTTCTGGGGGCCTTCGGATCGCTTGAAGCTCCTCCCAGGGTTTGGGCCGGCCCCTGCGGAGCTCCTCCGCCGGGGCCACGAGCTGTGGGGCGACGCGCCCTCGGAGGCCGTGCTCCGCACCCTGGCCGGCTTCGACCAGGTCGTGGCGTTCGGGGGACGAAGGCCTCCGGAGTGGCTGCGGCACGCGGGGGCCAGAAGCCTCGGCGTGGCATCGTTTCCCCCGCCCGCCGGGCCCTGGGTCCCCCGGTTCCAAGCGCTCCAGCTCGATCAGGCCGGGGTGCCCCGGCCGCGGGTGCCCCTGCTCCGGAGGTGGAGGGCGCAGGCGCTGCCCCATCGAGCGCCCCGGTCGCTCGTGGTCCACACGGGCAGCGGCGATCCCAAGAAAAGCTTTCCCCTCGGTTTCTGGGCCGAGGTCTGCGGGGAGCTCTCCCAGGCCCTCAGTCTGCCGGTCCGCGTGATCCTTGGGCCGATCGAGGTGGAGAGGGGGGCGGCCGGGTGGGGCGCGGTCGGGGAGGTCCGGGTGTGCGAGACGATCCCGGACCTCCTCCAGGTTCTGGGCGACGCGGCCCTTTACCTCGGGAACGACGCCGGTCCCACTCACCTGGCGGGGGCCCTGGGCGTGCCCACGGTGGCAGCCTTCGGCCCCACCGATCCGCGGCTGTGGCGGCCCCTGGGGGGACGGGTGCATGTGGTGACCGCGGCCGCAGCCTGCGCTCCCTGTGCGACGGGCGGGGCCATCGCGTGCGCCGAGCCCGTTTGCCTCGCGGCCTTGGACCCTGCACGGGCGTTTCAGGCTGGGTTGGCGTTGGTCACCGGGGGCTCCACAGCACCGATGTAGGGCAGGCACCGGAGCCGCTCGGCCATGTCGAGCCCGTAGCCCACCACCCAGACATCCGGGATGTCGAACCCCACATAGTCGAGCGTCACGTCGTGCCGGAGCCGGACGCCTTTGCGCAGAAGCACGCAGGTGCGCAGCGCGGCCGGCTTGCGCGCGGCCAACAGGCCCTGGAGGTAGGCCAATGTAGACCCGGTGTCCACGATGTCCTCCACCAGGAGCACGTGGCGGCCGGCGATGTCGATGCGGAGATCCATCAGGAGGCGCACAGCCCCGGGCTCCCGCGTCTCCCCCGGATAGGTAGAGACGGCCAGGAAGTCCACCCTCCGGGGCACGGTGAGGGTCCGGGCGAGGTCTGCGAGGAAGATGAAGCTCCCCTTGAGCACTCCCACGAGAACGAGCTCACCCGCTCCCTGGTGGTCCCGGTCCACCTCGTCGGCCAGCTCCGCCACCCGACGCCGGATTGAGGCCTCGTCGTAAAGGACCTGGATCGACCCGCTCATGCTTACCTCTCCAAAAACAACGGCACGACCCGACCCGACCCCACGTCCACGAGCCCGCGGTCGGTGAGTTTGAGTTCCGGGACCACCTCGAGCCCAAGGAAGCTCAGGCTCCAAAACGGCTCCGAGATCGAGACCCCGAGATCCCGAGCCGCCCGGTCGAGCGCCTTCTGGGCGCGGGCTACCCGGTCCAGGGACGCGAGGGACAAAAGCCCGGCCACGGGCAGCTCCAGCTGCGCCAGTACCCGGTCGCCCAGGGCGGCGGTCATGCCGCCCCCGGCTTCCGCCACGGCCCGGGCGGCCGTGAGCATGGAGACGTGGTCCATGCCCAGAACCATCAGGTTGTGGTGGTCGTGGGCCACGGTGGTTGCCAGAGCGCCCCGCCGGAGCCCGAAACCCCTCACGAACCCGAGCCCGACCCGGCCGCTCCCCCGATGCCGCTCGATCACGGCGAGCTTGGCGAGATCCCGGGCCGGATCCGGCTCGGCCGGGGAAAGGTCCACCACCTCGCAGGGGGTCACGATCTGGCCGGGGAGCACCCGGATCACTCGGGCCCGGTCGCCGCTCGCCGAAACCTCGAGGCTTACCCGGTTCCAGTCGATCCGAACGGTGTGGAGCAGCTCCTCCGGCACCCCCGACGGCCGGGCCTCGCCGGGGCCCCGCTCTCCCGGCCCCACCCTTCGACCCTGTCGATACACGGCCACGGCCCTCGGCTCTTCCACGCTTTCCCAGATCACCAGGTCTGCCCGACGGCCCGGGGCCACGGCCCCACGGTCGGTGAGCCCCCAGGTCTCGGCTGCGTTCAGGGTGGCGAGCCGCCAGGCGATGAACGGGTCGAGCCCGAGATCGATCGCCCGGCCAAGGGCGTGGTCCACCCCGCCCCGGTCCCGGAGGTCGGCCGGAGACAGATCGTCGGTGCAGAGGCAGAAGCGCCGCTCGGTGCGAGGGCTCACAGCGGGGAGGAGCGCCTCCAGGTTACGGGCGGCGCTGCCCTCCCGGATCAGGATCCGCATCCCCCGGGCGGCTTTCTCCCGGGCCTCCTCGGGCGCCACGGCTTCGTGGTCGGTGGAAGGGCCCATACCGATGTAGGCGTTGAGGCTCGGGCCGGTGAGGCCTGGGGCGTGGCCGTCCACATGGGGGAACCCCAACGCCATCTCCTCCAGGATCCGGAGGTTCCCCTCCACGACGCCGGCCACGTCCATGATCTCCCCAAGCCCCACCACGCCGGGCCAATCCCGGAGTTCTCGCAGGTCCGCCGGGAGCACCTCGGCACCGGACGTGGCCAGATCCGTGGCAGGGACACAGGAGGGAAGGGTCACGAGGAGGTCGCAGTCGGCCCCGCGGCCCTCCCCCAGGAGCCACCGCAGGCCCGCGAGCCCGCAGACGTTCGCGATCTCGTGGGGGTTTGTGATCGCGGTGGTGACCCCCCGGCCGGCGAGGGCCCGAGCGAACTCCCGCGGATGCAGGAGCGAGCTCTCCAGGTGCACGTGGGCGTCGATGAGGCCGGGGCCGAGGACACGCCCCCCCACGTCCACCTCCTCCCGGCCCCGGTACCCGCGACCGACCCCTGCCACCCGGCCCTCGGCCACGGCCACATCGGCGTCCTCCAGACGCCCCAGGAACACGTCGAGCACCCGGGCGTTCCGGAACACGAGGTCGGCGGGTTCGTCGCCCCTGGCCACGGCCAGGAGTCGGCCTCGGTCCATTGTTGGTCTCCCTCCGGCGCCGTTTGTCGTTGGTCACAGGCCGCCCGTGGCTCCCGGGGAGCCCCCACGACCGAGGACCGGGGGTCGGCGTCACGCAAAGAAAACATAGCCCGCTCCCTCCTGGGTTCAAGCCGGTTAAGGGCGAGGCCGAGAAGGGAAGAAGGACGTCACACCAGACGGCGGGAGGTTTCCATGATTCGAGCCTTGAACACCGCGCTGGCCGGAGCGCTCGCCCGTGAGACACAGGTGAACGCGGCCTCGAAGAACCTCGCGAACGTCTCCACCCGCGGGTACAAGCGGGTGGAGGTGACGTTCTCCGAAACCCCGTCCGGGGTCCGGGCCGAGGCCACCCGCTCGGACGCCCCCGGCGCTCCCGTTCCGCCCGTTCCGCCGGAGACCGAGCCCGCCGAGGGGTCCAACGTGGACCTGGTCCAGGAGACGGCGCGCCGGATCGAGGGGGAGCGGGGGTTCGAGGCCAACCTCCAGGTGCTCCGCAGCCAGGACGAGATGCTCGGGACGCTCCTGGACCGGAAGGGGTGAAGGACGCGGTGTTCAACCCGGCGACAGAATAGGCTTGTTTCTCCGGAGGGCCCTTGCCCCCCGACAGGGGGGCCCGAGTGCCGGACGAGGAGGTTTCGTTGCACGGAGGCATGCGGGCGGCCGCTGGGGCCGCCTCTCTGTTGGCCGCGGTGGGCCTGGCCGGGCCCTGCGCGGCCGCTCCGGCCGAGGGCGAGGTGCTGGCGGCGCTTGTCACCCACCGGGTGGTGGTGATGGGCGAGCGCCACGGGTTCGCGCCGGGCCGAGCCCTGTTCGGCCGGATCGCGGCCGAGGCGGGTCGCCGCTTTCCTGGCACGGTGGTGGGCCTCGAGATCCCGGCCGACCGCCAGCCGCTCCTCGACCGGCTGGGCGCCGGGCCGGTCCCTCCGGCGCTCCTGCCCCGGGTCATCGGCACGCCGTCGTACCGCGACCTCCTGCTGGCCCTGGGCCGGCAGGCCCGGGGCGGCGGGCTTCGGCTGGTGGCCCTGGACCTGCCCTGGGGCCGGCGGGGGGATCGGGACGCCTTCATGGCCTCGCGGGTTCTCCGGGTGCTGGCCGAGGGGGCCCCGCGGGCGGTGGTGCTGGTGGGCAATCTGCACGCCCTGGCCGCGGCGGACCGGCTCGGGGGCCGGCTTCGGGCCGCTGGGGTGGCGTGCTTCCTGGTGGGAACGTTGCCGGGGGAGGGTTCGGCTCGCTGGGGTGGCCCCGGAGGCGGGGGCTACGAGGCCCTCACGGCACGGCTCCGGGCGCTCCTGCCGCCGAGGCTCCCGCCGGGCCGGGAGCTCGATGCCGTGGTGTCCTGGGCGGCGCCGGCACGCAAGACGGCCCGGCGCTGACCGCCGGGCCGTCGCATTCGTGTCCGCGTTCAGCCTTCTAGCTTTCTCGCCTCCCCGCCTCCCTGCGTCCTAGCCTTGCAGCCTGTCACAGCCTCAGCAGGTCCTCGTTGATCTCGATCTCCGCCTCGGCCCGGAGCCTCTTGAGGTACTCCTCGAAGTACTCATCCTGCTTTTTGGACAGCAGCTCCTTGCGGATCCGCTCCCGGGCCTCCTCCAGCCCCGACATGTCGGGCTCGATTCGCTCCACGAGCCGCACGGCGTACACCACGCCGTTCACCTCGAACGGAGCATCGGCCACCTGGCCGGGCTCCAGGCCGAACACCGCCTCCTTGAGCTCCGGAGACCACCCGATCTTGGGCACCGCACCGCCCTTCTTGGCGAAGGGCTGGGTGGTCTCGGCGTCGAGGCTCCAGGCCTTGAGGGTCTCGTCCCAGCCCTTTGCCCGGGCCTCGGACAGGAACTGCCCGGCCTTCTCCCGGGCCAGCCGGGCCGCCTGGGCCTTGCGGTATGCGGCCTCCACCCGGTCCCGAACCGCCTCCAGCGGGGGGATCTCGGCCGGCTTGGCCTCGGCCACGGCGATCAGGTAGGTACCCTGGGGGGTCTCCAGGATCTCCCCCGGCCCGTCGGGGTCGGTGGAGAACAGCAGGTCCCGGAACTCGTCGGGCTTGGCCACCCCCGGGATCCGGTCGGTCTTGGCCACGAGGCCGGTGGTCTTGACCTCGTGGTCCTTGGCCAGGTCGTCCCAGGTGACCTTCCCGTCCTCCAGGTCCATCAGGGTGTTGTCCGCGGCCGTGAACGCCAGCTCCAGGGCCTTTCGCCGGCGAATGTCCCGTTCGATCCGGTCGCGGACCTCCTCCAGGGGCTGCTGCCGGGCCTGGCGATGGTCCTCCACCAGGATCAGATGGTACCCGAAGGCGGTTTTCACCGGCTCGCTCACCTGCCCGGGCTGGAGCGCGAACGCCGCCCTCTCGAACTCGGGCACCATCTTCCCCCGCTCGAAGTAGCCCAGGTCCCCACCCCGGTCCTTGGATCCCGGATCCTCCGAGTACTTCTTGGCCAGCTCCGCGAAGTCCGCACCGTCCAGAACCTGCTTGCGCAGCTTCTCGATCCGCTCGCGGACCTGCTTCTCCTTGGCCTCGTCCGCGTTGGGCGGCACCTTCAGCAAGATGTGCCGGGCCCGCACCGCCTCGGCCACGGTGAACTCCCCGGCCCGCCAGTTGTACTCCTGCTCGACCTCTGCATCGGTCACCTCCACGTCCTTCTCGAACGCCTCGGGGCCGAACAGGATGTACCGGGCCGACCGCCGCTCCGGGGTGCGGTACTGCTCCTTCTGGGCCTCATAGAAATCGGCTAAGACCGCGTCGGTCACCTTCACGTCAGCCTCGAACGCCTCGGGCCGGAACGCCACGAGCGCGATCCGGGCCTTGGTGTTGCGGTCCCGGTACTCGGTCTCCACCTCGGCGTCCGAGACCTGGGCCTGGGAGCGGATCGCCTGCTCCACCTTGCGCAGCAGCAGCTCGCGCCGGGTGGACTCCTCGTACTCCAGCGGAGTGATCCGGTTCGCGTCGAGGATCTGGAGGTACCTCTGCTTGCTGAACCGGCCCCCCTCCTGGAACGCGTCCACCGCCTGAATGGCGGCCGCCAGCTCCTCGTCCGTGACCTCGATGCCGCGTCGGTCGGCCTCCTGCAGCAGCAGGGTCTGGTCGATCAGCTGGTCCAAGGCCCGCCGGGCCAGCCCCAGCTCCTTGGACATCCGGGGGTTCCACCGGTCGCCGTAGGCCTTTCGGTACAGGTCGGTCAGGTTGCCGTAGGCCCTCTGGTAGGTGGCCAGGTCGATCTCGGTGTCGTTCACCTTGGCTACGTATGTGGCCTTTTTGGACCGCACCCCCCACCCGAAAAAGAAGATGAACACCAGGATGATGAGGCCGAGAACCGCCTGTACGTAGGGGTTCCGAACGTTTTTCCGGATCTGGTTGAGCATCGGTGAGATCTCCCGGTTCGGCTCGAAAAGCGATGCCACGCACGAAGCCGGTAACGCTACCGCACGGACCCGTGGAAAATCAAGAAGCCCCGGGCGGTTATCCCTGGCCGCGGCGGCGTCCCGGCGGCTCTTCCGGGGCCGAGATCCCGGGCGGGATCGGCCTTCGACCGGCCGGGCACTGGACTTCCCCGCTGGCGGTGGCATAAGAAGGGGAACGTTACCACCCTGGGCGGAGGAGATGCGGGATGCCGCGCAGCCCCTACGGCCGCATTGAGGACGAGCTGGCCAAGGCGTTCGTGGTTTTCGAGAAGGAGTACATGGGCCGGGGGCCCAAGGAGGCCACCTGCCACGTGATCGGGGACATCGTGCTGGTGCGCCTCAACGGGGTGCTGACCCCGGCGGAGCAGCACCTCGCTAAGAACCCCGAGGGGATCGATCTTGTCAAGAAGATGCGGGCCAACCTGATCGAAGGGGCCAAGGAGCTCGTATACACCGTGGTGGAGGACGTCACCTGCAGGCGGGTGGTGGCCATGCACACGGACCTGAGTACCCAGACCGGGGAGCGGATCTTCGTCTTCACCTTGGACGGCCCGCCCCGCTGCTGACCCCCCTTCCCCAAGGGGCTCGGCGACCGCCCCCCGGGGTTGCTGACATCCATCGACAGACGGAGCAGATCGCCTCGCCGCCTTGACGACCCGGAGACGATCCGGTAGAAGAAACGAAAGAGCAGATTCCTGGAAGGGCTCCCCGCCGCAGGGGAGTCGGTCGAGGAATAGGCCGGACTGAGGGTAAGAGGCCCTCGTCCGGCTTTTTTTGTCGCCGTGACGCCCAGCCCAACGGCGCAGGGGGTTTTCCCTTGGCGCCCGACGGCCGGGTCTGTCCCCCAAGGCGGGGGCGGATCCGGCTGTTTCTCTCTGTAGCCCTGGGGCGTATGGCGGCCTCCCCAAGCCTGCCGCTGGAGCCCCCACAGCCGGGGGGACCTCCAGGCATGGGTAAGGAGATCACGTGAGGCACCCTACTCCGAACGGAAGCCCCTACCAGGCCAAAGACCAAGGCTTTCCCCTGGCTTGCGGGTGGGGACCGCCCCGCCGGCTGGCGGGGGGCAGGGCCACGGCTGCGGCAGACACCCGAGACCTGGTCTCGGCTGCCGTGGCCCGGTACCGGCGGGAGCAGGACCGGTACGTCAAGCTGGCGAACATGGTGGCCGAGAAGTGCCGGCGGCTCCTGAAGGCCAACGCCATCCTGGGGGTCGTGGACGCCCGGGCCAAGACCCTCGAGAGCCTGGAGCGCAAGCTCGAGGAGCTCCTGGCCGGGGAGCCCCCGGCCGCCCGGGCCCCGGAGGATCTGCTGGACATGGTCAGCGACCTGGCCGGGGTGCGGGTCAAGACCTACGTGGAGGCCGACCGGGACAAGGTGGTGGAGGACATCCGGCTGGCGTTCGACGGCCCCGGCGAGGGGGGCGAGGTGGACGTGGAGGTCAAGGCCGACCCCTCACGCCACTACCGCGCGATCCACTGCCAGGTGATCCTGCCCTCCCGGGACCTCACCGGCCGGGGGGCCAACCTCCAGGGCACCAGCTGCGAGATCCAGGTGTGCAGCCTGCTGGCCCACGTGTGGAACGAGATCGAGCACAACCTGGTGTACAAGGCCGCCAACGGCGAGCCCTCGGACGAGGAGATGGAGCTCCTGTCGGCCCTCGGGGCGCTGACCAAGAAGGGGGACGAGGTCCTGAACGCCCTGATCGCGGCCACCCGGTGCCGGCTGGCCCGGCGGACCGGCGAGTTCACGGACACCTTCGACTTCGTGGCCCGGATGCGGGAGCGTTTCCCCATGGCCCACAACTTCGAGATGCACGCCCTGGCCCTGCTCGAGGAGCTGCGGGCGTTCGGGCTGACCACCCCGGAGAAGATTGAGGAGCACCTGCTGGTCGGCGACTACCAGCGGGAGTCGTGGAACCTGTTCGAGGCCTTCCGGGCCCATCAGCTCCGCACCCACGACTGGGGGGTGGTGCTCGACCCCGGCAGCTCGGACCATCTGCTGGTGCTCCTGCTGGCCCGCAGGGCCCCCGAGGTGCTCCGGCGCCACCAGTCGGACAAGCCCAGGGGCCGGCTTCCCCGCATCGCCCGGCTGGCACGGCGGTTCGCCGAGATGGCGGCCGCGCCGGCCGGGGGCCGGTGAGGAGCGCGGACGTGCCCCGCTCCCCGGCTCCCGCGCGGCGCCTGTCCCTGGGCCTGGTCGGCCGGGCGCTGCTCCTGATGGCCCTGTGGCTCGCCCTGAGCGGTCTCTACGACCCCTTCCACCTGGGACTCGGGGTGGTGTCCGTGGCCTGCGTGCTGTGGCTCGACCGAAGACTCCCCCGGGCCGCCGGGGCGTCCCGGGGGGAGGCCGAGGTGCACGTGCTCCGGTTCGCGGCCTACTGCGGGTGGCTCCTGGGCCAGATCGTCCTGTCCGCGCTCCACGTGGCCGGGGTGGTGCTCCACCCCCGGATGCCCGTGAGCCCGAGGGTGGTGCGGTTCCGGTCGGACCAGCCCAACGGCGTGGCCCGGATGCTCCTGGCCAACTCGATCACCCTGACCCCGGGGACCCTCACCGTCGAGGTGGAGGGCGACGCGTTCACGGTCCACGCCCTGACCGAGGCCACGGCCCGGGGCCTGCTGGACGGGACGATGCAGGCCAAGGTGGCCCGCCTGTTCTGCGACCGGCCGGGCCGCGCCGTGTACGACGTGCGGTGGGAGGAGTGACGCCGTGGAGGTCCTGTTCGCGCCCCTGGCGGCGTTCCTCGCGGTGATCCTGCTGCCCCCCCTGTACCGGGTGCTCCGGGGGCCCACGGTGTTCGACCGGCTGCTCGGCGCCTCGGTGGTCGGGAACAAGACCATCGTGATCTCGTGCCTGTTCGGGTACGCGTTCGGCCGCATCGAGATGTTCCTCGACATCGCCCTGGGCTACGCGGTCCTGAACTTCGTGGGCGCGGTGGCCATCGAGAAGTACTTCTCCTCCCGGGAGGCGGGCCGGTGAGCATCCTGCAGGAGGTCGTGGCCATCGTGCTGTTCGCGTCGGGGGTGCTGTTCATGCTGGTGGGGAGCCTGGGGCTGCTGCGGCTGCCCGACTTCTTCACCCGGACCCACGCCTCGGGCAAGGTGGACAGTGTGGGCATGATGCTGTGCCTCGGGGGACTGGCGGTCCACGAGGGCCCCACCCTGAGCGGGGTGAAGCTGCTGCTCGTGATCGCGTTCGTGGCCGTGTCGAGCCCGGTGGCCGCCCACGCCCTGGCCCGGGCCGCGGTGCGCTCGGGGCTGAGGCCCTGGCGGGGGGCGCCGGACGAGGGGGGGCCCGACCGATGACCTGGCCGATCGAGCTCGTCCTGTACGTGGTGCTCGTGCTGACGGCGCTGGCCTCCCTGGAGGTGAAGAACCTCCTGGCCGCGTCGGTGACCCTGACCGCGTTCAGCTTCGTGTGCGCCCTGCTCATGCTGTCGGTGGGGGCGGTGGACGTGGCGTTCACCGAGGCGGTGGTGGGGGCGGGCCTGGTGGGGGTGTTCTACATCGTCGCCATCTTCCGCACCACCCGAAGGAGCGCCGATTGAAGTTCCGACACGCCCTCGTGCTGGCCGGCCTGGCCGCCGTGCTGCTGTACGCCGTGGGGCACCTGCCCGGCAGGGGGGACCCGTCCGCGCCGGCCCACCGCCGCACCAGCCCCGCCGGCACCCCCGGCGCCGGCACCTACTACCTGGAGCACGCCCTGGAGGACGCGGCCACCCCCAACGTGGTCACGGTGGTGCTGGCCGACTACCGGAGCGTGGACACCCTGGGGGAGACCCTCGTGGTGTTCACCGGCGGCATCGCGTGCCTGCTCATCCTCCGGAGGCGATCATGAGAGAGACCTCCCGGAGCCTGGTGGTGGTGCTGGCCGCCCGGGGCCTGGCCCCGGTGATCCAGCTGTTCGCCCTGTACGTGGTGTTCCACGGCCACTACAGCCCCGGCGGAGGGTTCCAGGGGGGCGTGCTCCTGGCCGCGGCGTTCGTGCTGGTGCGCCTGGCCGGGGGATACGAGACCGGCAGACACCAGATCACGCGCCGCGCCGGGCCGCTGCTGGGGGCGGCCGGGGTGCTCCTGTTCGCGGCCGTGGGCGCCGCGGCGTTCCTCACCGGCGGCAACCTCCTGGACCACGGCCGGGTGCCCGTGCCGGGGTTCGCCCCGGCCGAGCTGCGCTCCGTGATGATCCTGGTGATCGAGGTGGGGGTGGCGATCGCCGTGGCCGCGGTCCTGACCGCGATCTACGACGAGCTCCTCGGGAGCGAAGACGATGATTGAGAACCTCCAGGGCCACTACGCCTACTACTTCCTGGCGATCCTGACGGTGATCGGGTTCTACGGGATGCTCGCGAAGCGCAACCTGGTGAAGAAGCTCATCGGGATGACGATCCTCCAGAGCTCGATCATCCTGTTCTGGCTGGTGGGGGCCTACAAGAGACGGGGAAGCGTGCCCATCCTCGACGAGCGGCTGGGCACGGCGGACCCGGGCCTGTACGTCAACCCCCTGCCCCACACCCTGATGCTCACGGCCATCGTGGTGGCCGTGGTGACCCTTGGGGTGGCGTTCGCCCTGCTGATCGCGATCCACCGCTCCTACGACACCCTGGACGAGGAGGAGCTGCTGGAGCGGATGCGATGATCGCCGCGAACCTGCCCGCCCTCATCCCCCTGACCTACCTGGTGACGGCCCTGCTCATCCCCCTGGCCGGGGCCTGGCGGCCCTCCCTGGCCCCGGGCATGGCCCTGGCCGGCGCGTCCGCCGGGGCGGCGCTCGCCCTGGGGGGGCTGGTGCGGGTGGCCGCGTCCGGCCCGCTCTCGTACGGGATGGGCGGGTGGCCGCCCCCGGTCGGGATCGAGTTCGTGCTCGACGGCCTGTCGGCGTTCGTCGTGGCCGTGGTGGCGGTGGTGGGCCTGGCCGCCCTGGCCCACGGCACACACACCGCCCGGTCCCAGACCCCGGGCCGGGTGGTGCCGTTCATGAGCGCGTCCATGATCTTCCTCACCGGCCTCACGGGCATGGTGCTCACCGGGGACCTGTTCAACCTGTACGTGTTCCTGGAGATCAGCTCCCTGGCCGCGTACGCGCTCCTGGCCGTGGGGAGCCGGCAGGCCCCCCTGTCCACCTTCCGGTACCTCACCATGGGCACGGCGGGGGCGTCGTTGTACCTGCTCGGGCTGGCCTTCCTGTACCTGGAGACCGGCACCCTGAACATGGCCGACATGGGCCGGATCCTCACCCTCGTGGAGGGCCGCTCCCCGGTGATCATGGGCATCACCCTGATGGGTGTGGGCATGGCCCTCAAGATGGCCCTGTTCCCGCTTCACGGGTGGCTGCCCGACGCCTACACCGACGCGTCGTCCGCCGGCACGTCCCTGGTGGCGCCCCTGGGCACCAAGGTGGCCGCGTACGTGCTGCTGCGGCTGTTCTTCTTCGTGCTCGCGCCCGAGTACTCCCGGGGCCTGCCCCTGCTCGCCGCGGTGGGCTACCTGGGCGCCGCAGGGGTCGTGTGGGGCTCGGTCATGGCGATCCTCCAGCCCGAGCTCAAGCGCATGCTCGCCTACAGCAGCGTGTCCCAGGTGGGCTACATCGCCGCCGGCATCGGCCTGGCCTCGCCCCTGGGGTTCATCGGCGCCGTCCTCCACATCCTCAACCACGCCTTCATGAAGGCCTGCCTGTTCCTGGTGGCCGGGAACCTCCGGGCCCAGCGGGGGCACAGCGACATCCCGTGGTTCGACCGGTCCCTCAGGCGGGCCATGCCGTGGTCCATGGCGGCGTTCGCCCTGGCGGCCCTCTCGATGATCGGCATCCCCCCCTTTGCGGGCTTCTTCAGCAAGTGGTACCTGGCCCTGGGGGCCCTGGAGCAGGCCAACTGGCTCCTGCTGGCCGCCCTGGTGGCGAGCAGCCTGCTCAACGCGGTGTACTTCTTCCGGGTGCTGGAGCGGATGTACCTGGTCCCCGCCTCCGAGGGGGCTGCGGCCGCGCCCGCGCCGATCGAGGAGGGGGAGGTGCCGGTCTCGATGCTCGTGCCCACCGTGGCGCTGGCCGGAGGCCTGCTCGTCCTGGGGCTCGGCAACGCCTGGCTCGTCACCCACCTGATCCGGCCGATGCTGCCGGCCGGGCTGTGACGGCCGGGAGCCGCACAACGGAAAGAGGAACCGACGTTTCCGCCCGGGCAGGAACCCCTGGGCTGTGCGTGGGTCGCCTGAGAAGGGGGGTGCGCCACCTCCAGTGCCGCCGCGGCCTGCCGTATCCCGGAGGCGCGATCGTCGATCCATCGTGGCACACAAGCGTCCAAAGCCTCGTTGCCGCGGCGGTTCGAATGCCGGATTCGCGCCCCCCGGATCAGGCGGCCCGCCCACAGCCCCCACCGGCGCCAAAACCCGGGCCGCAGGGGCCCAGGCAATGAAGTTCCATGGAAGAGTGATGCCTGGAACGCGTGGGAATCCCGGAGGTTTTCAAGCCTCCAAGCGTCCCAGCGTCCTAGCGTCCCAGCGGAAGTTACACGGAAGACACTGACGTGACCTTTTACGAGACCTACCCCTCGGCGGTCCCCCTCCTCGCGGTGCTCGTCTCCCTGGTGGCGGCCGGGCTGATCGTGGCGAGCGGCCGGCGGCCGGCCCTGCGGGAGACCTGGACCCTGGCCGCGGCCGCCCTCAAGTTCGCCCTGGTGCTGGGCCTCCTGCCCGGGGCCCTGGCCGGCCGGGCCGCCGAGGTCACGCTGTTCGAGATCTCCCCGGGCATCGCCCTGGCCCTCAGGGCCGACCCCCTGGGGGTGTTCTTCGCCCTGGTGGCCTCGGGGCTCTGGGTCGTGACCTCGGTGTACTCCATCGGGTACGTGCGCGTCGGCGGCGAGGCCAACCAGACCCGCTACTTCGCGAGCTTCGCCGTGTGCCTGTCGGCCACGATCGGGGTCGCCTTCTCGGCCAACCTCCTGACCTTCCTCGTCTTCTACGAGATCCTGTCCCTGGCCACCTACCCCCTGGTGATCCACAAGGAGACCCCCGAGGCCCTGGCCGCGGGCCGCAAGTACCTGGCCTACGCCCTCACGGCCGGCGGCCTGCTGCTGGTGGCCACGGCGTGGACGTGGCAGGCGGCCGGCACCCTGGAGTTCCGGCCCGGGGGCATCCTGGCCGGGTCCGGGGCCGGGCCCGGCACGATCCGGGCGATCTTCGTCCTGGCCCTGGCCGGGGTGGGGGTGAAGGCCGGCATCATGCCGCTCCACGGGTGGCTCCCGTCGGCCATGGTGGCCCCCACCCCGGTGAGCGCCCTGCTCCACGCGGTGGCGGTGGTCAAGTCCGGCGTGTTCGGGGTGCTGCGCCTGGTGGGGTTCGTGTTCGGCCCCGAGCTGATGCGGGGTCTGGGCCTGGCCACCGTGCTGGCCGTGTTCGCCGGGACCACCGTGGTGCTGGCGTCCGTGCTGGCCCTGCGGCAGGACGAGCTGAAGAAGCGTCTGGCCTACTCCACGGTGGGCCACCTGTCCTACATCGTGCTCGGGGCGGCCCTGCTCACGCCGTCGGGCCTGAGCGGCGCGCTCCTGCACCTCGTCAACCACGCCACCATGAAGATCACCCTGTTCTTCTGCGCCGGCGCCATCTACGTGAGCCTGCACAAGAAGAACGTCTCCGAGCTCGACGGCGTGGGCCGGGACATGCCCTGGACCATGGGCGCCTTCACCGTGGCCGCCCTGGGGCTGGCCGGCGTGCCCCCGGTGAACGGGTTCGCGAGCAAGTACCTCCTGTGCGTGGGCACCCTGGAGGCCGGCCAGATCGCCGCCCTCGTGGTGCTCCTCCTGAGCGGGCTCCTGAACGCGGCCTACTTCTTCCCCATCGTCCACCGGGCGTTCTTCCGGCCGTCCAGGGACCCGCACCGGGGCCGGGAGGCCCCGGCCTCGATGGTGATCCCCATCGCCGTGGTCGCCGTGCTCTCGGTGGTCCTGGGGCTGTTTCCCAACCAGTTCTTCGACCTCGCCACGGCCGTGACCGCCAGCGTGCTGGCCGGTCCGGGCGGGGGCGTGACCGCGGGGATCGGGCCATGACGCGAACGCGCTGGATCGCCCTGGGGCTCGTGGCCGCCGGGTCCGTGCTGGCCCAGGCGTTCGGGCCCCACCCGCCCTACGCCCGGTGGTGGGACCTGGTGCCGGGCTCCTACGCCCTGTTCGGCTTCCTGGGGTGCGTGGCCATCGTGGTCGTCTCCAAGAGGCTCGGCAAGGCGCTGCTCCAGCGGCCGGAGGACTACTACGATGCTTCCTGAGCTGCCCCCGGCCCTGGTGCTGTGGCTCGGCGCGGCCGCCCTTCCCCTGGTGCCGCGCCGGCTCCGGCCGGCGGTGTTCCCCCTGTTCCCCCTGGCCGCCCTGGCGCTGGTGTGGGCCCTGCCCGAGGGGGTGCTGTGGAGCGTGGACTACCTGGGCTTTCGCTTGGTCCCCCTGGAGGTGGACCGGATGAGCCGGCTGTTCGGCGCCATCTTCACCCTGATCGGGGTGCTGGGAGGCGTGTACGCCCTGCACGTGCGGGACACCGGCCAGCAGGCGGCGGCGCTCCTGTACGGCGGGGGCGCCCTGGCCGTGACCTTTGCCGGGGACTACCTCAGCCTGTTCCTGGGCTGGGAGGTCATGGCGGTGGCCTCGGCCGCCCTGGTGTGGGCGGCCCGCACCCCCGAGGCGTCGGCCGCGGGCCGCCGGTACATCCTGGTGCACCTGTTCGGGGGGAGCCTGCTCCTGGCCGGGATCGCGCTCCAGGTGGCCGCCACCGGGTCCCTGGCGCTCGCGCCGTTCAGCCCGGGCGCGTCGGCGGCCGCCTGGCTGGTGCTGGCCGGGGTGGCGCTCAACGCGGCCCTGCCGCCGCTCCACGCGTGGCTTCCCGACGCGTACCCCCGGGCCACGGTCACCGGCGCGGTGTTCCTGAGCGCCTACACCACCAAGACCTCGGTGTACGTGCTGGCCACCCTGTTCGCCGGGTGGGACGTGCTCATCCCCCTGGGGGTGATCATGGCCCTGTACGGGGTGGTCTACGCCGTGCTGGCCAACGACATCCGCGAGATCCTCGCGTACCACATCATCAGCCAGGTGGGGTACATGGTCGCCGCCGTGGGCATCGGCACCGAGCTCGCCCTGAACGGCGCCGCGGCCCACGCGTTCAGCCACATCCTGTACAAGGCGCTGCTGTTCATGGGGGCCGGGGTGGTGATCCAGACCACCGGCCGGAGCAAGCTCACCCGGCTCGGGGGGTTCGCCAAGCGCCAGCGCCTGGCCGTGGCCCTGTACATGATCGGGGCGTTCTCGATCTCGGGGTTCCCCCTGTTCAACGGGTTCATCAGCAAGGCCGTGATCGTGAGCGCCGCCGGCAAGAGCGGCCACACCGCCGCCATGGTGCTCCTGATCCTGGCCTCGGTGGGGACGTTCCTCCACACGGGGCTGAAGCTGCCGTACTTCACCTGGTTCGGCCGGGACCGGGGCATCGTGCCGGCCCCCGCGCCCCGGAACATGCTGGCGGCCATGGCCGGGGTCGCGGCCCTGTGCATCCTGTACGGGGTGGCCCCCGGGCTCCTGTACGGGATCCTCCCGTTCCCCATGGCGTACCGGCCCTACACCGTGCCCCACCTGGCCGAGACCGCCCAGATCCTGGTGTTCACCTTCGTGGCGTTCTGGCTCCTGCGGGAGAAGCTCGCCGGCGAGGACAGGATCGCCCTGGACACCGACTGGTTCTACCGGAAGGGGGCCCCCGTGGCCGACCGGCTCGTGGTGGGGGGCGTCAACCGGGTGTTCTCGGCCTGCGACGCCCTGGCCAACCGCTCGGCCCGGGCCCTGGCCGACCGGGTGCGGGACCTCACGGCCCGGGGCATCCGCCGGGCCCCGGTGGGCGCGAGCCTCGCCCTGACCCTCCTCGTCCTGATCCTCGCGGCGGTGCTCGCCATGGTCGGCGCGTAGCCGGCCGCCGTCCCCGGGCCCCCCTGCTCGCCCGAGCCGCCGTCGCTCGGGGATCGGGCCGCCCCCCTGGGTCGACAAACGGCCTTTGATCCCCGCTGGCCCGGGGAGTCGGTCGCGGCGTGTCCGTTTGACAATCCTGGAGGAAGAACGTAGGTTTGAAAAATATGTTTTTCATCGCTTCGCCCGGGGCCGAGGCCCCCCATCGGGGCGGGAAGGACCGGGAGATGTACCAGCTGGTCCGCAGGGGCAACCGGTTCGAGATGGTCCGCACCGAGACCGTGGGGGCCGGGGTAGACTCCGCCGACCTTTCCCCCTTGCTCGCCGACCCCAGGCGGGTGTGGCAGCGGTGCTCGCCCGTGGAGCGGGAGGCGTGGGACCGTTACGTCCGGACCGGGGCTGTGGAGCCCGGCCTGGTCCGAGAGTCCATCCTGCGGTCCTGGGACCGGTGCCGGCACGCCCAGGTGGATCCCACTGCAGGGGCGGGGTGGGACTTCACCGAGCTCGGGGAGCTGGAGTCCGCCCACGCCCACCTGCTGGAGGCGTCGGGCCCCATCACCGAGACCCTGGCCCAGTGCGTGCGGGGCACGGGCATGGTGATCGTGCTCACCGACCCGGAGAGCCACATCCTGCGCACCCTGGGGGACACCCGCACCCTGCGACGGGCCGACCGGCTCAACTTCGGTCCCGGGGTGAGCTGGGCCGAGGCGAGCGTGGGCACCAACGCCATCGGCACCGCCCTGGCCCTGGGCCGCCCCATCGAGGTGACCGGCACCGAGCATTTTTGTGAGAGCCACCACCTGTGGACCTGCTCGGCGGCCCCGATCCGGGACCCCCACGGTAAGGTCCTCGGGTGCCTCGACATCTCGGGCCCTCGGGAGAACTCCCACCCCCACATCATGGGCATGGTGCTGGCGGCGGTGCGCTCCATCGAGAACCGGCTGCGTCTCCAGCTCAGCCACGAGGAGCTGGGGGCGGCCCACGAGCAGCTCCTGGCCGTGCTCGACACGGTGGAGGACGGCATCGTTACCGTGGACGCCCAGGGACGGATCACCAACCTGAACCGGGCGGCGGCCGACCTGCTGGGGCTCGACCGGGAGGAGGCACTCGGCCGGCCGGCAGCGTCCGTGCTGGGCCCGGCCGCCAGGACCGGGCGGCTCCTGCGCCGGGGCGAGGTGCGGGCCGAGCGGGAGCTGGTGCTCGAGACCCGACGGGGCAGGGTGCCGTGCATCGCCACGTCCCGGCCGTTCCAGTACGGCAGCGCCGGCGCCACCGGGGCCGTGATCGCCCTGCGGGTGCGCCGCCGGCCCCTGGCCGTGCCCAAGCCCCGGCCGGCCGCGGGCGCCCGGTACACCCTCGACGACGTCATCGGCCGCAGCAGGCTCATCCGGGCCGCGGCGGAGCGGGCCCGGATGGTGGCCCGGGGGCGGTCCACGGTGCTGCTCCTCGGGGAGAGCGGGACCGGAAAGGAGCTGTTCGCCCAGGCCATCCACAACGCGAGCGACCGGTGCGACGGCCCCTTCGTGGCCCTCAACTGCGCGGCGATCCCCCGGGACCTGATCCAGAGCGAGCTGTTCGGGTACGAGGCCGGGGCCTTCACCGGGGCCCGGCCGGGGGGGAGGGCGGGCAGGTTCGAGAGGGCCCACGGGGGCACGCTGCTCCTGGACGAGATCGGGGACATGCCCCTGGAGATGCAGGGCAACCTGCTGCGGGTGCTCGAGGACCGGGCCGTGGTGCGGGTGGGAGGGAGCGACCCGGTCCCGGTGGACGTGCGCCTCATCGCGGCCACCCACCGGGACCTCTGGGCCGAGGTGGAGCAGGGGAGGTTCCGCCGGGACCTCTACTACCGGATCAGCGTGGTCACGATCGCCCTGCCTCCCCTGAGGGACCGGCCCGAGGACGTCTCGGACCTCGCCCGGGCCTACCTGGCGCGGCTCTCCCGGAGCCTGGGCAGGCGGGTGCGATCCTTCCACCCGGAGGCCATGGAGGCCCTTGAGGCCTACCCGTGGCCGGGGAACGTCCGGGAGCTGGTGAACGTGATCGAGCAGGCCGTGAACCTGGCCCGGGGCGACGTGATCCTCCCCGAGCACCTGCCCGAGGCGGTCCGAGGCGCCCGGCCCCCGGGCCCGACCGCCCCCGGTGACGAGGTCGTGCCCCTGGCCTCCCTGGAGAAGTGGGCCATCGAGCAGGCCATCGTGCGCTACCGGGGGAACCTGACCAAGGTGGCCCGGGCCCTGGGCATCGGCCGGAACACCCTCTACGACAAGATCAGGCGGTACGGCATCCGCCGCTGAGGCGCTGCTGCAGGAACCGCGGACGGGGCCTCCAGTACGCGGCTACCCGAAGATGCCGTCGCCGCTCTTCCCGCCGAGCCCGGGGTGGCTGTCGAAGCGCACCACCCCCACCGCCGCCTTCCCCTCCACGGCCGCGGCCACCCGTGCGGTTCCCCCGTGCCCGAACCCCCCGCACAGCTCGACGGCCCGGATCCCCCCGGCCACGAGCTCCCGGGCCACCGACTCGGCCTCGGCATAGTCTTTCACCCCCACCACGGTGAGCTCCACCGCCCCGGTGGTCACGACCGCCCGGTGCTCCCGGGGGTCCGCGTCAGGGGCCACGAACACGAACGCCGCCTTCAGTGTCATGGTTCCTTCTCCCGTCGGCAAGGTTGCCCGGCCCGGCGGCCGGGGGTCTGCCCGTGGAGCCTTGCAATCGGGGTTCCCGGCAGTGGGGGCCGCCCCTGCCGGTCCCTTGCCTCCCTTTGTTCGAGTTCCGAACACCCTGCCGGCTGGAGGGTGTTCGGCTTTCGACCGCCCTGGGAGCCCTGCGCACGGGCGCTGTGGGGCCTGGGGGCGGCATCGAGAGAAGCTGCACAGCCCGTCCGGCCGGAGCGCGGCACCCGGGGCGGGCTTGTTCGAAAACGGGACACCGAAAGCGGCTTCGGACAGGGATGAGGCCAGAAGATCTTTAACATACTGTAATCTCTTTTCTTTTTTCTTGGCATGGGAGTTGCTGGATCCGTGAGAAAGGCTCGGGGCTCCCGCCCCCGGACCACGGGACCCGAGAGGAGAGTGGAGCGTGGCGACAAAGGTCATCCTGCCCAAGCTCGGCCTCACCATGAAGAAGGGACGGATCGTCCGGTGGCTCAAGGAGGAGGGGGACCGGGTGGAGAAGGGGGAGCCCCTGTACGAGGTCGAGACGGAGAAGATCACCAACCAGATCGAGTCCCCGGCCACGGGGATTCTGTTCCAGATCCTGGTGCCGGCGGGTCGCAAGGACGTGCCGGTGGGCGCCGTGCTCGCCATCATCGCCGAGCCCGGGGAGAAGTCGGAGCGCATCGAGGCCCCTCCGCTGTCCCCGGAGGGGCTTCCCGAGACATCTGCAGCGGCTGCCGGCGGGGGACCCACGGCAGCCGGGGCGCCCGGCGGGAAGCGGCCGTTCGTGCCCAGCAGCCCGGCGGCCCGCAGGCTCGCCCGGGAGCTCGGGGTGGACATCTCCAGGGTCCCGGGCACCGGTCCCGGCGGGCGGGTCACCGAGAAGGACGTGTGCAGGTTCCACGAGGAGGGCCCGCCCCCGCCCCGGGCCACCCCCCTGGCCGCGGCCGTGGCCAGGGAGCACGGCGTGGACCTGGGGAGCGTCACCGGGACCGGCGAGGGGGGAAAGATCACCCGGGACGACGTGCTCCGGGCCGCGTTCCGGGCCGAGGCCGGGCCGGAGGCCTCTGCCGGGGAGCCGGCGGAGCGCATCCCCCTGGAGGGGATGCGGCGGGCGATCGCCGAGAACATGCGCGAGAGCCTCCGGCGCACGTCCCAGCTCACCCTCCACACCGAGGTGGACGTCACCGAGGCCCTGGCCCTGATCGAGCGGCTCCGTCAGGCCCGCACGGGGGACGACGCGGTGCGGTTCTCCCTGACCCACGTGGTGGTGCTGGCCGCGGCCCGGGCCCTCCGGCGCTTTCCCCGGATGAACTCCTCCCTGGTGGACGACGAGATCCGCGTCCACGACGCGGTCCACGTGGGGATCGCCGTGGCTCTCCCCGAGGGCCTCATCGTGCCCGTGCTCCGAGACGCCCACCGCAAGGGTCTGGAGCAGATCGCCCGGGAGGTGCGGGACCTGGCCCGCAGGGCCCGGCAGGGGGCCCTCGAGGTGGACGAGACCTGCGGGGGGACGTTCACGGTCACGAGCCTGGCCGGCACGGTGGTGGACGGGTTCACCCCGATCCTCCGGCCCCCGGAGACGGGCATCCTGGGGGTGGGACGGGTCGTGCCCAGGCCGGTGGCCCGAGACGGGGAGGTGTGCGTGCGGCCGGTGGTAACCCTGAGCCTGACGTTTGACCACGGGGTGATCGACGGCGCCCCGGCCGCCGAGTTCCTCGGGGCCCTGTGCGGGTACCTGGAGCACCCGGCCACCCTGCTGGCCTGAGCGGATCGGGGGCACGGGCCCCCGGGAGGAGACCCATGGCCGAGGGAAAGCGGTTCATCGTGGAGCTCGGCGCGGGCGCGGACCTCCACGGCGCCGACGTCACCAAGGCGGCGTGCCGGGCCGTGCGGGACGCGGTGTCCCGGAGCTGCCTGTGCGGCCTGGTGGAGATCCTGGCCCTGGACGACCTCGGTCGGGTCCGGGTGGACATCCTGGTGGCCTGCCCGGACCCCGAGGCCGTGGACCTGGCGGCCGTGAGGGCCGAGGTGCCCATCGGCCGGCCTACGGCCCGGGCCGTGGCCGGGGGGATGACCGCCCCGGGCCTTTGCGTCCCCCGGTTCGCCGAGGGGTGTGACCGGATCGTCGTGGCCAACGCCGCCGTCACCGTGTTCGTGGAGGCCCCGCACTCCCCTGCCGGGGCTCACACGACCCCCCACCGGAAGGAGGAGCAGGCATGAGCATCACGAGAGAGAAGCTGGTCGACGCCTACACCACAATGGTCAAGATTCGCACGTTCGAGGAGCACGCGGCACAGCTCTTCGCAGAGGGGAAGATCCCGGGCTTCGTCCACCTGTACGTGGGGGAGGAGGCCGTGGCGGCCGGGGTGTGCGCCACCCTGCGGGACTCGGACTACATCACCAGCACCCACCGGGGCCACGGCCACCTGATCTCCAAGGGGGGCGACGTGAAGCGCATGATGGCCGAGCTGTTCGGAAAGCGCACGGGCTACTGCAAGGGCAAGGGCGGCTCCATGCACATCGCCGACATGACCCTGGGGATCATGGGGGCCAACGGCATCGTGGGGGGCGGGCCGCCCCTGGCGGCCGGGGCCGGGTTCGCCTGCAAGTACCTGGGCCGCGACGACGTGGCCGTGTGCTTCTTCGGGGACGGGGCCGCCAACCAGGGCACCACCCACGAGGCCATGAACCTGGCCTCGTGCTGGAAGCTGCCGGTGGTGTTCGTCAACGAGAACAACCGCTACGGGATCTCCTGCTCGGTGGACCGGGCCACGTGCGTGACGGACATCGCCGACAAGGCCGCGGCCTTCGACATGCCCGCCGTGAGCGTGGACGGCAACGACCTCATGGCCGTGTACGAGGCCGCGTCCGAGGCGGTGGAGCGGGCCCGGCGCGGTGCCGGCCCCACCCTGATCGAGTGCAAGACCTACCGCCAGCGGGGGCACTTCGAAGGGGACCCAGCCGGCTACCGCAGCCCCGAGGAGGTGGCCGAGTGGAAGGCCAAGGACCCCATCCCGCGCCTCGAGAAAAAGCTCCTGGAGATGGGCGTGCTCGCGGAGGACCGGATCCGGGAGATCCGGGCGGGCGTGCTGGCCGAGGTGGAGGAGGCGGTGCGGTTCGCGGAGGAGAGCCCGCTGCCGGACCCGAGCGAGGTCACCGAGGACGTGTACGCGTAACCCCGAGACCGAGAGGAGGAGGCTCCCATGGCGACCATGACCTTTGCAGACGCCTTGAACGACGCCCACCGGATCGAGATGCGCAGGGACCCCAACGTGTTCGTGGTGGGCGAGGACGTGGGGATCTACGGGGGGATCTTCGGGGTGACCAAGGGCCTGCTGGAGGAGTTCGGCGAGATGAGGGTCCGGGACACCCCGATCACGGAGAGCGCCTTCGTGGGGTGTGCGGTGGGCGCGGCCGCGGCCGGCCTGAGGCCCGTGGCCGAGCTCATGTTCGTGGACTTCATCGGCGTGTGCCTGGACCAGATTTACAACCAGGGCGCCAAGATGCGCTACATGTTCGGCGGCAAGGCCCGGATCCCCCTGGTGCTGCGGGCCTCGTGCGGCGCCGGCATCGGGGCCGCGGCCCAGCACTCCCAGTGCCTGGAGGCCTGGTTCATGCACGTGCCCGGCCTCAAGGTGGTGATGCCCAGCACCCCTGCCGACGCCAAGGGCCTCCTGATCTCCGCCATCCGCGACGACAACCCCGTGGTGTTCCTGGAGCACAAGCTCCTGTACGCCACCGAGGGGGAGGTGCCGGAGGGGGAGTGCACCGTGCCCCTGGGCAAGGCGGACGTGAAGCGCAAGGGCGAGGACGTCACCGTGGTGGCGACCGCGGCCATGGTGCCCAAGGCCCTGGCCGCGGCCGAGACCCTGGCGGCCGAGGGGATCGGTGTGGAGGTGGTGGACCCCCGCACCCTGCTGCCCCTGGACGAGGAGACGATCTTGGCCTCGGTGAAGAAGACCCACCGGCTGGTGGTCGTGCACGAGGCGGTGAAGTTCGCCGGGCCCGGCGGGGAGATCGCCGCCATGGTAGCGGAGAAGGCCTTCGACTACCTGGACGCGCCCATCCTGCGGGTCGCGGCGCCCTTCTCCCCGGTGCCCTTCTCCCCGCCCCTGGAGCAGGCGTTCATCCCCAGCGAGGAGCGGATCGCCCAGGCGGTCCGGGAGGTGGTGGGGGCGTAGCGGGCCGGGCTCCGGCACCCCGGGCGGCACCGGAGCCGGCCGGGTCGCAGCCACCCTGCGGACGGGGAGACCGACGTGGCACTCGTGGGCATCATCGCCAACCCGGCCTCGGGAAAGGACATCCGGCGGCTGGTGGCGTTCGGGAGCGTGTTCGACAACCAGGAGAAGGTGCGCATCGTGCGGCGGGTGCTCCTGGGCCTGGCGGCCATGGGGATGGAGCGGGTGTGCTACATGCCCGACACCTACCACATCGTGGAGCGGGCCCTGCGCCGGATCCAGGTGCCCCTCGAGGTCTTCCCGGCGGACTTCCGGGCCCGGGGGGAGCCCTCCGACTCTACCGAGGCCGCCCGGGTCATGGAGGCCCTGGGTACGGGGTGCGTCGTCACCCTGGGGGGCGACGGCACGAACCGGGTGGTGGCCAAGGGAAGCTGCGCGGTCCCGGTGC
This sequence comes from bacterium, assembly GCA_027021615.1. GTDB lineage: Bacteria > Desulfobacterota > Deferrisomatia > Deferrisomatales > Deferrisomataceae > Deferrisoma. Next base: position 36,154 of record JALUTY010000087.1, on the reverse strand, counting down.
TGCCCATCTCCACCGGCACCAACAACGTGTTCCCGGCCATGATCGAGGCCACGGTGGCCGGGCTCGCAGCGGCGCTCGTGGCCCGGGGCCTCGTGCCGGAGGAGGAGGCCACCTTCCGGTCCACCCAGCTTGAGGTGCTCCGGGACGGGGAGCCCGCGGACCTGGCCCTGGTGGACGCCGTGGTGTGTGACGACGTGTTCCTGGGCTCCCGGGCCGTGTGGGACATCGCCAAGGTCCGCCAGATCGTGCTCAACCGGGCCGCGCCCGGGAGCATCGGGTTCTCGTCCATCGGGGGTCTGCTCCACGCGGTGGCGCCGGACGCCCCCGAGGGCCTGTACCTGGAGCTGGGCCCGGGGGGGCGGCCCGTCACGGCCCCGGTGGCCCCTGGCCTGATCGAGACCGTGGGGGTGACCACCCTTCGGGTGCTGGGGGTCGGCGACCGGGTGGAGGTCCGGGGAGCCCCGGCCGTGGTGGCCCTGGACGGGGAGCGGGAGGTGGAGGTGACCGGCCGGGAGCGGGTCTCCATCCGGCTCTCGCCCCACGGCCCCCGGGTGGTGGACGTGGAGCGCACCATGGCCGCTGCGGCAAGAAGGGGGGTGCTGGCCCCCCGCCGCCGGGGTGGGCGCCCGTGCCCCGCCACGCCGAACGTCCCAACCTCCTGACGTCCCGACGTCCGAACGCACCCAAGGAGACGACCTCATGCACGACCTGGTGGTGATTGGCGCAGGCCCGGCAGGCTACGCGGCCGCGCTCCGGGCCTCGGACCTGGGGGGCAGCGTGGCCCTGGTGGAGGCAGGGGACCTCGGGGGCACCTGTGTGAACCGCGGCTGCATCGCCACCATGGTGTGGCTCAAGGCGGCGGAGGTCCTCCGGACGGTACAGGGGGCCGGGGCCTTCGGGATCGGGGCAGCGGTCCAGGGGGTGGACCCTGCCGCGGTGGCGGCCCGGAAGCGCACGGTGGCCGAGGGGATCCGGGAGGGCATGGCGGCCGTTCTCGGGGGCCGGGGGATCGAGGTGATCCCGGGCGAGGCGGTGCTCGCGGGCGCGGGCCGCGTGCGGGTGGGCGGCCGGGTGATCGAGGCCGGGGCGGTGGTGATCGCCACCGGGAGCCGGCCGGACCTCCCGGCGGTGGAGGGCCTGGAGCCGGCGGTGATCCCGGCCGAGGCGTTCCTGGACGCGGAGGAGATCCCGGCCGCGGCCCTGGTGCTCGGGGGCGGGCCCTGGGACGTGGAGGTGGCGGGCATCCTGCGGGCCTTCGGCGCCGAGGTGCACCTGGCCCCGGGGCCGGAGGGGCTCCTGCCCCGGGAGGATGCCGACACCGGGCAGCGGGTGGCCAAGGCGCTCTTCGACCAGGGCGTTCGGGTGCTCCCCGGGGCCGGCCCTGCCAGGGTCGAGGCCCGGGGGGGACGGTGGGCGGTTTCCCTGACCGGCCCCGGGGCCCCCGAGGTCGAGGTGGACGCGGTGGTGGCGGGCGCGCGCGCCCCCCGCACCGGAGGGCTGGGCCTGGAGGCCGTCGGGGTCGAGGTGGACGGCCGGGGGGCCGTGCGGGTGGACGGCCGGCTCGAGACGAGCGTTCCCGGGGTGTTCGCCGCCGGGGACGTGACCGGGGGGCGGATGCTCAGCCACGCGGCGAGCGCCATGGGCCGGGTGGCCGCCGAGAACGCGCTGGGAGGGAGCCGGACGTTCTCGGAGCTTCGCGTGCCCCGGGGCATCTGGGGGCTTCCCGAGGTGGGCTCGGTGGGTCTCAGCGAGGAGGAGGCCGAGGACGAGGGGATCGAGGTGGTTCTGGGGGAGGCGGCCTACGCGGCCAACGGCCTCGCCCTGGCCCGGGACGAGCTCGACGGGGCCGTGAAGATCGTCGCGGACGGCAGGACCGGCGAGGTCCTCGGGGTGCACATTGTGGGCCCGGGCGCCACCGAGCTCGTGGGGGAGGCCCTCCTGGCCATGGACCTCGAGGCCACCGTGGCCGAGCTGGCCCGGGGCATGCGGCTCCACCCCACCTTCTCCGAGGCCCTGGTGGAGGCGGCCCGGGCCGCCCTCGAGGGCTGAGGGGGAGCGGGGGCCGTGCAGCTCTATCGGCCGGGAGCCGTTCCCTGGGCCTGGTCCCAGCTCCTGTACCACGCCCTGCCCCGGCTGGGGCGGCAGGGGCTCGTGCTGTGCCGGCCCGACACCCCCTACGTGTGCGTGGGGTACCACCAGGATCTGCGCCAGGAGGTGGACCTGGGCCACTGCCGGTCCTGGGGCGTCCCCGTGTTCCGGCGGGAGGTGGCCGGGGGCACCGTGTACCTGGACGGGCGGCAGGTGTTCTACCAGCTCGTGCTGCGCCGGCGGGAACCGGCCGTGCCCCTGCGGCGGGCCGCGTTCTTCCGGAGGTTCCTCGGGCCCGTGGTGGAGGCCCTGGGGAGCTTCGGCCTCCCGGCCCGGATCGTGCCCCCCTGCGACATTCAGGTGGGTGGCCGGAAGATCTCGGGCAACGGTGCCGGGGAGATCGGGGACTACGTGGTGCTCGTGGGCAACCTGCTCCTGGACTTCGACTTCGGGGCCATGGCCCGGGTTCTGAACCTCCCGGGGGAGCCCGTGCGGGAGATCGTGCAGGGGGAGATGGAGCGGGCCCTCACCACCCTTGCCCGGGAGCTCCCGGCGTGCCCCGGGCCCGAGGAGGTGGAGGAGGCCCTGGTCCGTGCCTTTGCCCGGGTGTTCCCCAATCTCGAGCCGGTGGCCGCCGACCCGGAGCTTCTGGACAAGGCCCGGGAGCTCGAGTCGGTCTTCCTGTCGCCGGGGTGGCTCCTGGAGCCCGGCCGGAGGCTCCCGTACCGGGAGGTGAAGATCGCCGAGGGCACGGTGGTGTACGCGGTGCCCCGGGCCGGGCGGCCCCCGGTGGTGATCGTCACCCGCCGGGGGCGGGTGGCCGTGGCCCGGTGCGGCGGCGCCCCGGTGGATGCCGGGAGGTTTCTGGGCCGGCGGCTCCTGGTGGACCGGCTCCGGAGGCAGGCCGGGGCCGGCGTGCCGGGCCCGGTCGCCGGTCTGCTCGCGGCGGTGACGGCATGAGCGCCCCGGTGCGGCCCTGGCGGCTCCTGGACACCGGCCCCCTGGGCGCGGCCGAGAACATGGCCTTTGACCAGGCCCTGCTCACGGCCTGCGACGAGGGGGCGAGCCCCGCCACCCTGCGGTTCCTGGAGTGGTCGGAGCCCTGCGTGCTGGTGGGGTTCAACCAGGCGGTGGAGCTGGAGGTCCGGGAGGCCTACTGCCGGGAGCGGGGGATCGGGATCAACCGGCGGATCACCGGAGGGGGGGCCATCCTGTGTGGCCCGGGCCAGCTCGGCTGGGAGGTGATCGCCCCCAGGGACGCCGCGGGGCTCCCGGCCCGGCCCGAGAGGCTCCACCGGCTCCTGTGCGAGGCCGCCGTGGAGGGCCTGCGGTCCCTGGGGCTCCCGGCGTCGTTCCGGCCCCGGAACGACATCGAGGTCCGGGGCCGGAAGATCTCGGGCACCGGGGGCACCGAGGGGCGCCGGGCGTTCCTGTTCCAGGGGACCCTTCTCGTGGACTTCGACGTGGAGGCCATGGTCCGGGCCCTGAGGGTGCCGGCCGAGAAGCTCCGGGACAAGGAGATCGACTCCATCCGGGAGCGGGTCACCTGGCTCGGGCGGGAGCTCCGACCGGCGCCGGACACGGGGGCGGTCAAGCGGGCCCTGGCCTCGGGGTTCCGGAGGGTCCTGGGGATCACGCTGCGGGCCGCGGGCCCGTCCCCCCGGGAGGAGCGGCTGCTCCGGGAGCTGCTTCCCCGGTTCGGGTCCGCCCGGTGGGTGTACGGCGTGCGCCGGCCCTTCCTCCACCGCCTGGAGCTCCGGGCCGTCCACCCCACCCCCGGGGGGCTCATCCGGGTGAGCCTGATGGCCGACGCCCGGGCCCGCCGGATCCGCCAGGTCCTGATCACCGGGGACTTCTTCACGAGCCCGCCCCGGGCCGTGCTCGACCTGGAGGCCGCCCTCAAGGACGCCCCGTTCCACCCCCGGGCGCTGCGGGACGCGGTGGGCCGGGTCTTCCACAGGGGCGGCGTGCGGGTCACGGGGTGCGCGCCCGAGGACTTCTGCCGGGCCGTGGAGAAGGCCCTGTCGCGGCTCGCCCTGGTGGAGCAGGGGCTCACGGTGGACGAGGCCAACGCCCTGAGCTTTGCCGCGAGCCCGGGCTTGGAGCCCCGGGGGGAGGTGGTGGTGCTGCTGCCCTACTGCGCCAAGCGGCCCGGGTGCCCCTGGCGCAGCCGCGACGGGTGCGCCAGGTGCGGGGAGTGCACCGTGGGGGAGGCCTACGGCCTGGCCGAGGCCCTGGGCCTGAGGGCGGTGAGCATCACCAGCTACGAAGAGCTCCGGAAGGTGCTGGAGCGGGAGCGGAGGCAGGGGACCTCGGGGTTCGTGGGTTGCTGCTGCGAGGCCTTCTACGCCAAGCACGCCGACGACTTCGAGGAGGCAGGCCTTCCCGGGGTGCTGGTGGACGTGGACAGCACCACCTGCTACGAGCTGGGGCTCCTGGGGGAGGCCAAGTCCGGGGCCTTCCGGCGCCGGACCGAGCTCAAGGTGGGGCTGCTGGAGAAGGTACTGCGGCGGGTGGCGGGCCCCCGGGCGGGGCTCCGGGGCCGGGAGGGGACGGCCTCGGCGTGAGCGCCCGGCGGCACGAGGTGGACGTGCTGGTGGTGGGGGCCGGGCCCGGGGGCGCGGCCGCGGCCCGGGAGGCGGCCCGGGCCGGTGCAAGGGTGCTCCTGGTGGAGCGGCGGCGCCGGGTGGGGGCACCGGTCCGGTGCGCCGAGCACGTGCCCCTGGCCGCGGCCGGGGTGATGGAACTCCCTCCGGGGGCGGTGGCCGGGCGGGTGGCGCGGCTCGTGACACACCTGCCGTCCGGTGCGGTGGAGGTGACCCGGGCCCCCGGGTATGTTCTCCACCGGGACCGGCTCGACCGGGCCCTGGTGCGCCGGGCGGTGGCGGCCGGAGCCGTGGTGTGGACCGGGGCGCGCGCGGTGGGCCGCGAGGGGGGGGACGTGCTCGTGGCCGTGGGGGGGGCGGCGGTGCGGGTGAGGGCGGCCGTGGTGATCGGGGCCGACGGCCCGACCTCTGCGGTGGCCCGGTGGATCGGCAACCCTCCCCAGCCCCGGGCCGCCGGGGTCCAGGCGGTGGTCCGGCTGGCCCGGCCCGCGGCCGACGCGGAGGTCTTCTTCGGGCCCCGGTGGCCCGGGGGGTACGGCTGGCTCTTCCCCAAGGGGGAGGTGGCCAACGCCGGGGCGGCCGTGGAGCCGGGTCTCGGCACGGGCCCCCGGGAGGGTCTCGAGGCCCTTCTGGCCCTGCTCACGGCCCGGGGCGCGGTGCGCGCCGGTGCGCCCGTGTGCCGCACCGGCGGGTGGATCCCGGTTGGGGGCCCCAGGCCCCGGGTTCAGGGGGGCAACGTCGTGCTGGTGGGCGACGCCGCCGGGCACACCCACCCCGTCACCGGGGCGGGCATCCACCACGCCCTGGTGGGGGGCATCCTGGCGGGCAGGCTCGCGGCCCGGGCGGCCGGGGGTGATGCCAGGGCGTTGGGGGAGTACGCCCCGGCCCTGGCGGAGCGGCTCGGGCCGACCCTCGTCCGGGCGGTCCGGCGGCGGGCCTTGTACCGGGAGGGCTGCCGGTCCGGTGGGCCGCACGACGACCTGGTGCGACGGACCTGGGCAGCGTTCGGGGAGTACTATCGGCAGGGCGGCTAGGCGGCAGGGCGGCGGCGTTTCCGGTCTGGGGCACCCGGCCGGGGCCGCCTCCGGCGTTGCGGAAGCGAGGAGGTCCTCGGCCTCCCAGCCTTCCAGCCAGGGCGCTGGGAAGGAGAGAGCCGAGAGGTGGTCACGTTGACGGCGGGCGGGGGCGGGGTTCCCGGGAAGGGGGAGAGCCCGGAGTGGGTCCGGACGAGCCTGGCGGCGGCCATGACCCTGGGGCTCAAGCCCGGCCGGTTCCACCGGGGGGCACGGCTTGGGTGCCTGAACCTGCTCCTCACCTACGCCCGGGGGTGCACGGGGCGGTGCAGCTACTGCGGGCTGGCCCGGGACCGCCGGACGGAGGGTGCCGGCCGGACCTTCATCCGGGTGGGGTGGCCCGCCTACCCCCTGGACGAGATCCTGACCCGCGCCCGGGCCAGGCAGGGCAGGCTGCGGCGGGCGTGCGTGTCCATGGTCACCCGGCCCGGGGCCTTCGAGGACGCGCTGGGGGTGATTCGCCGGGTCCGGCGGGCCACGGGGCTCGCGGTGAGCGCCCTGGTGGCGCCCACGGCGCTCCCGGGGGCGGGCTGGCCCAAGGCGCTGCGGCGGGCCGGGGCGGACTGCGTGGGGGTGGCCGTGGACGCGGCCACCCCGGAGCTCTTCGAGCGCCACCGGGGGCGCGGGGTGGGCGGCGCCCACCGGTGGGACCGGTACTGGGCCGCGGTGCACGAGGCCGTGGGGACGTTCGGCCCGGGCCGGGTGAGCGTGCACCTGATCGTGGGCCTGGGGGAGACCGAGCGCGAGATGGTCGGGGCGATCCGGCGGACCCGGGACGCCGGGGCGGTGCCCCACCTGTTCTCGTTCTTCCCCGAGCCGGGAAGCCGCCTGGCCCGCCGGGGGCAGCCCCCCGTGGACCGGTACCGCCGGGTCCAGGTGGCCCGGCACCTGATCGTGGAGCACCGGCTGGGGCCCGACGAGATGGCCTTCGACCGGTCGGGCCGGATCGTCTCGTTCGGTGCCGACCCGGGCCCGCTGCTCCGGGACGGGGCGGCCTTCATGACCTCGGGATGCCCGGGGCCCGACGGCGGGGTGGCGTGCAACCGCCCCTACGGGAACGAGCGGCCCGGGGGGGTGCTCTACAACTACCCCTTCCGGCCCGGCCCGGAGGACCTGGAGGCCGTGGCCCGGGAGCTGGGCCTGGAAGGGCCGGAACCGTGACCGGGGCTCCAGGGGAGCCCCTGGACCGGGCCCTGGCCCGGGCGTGGGCGGTGCGCCGGGCCCACTTCCCGGACGAGATCACGTTTGCCGTGCCCGGGATGATCCGGTACGACACCTCGGCCCACACCAACCGGCGCGAGTCCTTCGCGGCCGTGAGCGTGACCGGCGCGGGGTGCCGCCTGGGGTGCGAGCACTGCCGGGGCCGGCTCCTGGAGGGCATGATCCCGGTTCGGGACCCAGGTCACCTGGAGCGGGTCGGGTCGGTGCTGGCCCGGCGGGGCGCCTCTGGCATCCTCCTCACGGGGGGGTGCGACGAGCAGGGCCGGGTGCCCCTGGGGCCCTTCCTCCCCACGGTGCCGGCCCTCAAGGCCCTGGGGCTCACGGTGCTGGCCCACACCGGGCTGGTCACCCGGTCCGAGGCCGGGGCCCTTCGGGATGCCGGGGTGGACCAGGTGCTGGCGGACGTGGTGGGCGACCCGGATACCGCCCGGGAGGTCCTGCACCTGGACCGGGGCCTCGACGACCACCTCCGGAGCCTCGCGCACCTGGTGGAGGCGGGGCTCGCCGTGGCCCCCCACGTGGTGGTGGGCCTCCACTTCGGGCGGATCCGGGGGGAGCCCCGGGCCCTGGAGGCCCTGGGGCGCCTTGGGGTGGAGCGGCTCGTCCTGGTGGCCCTGAAGCCCCTGCCGGGGACCCCCATGGAGGGGGTGGAGGGCCCGGAGCCCGGGGCGGTGGCGGCCCTGGCGGCCCTGGCCAGGGTGACGAGCCCACGGGCCCGGGTCTCGTTCGGGTGCGCCCGGCCCCACGGCCCCGGCAGGAAGGCCCTGGAGCGGTGCCTGGTGGACGCGGGGGTGAACAGCCTGGCGTTCCCGGCCGAGGACACGGTTCGTCACGCGGCGGGCCGGGGGCTTCGGTGCCGTTTCGTGGAGCGGTGCTGCAGCATGGCCTGATCCCGCTGCCCGGACCGAGCGCCTCCGCGGGGACGGCCTCGTGATCTGTGGCGGGACTTTTTCCGGGAAGGCCCCGGGCCCCTGCGGGGCCGTCCAGAGACTAGAGACTAGAAAAAACCTCGAGGTCTCTCTGCAGCAGCAGTAGGGGGGGCCTGGCGGCCGACGTTTCCACCCGCACAGGAACCCTTGGGCTGTGGGTGGGTCACCTGGGAAGGGGGGTGCACCACCTCCAGTGCCGCCGCGGCCTGCCGTGTCCCGGAGGCGCCGTTGTCGATCCACTGTGGCACCCGGGCATCCGAAGCCTCGTTGCCGCGGCGGTTCGAATGCCGGATTCGCGCCCCCCGGATCGGGCGGCCCACCCACAGCCCCCACCGGCGCCAAAGCCCGGGGGCGCAGGGGCCCCGGGCAATGAAGTTCCATGGAAGCCCCCTTCGGGCGCTGCGCGACCCTACAACGGAGAAGGGTAACTTGCGTTGGTCCGGGGCCATCGCCCGTGGCGGGCATGAGATGGAGGCAAAGAGGTATGGTGATGCCTGGAACGCATGGGAATCCCAGAGGATTTCAAGCGTCCCAGCGTCCCAGCCTCCCAGCGTCCTAGCGGAAGTTACATGGAAGAGTGATGCCTAGAACGCGTGGGAATCCCAGAGGTTTTCATGCTTCCCCGCGTCCCAGCGTCCTAGCGTCCCAGCGGAAGTTACATGGAAGGAGGGCCCATGGCCGTGATCGATGGGTACGAGCTGCCCGACGACCTCTACTACACCGACGAGCACGCCTGGGTGCGGTTGGAGGGGGGACGGGTGCGGGTGGGGCTCGACGACTTCGCCCAGAAGCTGGCCGGGGAGATCTCGTTTGTGAAGGTGCCCAGGGTGGGCCGGAGCTTCCGGAGGGGCAAGGTGTTCTTCTCGATCCAGTCGGGCAAGTGGGCGGGGAAGCTGCGCACCCCGGTGCAGGGCACGGTGGTGGAGGCGAACGAGGCCTTGGTGTTCGAGCCCAGCCTGATCAACCGGGACTGCTACGGCGAGGGCTGGATCGCGGTGCTCGAGCCCGACGACCTCGAGACCGACCTGGCGGAACTGATCCCGGGGGGAGAGCGGGCGGCCGCGTGGCTCCGGGACGAGATCGCCCGGCACGCGGAAAAGGGCTGAGGCGTGCCGGAGGGCCGGATCCCGGGCACGGCCGAGCTTCTCCGGGAGCTCGGGGACCGGGCCACCGACTCGGCCTTCGAGCGGGGGTTCTACGCCCGGGACATGGCCGACGTGCCCGGCGCCGTGATGGGGCTCGTGGCGCGGCCCGTCCCGGACCTGGTGGTCCGGCCGGTGAGCACCGGGGAGGTGGCCCGGATCGTGCGGTGGGCCGCGGCCACGGGCACCCCGGTGGTCCCCCGGGGGGGAGGGTCCACGGCCTACGGGAACGCCGTTCCGTTCCGTGGGGGCGTGGTGCTCGACATGAACGGCTTCCGGGGCCTGGGGAAGGTGGACCCGGAGCGGGGCACCGCGTGGGTGGCGCCGGGGACGGCGTGGCTCGACTTGGACCGGGACCTGCGGCGCCGGGGGCTGGCGGTGTGCTCCTACCCCAGCAGCGCCCCCACGGCCACCGTGGGGGGGTGGCTCGCCATGGGCGGGCTCGGGATCGGGAGCCTTCGCCACGGCCCCCTGGCCGGCCTGGTGGAGGCGGCCGAGGTGGTGCTGGCCGACGGGTGGGTCGTTCGGGTCACCGGGCGGAGCGAGCCACCCCTGGGCTGGTTCGCCGGTTCCGAGGGGACCCTCGGGGTGGTGACCGGGGTGCGGCTTCGGGTGCGCCGGGTCCCGGAGGCGGAGGGCCACCACCTGGTGGAGGCGCCGGACCCGGCCCCCCTGGTGGCGCTCGCCCGGGACCTGGCGGAGCGGGCGGGGGATGCCCTGTTCAACCTGCACCTCAGCGGCCCGGGCTACAACCGGCTCGTGTCCGACAGGGCCGCAGCCACCCTGGCGGTGGACCTGGAGGGACCGGCCGGGGCCGTCTCCGCGGCAGGGGACCTGGTCCGGCGCCTGTCCTCCCGGCACGGCGCCGCGCTCCTGCCGGAGCCGGCCGCCCGGGGGGAGTGGGGGGCCCGGTTCCGCTCGCTCCGGGTCAAGCGGGTGCTCCCGGGGCTCCTGGGGGCGGAGCTGCTCCTTCCCCTCGGGGGCCTGCCGGCCTACCTGGAGCGGTGCCGGTCGCTGGGCCGGCGCCACCGGACCGGGATGGCCAGCTACGCCCACGTGGTGTCCCGGGACCGGGCTCTGGTCGTGACCCTGTACCCTGCCGACGGGCGCCGGTCCGCCCGGTACCTGATGGACCTGAGCCTGCTCAAGGGGCTCTACGACGCGGGGATCGATCTCGGCGGGGCTCCCTACGGCGTGGGGCTGTGGAACACGCCCCACGTCGCCAGGGCCCGGGGGGCCGGGGAGCTCCGGGAGCTCCGGAGGCGCAAGGCCCTGCTGGACCCCGGGGGGCTTCTGAACCCCGGCAAGGTGTACGGACCGCCCCTCCTCCTGGGGCCGGTGGTCTTCCCGGCGGCCATGGGGCTCCTGTCGGGGCTCCGGCGGCTCGCCGTGGCCCTGGGGGGCGCCCGGTGACCGCCGCCGGCGGGAACCCCTACCGGGGTCTTCCGGAGGAGGCCCGGATCTGCGCCCGGTGCGGCGCCTGCCGCATGGCGTGCCCGGTGTACGCCGAGATCGGGTGGGAGTCGGCGAGCCCCCGGGGCCGGGTCGAGCTGGCCCGGCGGGCGCTGGGGGGCGGGGGCGGCCTCGACCCGGCCTCGGTCCGAAGGGCCCTGGAGTGCACCCTGTGCGGGGGCTGCCGGCACGCGTGCCCGGCGGAGATCGACACCCGACGGTTCCTGCTGGACCTTCGCCGCGAGATCGGGGCCGCGGGCCGGTCCCCGGAGCCCTACCTGGCCCTGGCCGGGGCCGTGGCCGAGCGGGGCAACGTGAGCCCCTTCGACAACGCCTGCCGGGCGGACTGGCTCGACGAGGTGGAGGAGGCCGGGGCCGCCGTGGACCCGGCCTCGCCGGTGGGCTACTTCGTGGGGTGTGTGGCCTCGTTCTACCCCATGGTCACCGGCATTCCGGTGAGCTTCGCCGGGCTCTCGGCCCGGATGGGCCGGCCGGTGGCCGTGCTCGGGCCCCGGGAGCGCTGCTGCGGGTTCCCCCTGATCGCGGCCGGCATGGGGGCTCGGGCGAGGGAGGTGATCCGGCACAACATCGAGGCGGTCCGGGGGTCGGGGGTCGGGACCCTGGTGACGGGCTGCCCCTCGTGCCTCCACACCTGGACCCACACCTACCCCGGGGCGGCGGGCGGCGCCCTGGGGTTTGAGGTGCTGCACCTCACCCGGTACCTGCTGCGGTGCATGGACGAGGGGGCCCTGGACCCGGCCGAGGCCGAGCCCCTAGACGCGGTGGTCACCTACCACGACCCCTGTGACCTGGGCCGGAACCTGGGGGTGTACGACGCCCCCCGGGAGGTGCTCCGGAGGCTCCCCGGGGTGCGGCTCGTGGAGATGGCCCACACCCGGGAGCTGGCCCGGTGCTGCGGCGGCGGGGGGAACCTCCAGGCCCTCGACCCGGAGCTCGCGCGGGCCCTTGCCGGCCGGCGGGTGCGGGAGGCCTTGGACACCGGCGCCTCGGTGCTGGCCACGGCGTGCCAGCAGTGCGTCCAGGTGCTGGCCGACGCCGCGCGCCGGCTGCGGGCCCGGCTGCGGGTGGTGGACGTGGTGCAGCTGGTGGGCGAGGCGTTTGAGGACTGAGCTCCGGCCGGCTCCCGGGCCCGCAGCCGCTGACCCGATGCGGAGAGGAGAGGCCCTACCGTGAGAGTGGGCAGATGGTACTTCCCGGAGGACCGCCTTTACGACGAGCACCACCAGTGGGCCCTGTTCCGGGGGTCTGCCGTGCGGGTGGGCCTGACCGACTTCGGCCAGGACACCCGGGGCGACATCCTGTACCTGCAGCTCCCCACCCCTGGCACCCGGGCCGCTGCCGGCGGCGCCGTGGCCAGCATCGAGACGGGCAAGTGGGTGGGCCGGGTCTACGCCCCGTGCGGGGGCACCGTGAGCGCCGTGAACCGGGAGACCGAGGCCCGCCCCGGGTGGATCAACGAGGATCCCTACGGCCGGGGTTGGCTCTTCGAGATCCGGACGGACCCCTCGGCCGGCTGGGTGCCCCTCATGGGGGACGAGGCGTTCCGGGCCTGGATCGAGGCCGAGGCCCGTCGGTACCTGCTGGACGAGCCGGCTCCGGGGCCCCCGGACCCCTGATCGGCCGCCCACCGGCATCGCCGAGGGTCAAGGGCGGGTCCCTGGGGACGGGCCCGTGGGCTGCCGAGGGCGCTCTTCCATGCGGGTGGCTCCGGCGGGGCAGACGCTCACGCAGAGCCCGCAGCCGTAGCACCTGTCGGCGCAGTAGATCATCCGATCGGCCTCCAGGGCCCGCGCTCCGAACACGCACCGATCCACGCACGCACCGCAGTGGACGCAGCCGTCCGGCTCTGTCACGGACACGTACTCCGAGCGCGCCACCAGATCCACGCGGCCCCGGCGTTTGAGAAGATGGAGGTCGTGACAGCAGCACTCGCAGCAGCTGCACACGGCGAACACCGCGCGGTGTTCGTTGTACAGGGTCAGGTGAACCAGGCCGCTCTCGTCGGCCCGGCCAAGGGCTGCGCGTGCTTCGTCGAGGCTCACCGCGCGGGCCCTCCCCCTTGCGACGTTGCGCTCGGCGAAGGGCCCCAGGTACAGGCACACGTCCAGGGGCTTGTCGCACCGCCGGGCGAGGGCCCGGCACCTGCAGTCGGCCAGGGCGATGGAGGGGCTTGCCCGAAGGTACTCGAGCACCTGCTCCCCCGGCATGACCCACTGGCGGAGCCGGAGCGACTCGCCCACCGGCACCACCTTGGAGGAGCAGACCATCCTCCCCTCGGCGATCCACCGGTCGTACCGAGCCACGGTCGCGTCGATGTATGCCTCCCAGTCCATGGACCTCTCCTCGTGGAAGTCAAGAGCCGCCAAGCCTCAGCGAAGCCGGGCTCCTTGGCGGCAGGCCACCATGTAACGGTAGCCGTACCCGATCACCCGCTCCCCCCTCTGGTTGGTCACCTCGCACCGGATGGACGCGAGGCCACGGTCCGGCCGGCTTCTCGACCGCCTGAGGTCGCACCACGACGCGCTCACCGTCAGGGTGTCCCCCGGCCTCACCGGCCCGAGCATTCTGGCCTCGTGAAGCCCGACCCCGCCCAGGATCACGATGTCCCCCTGGGCCTCCACCACCACCCGGGTGCAGGCTGAGAGCGTGTGGAGCGACGAGGCGATGATCCCCCCAAAGATGGAGCTCTCGGCCGCGGCCGGATCGATGTGGAACGGCTGGGGGTCGTACCGCCTGGCGAACCCCACGATCTCCTCCAGGGTGAGGTGCACGCTACGGCACGGAAGGCGCTCCCCCTCGCGAAGGTCCTCGAAGTATCGTCTGCTCATGACGTCTCCCTGCCTCCCAGGCGATCGTCCCCCGCGCCCCGTGCCCATGTGGCCGGGGCCGCGGGGAACCGGGCCGTCACCCGGGCGTAGAGCCCCGGGGTGACCCCGACGATCCTGCGAAAGCTGCGGGTCAGATGGCTCTGGTCCACGAACCCCACCGCGTTCGCGACGGCCACCAGGGGTGTCCCTTTGGCGATCATCGCCTTAGCCCGCTCCACTCGGACCTGGGTGAGGTACGCGTGGGGAGGGAGCCCCACCTCGCGCTGGAAGGTCCGGACCAGGTGGAACGGGCTGAGCCCCGCGACCCGCGCCAGCTCCGCCAGATGGATCCGTTTCGCGAACCGTGCCTCGATGTACTCCTTGACGAGGCGCACGGCCCGCCGCTCTCGGCCCGGGGGCCGCAACGTCGTCCGGCCGTCCGCGTGACGCCGGATGAGCAGGGCCAGGACCTCCATCAAAGCCGTCTCCCGCTCCATCGGGGACGCCGCGTCCGCAGCGTGGAAGCGGAGCACGCGTCTCGCCAGGTCCGGGTCCTCCACCACCCCCCGGCAGAAGCGGGGTACGCCCCGGGGGCGGGCGTCGAGCTCTTCCGCTGCCCGGCGGAGCACCTCGGGCTCCGGGTAGAAGAGCCTGTAGGCCCATCCGGCATCCCCCACGGGCCGGCCGGTGTGCATCTCCCCCGGCGCAATCACGATGAGGCTCCCGGGAGGAGTGGTGCGCTCGCCCCCGCGGTAGTAGAAGGCTCCGGTTCCCCGGGCGGTCGCCCCCAGGGCGAAGGTCTGATGGTAGTGCCGGGTGAAGGAGTGCCTGACGAAGGCGGCCTCCAGGAAGGCCATCCCTCCCAGACGGGGGTCCCGCCAGTACCGCGCCGTCTGCTTCATGCTGAGCTCCTCGTTACCATGAACCCGGCGGCGATAAAGACGCGCAAGCGGCGGCATGAGAAGGCGCGGCGATCGGACGCCGCGCTTGCGCCCGGCGCTTCAGAAGGCCCCCACCCCGCATCCTGGCAATACGTTTGAAAGGTCTCAGTAATAACCATACCGCACGGGTCCGGAGGGGTCTTGTACGATTTTGCGGCGGCCGGCCCTGGGGAGCGACCCGCGCCCTTTTGTTTGGAAGGGGGGTGCGTGGCCCCTTGCCGAAACCGGCCCGAGCCGCCTCCAGGGCCCCGCCCCCGACACGAGGATGGATGGGGGGCCTTGGCCAGGCATAGTCGGCGTCGATGTCCCCCGCCGTCTCCTATCCGGATTATCGATTGGATATCCCGATCCTAGACCTGTAGAAATCCAATGGAATGCTTGGATCCGAGGGAAAAGGAGGACGAAGGGATGCGGATGGATCGGAGGGAGTTCGTGGGGCTGGCGGTGCAGGCGGCCCTGGCCGCAGGAGTCCACCCGGTGTTGTCCTATGCGGACGCAAGCTCTCTGCTCTCCTTTGAGGGAGATGTGGAGCGACACGTGACGGGGTGCATGTGGTGCCAGAGCGGATGCAGCCTCGTCGTCCACGTCAAGGAGGGCAAGGCCGTGCACGTGACCGGAAACCCCGCGGATCCCGTGACCCGGGGACGCATGTGCGTGAAGCCCCTGGGGAGCCTGGAGCTCCTCCAGAGCCCCCTTCGCCTCACCCATCCCCTGAAACGGGTCGGCCCCCGCGGGGACGGCGCCCGGTTCCAGCGGATCTCGTGGGACCAGGCGCTGGACGAGATCGCGGCCAAGCTCCGGTCCCTGCGCGAGCGGCACGGGGGCCGGGCCCTGGGGATCTGGGCCTCGGGCCGAAGCGCCTCGGACGGCCGCAAGCTCAACGCGGCCTTCGCCCGGCTCTACGGCACCCCCAACTACGAGAAGACCGGCCCCTTCTGCAACTACTCCGCAAAGCCGGCCGGCGTCTCCGTGGTGGGAGCCCGGCACACCCCGTGGACCTACACCGACGACGATTTCTTCGCCGCCGATCTCTACGTCTTCGTGGGCAGCAACATGGCCGCCACCCGCCCCGTGATCCACTCCCGGCTCCGGGAGCGCAGGGCCCAGGGGAAGTGCCGACTGGTGGTCGTCGATCCCCGCCGCTCCGAGACCGCCGGGCACGCCGACACGTGGCTCCCGATCCGGCCCGGCACCGACCTGGCCCTGGCCCTGACCCTGATCCACCACCTGATCAGCCGGGGCCTCGTGGACCACGCGTTCATCCGAGACCACACGGTGGGCTACGAACGCCTCCGGGCCGAGATCCTGGCCCGGGGGTACACCCTTGCGTGGGGGGCGGGGGTCACGGGCCTCTCCGAAAGGCAGATCCAGGACCTGGCCGAGCTCTACGCACGCACCCGCAAAGCGATTGTGATCGGCAATTCGGGTCTGAGCCACCACACCAATGCCGTCCAGACCCACCGGGCGTTCTACCTGCTGGCGGCCATCACCGGGCACTTCGGTGAGAAGGCCATGGGCTATGGCTGCCTGAACAACGGCGGGCGGTCCACGGGGCGGATCCCCCTGCCCGAGGAGAAGCTGCCCCCGCCGGAGATGGAGCTCAGCAAGAACCCGGTGGGCTGGCTCGAGTCCATCGAAGACCCTGCGTACCCCTACGCGCTCCGCGGCCTCATCGCCACGGGAAGCCCCCTGACCCAGTGGCCCGACCAGTCCCGGCTCCGCCGGCTCATGGACCGCCTCGTGATCAGCGTCTACAACGGCCTGACGAAGAACGTGAACGCGTACTACTTCGACTACATCTTGCCCGCGGCCACGTGGATCGAGGCCGGGGGCCTGGCCCCGGTGAGCGACGACAGCCGGTTCGTCTGGGTGCCGCAGATCGTCCGGGCCCCCGGCGAGTGCCGGCCGGACCGGTGGTGGTGGGTCGAGCTGGGTCAGCGCATGGGGTGGGGCGAGGTGTTCACCGACGACCTGAAGGACCCGGTGAAGCTACAGAACCTCGCCGGCGCCGCCGGAGGCTACACCGTGGATCGGTTCACGGCCCGGCCGGATCATGCCCTTAGGGCGCCGATCCGGGTCGACGGCAACGCCGTGAAGGAGCGGGGCACCCTGTTCCTCGACAAGCGGTTTCCCACGAAGAGTGGCAGGATCGAGATCTGGACCGAGGAGCTGGAGAGCCGGTTCGCGGCCTACGGGCTGAGCGCGGTTCCCCATTACTACACGGACCCCGATGCGGCCCCGGCGGGTGAGCTCACCATCGCCTATGACCGCTCGGCAGTCGTGCCCTCCCCCTTCCAGAAGGGCCGGACGTACACCCGCAGGGTGCGGCTCACCCGGAAACGAGAGGAGCCGGACGGCTATCCCCTTTACCTGGCAACCGGCCGCCCCTGCCGGGCCATCATGGGCCACACGTCCCACTGGATCCGACGGCTCAACGACCTGGCACCGGACCAGGTGTGCGTGATCCACGAGGACACGGCCGCTCGGCTGGGCATCCGAAGCGGGGACCGCGTCAGGGTGCGGTCCCCGTTCGGCGAGGCCGAGGCTCGGGCCGTGGTCTCGCCGGACATCCGCAGGGACACCGTGTTCGTGCCCTACTCCTACGGCGAAAAGAGCCCCTTCACGGCTTGGCGGTCCATCAACCACGTCACCAACCTGGAGGCGCGCTGCCCGGTCTCCGGCCAGGTGGCCTTCCGGGGGGTGAGGGTGAGGGTCACGAAGGCGTGACCTTCTCCCCCTTGCCTGTTCCCTGGCTAGCCGGATCGTCAGACGCGGTTCCGCTTGGGGCACGCTGTTTCGACCCAGGGGAGGGGCCACCCACAGTGAAGCCCCGCTCCTCGCTGGGCAGGCGCCCCGGTTGGCGTCTGTGAGCCTGCACCGGCCCACGGCATAAAGATGGTTCTGGTCGTTTCGTTGCTGGGCATCCACCGTCTCGGCTACCATGGCAGGCGGCGAAGATGCGGGAGGGCAGCCCATGACGGCGGCGGGAACCGAGACGAAACGAGGAGCGGCCACCTCGCGCGCATAGGACGTGCGGGGTGGCCGCTCGTGTGTTCGGGGCCGCGCGCCCAGCCGGCAACCGGCGGCAGCATTGCCGCCCTGGCCCCGGAACCCGCCCTGCCGGAGCATGATTCCCGGCTCGCGGGGCCTTGCTCTTTTGGGGCGGGCGGCGTCGTATGGGGTGCCGGGCGGCGTTCCCGGCACCCGACGTCTGCCGGGGCGGCGGCGTGTGGCAAAAATCGAGGCAACGGAGGGATCCATGGCTCAGGGGCTTCTCGTGTCGGTGGGGGGTACGGCCGAGCCGGTGGCCGCGGCCGTGGCCGCGCACCGGCCCAAGGTCGTGTGCTTTTTCTGCTCCGAACGGTCGGTGGAGAAGCTGGGGGAGGTGCGGGCCCTGACGGCCGAGAGCGGGCTCGACTACCACTACCGGCTCGTTCTGGCATCGGACCCCGAGGACCTGGCCCGGTGCTACGCCGATGCCCTGCAAGCGGCCGAGGTGCTGGAGGCCGAGGGTGTGCCGCCGGCCGAGGTGATGGTGGACTACACCGGCGGCACCAAGACCATGAGCGCGGCCCTGGCGCTCGCCACGGTGGGCCGGGGGTACCGGTTCTCCTACGTGGGCGGCGACCGCCGCGACAAGGGTGGGCTGGGTGTCGTGGAGACCGGTACCGAGCGGGTGCACACGGGGTGGAGCCCCTGGAGGCTGTTCGCCGTAGAGGAGCGGCGGCTGTTCGCGGCGCTGTTCAACCGGCACCTCTACGGCTCGGCCGCCGAGGTGCTGGAGCGGGCGCTGGGCCACGATCCCGAGGACCGGCGGCTCCTCGAGGGGCTTCTGACGCTCACCCGGGGCTACCAGCACTGGGACGCTTTCCGTCACACCCAGGCCAAGGAGTGCCTGCGCGAGGGGGTGGCCCGGATCGAGGAGTGGGTCGCGTACCGGCCCGACGCGGGGTACCGGGAGGTCGGCGAGGCGGCCCGGACGAACCTGGAGTTTTTGAGCCGACTCCAGCAGGGCACCCGGGGGTTCCGGCGGCGCCACCGGCTGCAGGTGATCGACCTCCTGGCCAACGCCCGGCGGCGGGCCGAGGTGGGCCGCCACGACGACGCCGTGGCGCGGCTGTACCGGGCGCTGGAGCTGCTGGGCCAGATCGCTTTTGAGGAGACGTTCGGCTGCGAGACCGGAGCGGCCGACCCCGGGCTGCTGCCCGAGGCGATCCGCGAGGCCTACCGAAAAAAGTACTGGAGCGAGGAGAAGGGGGCGTGCCAGATCCCGCTGATGGCCACGTTCGCCGCCCTGGCCGAGGCGGGGCGGCCCGAGGGGGTGCGGCTTCGGGAGAGGGAGGAGGAGTTCAAGGCGCTGCTCTATGCCCGCAACCACTCCATCCTGGCCCACGGGTTCGAGCCGGTGAAGGCCGACCTCCCGCAGCGGTTCGAGGCCCTACTGCGGGAGACCTTCGGCCTGAGGGACGATCTCGTGTTTCCCCGGATGCCGTGAGGGGAGGCGGCAGCACGGAGGACGCGGAGGCACCGGTTCGGAGTCCCCCAGGCCGGAAGAGCACCAGGCGTAGGCTGAGTGCCGGAGGCAGCGACTGTCGGAGCTGCACCCGGCGCTCCAGCAGGCCCCCACCCCGCACTCCCCAAGGGGAAGGGGGCACGGGCCTGGCAATACTTTCGTTGGAATTAGTAATAGCGTCCGCACGTCCAAACCAACACAAGGGGACGAAGGGATGATGCTCAACGACCTGCCCCACGAGCTGTACCGCTTCGCGCTGGAGCCGTTGGAACCCATGCGACTTCCCGCCTACAAGGGCTCCACCTTCCGGGGGGTGTTCGGCCACAGCCTGCGGCGGGTGGCCTGCGCCCTGCGCGACGAGCGCTGCCCCACCTGCCTGGTGCGGGCCACCTGCACGTACCAGCGCCTGTTCGAGACCCAGGTGGCTCCCGAGCAGGGGCCAAAGCCCGGGGTGGACCGGGCCCCCCACCCCTACGTGCTGGTGCCGCCTCTGGGCGAGGAGCGCGAGGCGGGCCCGGGCCGGGAGCTCGCCTGCACCCTGTTGCTCATGGGCCCGGCCCGGGGCACCCTTCCGTACCTGGTGTACACCTTCCAAGAGGTGGGCCGCCGGGGCCTCACGCGCGAGCGCAGGCCCCTGGCGCTTCGGCGCGTGGAGGCCCTGGCCGAGGACGGGTGGCGCACCGTGTACGCCGAAGGGTGGGAGTCGCTCACCGGGACGTTGGTCGAGGCGCCGGCCCCCGTGCCGCCGGCCCGGCTCGACGGCCGGGTGGCGGTGCGGCTGGTGACCCCCTTTCGCCTGAAACGAAACGGCCGGCTGGTGGACGAGCTATCGGCCGACGACCTGCTGGTGGCCTTGGCGCGGCGGTGGGGCGACCTGGCCCGGTACTACGGCGGCGGCATCGACCCGGAGCCGGGCGTGCGGGCGATCCTGGGGCTGCGGGGGCGGGTGCGGTTCGGCCGTTCCGAGCTGCGGTGGCTCGACTGGACCCGCTACTCGAACCGCCAGCGAAGCCGGATGCAGCTCGGCGGCGTGGTGGGCCGGGTGGAGATCGAGGGCGACGTGGCCGAGCTCGTGCCGTGGCTCGCTTGGGCCGAGCGGTTTCATCTGGGAAAGGCCACGTCGTTCGGCTTGGGCCGGGTGGAGATCGAGCGGGAGGGGGGCCGGGGGTGAGGGGGCACCCGGGCCGCAGGCCCGAGCAGGGGATGCGTGACGGTCCCGGGGCCGTTTCCAGAAGAAGGCTTCGGGCTACCAGGCTGGAACTACAACGGGTTTCAGGCCTCCCAGCCTCCCGGCTTTCTAGCCTTCCAGCCTTCCATCGCCCTCGCCGGGCGCAGGCCCCTTGCCGCCGGACCGTGATGTGGAGGCGAAAAGGTGTGGTGGTTCCTAGAGCGTCCTGGAATCCTGAAGGGGTTCAGCCTTCTAGCGTCCTAGCCTTCCAGCCTTCTCGCGGAAGCCACTGGGGAGGGTGAACCATGGAACGCGATCTGTATTTCGTGGCTTACGACGTCCGGAACCAACGGCGGCTTCACCGGGCCCACAAGGTCGTCGTGTCCTACGCAGCGGGCGGCCAGAAGTCGGCCTACGAGTGCTTTCTGACCGAAGGCGAGCGGGCCCGGCTCGTGGCCGAACTCTCCGAGGTGCTCGACCTCAAGGAAGACCGGGCCCACTTCGTGCGGCTGCGGCGAAACTGCCAGGTCACCTGCCTGGGGCGCGCCGTGCCGCCCCAAGACCCCGCGTTTTTCTTCGTGGGAGGCTGACCCCCGTGGGCACCCTGGTGGTCGACTCCTCCATCGACGAGGTGCGGCGCGACGGCCGCACCCTCACCCTCTACAAGGGCGGAAAGCTCCAGGGCCGGGTGCCGGTGCCCCCCTTGGAGCGGGTGGTGTTCCAGGGGGGCCTCCGGGTGGACACCCGGGCGCTCCACCTGCTGGCCGACCAGGGGGTGAGCGTCCACTTCCTCTCGGGCCGCCACGGCCAGTGGCGGGCCACCCTGGTGGGGCCGGCGCACAACGACGCCGGCGTTCGGGTGGGGCAGTTCGCCGCGTACCACCAGGGGCCCACCCGGTCGGCGATCGCCCGGGAGATCGTGGAGCGAAAACTCCGGGCCCAGGCCGACAACCTGCTCCTGTGGACCGAGGGGGCGCGCCCCGCCGACGCCAAGGCGTGTCGGGCGGCCGCCGCGGGCGTCCTCGAGATCGCCGCGAGGGTGCCGGCGGCCTCTGCGGAGTCGCTGCTCGGCCACGAAGGGGCGGCGGCCCGGGCCTACTTCGAGGCCCTGGCCCGGGTGATCCCGTCTTCGTACGGGTTCTCCGGCCGGACCCGCCGGCCTCCCACCGATCCGGTCAACGCTCTGTTGAGCCTGGGTTACACCCTGCTCCACGCCGAGTGGGAGCGCCTGGTGCGCCTGGTCGGCCTGGACCCGGCCGTGGGCTTCTACCACGCCCTGGAGTTCGGCCGTCCGTCCCTCGTGTGCGATCTGGTGGAGCCGTGGCGGCCCGCCTACGACCGGTGGGTGGTGCAGCAACTGCGGGAGCGCGCGTTCCGGTCCACCGATTTCGCCCGCGGAGGCGCTCGGGCCGGCTGCTGGTTGAAGCCGACGGCGAGGAGGCGCTTCTACCTGGGGTTCGAAGGCTGGGCTCAGCCGTTGCGGGGCGCGTGGAGAACCGAGGCCCGGGACCTGGCCGCCCGGCTGGCCGAGCGGGCGGCCGAGGCGCAGGCGCCCGGGCACGACACGTCGTGAACGGGTGGGTCGGCCCGCAGGGTTCGGGAAAGGGGAGGTGGAACGGAATGGCCGACCGTGCGCGAACGAGGACGAAACAGATCCCCCCGCGGGACGGGCTGCTCCTGTACACCCTGGGCACCACGTGGCTCGTGGTGCCGGAACTCCTGGGCTACCTGGACCCCGAACGGTTCCGGGTGTACCCGGCTTCGTGGTGGCGCGAGCGGGCGCCGGCCGGGGTGGGACCTCCGGCCGAGGTGTGGGCGGCCACCACCCTGGGCGACCTGGCCCTGGCCGGGGTGAACGCCCTGCGGCGGTATTGGGAGCTCCTGGGGCCCGGCGCGCCGACGTTGCGCGTGTTCGCCCCCGAGGGAGTCACCGACGTGGCCGGCGCCCCCGAAGACGATCCCATGGCCGAGCTGATCTATCGCTTGGGTCTGGCCGCCCGGGCCACCGGGGGGACCACCCTCTACAGCCTGGCGGGCGGCCGCAAGACCATGTCGAGCCTGCTCCAGAAGGCCGCGGGCGTGTTCGGGGCCGAGCGGGTGTTCCACGTTGCCTCCACGCAGGCAGCCGACGCCGCCACGCGGGGCCTCACCCCCGAGGTGCTCGCCCGCAGGGGGTTCGACACCGCGACGGCCGCGGGCATCGTGCCGGTGGACCTGGGTCGGGAGGCGGCCTTCGAGGGGCTCGATTGGCGGTTCGACGGCACGGAGCCGGTGCGGGCCGAGCGGTTCCCGATCCGGGTGTCGGAGCGGCGCGCGGGGGTGGAGGTGGTGGAGGGGCTCGACGGGAGCCTCTACCGCGAGGTGGAGCGCCGGCGGCGCGAGGCCCACCGCATCGCAGGAAACTATTTCGTGCACCTCCTGGGGCGGGAGGTCCGAGAGAACTTCCGGAGCCTTTACCGGCTGCCGGCCTCCCGCATCCAGGCCCTGCGCGACGATCGGCTCGGTGTGGACCCCCGGCGGCGTGCGGAAGAGCTCGCATGGCTTCGGCAGATTCCCAAAGCGGATCTCCACTGTCACCTGGGCGGGGTGGCCCGGCCCGACGATCTCCCCCGGCTCGCCCGGGCGGCCGCGGCCGACGCCGGGGAGGCCTTTCCCGAGGCCGAGGCGGCCGCGGCCGATCTAATGGCGTGGTTTCGGGGCACCCCCCCGGCCGCGGAGCGCGGGGCCGAGGCTCGGCAGCGGATCCGGGAGGCCAGGGTGGGGGCGGGGCTCCCGCCCCAAGCGTTCACCGCGGCGGTGATCCTGGGGCTTTCGGCCGTGCCGGCGTGGCTCGACCTTCTGACGGACCCTTGGGCGGACAGGGGCGGATCGGCCGAGGACCGTCTCCGGGCCTATTTCGCGGCCGGCGACCTCCAGGGGAGTTCTTTGCTCCAGGGCCCGCGGGCCATCGCCGAGGCCTGCCGGCTTCTCGTGGAGCGGGCGGCTGCCGACCGGGTGCGCTACCTGGAGGTCCGGTGCTCCCCGGCCAACCTGACCCGCGGGGGCCTTACGGCCGCCGAGGCCCTCGAGGCCGTCCGGACCGGGTTTCGCGCGGCCTGCGACCGGGTGCCCGGCGCGCCGTGGGTGGAGCTGCTGATCATCGGCACGCGCCACAAGGCGCCAGAGCGCTTCGCCGAGCACGTGGCCCTGGCAGCGGTCGACGACGACGGCCCGAGCCCGCGGGTCCTGGGGTTTGACGTGGCAGGCAAAGAGTCCACCAGATCCCCCATGGAGCTCCGCGGCCGGTTCGAGCCGCTTTTCCGGCGATGCCGCAAGATCACCATCCACGCCGGCGAGACCGAGCCGGTGGACCGGGTGTGGGAGGCGGTGTACCACCTGAACGCCGACCGTATCGGTCACGGCCTCAAGCTCCTCGATCACCCCGAGCTGCTCGCCCATTTCCGCGACCGGGGAACCGCCGTGGAGATGTGCCCCACCAGCAACGACCAGGTGGTCGGTTTCGCCGGGCCGCGCGGGCCGGAGGGGCCCGTCTATCCCCTGGGCGAGTACCTGCGGCAGGGCGTCCGGGTGTGCGTGTGCACCGACAACCCGGGGCTTTCGCGCACCACCTGGTCCGAGGAGCTTTGGGCTGCCGCGGCCATGACGCCCGGGGGCCTGAGCCGGTGGGCCCTCCTGGCCCTGGTACGCACGGGGTTCCAGGCGGCATTCCTGCCGCTTCCCGACCGGGGGGCCTTGCTCCGGGATGTGGATGCCGAGGTGTACCGTGTGCTGGCGGAGGCCCCATGAGCGAGCCGCGAACCGTGATGATGGCCCTGGCCGGGCTCACGCCCCAGGTGGTCACCGAGACCCTCTACGCGCTGTGGCGCGAGGGCGACCTGCCGGCCGAGATCCACGTGCTCACCACGCTTCCGGGCCGGCAGAAGGTGCGCGAGGCTCTGCTCGACCCGCACCGGGGGGCGTTCTACCGGTTTTGCAGCGATTACGGCATCGACCACCGGCGGATCCGGTTCGACCTGGGCACGGTGCACCTGCTCGTCACGCCCGACGGCCGGCCGGTGGAGGACCTGCGCACGGCCCGTGAGAACGCGGCCGTGGCCGACCAGTTGGCCAAATTCGTGCGGGACCTCGCGATCGACCCGGGGGTGCGCATCCACGCGAGCCTCGCGGGGGGGCGGAAGACCATGACCTATTACCTGGGCTACGCCCTGTCCCTGTTCGGCCGGCCCGGCGACCGGCTCACCCACGTGCTGGTGAGCGAGGACTTCGAGGGCCACCCGGAGTTCTTCTACCCCCCGCCGCGGTCGATGGAGCTCCGGACCGGCGCCGACAAACGCGTGAGCACGGCCGACGCCCGGATCGACCTGGTGGACATCCCGTTCGTCCGGCTCCGGGAGTTCGTGCCGGCCAACGTGCTCCGGGGCTCGTTCTCCGAGATGGTGTCCGGGGCCGAGCAGGCCCTGGCCGCCCGGTGCGGGGGGCTGCGGCTCGAGGCGGACCCGGCCACCCACACCCTGCGGGCCGCGGGCCGGGAGTGCCGGCTGCGGCCCCAGGGGTTCGCGCTGTACCTGCACCTGGTGCTCGTGGCCGGGGAGACCCCCGAACCCCTCCCGTTCCTGGAACTGGTGGCCGAGCCGCGGGTCGAGGCCCTATGGCCCGATCGGGCGCGTACCCTGGGGCTGCGGGGCGAGGAGGCCCGGGACCTGGCGGACCGTCTGGAGGCCCTGGCCCTGTCGAAAAAGGGCGACAGGAACTTCGTTTCGGCGGTGTCCAAGGTCAACGCCGCCATCGGCCGGGCGTTTCCGCCGGCGGTGGCAGCCCGGCTCGAGATCCGCAGAGTCGGCCGGTCGCCGGTGCGCTACGCCGTGGGCATCGGCCCCGAAGCGGTGCGGGTGGTCCGCGGAGCCCCATAGGGCGGCCCGTGGCCGCCGGACAGGGGAATGCGTGGGCCCGGGGTGGTTCTCGGGCCGGGTGGCGGAGACGGCGGTCCGACCGCCGGATGTCCGGCGCGCACGGCGCGCCCTATGCGTAGCGCGCCACGGGGTTTCCGTCCGCACGCCCACGCGTCCCAACGTACGCACGCCATGGGGCGGCCCGCGGTCGCCGAACAAGCGACGCCCGGAGTTGGCGACGGCGCGTGGATTCCAAGCAAGGCAGCCGGTCCACGCGCCGGCTCGATTCACGATTCACGACTTCACTATTCACGGCCTTTCCGCCGTCCGAACGTCCGCGCGTCCCAACGTCCCAACGGGCCGAAGGCCCAAAAGGGGGTGGCACATGAAGAGTCTCTACCTCGTGGAAAGCGACGGGCTCGAGTTCATGGGCGCCGAGGGCGGCGCGCTGCGCATTGAGCAAAAGGGCAAGGCCCCGTGGTACGTGCCCGCGGCCCGGGTGGAGCGGGCCGTCGTGTGGGGCAGCGTGCGCCTCGACACCGAGGCCCTGGGCCTCCTCCTGCGGCGCAACGTGCCGATCTCGTTCGTGGCCCGGGGCGGCGAGACCCTGGGCATCGCCTGGTCCCCGGCCGAGCGGCTGGCGCGGCCCGCCCTGCTCCTGGCGGCGCGCCGGGCCGACCCTCAGTGGCGCGAGGCCTACCGCCGCCGGCTCGACGCCTGGGTACGCGAGGCCCGGCTCGACCTGGTGCGCCGGCTCGACCCTGCCACGGCCGAGCGCTGGTGCGAGCGGGGGCTGCGGGGCCGCGACTGGCAGGCCTGGCGCCGGGTCCGGCTCGAGCCCCTGGAGCCCGGCGTGGACCCGGTGTGGAAGTACCTGCGGGGCCTGGTGTGGGAGACGGTCACGGCCCGGGTTCTGGCCGAGGGGTTCGACCCCCATGCCGGCGTCCTCGACGCCCGGCAGCGCTACGGGTTCGTGCGCGAGATGACCCGGCCGTTCGTCCCCTGGATCGACGGGTGCGTGCTCACCGGAGCCCGGGCCGGGCTGCTGCCCCGGGCCGACAGCGGCGGGGCAGAGCTCACCCCGGCCCAACTGCGGCGCTGGACCGCCCGGTTCGAGGGCGACCGCGAGTGGCTCGATCGCGACCTCGGCCGCCGGCTTGGCGAGGTGGCCCGGCTCGCCCGGGACTGGCAGCCCAGCCTCGACGCCCGCAGGCCCCCGCGGGAACGGAGGGCGCCATGAACCGCAAGCTCTACCTCACCAGCTACGACATCCGCGACCCCCGGCGGCTCCAAAAGGTCCACCGGTTCTGTAAGGAGCGGGGCCTGGCCCTCCAGTACAGCGTGTTCGTGATGGAGGGCACCGACGCGGACCGCGGGTCCCTGGCGGCGGGGCTCGAGGAGCTCATCGACCCCGACGAGGACGACGTGCGCATCTACACCCTGCCCGAAGGGGTGGAGGTCATTCCCGTGGGCAAGGCCTCGCCGCTGCCCCCCGGCGTGGTGTTGGTGGGGGTGGGCGGCGCGGGGCGCCTCATGGTGGCTGACGAGGCCCGGGCGGAGTAGCGGCTGGGCAGCGGCTTGCGAACGGGTCGGCGGTTCCCCTATGATCGACAACCGCCGTTTGCAGGGAGGGGAAGATGGCGGGGACGGGGAGGAGACGACACACGCGGCCACGCGACGCGCCCACCCGGGGCGCGCGCGTGGCCGTTTTCGTTTCAGGGCCTCCGGCAACCCACGGCAACGTTGCCGGGGTGGCGGCGGGGAGCACGGATCGAGGAGATTGGGCCGAGCACGAACCGAGCCAGGAGGAAAACCGGCCATGAGTCGAGTCGAGTGGTGGGAACTGAAGGTTTCGTTCACGACGCCGGTCTTTTTGGGGGGGCCGGATGGCAACGCCCAATGGCGCACCCCCCCGTTCAAGGCGCTGTTCCGGCGGTGGTGGCGGGTGGTCTACGCAAAAGGGAGCGCTCCGGTACCGGCCGACCTCTTTCGGGCGGAGTCTGCCCTGTTCGGTCGCGCCGCCGATACCGGCACCACCGCGAGCCGCGTGCGGTTCCGGCTCGACTGGAGGCCCGAGGCGGCACCCCAGACGACGTGGCAAGAGTATTCTTTCCAACGCCTGCGGCATCCCGAAGTGAACCGCCCCGTTTCGGCAGATTTGTACCTTGGCTACGGACCGATCGGCCGCCGGGGGGCGCAAAGAAGTTTTCTGCCGCCCGGCGCGCGGCAGACGCTCCGGGTTGGGTGGCCGCTTGGAGAGGCCGAGCAGTTTGCGGAGATTGTTCGCTTGGTCCAAGTGTTTGGCGTGTTGGGTGGGCGGAGTCGGAACGGGTGGGGCTCGCTGAACATTGGGGGAGGCCCGACAGAGTACCTCGACATGGACTGCTTCCTCGACCCAGCCGACTCCACGGCGAGGGACTGGGTGCGACATTACTCCAGGGCGTGGGACCAGGCCGTCCAAGCAGACACCGACTGGTGTCATGCTGTGGGAGCCGACGAGACGGGATTGCTGCTGTGGCGTACTCCGGAGCGATCGTCCTGGCAGGAGGTGCTAGCCGACTGGGGGGCAGCGAAGATCGAATTCCGCACGCAGTTTCGGTTCCCGGGAAGCACGACGGCTTCCGGCCTCCACAGGCGCCATCTGCTCGCCTACCCGATTACCCGGCACGCGTACCGTGGTGCGCTACGAGACCACCCGTGGCATCGGTGCGCAAACCAGCTGGTGTTCAAAGTGTTAACTCTTCCCGGCGACCGCTACGTCGGCCTGGCCGCCCATCTGCCGCACGCCCTCCCGCGCAGGCTTCGCGAGGGAATCCCCTCTGAAGAGCGGGATCGGGTGCGCCGGATGGAACTCGAGGTCTGGCCGGCGGTGCACAGCAAGTTGGACGAGATGTTGACCCGTCTTCCATGAACGGGGGTTGCCATGGCGGATCCAATGGAAAGGTGGAAGAACAAGGTCTTTGCGTTTCTGCACGATCCCGGGGAGAAGGCGCTGATCCTCCTGCGCGGCGTGGCCCATGACAAGGGCACCGTGGAGAAGATGCGGCGTGAGCTCTTGGGGGACGAGCTATTCGCTCTCCGCGGGCGTCTGGCTCCGGGGTGCGAGGCTGTCGTAAAGCGGGCTGACTGGTGGTCGTCGGCGGCTGACCGCCCATCCCTTCCGGCCAGATTGAAACCCCAGCGCGCGTTCGTTCACGACCCACAGATCGTGCATCCCCTGACGGGGGAATGCGTCAAGCTGCCGGAGTTGGCAAGCGACGAGGACATGGGGGTGGCCCGGGTGGAGGCCTTGGGGTTCGATCACCTCAAGGGCCTCATCGTGCGCGACGGCGGCGGCGACGTGGACTGGCGCAAAACCTTCCTCGCCCTCTGGCGCTTCGCCCCCGAAAACCCCGCGCCGGGTCTTAGGGCGTTCTGGGAGATCCTGCCGGCCGATACCCGCAGCCCCGACCACACCATCTGGGAGCACCTGAGCCTGAGTTCCGCCCTGGCCGGCGCTTTCACCGGCAGCGGGCCGGCTTTGTTCACGGTGAGCCTGGGGCCGGTGCAAAGGTTCATCGCCCAGGCGCGAAGCCTCTCGGACCTCTGGGCCGGGTCCCATTTCCTCTCGCAACTCGCCTGGGAAGCCATCCGGGTGGTGTGCGAACGATACGGACCCGACGTGGTGGTGTACCCGAGCCTGCGGGGCGTGCCCGCTGTGGATCTTTGGTTGAAGGCGGAACTGGGCGAGCATTGGCCGGAAGCCTTCGTCCCTGTGCCCGACTGCATCACCGACGAGACCCACCCGGTGTTCGTTGCGGCGCTTCCCAACCGATTCGTGGCCGTGGTCCCCGAGGACGAGGCGCCCGATCTCGCCCGGGCCATAGAGGCGCGGGTGCGGAAATGGGCACGCGAAAAGGCCCTCGCCGCGCTCCGTTGCATGGCGGAGGCGGCGGAGTTTACGGGGATCCCGGCCGAAGCCGAACAACAGGTGACGGGGCAGATGGCCGGGTTCCCGGAAGTGTACTGGGCGGTTGTTCCCTGGCATTTGGCCGGAACCGACATCTTGGACGACCGGGCTCTTCGTGACCTTCGCAAGATCCTCGGGCTGGGCGAGCGCTACCTGGAGCCCCGGATCGACGGCATCGTGCGCCGGGAGATCGAAGTGGAGGGCCATCCGTTCTTCCGGCCGAACCCGGGCGTGGCGTACCCGGGACTGATGGAGGCGATGAACCAACTGCTCGACGCGGCCAAGAGCGCGCGCCGCTTCGATGGGGCCCCGGCCGAAGGCTACCGGTGTACCCTGTGCGGCGAGCGCGAGTGGCTCACGGCCGACCGAGCGCTGCTCCACGTGCGGCCGGGCCAGGTGGAAGGCCAGGGGGAGCCCCTCTGGGGCCCCATTGCCCGTAACGCGCCGTACCTCGCCAAGGAGGGCGAGCGGTTGTGCGCCTGGTGTTCCCTCAAGCGCGCCTGGCCGGACGTGTTTGCATCGAGCCTCGGTGAAGGCGGCGACGGGGCCGGACGCGTGAGGCGCTACAACGTCTCGACGCGCGCGATGGCGCTTTCGACCACGCTGTGGGGCTGGCTCGAGGCACGGGAAGCGAGACAGCGCGACCCGGAAGTCGCCACCCGGGCCGAAAGAGCAAAGCAAGCCCTGCGGGCTTCGCTGGTGGGCGCGTTTGGCGAGCGAGAGAAACGCTGGCCCCGCGCGTCGTGGCCCCGACGTCTTTGGGGGCGGTTGCCCGCCGGCGAACGCGACTTCGTTTCCGCCCTTCCGGCGCTTCTCGATCTGGTGGAAGAGGA
This sequence comes from bacterium, assembly GCA_027021615.1. GTDB lineage: Bacteria > Desulfobacterota > Deferrisomatia > Deferrisomatales > Deferrisomataceae > Deferrisoma. The sequence goes on along the minus strand of JALUTY010000087.1, from coordinate 6,522 downwards.
GGACCTCGACGACGCGGGGGAGGGCCGAGGGCGCCTGACCGGACTGATCAAGGACTTCTTCGGCGCCCCGCCCGAAACCTACTACGGCCTGGTGCTCATGGACGGCGACCGGTTGGGCAAGTTGCTCTCCGAAGGGGGCGCCGCCTTCGAAGAGGAGCCGGTGACCCTGGGGTCGCGGTTCCACCGCGAGACGCATTCCACCCTGCAAGGGGTCCAGGACCTCGAGCAGTACCTAATGGCACCGCGCCCTCCAAGTCCGGCGTGGCACCAGGCCGTGTCCACGGCGCTCAACGGGTTCGCCTTGCGCGTCGCCCGCTACGTGGTGGAGCAGCTGTTCCTTGGGAAGCTCATCTACGCCGGCGGCGACGATCTGCTCGCCCTCGTGTCGGTGCGCGATCTGCCCGGCCTCATGTGGACGCTTCGTTGCGCCTATGCCGGGGAGTTGCCAAAACCGTTTCGTGACCGGCCGGAGGCATTCTGGGAGGTCGTGAGCGATTACCCCGTGAAAAAGTTTCTCCTGCGCAAGGGGTTCGCCCGGGTGCCCAACGGCGAGCCCGGCAACGGCAACCCGGATGGGGACAAGGCACCCGCCGTCCGGCTGCTTCGCCTCATGGGCGATCGCGCAACCGCTTCCATGGGTGCGGTGGTGGGCCACCACAAGGCGCCCTTGGGCCGGGTGCTGGGGGAGCTTCGAGACGCCGAGCGCGCGGCGAAGGACGCGGGTGGCAGAGACGCGTTTTGCATCGCCGTTCACAAGCGAAGCGGCGGGGCCACCCGGTTGATCGGCAAATGGGCGTTGGAGGATTCCGGGGGCGGTGACATGGCCGCCCTGCTGGGATTGCGCAACCTCTTCGCCGGTCCGGTTGCGCGCCGGGCGGCCTACCAGATCATCGACGCCTTGCAAAGCATTCCTGAGACGCAGGAGGCCCTGACCTCCCTTCTGTTGTACCAGTTCCGCCGGCACGTCGAGGGTGCAGCCGACGGGGAGCGGCTCGAGCGGGTTGCGAGGTCGCTGGCGGAAAGGGCGCTCGCCAAATGCGGCGGCCGTAGTCAGGAGCGCTTTGCCGCCCGGTGGCTCGCGCAGGTCGTCACCGTGGCCGAGTTCCTGGCGCGCGAAGGCCGCGCTCCCACCCGTCGGGAAGGAGGCGAAGCATGATCGTGCGCACGATTACGCCGTTGGACGTGTTCTGCCCCCGGGGGAACCGACTGTTCGGTGCGGGGGTGCACGGCGATGCCATCATGCCGCCGTGGCCTTCGGTGTTTTCCGGCGCTGCCGCCTCGCGCGCCCTGGTGGATGCCGGCCGGCTGGAAGAGGTTGCCCGCGCCCCGGACCAGGCCGAACGGGTTCTCGCCGAAATTCTGGGGCCGGAATTCGCGCTCGTGGGGCTCGGGCTCTCCCGGGGGGGGCAGGTGTGCGTACCGTTGCCGGCAGACCTGAGCTGTTACCCCGACGGGCGGGCGGAGGGCGCGATCCGTGTCGCTCGCTGGGCGCTCCGGCGTTTGCCTGGGGGGGCGGGGCCGAAGTGGGGTCCGGGCGTGTCCGAGTGGGTGCCCGTGCTCGACCGCCGCGAAAACCGCGGAGCGAAACCGATCGGAGGGTTTTGGCTTTCGGCCGAGGGGCTACGGAGGCACCTCGCGGGCGGAGTCCCGCTGGCCGAGCATCTCGTGCCAGCCCGGGGACTCTGGGGCGTGGACGCACGGCTCGGTATCGCGTTGTCGGAGGACCGCCGCACCGCGGAAAAGGGCCGCATCTACACGACCGATGCGGTGCATCTGAATGACGGGGTGGCGTTCGTGGCCGCCTTCCGGGGGCGCAACGTACCGGAACAGGGGCTCCTTCGTCTCGGCGGCGACGGGCGTGGGGCGATGATGGAGCCAGCCCGGCCGGAGGAAGGGGCATTCTTCGACGACATGGGCAGGCCCCAACCCGGTTGGCCGGGGTTCCGAATGGTGTTGGCGACGCCCGGCGTGTTCCCGAAGGGATGGCGGCCCCCCGGGGTGGACGACGATCTGGTGTGGGAGTTGCCGGGTTTGCGGGCCAGGCTGGTTGCCGCCAAGGTGGGCCGTCACGACGTGGTTTCGGGCTGGGACGTCGCGAAACGAGCACCGAAACCTGCGGTCAAGGTGGCGCCTTGGGGCAGCGTGTACTGGTTTCGGGTCGAACAAGGGGACACTGCGGCGCTTCAGGCGGTGTGGAGCGAAGGCCTGTGGACTGCGGAAGCCGAGCGGGTGTCTCCTGCGAGAAAGCGCGAGGGATTCAACCGGGTGTGGTTCGGATACTGGGGTCCAAAGGAGGCATGACGTCATGTACACGAGCTGTTCGCTGATGTTCCTGTACGCCGTTTCGCCCGTCCACATGGGGGCCGGCACCGCCGTGGGGGTGGTGGACAACCCGATCCAGCGCGAGGTCCACACCGGTCACCCGATCCTCGCCGGTTCGGGTCTCAAGGGGGCCATGCGCGACTTCGCGCGCACGGCGGCGGGGTGGTCGAAGGCCGAGATCAAGCGCCGGTTTGGGCCGGGGCAAGACGTCTCGGAAAACGGGGCCACGAACGCCTCTGAGCACGCGGGAGCGGTTTCGGTGGGCGACGCCCAGCTCGTGGCCTTTCCGGTGCGGAGCCTGAAAGGGGCTTACGTGTACGCCACATCGGCCGTGGCCCTGGGGCGGGCGTTCCGGTTGATGCGGATCGCGGGCCTTGACGGTGTTCCGGACGCGACGCTCCCGGAGCCCGAAGAGGACGCGGCCGTCGTGATCGACGACTCGCTCCTCGTGCGGGATGCCCTGGTTCTCGGGAGTTACCGCTTCAGGGCGCAGCGCGACTCCGGCGCACTCGCCGGCGTTGCCAAGTGGTTGGCCGCCACGGCCCTTCCCCAACGGGTCGCGTGGGATTTCTTCCGCGAGAAGCTCCGGCGACATCTCGTCTTGCTCCCGGAGACCTGGTTTTCCCACTTCGTGCGCAACGCGACGAGCGTCGAGGCCCATGTGCGGATCAACGACGCGACCGGCACGGCCGACGACCGGGGGCTTTTTTACACGGAGAACGTGCCCCCCGAGAGCCTGTTCGCGTCGCTCGTGATGGCGTCCGAGGAGCGCACCGGCCGGAAAGACGGGAGGGAGAGCGGAGACCAGATTTTGGCCGCCTTGCGCCAGGCGTTTCACGAAAAGGTGCTCCAGGTGGGCGGCGACGCTACCACGGGCCGGGGGCAGGTGGCGGTGAGGTTCGCGGGAGGTGGGGCATGAAGACGCTGGATCAGGTTCGGGCCCAGTATGCGTGGGAACGGCTCGGCCAAGATGGACGGGCGGGCTCCAAGGAGTACCGTAACCTCGCCAAGGGGATGCCGGCACTGGTCATGACCAACGGTCTACTTCAGGCCCTGGCGTTTTTGAAGAGCAAGGGGCGCAACGAGCACGACTGGCTGTTCCAGGACATCGCCGACTGGCTGGGGAATGATGAGGTGGCTGTGCTGCCGGAGGCGGGACTCGACTGGGTGGCAGCAACCCAGGAACTCGTCGCTTTAGAACCGGCCGAGTACCGACGCGCTACGGAAGAAACCCTGGCCATCCTGAAATGGATCCGGCAGTTTGCCGATGCCCGTGGCGGAGAGGGGTGAGTCATGACGCACGCACAATGGGAGCGGCCGGTGAAGCTTGAAATTCCGTGCCGAGCAGTCCCGGGGTACCTCAGCGCCGTTGCTTTCTCCGAAACCGAATGGTGCGACGTGCCGCCCGGCCACCGGTTCCAACTCTACTTTCACGGGTGGGCCGACTTCGGGGAACTCCGATACCGAGACGAGGATCATTGGAAGAAGCAGAAAGACAGGGTGCGCGAAGCGGCCAGTCAGGGAAACTGGTCGGTTCTTGAGAAAGAGGGGGGCGTCCTCAAAAGCCGGGGTCCCCTCAAGGACAAGAAGAGGGTGGCGCTCGAAGCGGCCTGCGGCATGGGCGTCGAGGTCCAAAAGATCCTGAAAGCCTTGGAAGCCCGGGGGGCGGCGCTGGCGGGGGGAGAGGCGTGGACCTGCGACGTGCGACTTCTAGCGCCCCTTGCCACGGGGCTCGGGTTGCCGCATCCCGTAGAGAACGGGTTCTCGTTCTGTCCACCCTACGGGGTGCCCTTCCTCGCGGGGTCGGCGGTGAAAGGGGTGTTCCGGCGGGCGGCCGAGTTGGCGGGGCTGGAAGAGGAGTCGCCCTGGAATCCCGTGCGCGTGTGGGCATTGTTTGGGTTCGATGCCACCGCGGAGTGGTTTGACCCGGCGGCGGAAGCATGCGAGGGGTATCTCGCCTGGTGCGCCGCTCGGTGGAGCAGCGAAGTCGAAGTCGAGGCGGCGTCGTGGGTCGAGGTGATCCGGCCCCAGCTCCCGAAGCGCTGGCGAGACAAGGACGTGCGAGAGATCTTTCGCGCTTTCGCGGGGAATGGCTCTGAGGTGGCGCGTTCCGTCCACTGGGGAGGGTTGTTGGTGTTTCACGACGCGTTCCCTTCGCCCAACGCCGAGATGGGGGTGGATATCCTCAACCCCCACCACAAGGAGTACTACTCAGGGCAGTCTCCAGAAGACGCCACGCCCGATGACGCCGAGAATCCGGTGCCCGTATATTTTTTGGTTCTGAAGCCCGGTTGCAGGCTGACGCTCCGGGTATCGTGGGCCATGCGGGAGGGGAAGGCGCTGGTTCCCTTCCGCAACTCCTGGCAGTCACTGCTCGAAGAGATCGCCGAACCCGCTGTACGCGACCTGGGGCTTGGGGCAAAGACCCGGGTGGGCTACGGGTACGGCGAACTCGATGTTGAAGCGGCAGAGGCGCGGAGTAGGGCGATCGAGGAACTTCGTCGGGCCGAAGAGCTTGCGCGTCATCCCTGGCGGGAGTTCCTGCCTCGGCTTCGCAAGGCGGACAACTGGGGCGAACTGCGACAGATGGCCGAGGGGCCACTGGCCGAACACCTCGGCGAGGCAGAAGTGGCCGAAGTGGTCGAGGAAAAGGCTCGGCAGATGCGAAAAAAGAAGTGGGACGCGGACCGGGACCGAATGGTGGCAGACTGGCTCGCCCGGGCAGGGAGAGAATGGGAGACCGTCCCCGCCATGACCGGCGGAGAAGATGAGTCGGGGAGCGAACACGGGGGCCCCGGGGGTTCCGTCTCAGCCCTCCAGAGCTGGGAGGACTACCTGCAGTTGTCCAACGAGAGACCCCTGGAGAGTATGGAACTCGAGGAACTGCTGGTGCTGAGGGGGAAATTTCGTGCGTGGGGGTACTACAAAAAGAAGGTAAAGGCCCAAAAAAAGAAGCACGTGGACCGACTCGAGGCTCTATTGAGGGAAAAGCGGGGCCGGTGACTGCGGTGGCGCCCAGCCGCGGGCAAACGAACGTGCGGGATCGGCGATGAAGTCTTGGACCCGGTGGCGGAGACGGCGGTCCAACCGCCCCGTGTTCGGCGCGCCCTATGCGCGGGGCGCCACGGGGTTTCCGTCCGCACGTCCAAACGTCCGCACGTCCAAGCCGACCCAAAGTTCATAGGGCGGCCCCTGGCCGCCGGACAGGGGATGCGCCGGGCGAGGAGCTTGACTCGGCCCCCCACCGTTGACGACTTGCGAGGTGTGGAACCAAACGGTGGGTGCGGGGCGGGGTTGGGAACGCTTGTCACATGCACACTTTCACAAACCCGTGCGTTTTGCAACATGTTGAAATGACTGCACTTTGTTCTCGACCCAAAAAGTCAAGTTGTTTTGCGCTGCGCGGAGATCCGTTTTATTCCGGACAGGCCCGACATGTGTCCTTGGAACTCTTTGAAATCATGGAGGAAAAAATGACGGTGCCGTAGGAACCACTGACCTGATTCAGAAGGGATTGCGACGAAAGGGCGCTAGGTAGGTGAATTACTTCTGAGTGTAGGAACCACTGACCTGATTCAGAAGGGATTGCGACATTGATTCGGGGGTCACATAGGAGGGGCCTTGCTGTAGGAACCACTGACCTGATTCAGAAGGGATTGCGACGTCCCAAGTGATTCTCTTTGGGAGACCTCCTCGAGGTAGGAACCACTGACCTGATTCAGAAGGGATTGCGACCGAACCGCAAGCCGGACAGACGTCTGCCACATGTTGTAGGAACCACTGACCTGATTCAGAAGGGATTGCGACCCCCCACGCAGCTTCAACTTTCTCCACTGCTTCGTAGGAACCACTGACCTGATTCAGAAGGGATTGCGACGGATTTCCTCGAGGAACTGGATGTGGGACTCCAGGTAGGAACCACTGACCTGATTCAGAAGGGATTGCGACGGGGTCGGATGGGTGGGGACGTCTTTGTGAGCTCGTAGGAACCACTGACCTGATTCAGAAGGGATTGCGACATGTCTTTGTTCATGAAACGTCGTCCGTCGCGAAGAAATACGTAGGAACCACTGACCTGATTCAGAAGGGATTGCGACTGGATGTGGGACTCCAGCTCCTCGTCCTCTTCGGTAGGAACCACTGACCTGATTCAGAAGGGATTGCGACCTCCGCTCGAACCGCGTCTTCTGCGCACCTTGC
>JALUTY010000086.1 GCA_027021615.1 bacterium | reverse complement strand
CCGCCGCCGGTTGTACCAGCTCTCGATGAACCAGAACACCTCCCTCCTTGCCACAGCCCGGTCCGCAAACTTCCCCCGCCACAAAAGCTCACACTCCAACGTGGCGAAAAAGCTCTCACACAGCGCGTTGTCAAAACAATCCCCTACCGAACCCATGGAAAGCTCTACTCCCGCCTCCCCACACCTCTTTCCGAACTCCAGCGAGGTGTATTGCGACCCGTGGTCCGAGTGATGGATCACCTTCCGAGGACGCCGCTCCTGGACAGCCATCTCCACAGCGGAAACCACCAACTCCGCCGCCAGCCGCTCCCCCATCGCCCAGCCCACCACCCGCCGGCTAAACGCATCCACCACCACCGCCAAGTACAGGAACCCTTCCCCGGTGGGGATGTAGGTGATGTCCGCCACCCAGAGCTCGTCAGGCCCCTTGGCACTGAAGTGTCTCTTCACCAGATCCGGGGCCCCCGGGGCCTTCTGATCTTGCTTGGTGGTGCCCTTTCGCCGCCGCCGACTGGCTCCTACCAGCCCAGCCTGGCGCATCAGCCGCGCCACCCGCTTGCGACCCACCTTCACCCCGCCCGCCACAAGCTCGGCATGGATCCGCGGAGCCCCGTAGGTACCATGGCTCTCTCGGTGGATCCGCCGCACCATCCCCAAAAGCTCCTCGTCCCGCCGGGCTCGCCGGGAGGGACCCCGTTTCCTCCACGCGTAGTACCCGCTGGGGGAGACGCCCAGCACTCGGCACATGGTGGCCACTGGATAGCGATCCTGGTGGACGCTCACGAACTCGTAGATCTCGGTAGCGAGCCGGCCTCCCGAGCGAACCAGGCCGCGGCTTTTGCCAAGATCTCCCGCTCAAGCTTGAGCTGACGGTTCTCCCGGCGTAACTTGCGCAGCTCTTCCTTCTCCTGAGTGGTGAACCCAGAGTTGGTGAGACCTTCGTCGCGGTTGGCCTGTCGCACCCAGTTGCGGATCGTCTCGTAACAGGGCTCGAATTCTTCGGCCAATTCCCTCATGCTGCGTCCGGCCCTTACTAACTCGACGATTTGGCGTTTGAACTCAAGCGGATACGGCGGCCTTGTCCTCGGCATAAGCAGCACCTCCCTTTCCAAAGCCTACAGGTGTCCACTTAACCGGGGCAACTCCACCCGGCACCGCTGCCAACTCGCTCCCGCCAGTACCTCAAAAAGGGCACGCTTCAACCCTTCATGCGCGTCCGAGATCACCAGCTTCACGCCCTTGAGCCCTCGAGCCACTAAACCACGCAAGAACTCCAGCCAGAACCCATAGGTCTCCGCTGCCCCCACGTCGAACCCCAACACCTCCCGCTCCCCGGTCGCCCGTACCCCAATGGCCACCACCGCTGCCATGGGCACCACCCGGCCGTCCTGCCGCACCTTCACCACCTTGGCGTCCAGCCACACATACGGGTACTCCCCATGAAGCGGCCGGGCACGGAACCCCTCCATCGCCTCGTCCAGCTCCCGGCAGATCCGGGACACCTCGCTCTTGGAGATCCCCTCCATCCCCAGGCTCCGC
>JALUTY010000085.1 GCA_027021615.1 bacterium | reverse complement strand
CGCCATCTCGGGGCGTGCTCGCGCCTCGGGGCTCGACGTACCGTCCCGTACGCCTGCGCCCCTCGTGCGCTCGTGCTTGCCCCGATCTGACGCACACTCGACGGTTTCGCGACGAACGCTCATGAATCATGCGGGCTAGCTTTTCTCCAGGATCTCCAGGAACGCCCGCGCGGCCGGGGAGAGCACGTCCGGCTCCGGGCACACGATGAACACGTCCAGCCATAGGCGCTCGTCCCGGAGCGGGATCTCCACCACCTTCCCCGCCCTCAGCTCCTCCTCCACCGCGCACCGAACCAAGAACGAGATCCCCTCCCCCCGGGCCACCACGTCTTTGATGAACTCCAGGTTGCTGGTCTCCACCAGCACCTTGGGCGAGACACCGTGCCGCCGACAGGCATCGCGCACCAGGGTGCGGGTGGTCGAGCCCTCCTCCTTGAGGACCATCAGCTCCCCCGCCAGCTCCGAAAACCCCACCCCGCCCCGGCCCGCCAGGGGGTGGCCCGGGGCGGCGAACAGCACCACCTCCTCCCGCCGGAACGGAACGCACCGCAGCCCCCGGACCGGTTCCGCCAGGCCCACCACGGCCATCTCGCTGCCGCCTTCGAGGACCGACCGGACCACCGCCGCGGACGCCCCCTCGTCCAGCACGATCCGGATCCCGGGGTATGCGGCGTGGAATCGGCCCAGGATGTCGGGCATCACGTACCGGGCGTACGTCTTGGTGGTGCCCACCTTGAGCAGCCCCTGGCGTACGTTCCGGAGCTCCTCCACCAGCCCCTCGATCTCCCTCTCCAGGGCGAACACCCGCTCGGCCTGCCGGAACACCAGCGTCCCCGCCTCGGTCAGCACCATGCTCCGCCCCCGACGCCGGAACAGCCGAAGCCCCAGGGCCTCTTCCAGGGCCCGAATCTGCCCCGACACGGCCGGCTGGGTGACGCACAGGGTCTCTGCCGCCCGGGTAAAGCTTCCGCTCCGTGCGACCTCGTAGAACGTTCGTAGCTGGTTGAAGTTGAGCATGGCAGTAACGGGTGGCGGGTGACGACCTGCGACCAAGAGCATAACCCCACCTTATACATCAACGCAAAACATATGATTGGACCCCGCCTCCACCGGGCGCTAGAGTCGCAACTCATCAAACGATTTTTTGCGAAGGAGGGAGACATGGACCTCAGGGACTTCATCGCCCGCTGCGAGGAAGAGGGGCAGCTCAAGCGGATCGGCGCCGAGGTGGACTGGGACCTGGAGCTCAGCCACGTGGCCAAGCTCGTGGAGGAACAGGAGGGGCCGGCCCTCCTGTTCGAGAACGTCAAGGATTACGACAGCCCCGTGTTCACGGGTGCGTTCGCCACCACCCAGCGGCTGGCCCTGGCCCTGGGCAAACCCACCCATCTGAGCCTGTGCGAGCTCACCCGCGAGTGGATGAAGCTCGCGGTGGACAAGATCATCCCGGCTCAGGAGGTGGAGTCGGGACCGGTGTTTGAAAACGAGTACAGCGACGACCACGTGGACATCTTCCGGTTCCCCTCCCCCCGGTTCTTCGAGAAGGACGGCGGCCGCTACATCGGCACGGCCGTGTTCCTGGTGACCCGCGACCCCGAGACCGGTGAGATCAACCTGGGCACCTACCGGATGCAGGCCCAGGAGAAGAACCGCATCGGGGTCCAGATCCTCAAGGGCAAGCGGGGCGACCGCATCCTGAAGAAGTACAAGAAGGCCGGGCAGAAGATGCCCGCCTGCGTGGTGATCGGGTGCGATCCCCTCCTCATGCTCGCGGGAAGCGCCATGGTGGCCAAGGCCAGCGAGTACGACGTGGTGGGGTCGCTCCGGGGCGAGCCGGTCACGGTCACCCAGGGCAAGGTCACCGGCCTTCCGATCCCGGCCGACGCGGAGATCGTGCTCGAGGGCTGGATCGACCCCGACGATCTGCGGCCCGAGGGACCGTTCGGCGAGTACACCGGGTACTACACCGACGAGCTGTTCCACCCCATTCCCAAACCCTCCATGGTGGTCGAACGCGTGTACCACCGGAACAAGCCGATCCTGTGGGCCACGTCCGTGGGCCGCCCGGTCACCGACAACCACTGGATGCTCGCGTTCGTGCGCGGGGCCACGCTGTGGACCGAGCTGGAGAAGATGCGGATCCCCGGCATCGAGTCGGTGTACCTGCCGCCGGAGGCCTGCGGCCGGTTCTGGGCCATCGTGAGCGTGCGCCAGATGTACCCCGGCCACGCCAACCAGGTGGCGGCCGCGGTGGTGGCCAGCAACACCTGCACCTACGGCACCAAGGGGGTGATCGTGGTGGACCACGACGTGCGCGCCGACGACCTGCCCCGGGTCTGGTGGGCCTTGGCCACCCGGTTCGATCCGGCCCGGGACACCCAGATCATCCAGCGCGGCCGCTCCACGCCCCTGGACCCCGCCCTGGACCCCGACTCCAACAAGCTCATCACCTCCCGCATCCTGCTGGACGCCACCGTTCCGTTCGAGTGGGAGCAGAAGCCGGTGGAGGTGGCCCTGGTGCCCGAGGTGGTGGAGCGGATCAAGAAACGCTGGAAGGAGCTGGGGCTGGACGGCTGAGAGAGCTTACTGAAAAGCCCCTCCAGTCCCCCTGCGAGGCCCGGTACGAGGAAAGGTAACGCTTGGTGGTCCTGGGGCCATCGGCGGCGGGGCATGGGTTTCAGGGGACAGGAGCCAGAAGAGGGGCAAAGACACTGGGGCCAAAGCGGCGTCGTGGGACCACGCCCTGTCCACTGACGTCTGTCCTCTGACTCCTGATCCCCATGCCCCCGGACTGTGAGGTGGAGGCGAGGAGGCATGGTGATGCCTAGAAGGCGCGGGAATCCGGGAGGTTTTCAAACCTCCTAACGTCCCAGCCTCCCAGCGTCCTAGCGGAAGTTACATGAAAGGAGGCATTCCATGGCCTACGACATGATGGATGCGATCGAGCGGGCCAAGCGCGTGAAGTTGGTGGTCCTGGACGTCCACGGCGTGCTCACGAACGGCATGGTCCTGTTCAACGAGGACGGCGTGAAGTTCCAGGTGTTCCACCACGACGACGGGTTCGGGGCCAACGTGCTGATGATGTCGGGCATCGAGGTGGCGCTGCTCACCCGCAAGTCCAAAATCGTGTTCGCCCGGGCCCAGGAGGTGGGCATCAAGCGGGTGTACGCGGCCAAGGAGAAGTGGGCCAAGATGGAGGAGATCATGGCCGAGATCGGCATCGGCCCCGACGAGGTGTGCTACGTGGGCGACGAGATCATCGACCTGGGCGCCATGCGCCGGGTGGGATTCGCGGTGTGCCCGGCCAACGGGGTCCCCGAGGTCCGGGACGCGGCCCATCTCATCACCCGCAGGGCCGGCGGCGAGGGCATGCTGCGGGAGCTGGCCGAGTTCATCCTCAGGGCCCAGGGCCGATGGGGCGCCCTGGTGGAGAAGATCGCGAACATGGGCTGGGGCTGAGGCCACAGAGCCCGGCTCCACGACGAAAGCTCCATCAGGCCCCTGCGGGGCCGTCTAGAGACTAGAAACTAGACCATGCTTTCCGGACCGTGAGGTGGAGACAAAGAGGCGTGGTGATTCCTAGAACGCATGGGAATCCGGCAGGATTCCAAGCCTTCTAGCCTCCTGGCATTCCAGCCTTCTAGCGGAAGTTACATGAAAGGGAGATCCCCATGGCGTACCGCTACTACAAGGACAACCGCGAGTTCATCGAGGCCCTGCGGGCCACCGGAGACCTGGTCACGGTCGAGCCCGAGGTGGACTGGGACCTGGAGCTCGGGGCCATCGTCCGGCGGGTGTGCGAGCTCCAGGGCCCGTCGCCCCACTTCAAGAAGATCAAGGACTACCCCGGCTTCGAGGCCCTGGGCGCGCCCCTGGCCACCTACCGGAAGCTGGCGGTGTCCCTGGGGCTTCCGGCCGCCACCCCGATCCCGGAGATCGGCAGGGCCTATGTGGAGCGCACCGAGCGGGGCGAGCCCCTCAAGCCCAGGGTGGTGGACCGCAGCCGGGCCCCGTGCAAGCAGAACGTGTGGACGGGCGACGACGCCAACCTGTTCAACCTGCCCGCGCCCATGGTCCACGACGGCGACGGCGGCCGGTACCTGGCCACCTGGCACATGGTGGTGGCCAAGGACCCGGACACCGGAGAGGTGAACTGGGGCATGTACCGCCAGATGGTGTTCGACGAGAAGACCATGGTGGGCCCGGTGCTGCCGTTCTCCGACATGGGCAAGATGTTCTTCAACAAGTACGTGCCCCGGAACCAGCCCATGCCGTTCGCCACGGTGATCGGCATGGACCCGCTGTCCGGCGTGGCCGCCTGCGCGCCCTCCCCGATCCCGGAGGACGAGTTCGCGAGCCTCCTCATGGGCGAGGCGGTGGAGGTGGTGAAGTGCGAGACCTCCGACCTGCTGGTGCCGGCCCACGCCGAGATCATCATCGAGGGCGAGGTGCTGCCGGGCGTCTGGCTCGAGGAGGCCCCCTTCGGGGAGTACACCGGCTACCGCACCTCGCCCCGGGAACGGCGCACCGTGTACCGGATCCGGGCGATCACCTTCCGGGACAACCCGATCCTCACCGTGTCGAACATGGGCGTGCCCACGGACGAGGGCCAGCTCCTGCGGTCGTTCTCCCTGAGCCTCGAGATGGAGAAGCTCCTGCGGAGCCAGGGCATCCCGATCACCGGCGTGTACATGTGGCCCGAGTCCACCCACCACCTGGTGGTGATCGGCACCCGTCACGCGTACACCGGCATCGCCCGCCAGATCGCCAACCTGGTGTTCGGCAGCAAGCTGGGCCCCTGGTTCCACATGGTGGTGGTGGTGGACGAGAACACCGACATCTACAACAAGAACCAGGTGATCCACGCCCTGAGCACCCGATGCCATCCGGTCAACGGCATCCACGTGTACGAAGGGGACGTGGGCACTCCTTTGAACCCGTTTGCCACCCCGGCCGAGCGCCGCATGGGCAAGGGCGCCAAGGTGCTGTTCGACTGCCTGTTCCCGCGGGACTGGCAGCCCTCCGACATCCCGATCCTCGTGGCGTTCGACACGGTCTACCCCCAGGAGATCCGGGACAAGGTGCTGGCCAACTGGAAGGCATACGGGTTTTCCGAATAAGCCCCGTGAGGCCCCTGCGGAGCCCTACAACGGGGAAGGGTAACGTTTGTTGGTCCGAAGCCTTCACGCCGGAGGCATGGGGCCGACGGTTCAGGAGACAGATTTCAGCGGACAGAAGACAGGAAATCCCGAAAAGCAGTTCGGTTTCCCGGGGGGATCCTCTCGACGCACCGAAGATCCTTCTCCCTGTCTACTGACTTCTGAATTCTGGCCCCTGATATGGCCGAAGGCCCAGACTGACGACCGACGACCGAAGTTACCGGCAAGGAGTCCGAACCATGGCTGAGTACGACGCGTTCTTCGAGAACCTGCAGGAGGTCCCCCAGGACGAGGAGATCCGCCTGGTGATCCGGGACCTCACCCCGGGCCGGGCCAAGTACCGGTGCCAGGTGGTCCGGGCCAAGGTGTCGAGTGAGCCCTCCAAGTACCCGGAAAGGCTGTGGCCCCGCCTGGGCCGCGGGCAATGGGTGGGCGAGCCCTGGTCGATCCGGGTGGTGGAGGAGGTGGACCCCATCCCGGAAGCGTGGCGGTAGGGGAGCACGGATCGTGGCGTTCCGCGACCTGACCGATGTGGTGGCGTTCCTCCAGGCCTGTGGTCGCCTGGCGGAGGTGGGGGGCCCCGTGTCGGTGCGGCACGAGGTGGCGGCCCTGCTCCACGTGGCGTCCCGGCAGCATCGAGCCGTGCACGTGGGCCGGACCGACCGGGGCCCGCTGCCGGTGGTGGGGAACGTGCTGTGCCACGACGAGGTCCTGGCCCATGGCCTGGGCGTGCCCCCGGAGCGGGCCGGCCGCGCGTTCGTGGAGCGGTGCACCGCCGAGGTCCCGCCGCGGACCGGGGCCGACGGCCCCGTGCTCGAACGGTCGATCGAGCCGGCAGAGATCGGGGAGCTTCTGCCCGTGCTCACCCACTACGAGGGCGACTCCGGGGCGTTCCTGACTACGGCCGTGGTCTCGGCCGTGGATCCCCGCACCGGCACCGTGGCCCGGGGCGTCCACCGCATGGAGCAGCGCGGGCCGGACCGGTTCGGCGTGGCCCTGCTGAACCCGCCCCTGTCCGAGGTGTATGCCGAGGCCAAGGCGACGGGCCGGCCCCTGCCGGCCGCTGTGACCCTGGGGCACGAGCCGCTCACCTTTCTCGCCGCAGCCCTCAAGGGGCGCGCCGGCGAGGACAAGATGGCCGCGGCCGGCGCCCTGCGGGGGGAGCCCGTGGACCTGGTGAGCGCCCCCCACACCGGTATCCCGGTGCCGGCCGAGGCCGAGATCCTGCTGGAGGGCGAGATCGACCCCTCGGACGAGCGCCCGGACGGCCCGTTCGGGGAGATCAGCGGGTACCACGTATCGTTTTCCGCCACCCCCACCTTCGTGGTGAGATCGGTCCGGTGCCGGCAGAGCCCCCTGTACCACGCCCTCCTCCCCACCGGGTGGGAGGCCGACCGGCTCCTAGGCATGGTGGCCGAGGCCTCCGTGCAGGCCCTGCTCGGGTCTGTGCCGGTCGAGGTCACGGCGGTCCGGGCCGTCCCGTTCTCGTACGGCGCCTCGGTGGTGGTCCGGCTCGCTCCGACAACGCCGGACCGGATCCGGGCATTCCTGAAGATCCTGCTGCGCGAGACCCGGGTGAAGCAGGTGGTGGCCGTGGCCGAGGACGTGGACGTGGAAGACCCCTGGGACGTGGAGTGGTCCGTGGTGAGCCGGACCCAGCCCGACCGGGACTGGGTGATCCTGCCGGGTCTCCAGGGCCAGCCCATCGACCCTTCGGCCCACGAGCACGCGGTCACGGCCAAGGCAGGGGTGGACGCCACCGGGTACCATCGGGTACCCGGACGGCGGGCCCGAGTCCCTGGGCCGGCATTGGAACGGGCCCTTGGGTTCCTCACGAGGAGAGAGCGATGAACGTACCCCGTAGATTGGTGGTTGGCATCTCCGGGGCCACCGGCCCCCAGTACGGCATCCGGCTCTTGCAGGTGCTCCGGGAGCTCGGGGTGGAGACCCATCTGATCCTCTCCAAGGCCGCCCGGCGCAACATCCGGCTCGAGAGCGACTGGACCCCGGAGCGGGTGGAGGCCCTGGCCTCCAAGGTCTACGACCCCGAGGACGTGGGAGCGGCCATTGCCAGCGGATCGTTCCTGACCGAGGGCATGGTGGTGGCCCCCTGCTCGGTGAAGACCGCCTCGGCCATCTCCAACTCGTACAATGACAACCTGCTGGTGCGGGCGGCCGACGTGACCCTGAAGGAGCGCCGGCCCCTGGTCCTGCTGTTCCGGGAGACCCCGTTGCACAAGGGGCACCTGGACATCCTCCGCCGGTGCGCAGACATCGGGGCGGTGATCCTGCCCCCTATGGTGGCCTTCTACCACCGCCCCCGCACGGTGGAGGAGATCGTGGATCAGACCGTGGGCAAAGTGCTCGACCAGCTCCGCATCGAGCACAACCTGTTCCGCCGCTGGAAGGGCAGCGACGTGAAGGTGCTGTCGGCGGGAGGATGAGCCCTTCGGGCCTTCGGCCCGCCGGGAACTCCCCAGCCGCGCCAAAGCTTACTAAGGCCTACGAAGGTATTGCCGGACGCGGGTGGGGGACTGGTTCCGGCCGGGCGCGAGTGCGGCATCCCCTTCGCCGCGCCTTCGCATGCCGTTGTCAGCCCGGTAGGCCGGGGCGCTGGTGGCGGAAGTTCCTGAACTTACAGAGCGATCCAGGCCGGGTGAGGGCGCGGCGACGTAAGGGGCCGCGCCCGGCTCTCCACCAGCCCCCCACCCGCTGGTTCCCTTGTGAACGCCGGGGATCTGACAATAGTTCCGTTGGTAGTTAGTATTAACCTGGCGGCAAAATAAGCGCGGCACCTCGGAGGGCGGGGCAAGGGACCTGCCTAAAGGCCGGGCGCGAAGCCGGGCATGGGATTCGCCGCGCAGGCACGGGACCGAAGAGCTGGTTTCATGACAACTCGGTGGAATCCGAACCATTTCGCGATCCGAGCGTCGGAGGCGCTGCGCGGCGAGTTAAGGGGCCGCGCCCGGCTCTCCGGCAGGTCCGAGCAGTGAGCGATAGCGCCTGTTTGTCCGCCGGGTCAATAGGGATGCCTGGGGCCTGGTTTCGGCCGTGCGTGAGTGCCGAATGCAGCGACTGTAGGAGCCACGCCCGGCGCTCCACCAGGCCCCAGGCATCCCCGACTTGTGGTGACGGCGCAGCGCTTAAAGATCGCGGAGGTCTTTGGCTTTCCAGCTTCCTAGCCTTCTAGCCTTTTAGCCTTCCAGCTTCCTAGCCTCGGAGAGAAACCATGCCGTACCCGGAGACCGAGTACTGGAACCCGATCACCGAGACCCTGGACCCGGACCGGCTCCGGGAGATCCAGCTGGCCAAGTTCCGGCGGGTGCTCGCCTGGGTGTACGAGCGAAGCCCCATGTACCGCCGCAAGTACGACGAGGCCGGCCTTCGTCCGGAGGACGTGCGGACCTGGGACGACCTGGCCAAGGTGCCCCTGGTGACCAAGGACGACTACCGGTGCCAGGGCACGGACCCGTTTCCCTACGGCGACACCCTGTGCGTGCCCCTGGAGGAGGTGACCGAGTACCATCAGACCTCGGGCACCACCGGCACCCCCGTGTACCAGCCCGACACCTGGGCCGACTGGGAGTGGTTCTCGGAGCTCTGGGCCACGATCCTGTGGGCCCAGGGGTACCGCCCCACCGACCGGGTGTTCTTCCCCTTCGGCTACCACGTGTTCATCGCCTTCTGGACCGCCCACTACGGGGCCGAGCGGCTCGGGTGCGAGGTGGTCCCCGGGGGCGTTCTGGGCACCCGGGAGCGGCTGCTCAAGATGCGCGAGCTCAAGACCAACGCTTTCATGGCCACCCCCACCTACGTGCTGGGCATGGCCGAGACCGCGCGCAAGGACCTGGGCGCCGACCCCCGGGAGTGGGGCATCCGGCGGATCACCTGTGCCGGGGAGCCCGGGGCCTCGGTTCCGACGACAAAGAAGCGCATGCAGGACGCCTGGGGATGCCCCGTCTACGACCACGTGGGCGCCACCGAGGTCGGCGCATGGGGGTTCGAGTGCCGGCACCAGCCCGGGGGCCAGCACGTGATCGAGTCCATGTTCCTGGTGGAGCTCCTGGAGCTTGACTCCGACCGCCCGGTGACCCGGCCCGGCGTGCCGGGACGGATCGTGATCACCGCCTTCGACCGGAGGGCCCAGCCGTGCGTGCGGTTCGACACCAAGGACGTGTCCATGTGGGCCGCGGACGGATGCGAATGCGGCCGCACCTGGCGCATCCTCGAAGGGGGGGTCCACGGCCGGGTGGACCACATCACCAAGGTGAAGGGGGTGCTGTTCTCCCCGGTCACCGTGGAGGAGGTGGTCCGATCGTTCGAGGAGCTGGACGGCGAGTTCGAGATCTTCGTGGAGAAGCGCGGCGACCTGGATCACATCACCCTCAAGGTGGAGCTGCCCGACGGGCTGGCCCCGCCGGACCGGGACGGCCTGCTCAAGGAGCTGGCCAGCCGGCTCCGGTGGAAGACCCAGCTCAACTTCGACATCCAGCCCCAGCCCTACGGCAGCCTGCCGCGCTACCAGGTGAAGGCCCGGAGGTTCCACGATCTTCGCAAGGAGGGAGGCGCGTGATGGCTCCGGACGATCGGATCCGTGAGGTGGCCGAGGCGTTGGACCGGGTGGCCTCGGCGTTGAGGGAGCTGGAGCGGGCCGGGGACGGCATCCCGGCGGTGGAGCGGAACGTGCGCCGGATGGAGGGGACCCTGTGGGTGCTCCGGGCCCATTTCGAGCCGCCTGCTGGGACGAAAACGCCGTAGCCCGGTCCGACGGGCCCGTTCCCATGGAGGTCCATTTCGGGCACCGGGTGTCCCGGGAGGGGTGGTGGAGCTTCGAGACCCACCCCCGAATGGAACGCACGAAGCGCCGAATCCACGAGCGGTGCCTGCCGTGCCTCGCCGGGCTGCTGGACCAACTGAAGACGGACCGGACGGAGATCGACCTGCCCCATGCCTGGGACTGCTGGAAGGTGGTGGCCGCGGCCCCGGACGAGACAACCTGCATGGAGATCCTCGGCCAGCTGGCCGAGGACCACCCGGACCTCTACCTCCACGGCAAGCTGGGGGGTCGGCGGGATCGGTACGGGACCTCGGCCCTGGTCCTCCATGCAGAGGGAGAGACCGAGCGGGACCGGCTGGTGGCGTGCCTGCGACAGACCCTAGAGCGGCATTTCCCGCAGGTGCCCCTCCGGCTCTCCCGGGCCTGCGCAGATCCCTATGCCGAGCTCCTGGGCCCCTGGCAGGACTGGACCCTGCCGTGCCCCATCCGGCACCTGGAGGCGGTGCCCCGGGTGGTTCGGCGGCTGCGAGAGCTCCTTTACGGCGGGGGCTGATACCAAGTTGCGTTCAAGGCCATCAGACCCCTGAACCGGCGGGGCAAGGGGCCTGGTGGAGCGCCGGGCGTGGCTCCGACAGTCGCGGCCCCCGGCACTCAGCCGATACCCGCTCTGCCGGTGACCCGAAATGCATTGCCAACGTTCGCTTTTCTACCGTTCATGGGACACTCGGGCTGAGTGTCGGGGGCCGCGTGAGGCGGATGCTGCACTCCCGCACGGCCGGAACCAGGCCCCCTGCCCTGGCCCCCGGACGGATCTTGGTTTGAACGCAACTTGGTATGAGGAGGGGTTACCCGGCGTGTGCGGGAAGCTCCACCACGGCCCAGGCTCCTCCCCCCTCGCGCTCTTCGAGCCGGATGGTCCCCCCCCACGCCTCCACGATGCGGCGGCACACGGTGAGCCCCAATCCCCCGCCCTTCTCCTTGGTGGTCACGAACGGTCCGAAGAACCGTTCCGGGTCCTGGCCGCGGAGCCCGGGGCCCCGGTCTCCCACCCGCAACCTCACCCGCGTCTGGCGCTCCAGGCGCAGCACCGGGTCAAGAAGGGAGTCCCCCCCTCTCTCCTCCTGCCGCTCCACCACGTCGCCCACAACCTCGATCATCCCTCCGCGGGGCGTCACGTCCGCCGCATTCAGCAAAAGGTTCAGCACGACCTGCTTCAGCTCCGACGCATCCCCCCACACGGAGGGCAGGTCGGAGGGCAAACGGCTGTCCACCGACACCTGGGCTCGCTGCAGGCGGTGCCGCACCAGGGGCAGGGTCTCGCCCACCACCACGGCCAGCCGCACCGGCGCGGGCGCGCTTCCCCTCGTTGCGGAGCGGGCGTAGCCCAGCAGCTGGTCGATCAGGGTGCGGCATCGGTGTGCCTCTTCGTAGATGCGGCGACGGATCGATCCGTCGGGGTCGGTCTCGGTCTCGCTCTGGAGGAGCGCCGCGAACCCCAGGATCACCGACACGGGGTTGCCCACCTCGTGCACCACGGACGCGGCCAGCTCCCCCAAGGTGGCCAGCCGCTCGTACTGAACCAGCTTCCGGTCCACCGCGTCCCGCAGGGAGTGGTCGGTGGCCAGCCACAGCCGGCCAGCGGGCCGGCCCGCCGGGTCCCGTACGGGCCGGGACCGGAGACGGAGACGCATGGGGCGTCCGTCCGCCCGGGTGGCGTCGCACACCGTGTCCACCCAAGCGTTCCCCCGGGAGTCAGCTGCCCCCCCCCCCGGGTCCGGCCGACCAAGGGCCTCCTGCCACGGCCGTCCCTCCACATCCGGCGCCAGACGTCCGGTCAGAATCTCTGCAGCCGGGTTCCACCCCACGACCCGTCCTCGAGTGTCGGTTACGAACGCCGCGCACGGGACCCCTTCCCACAGTGCGTCTCCAATGTCGTATTTCAGGCCTTTTATCGTCATTTCCTACCTATGTTTGATTTCTCATGTTATGATCGACCGCCACGGCCGCCCCTCTGGGTGAGATCCGCTCAAGAGGCAGCCAACAAGCGGGTTCAACGGCAGTTGACGAGGCGCCGAACGGATCGGCTCCGGGCCGCCCGGCCGTCTCCCCCCGAATGCACCTGCGTCCCCCCACGAGATGGCCCGATGTTTGAATACTACAGAACAAAACCATGTATGGTCCAGGAGGCGCCCTGTTGACTGGCCCGTCCCTGGAGGCCCTGGCCTTCTCCCCCGGCGATCCGTCCCGGTTCGTCTGGCCGGTGGCGTGGGGGGGAAATCTGCGGCCGGTGGAGCCCTCACCTGCCGGGACGGTGTGCGAGGCCGAGGTGCCGAGCCGGCTCCACGCCCTGGTGTTGGACATGACCCGGTTTGACCTCGGCCGCCCCGGCGGCGGCGGGGTGGGGTTCGCGGTGGGGCTGTTCTCCCGGGCACGGGTCACGCTGATCGACGCCCCGGGGGTTCGATCCACGGGGAGCCGCCCCCTGCTGGGGCAGCACCTGGCCCACCTCTTCCTCACCCTCACCGGATACCCCGGCGGGGTGGAGATCCAGACCCGGGACCACGGCCGGCGGCACATGGGGCTCGGCTCGTCGGTGGCAACCCTGACCGCGGCCGCCCTGGCCTTAAACGAGGCCTTGGGACGGCCCCTGGATCTGCGGGACCTGCGCAAGCTGGTCGCCCACAACTACTGCGAGGAGCTCTCCTCGGCTCCGCCCCGTCTGGTGCCCGGGTTCGAGACCAACGTGGGCGCCATGGCCGGCCTGCACGGGGGTCTGGTGGTGGGGTCGGACCGATGTGAGCTGTTGGCACGGGTCGCCCTGCCCGAGGACCTGCGGGCCCTGCTCATTCTGCCCCAGATCGCACCCGAGGTCTCGTCGGGCGCGGCAGAGTATCGATCTCTGGTCCAAACCGCCCGCCGTGCGGACGAGCAGGCGGCACGGGAAAAGGTGTACCGGGTGTTCATGGACCTCCTGCCGGCCGCCCTCACCGGCGACCTCCGGGCCGTGGGAGACGTGCTTTGGGACCTGTCCCAGGGAGGTTCCAAGAGGGCGGAGATCGAGCTCCACGGCGACCGGGGCAAGGAGGTCTGGACGACCATGGAGCGGCTCCGAAACGAGGGGGCCGAGATCGTGGGCATGAGCTCGGTGGGGCCGGCCGTGTTCGCCCTGAGCCGGGACCCGGGGGTCTGGGCGAAGTGGAAACGCTGGGAGGGCTCCTCGGCCGTGACCTGCTCCGTCACCGTGCCCGTGGACAGCCGCGGCGCCCGGGTCCGCCTGGACGGAACCCCCATCCCGTACCGGTTCGAGCCCTGGTGGTCCGATCCGGTGTAGGGCTGACACCCCCCCTGCGGGGAGCCCGGAGCTCCCCCTTCGCAAGGAAAGGAGGAAGGCGCATGAGAAGAGGACGCGGCATGACCTGGTGGTGGACCGGATTGGTCCTGGGGCTCACGCTGTGCGCGGGCTCCGCCGTAGCCGGCGGAGGCCAGCACTACCCCAACGGAGCCGAGGACTTCGTGGTGGGCGCCCTGCCCCCGCCCGGGATCTACTTCAAGAACTATCTCGTCTATATCAACAAGGACCGGCTCATGGACAACGAGGGCAAAAAGACCCCCGTGGAGTTCGACGCGAGCGTGTTCGCAGCGATCCCCCGGTTCATCTGGGTCAGCCCCTACAAGATCCTGGGCGCCTCGTGGGGGGCGCACGCCTTCATTCCCTTCTACACCGCGGACGTGGATGTGAAGGCCGGAGGCACGAGCCTGGTGGATGAGTCCAGCGGAGGGCTCGGTGACATCATTTTCAGCCCGTTCATTTTGGGGTGGCACTTCGGCCCGAACTTCCACACCGTGTTCGCCGTGGACATCTGGGCCCCCACCGGGAACTACGACAACGAGGACGCATCCACCCAGCTCCTGTCGCGAAACCACTGGACGTTCGAGCCGGTGCTAGCAGCCACCTACCTGTGGAACGGGTTCGACTTCTCCGTGAAGCTCATGTACGACTTCAACACCACCAACGATGAGTACCTGCCGGCCGGCAGCACAAAAGAGGTGGATCTCGACCCGGGCCAGGAGTTCCACTTCGACTGGGCCGTGGGATGGTCCCCCAAGCCGGGCTGGCGGTTCGGGGTGAACGGGTTCTACTATTGGCAGACCACCGACGACGAGATCGACGGGAAAGAGAACTCCGACCGCAGCCGGCTGGCCGCGATCGGCCCTGGGCTCAAGTGGTGGCCGAACCAGGGACGGTTCAGCGTGGTGGCCAAGCAACTTTGGGAGTTCGATGGCAAGAACATGCCCGAGGGATCGAGCACCTGGCTCAACGTCGTGTGGGTGTTCTGACGATCTCCGCTTCCCCGGGGCCCCGGATCGGGCCCCGGGGTTCATACCGAGGACCCATGGCCCATCCCCGACAGGCTGAGAAGGCCGCGGAACACGTTCCCCGGATCCTGGTGGTGGACGACGAGGCCGGCATGCTCGACCTCCTCCGCCGGGTGCTGGAGCGGGAGGGCTATACCGTGGAGACGGCCAGCTCGGCCGAGCAGGCAGAGCTTCTCCTTTCGGGAGCCCCCTTCGACCTGGTGATCACCGACCTGGTGCTGGGCGGCCGGGGGGGGGAGCACGTGGTCCGGGTGACCAAGTCCACCCAGCCCGAAACCGAGATCCTTGTCATCACAGCCCACGCCTCGGTGGACTCCGCGGTGGAGGTGATGCGGGAGGGGGCCTTCGACTACCTGCGCAAGCCCCTCCTACCGGAGGAGATCCTCCACGTAGTGCGCCGGGCGCTCGAGATGAAGGGCCTGCGCGACGAGGTGCGGGCGCTTCGCCGGGAGAAGGCCGCAGCTTTGCTGCAGGGGGAGCTCCTGGGCCGGAGCCCCGCGATGCTCCGGGTGTTCGAGCGGGTGCGCCGGGCCGCCCGCACGGATGCCACCGTGCTGCTCGAGGGGGAGTCGGGCACCGGCAAGGAGCTGGTCGCCCGGGCCATCCACGCCGAGTCCCGCCGGGCGGGCGGACCGTTCGTGCCGGTGAACTGCGGGGCGATCCCCGGCAACCTCCTGGAGTCCGAGCTGTTCGGCCACGTGCGGGGAGCGTTCACCGGCGCCCATGCGGACCGCCAGGGTTACTTCGAGGCCGCCTCTTGCGGCACCCTGTTCCTGGACGAGATCGGAGAGATGGATCCCCGGCTCCAGGTGAAGCTGCTGCGGGTGCTCCAGGACTCGGCCGTGACCCGGGTGGGCGAGACCCGACCTAGGCCGGTGGACGTGCGAATCGTGGCCGCCACCAACCGGAGGCTCCACGAGGCGGTACAGGCCGGCTCGTTCCGGAACGACCTCTACTATCGGTTGCGGGTCGTACACATCGAGCTGCCGCCCCTGCGGGAGCGGCGGGAGGACATCCTGCTCCTGGCCCACGCGTTCCTCCAGCGGTTCGCCCGGGCCTACGGGAAGGGGTTCGAGGACATCGACCCCCGGGCCGCCCGCACCCTTCAGCGGTACGACTACCCCGGCAACGTGCGCGAGCTCCGGAACATCATCGAGAGCGCCGTGGTGATGGGGCGGGGCAAGATCATCCACGAGTCCCACCTGCGCGAGGCCATGGGAGCGGAGGCCTTTGCCCAGGCCTCCGGGGCTCCGGCCGAGTGGGAGCTGCCGTTCGACGAGGCGCTGGGGCGGGTGGTGGAGGAGTTCGAACGGGCGTACCTGGAGCACAACCTGCGGAGGTTCGGAGGCCGGATCAAGAATCTGATCCAGGCCTCGGGCCTGTCCCGGCGGACCATCGAGCGCAAGATGGCCCGGTACGGTCTGTCACGGCGAGACTTCGTGCCTGGCCGAGGGCCGGGGGGATCGGCCGGCTAGCGCCCCCGCGGCCCCCATCCCGCCTTCGGCTTCTCCAGGAACTTCAGTCGTGGGCCGAACACCCGCAAATCACCCGGGTTTCCGGGCTGTCGCCAACGCCCCGACTGGCATGGGATCTACCTCAGAGAACGCCGCACGGGCCGCGTGCTCCCACACCGCGAACTCCTCGGGGGACAGCAGCGGCGCGCTCCGCAGCCCTGGGTCCAGCACCTCCTCGGCTCGGCACCGCTGGAGGATCCACCGCACCTGCCCGGGCCGCCCCCCAAACCTCCGCCCCAGATCCTTACCCAACCGGCATAGCTCCTCCCGGCTGAGGAGCGCCGGGTGGACCGTGGTACGCAGCTCCAAGGGCACGGACAGGGGCGACAGGAGCTCCAAGGTGGCGGCCACGATCTCTGGGTCCGAACCGGAGCCGGCGTTGCGGCGGTAAGGCACGGGCTCCAGGGGCGCCTTTACGTCCAGGGCCACCTGGTCCACCAACCCCGCCTCCAGCAGCGACGCCAACACCCCGGGCCGGGACCCGTTGGTGTCGAGCTTGATCCGGAACCCCAGGGCGCGGAACCGCTCCAGCAGGGCCGGGAGCCCCGGGTGGAGCGTCGGCTCGCCCCCGGTCACACACACCCCATCCACCCACCCCCGGAGCCGGCTCAGGCGGCTTTTCACCTCCAGCCACGGCCAGGTGGGCACCTCGTGGGGCGAGGTCACGATCCGGTGGTTGTGGCAGTACGGGCACCGGAAGTTGCACCGGGCCAGGAACACCACCGCAGCCACCCGGCCCCTCCAGTCCGTGAAGGAGGTTTCCAGGAATCCTTTGATCTCCGGGAGTGACGCCACCTCGGCCTCCGCTCGAACGACGAGGGGCGACGCGCCCGTCGCCCCTTGCACACCGGTCGATCCCGGGCCGCGTCCGCCACCAGGGCGGCACACCCGGCACGGGCCGGCTATGCGGCCTGCCCCCCCAGGCCCTCCAGGTACTTGCGGATCTGCACGGCTCCCGTGAGGTAGCTCGAGTCCTCCAGCACCAGGATCGGCAGATTGCTCTCGGCCACGTTCACCAGCCCATGCCAGGCCAGGTGGGCCAGGGCGTCCGGGTTCTCCGGACCCAGCTCCTCCACCGCCACGCCCAGGGCGGCCAGGTCCACCCGCTCCTTCACGTACTCGCACTTCCCGCACCCGACCTTCGTGAACAGCGTCATGGGATCCTCCAGTATTCAGGGCCTTCGACCCGCTGGAAAGCTAGAACGCTAGAAGGCGAAAAGCTTCTTTTGTCTCCTGAACGTTTCAAACAGCTCTGCTTTACGGCGCCACAGTCCAGGCGGTATGGGGTCTGCCGCAGAGCCGGGATCACGCCTCTGCCGCGCCGGCCCCGGCGGAGGGGGCGCCGGAGAAGTAGCCCGCCGTGCGCTGCCGATCGTGGAGCTCGCCGATCTTGCCCTTGTTCCACGAGCTGATCTTGGTGAAGTAGCCGGTGATCCGGGTGATCCCCTCCACCTCGTCGCTGCCGCAGTGCGGGCAGGTCTCCGACAGCCCCCGGCTCGTGCGGGCGCACGCCACGCAGGTGGTGAACTCGGGGCTGAACGCCACCTGGTCGTTATGGGTGTTGCGGAAGATCTTCATCACGAACCGGGCCAAGCTCTCGGGATGGGGCCTCTCCTCCCCCAACCACAGGTGGGTGATCGCCCCGGCCTCGATGAGCGGGTGGAACAGGCCCTCCAGCCGGACCCGGTCCACCGGGTTGGTGGGGCTGCCCACGTGGAGCTGGGTGGAGTTGGTGTAGTACACCTCGCCCCGGGCCACGTCGCCCCGAACGGCCGAGCCGGCCGCCGGAGAGTAGTACTTGAGGTCCAGCTTGGCGAACCGGTAGGCCGTGGACTCGGCCGGGGTCTGCTCCAGCACGAAGTGCATACCGTGCTTCCGGGCGAGCTTGTCAGCCGTGAGCTTCATGTGGGCGATCACCTTCAGCCCGAACCGAAACGCCTCCTCGCTGCCGTGGAGCTCCTGGCCGGTGTGGATCTTGACCATCTCGTTGAGCCCTACCATGCCGAGCAGGTAGCTCACCCGGTGCATCCTCAGGTAGGGCTGGCCGTCCCGGTTCATGGTCAGAAGCGACAGGGGGCCCCGCTCCCCCTGGCTCAGCAGGCGCTCGATAAAAGCCTTCTTCTGCAGGTGGGCCTGGGCGGCCAGCTCCATCCTCTCTGTCAGCTGCTGGAACAGACGGGTGTCGTCGCCCCCCGCCCGGTACGCGATCCGGGGGAGGTTCAGGGTCACGTTCTGGAGGGCCGAGTACCGCATCCGCCAGGGCTGCTTGGCGTCCTCCAGGTCCGACTTCTCCAGCTTGAACGCCAGCCGGCAGCACTCGGAGATCTTGGCCGTGTCCCCCCGGTCGAACACGAAGTAAGTGTTGCCCTTCTCGGCCGCCACCTCGCAGATCCGGTGGAGGAACCGCTCGTGTCCCTCGGTCTGGAAGAACTTCTCCGTGATGTGGACAAGGGGCTTCGGAAAGAAGAACGGCCGGCCCGATGCGTCGCCCTCGGCGTACACGTCGAACAGCTTCCACAGGAACCGCTGGGCCTCCTTCTCGTAGTCGCCGTAGGTCTTGCCCGTGTACTCGCCGCCGGGACCGATGGCCGGCACGTCCTGGAAGTGCTTGGGAACCTCCCAATACAGATTGATGTCCGAGAAAATCGCCTGCCCTCCCCGGGCCACGGCCTGCTGGGAGTACTCGAAAATCAACATCTGGGCGAGCTGCTCCACGTCCCGGTCCGGAAGCCCCTCCAGGTAGGGAGCAAAGAACAGGTTCACCGCGTCCCAGCCGATGGCGCCTGCGAAGTTGGACTGGAGCGCGGCCGAGAACTTGACCATGTGGGCCAGAAGCACCTCGGGGTGCTTGGCCGGCCGGGCATTGGCCAAGCTGTTGGGCAGGTTCAGACCGAACCTCTTGAGATACTCCAGGCTCTGGCCCGAGCAGTAGGGCCGGTCGATGAACCCGAGGTCGTGCAGGTGGAGGTCGCCGCGCATGTGGGCGTCGGCCACCTCCTGGCTGAACACGGCCAGGAGCGCATACTCCTTCTTGATGTTCTCGGCCAGGGTCAGGTTGGTGGCCTCGGGTCCGTGGGGAACGTTGGCGTTCTCCCTGTTGGGAGCGACCAGCAGCTCCTCCACGTCGTACAGGGGCATGCCGAGCCGGGTGTGCATCCGGCGGGCGCTCTCGAGGCCCATCTCGATCAGCTTCGCGTCCACCAGCTCACGGATCAGGGGCGCAGTGAGCACCTGGATCCGAGATCGGTGGATCATCTGGTCCACCGCCTCGGCCACCCGTTCGGCCGTGTCCCGATCGAGGAACGTCTCCCGAACCAGCGCCTCCACGATACGGCTCCGGTCCCAGTTGACGATCTCCATGTCCGAGGTTCGGACGAACAGCACCCGGTCGGTGGCGTCCGAATCGCGGGGCACCGGGCCTCCTCGGTTGAGCTCCATGACCTCGCCCATGACCGTCGCTCCTTCCGTAGGGAAAACAGGGGGTTAGGAGGGAAGAAAAGCGCCACATCTTGTGGGCGGCCAAATAATACCACGACATATTGTGGTGAGCCACCCCTTTTTTGCCCCCCAAGACCGCAAACGTGCCCTCTCGAAGCCGCCGCGGCATTCCTGGGTTTCTTGCGCAGGACCAGCCCCTCCTTTATGCTTCGGACGCGCCCGTAACCCCGAGGCCCCCACCTGCATCGTAAGGATGTCGCAATGGACGAAACCTGGTTGGTGGAGCGGGCTCGAGCAGGCGACTTCGAGGCCTTCGAGGCGCTGGTTACCCGCACCGAGGGCAGGATCTACAGCCTGCTACTGCGCATGACCGGCAACCCGGAGGACGCGCGGGAGCTGCTGCAGGAGACATATCTCAGCGCCTACAAGAAGCTCGGCTCGTTCCGGGGCAACGCCGCGTTCTCTACGTGGCTGTACCGAATCGCCACGAACCACGCCCTGATGAGATTGCGGCGCAAACAGCCCGAGACCGTCTCGTGGGAGGAGCTCCCATTGCCTTCCCACGAGGAGATCCGGCAGCGGGGGGTGAGTGACTGGGCGGTGGACCCGAAGGAGGCATTGCTCCGGCGGGAGATCCGTGAGCTGCTGGTTCGGGCGATCCAGGAGCTGCCGCCCCTGTATCGAGCAGTGGTGCTGCTGAGGGATGTGGAGGGGCTGAGCACGGCGGACACGGCGAAGATCCTCGGGACCACGGAGGGAGCGGTGAAGACCCGCCTGCACCGGGCCCGGATCCACTTACGGGAAAAGCTGAGCCCTTACTTCGCCGACGGCGAGGAACACGGGGGGCGGGCGGTGACCCCATGACCCGGAAACTGACGTGCAAAGAGATCTTGGAGCAGCTCTCGGCCTACATCGACGAGGAGTTGGACCCGTCGCTCTGTGCCGAGATCGAGGCCCACATGGAGGGGTGCAACCCCTGTGTGGCGTTCCTCAACACCCTCAAGAAGACCGTGGTCCTGTACAAGTACTCGGCCCAGCGTGACGAGGTACCCCGCGAGGTCCACATCGACCTGCACCGGTTCCTCCGGGAGAAATGCGCGCGGGACGAAGGGGAGTAGGATGGACGGGTGGATCTGGTTGCTCTTGATCGTGGTGGTGGGATACTGGACGATTCGAGGAGGCGGCTGAGGCGCGTGCTGACCCGCCGGTCGGCGGGCCGCCCCCACGACGCGAAACGAAACCGGAGCGAAGGAGAGAGGGAGATGGCAGGAGACAAGGTGCTCAACGTGACCGACGCCGACTTCGAGGAGAGGGTCCTCAAGGCCGACAAGCCGGTCCTAGTGGACTTTTGGGCGGCCTGGTGCGGGCCGTGTCGAATGATGGGGCCCGTGATCGACGAGGTGGCCGCCGCCTACGACGGCAAGGTGATCGTGGCCAAGCTGAATGTGGACGACAACCCCCAGACCCCGGCCAAGTACGGCGTGCGCGGCATCCCGAACCTGAAGCTGTTCCAAAACGGCCAGGTGGTGGACGAGGTGGTGGGGGCCGTGCCCCGGCAGAAGCTCGAAGAGATGCTCAACCGGGTCGTGTGAGGGAACGGCCGTGCCGCTCTACGAGTTCCAGTGCGCCCAATGCGGGGAGAAGACCGAGGTGCTGGTTCGCTCCGGCGACCGGGCCGATGCCCCCCGATGCCCGGTGTGCGGGGCACCCATGGAGCGCCAGTGGGCCCCGGTGGTTACCCACACCAAGGGGGCAGGGGGCGGGGCCTGCGCCCCCCGGGGCGGGTTCACCTGAGGGTAGTGCCGACGGGGCCGGGGGCCCCGCGGACGCGGCGCAGGCTAAGGCCTGCGCCTTTGTTTTCCTTGGGGTTTCGTTTGGAGGGATCGGTGATGGGCCTTCGATGGGGGAAAGGATGGGGGGCCTTGGTGGTGGCGTTCCTACTCGTGCTCGGGTCGGCCTGCTCGAAGACCGAGGAGAAGGGTCGGCAGCCCAAGCCGGCCCCGGACTTCGATCTGGTCAGTGTCGACGGCAACCGAGTGCGCCTGTCGGACCTCCGGGGCAAGGTGGTACTCCTGGACTTCTGGGCCACCTGGTGCCCGCCGTGTCGGGTCGCCATTCCCCACCTGGTGGAGCTCCAGCGGAAGTACCGGAAAGAGGGGCTTGTGGTGATCGGCATGAACATGGACCAGGACCCGGACGAGCTGGCCAAGTTCATGGCCCGAACCACCTTCAACTACCCGGTGGTCCGGGTGGACGAGACCACCCGCATGGCCTACGGGGGCATCCCCTCGATCCCTCAGGCCTTCCTGATCGACCGGGCCGGGTACCTGCGGCACTCGTTCATGGGCTTCAGCCCCGATATCGGCCGGGACATGGAGGAGAAGGTCCGGCGACTGCTCGAGGAGAAGCCCGCGCAGTGAACGAAGAGAAGGGGGACCATGGCTGAGGAACTCCGACGGTGGCGGGACCTGACCGACCTGGACCCCGACACCCTTTCGCCCCGCAGGCTCGACTGGTCCCGCAAGCCCGAGGCGTTCAAGAGGTATCCCGACCGTCGCCGGGTTCCGCTGCCCCGGCCCGGCGCTCTCCGGACGCCCCCGGCCGACCTGTGGGACGTGCTGGCCCGGCGGCGGTCCCGCCGGGAGTTCACGGGGAAGCCGATCCCGCTCGAGGCCTTGGCGGCCCTCCTGTGGGCCTGCCAGGGCGTGACCGCCCGGCAGGGGCCGTGTCTGCTTCGTACTGCGCCCTCGGCCGGGGCCCTGTACCCGTTCGAGACCTACGTCTCGGTCCAGGCGGTGGAGGGGCTCGCCCCGTGCCTCGCCCATTTCGACGTAGCCGGGTTCGCGCTGGAGGTTCTGGACGAAGGTCACCACGGCCGGAGGATCGCGTTGGCCGCCTTGGCCCAGGGGTTCCTCGCCCGGGCGGCAGCCGTGTTCGTGTGGACCGCCGTGTACCCCCGGGCCGCGTGGAAGTACGGAGAACGGGCCCTGCGGTACCTGGGCCTGGACCTGGGGCACGTGTGCCAGAACCTGGCGTTGGCGGCCGAGGCGTCGGGCCTGGGCTGCTGCCCCGTGGCCGCGTTCTTCGATGGGGAGATGAACCGGGTGCTCGGGGTGGATGGGGAGGAGGAGTTCGCCTACTACCTGGCCGCCGTGGGCCCGCTGCCTTCGCCGGGGGAGAGAATACAAGGCTAGATCTTTTTCTCCTTGCATCCGCCCCCTAAGGGGCGTAGGGTGTGTTCCACAACAAAGGGGCTGCGACGCGGCCCAAGACGGCAGTTTCGGTGTGCGAACCCAGGCGGGAGAGGCGACCGTGGCCTCTTCCGCTTTTTGTGTTTCCGCTCACCCGCAGACGTTTTCGACGCAATTGGATGGACGTGTTCCGGAGTCTGGGATTGGGTTCCTCGGTCTGGGCTTGGCGCCATCGCGGTTGCACACACACCCGGGATCAGAGGTCCCAGACAAAGGAGAAGGCAACATGGCCAAAGGCACCGTGAAGTGGTTCAACGACCAAAAGGGCTACGGCTTCGTCACCCCCGAGAACGGGGGCGCAGACCTGTTCGTGCACTTCAGCGCGATCCAGGGCGAAGGATTCAAGACCCTGACCGAGGGTCAGACCGTGGAGTTCGACGCGGTCCCCGGCATGAAGGGCCCCCAGGCCTCCAACGTCCGGCCCGTGTAGAACCGTCGGCCCCCGACGGACGAAACGGCGCGGGTTCCCCCAGGGGGACCCGCGTTTTTTCGTTACCGACGCCCCGACCGAGAAAGGAGCCATCCCATGGCGAGACGCACCAAACAGACCTACCAGAAACGGGCCCGGGAGAAGGCCCGGCAGGAGCGGCGCATGGAGAAGCAGGCCCGCCGGGCCGAGGCCCGGGAGCGGAAGGCCCAAGAGCCGCCCCGACCGGACGACGGCGAGGATCCGGACATCGCCGGCATCGTTCCCGGCCCCCAGCCCCTGCCGCCCCAGTTCCGGGACGACGAGTGATCTCGGCGGGGAGGCTGGAAAGCTAGAAGGCTAGGAGGCTGGAAAGCTAGGAACTTCCAAGCCCCGCCGGCGCGGCTCCTGGCCTCTGTTTGCTCTCACGGCCGCATGATGTTGATGTTGCCCCTGGGCCGGGGGCTGTGGCAAAGTGGGCCGCCGTGTCTCCGTTCCGGCCCGCGAAAGGAGCGCCGTTCCCCATGAAGATTCTCCTCGTGGTGGGTGCCCGGCCCAACTTCATGAAGATCGCCCCCATCGTGCGTGCGATCCGCTCCTGGAACGATACCCACCCCGACCGCCCCATCGAGCACCGTCTGGTGCACACGGGTCAGCACTACGACGAGCGCATGTATAAGACGTTCTTCGAAGACCTCCAGATCCCGCCCCCCCACGTGGACCTGGAGGTGGGCTCCGGGACCCACACGTTTCAGACGGCCCACGTGATGCTGCGGTTCGAGGAGGTGTGCGAGGCCGAGCGGCCCGACTGGGTGCTGGTGGTGGGCGACGTGAACTCCACCATGGCCGCGAGCCTGGTGGCGGTGAAGATGGGCATCCAGGTGTGCCACGTGGAGGCAGGGCTCCGGAGCCGCGACCGCACCATGCCCGAGGAGATCAACCGCCTGGTCACCGACGCGGTGGCCGACCTGCTGTTCACCACCAGCCGCGACGCCGACGAGAACCTGAGGGCCGAGGGCGTACCCCCGGAGAAGATCCGGTTCGTGGGCAACGTGATGATCGACACCCTGCTTGCCCAGGTGCGGCGGCTGCCGCACCTGGGGCTTCGGCCCCCGGTGGCCCCGGGCCAGCGATACGGCGTCCTGACCCTTCACCGCCCCAGCAACGTGGACCGCCGCGAGGTCCTCACCCGGCTCCTGGGCGCCATCGAGGAGGTGGCCCGGGACCTGCCCATCGTGTTCCCGATCCACCCCCGCACCCGAAAGATGGCCCGCGAGTTCGGGATCGACAGCGGGTTCCGGCCCCTTCCCGAGCCGGAGGGGCGGCTCAACCCAGGGCTGTACGTGACCGAGCCCCTGGGCTACCTGGACTTCCTGAACCTCTGGAAGGACGCGGCCCTGGTGCTGACCGACTCGGGCGGGCTCCAGGAGGAGACCACGGCCCTGGGCATCCCGTGCCTGACCCTGCGGGAGAACACGGAGCGGCCGGTCACGATCTGGGAGGGGACCAACACCCTGGTGGGCACGAACCCGGAGGCGATCAAAACCGAGGCCCGCAAGGCCCTGGACGGCCGGGGCAAGGCGGGGCGCGTGCCGGAGCTTTGGGACGGGAAGGCCGCCGAGCGGATCGTGGCGGGGTTGATGGAAGAGGGGCCGGAAGGCTAGCCCCTACCCCACCTTGGCCAGCTCCAGCCGACCGGCCCACCGATCCTGCAGGGCCTCGCGGAGGGCCGGGTACCGGCCGGCCCGCAGGCCCGGGTCCTCGGCGAGCACCCGGGCGGCCAGATCCCGAGCCACCTGGAGCAGAGGTCCGTCGCGGAGAATGTTGCCGATGCGGAAGTCCGGCAGCCCGGACTGGCGGGTCCCCAGCAGGTCGCCCGGTCCCCGGATGCGCAGGTCCTCCTCTGCGATCCGAAACCCGTCCGAGGTGCTTGCGAGCACCCGCAGCCGCTCCCAGCCGTCCCGCCCGGCCTCCCGGCCGGCCACCAGCACGCAGTAGGACCGCTCCGCCCCCCGGCCCACCCGGCCCCGCAGCTGGTGCAGCTGGGCCAGGCCGAACCGCTCGGCGTGCTCCACCACCATGACCGTGGCGTTGGGCACGTCGATCCCCACCTCGATCACGGTGGTGGACACCAGCACCTGGACCTCGCCGGCCGCGAACGCGGCCATGACCGCTTCTTTCTCGTCGGCCCGCATGCGTCCGTGCAGGAGCCCGACCCTCAGGTCGGGGAACACCTCGCCCTGGAAGTGCTCGGCCATGGTGGTGGCCGCGCGGAGATCCAGGGCCTCGCTCTCCTCCACCAGGGGGTACACCAGGTAGGCCTGGCGCCCCCGGCCCACCTGCTCGCGAACGAAGGCATACACCTTGGGCAGGTCGCGCTCCCGCACCACCCGGGTCGCGACGGGCTGGCGGCCCGGGGGCAGCTCGTCGATCACCGAGAGATCCAGGTCCCCGTACACGGTGAGCGACAGGCTGCGGGGGATCGGCGTGGCGGTCATCACCAGAAGGTCGGGGTTGCGCCCCTTCCTGAGGAGGCCCGCCCGCTGGAGCACCCCGAACCGGTGCTGCTCGTCCACCACGACGAGCCCCAAGCGGTGGAACTCCACCGGGTCCTGGATGAGGGCGTGGGTCCCCACCACGATGGGCAGGGCGCCGGTGCGCAGGGCCTCGAGGACCTCGTCGCGCTCGGCTCGGGGGGTGGAGCTGGTCAGGCACCCCACCTCCACCCCGATGGGCCGGCACATCCGCTTCAGATTGAGGGCGTGCTGCTCGGCCAGGATCTCGGTGGGCGCCATGATCGCCGTCTGGAAGCCCGACTCCACGGCCATGAGCGCGCTCAGGAGGGCCACCAGGGTCTTGCCGCTGCCCACGTCGCCCTGGAGCAGCCGGTGCATGGGCCGGGGCGCCTCCATGTCGCGCCGGATCTCCCCCAGCACCCGGCGCTGGGCACGGGTGAGGCGAAACGGCAGGGTGTCGAGCAAGGGCTTGATCAGCCGAAAGTCCGGCCGGAAGGCGATCCCCTCCACCGGGCCCTTTCCCTCCCGACGGAGCAGGAGCCCCAGCTGGAGGAAGAAGAACTCCTCCAGCACCAAGGCCTGGCGGTGTCGGGCCACCCACCGGGGCAGGTCCGGCCCCCCTCGGCTGGGGAAGTGGACCTCCTGGAACGCTCGGGCCATGGGGGGAAGGCCGAGCTCGTCGGCCAGGTGGGGAGGGATCAGGTCCACCACGGCGGGGAGCGCCTGGTCCAGGACGGACTCGAGGATTCGGCGGAGGGCCTTGGGGTGGACCCCCTCCACCTCGGAGTACACGGGCACCACCCGCTCGAACCCGGCCGGGTCGCGATCGTTCTCCAGGGGCTCGAGCTCGGGGTGGTGGATCTCGGCCCGGCCCTGGAACATCCGCACGGCGCCGGAGCCCGCCACCACGGTTCCCGGCGGATACCGGCCCTGGAGCCACCCGAAGTTTCCCCGGAACCATTTGAGGGTGACCCAGCCGTTGCCGTCGGTGAGCCGGGCCTCCAGCACCCGGCGGCGGTGGTAGTCGCGGATCCCGATCGACTCGATCCGGCCCCGGAACGCCACGGTGTCGCCCGGGACGAGCCGGTGGAGAGGGGCCGGCCGGGTTCGGTCCTCGTGGCGCAGGGGCAGGAACACCAACGCGTCGCCCAGGGTCCGGAGCCCCTTGCGGGCCAGCTTCTCCGCCACCTTCGGCCCCACCCCCCGCACGCCGGTGAGCGGGGTGGCGAGCACCGAGCGCATGTGGCGGTACGAGGCGAGGTCGGCAGAACGGCGCACCCGGTCAGAACCTCCAGGCCCCGATCTGCTCCTCGGCCGCCCGCACGGCCCGAACGCTCTCGGGCAGGTCGTCCGGAGCCGGCCCCACCCCCACCTCGTGCTCGGGACCGGCCT
Source organism: bacterium (assembly GCA_027021615.1). Taxonomy (GTDB): domain Bacteria; phylum Desulfobacterota; class Deferrisomatia; order Deferrisomatales; family Deferrisomataceae; genus Deferrisoma. The sequence continues at coordinate 2,846 of JALUTY010000085.1, read as the reverse complement.
TCGGGCAGTACCGCAGCAGCACGCCGGCCGCCAGGGGCAGATCATCCGGCCTCCGGAGCCGCACCAGCCCCAGGGGGCCCGGCACCTCCCGGGCCTTCAGGAACCGGTCGCCGGGCCGGGCCAGGCCGGCCACCGCCCGGTTCTCCCCCTGGTTCCGGCCCAGGGTCAGCCAGCTGCCGCCGGGCAGCCGGAACGGCCGGCCGGCCAGCAGGAGCTGCACGTCCTCGCTGGAACGCTCGTCCGCCGGCACCTCCTCGAAGTACCTGCGCACCCGGTTCGCCAGGGTGGGATCGGTGAGATAGCACCCCCCCGCCGGGCTCGGATACTCGGTGATCCCCATTCGCTCGGCCAGCTCCATCTGGGGCTTCCGGGACCGGCCCCGGAACCCGAACAGCCTCTTCCGGTCCACCCACCCGTGACGTTCCGGCGCCGTGATCGGCATCAGCTGGGCCGAAAGCGGCCGCAGGATGATGTCCCGCGCGCCCGACTGCCGGGCCACGGCGTTCATGGCGTCCCGGCGCTGGCTCATGGGACGCTGCCCCAACACCTCGCCCGTGATCAGGAACCGCGCCCCCTCCTGGCGCAGGATCTCCAGGGCCTTGCGCACCAGAAAGATCTTGCAGTCGATGCACGGGTTGAAGTTCTTGCCGTACCCGTACCGGGGGTTGGCCAGGACGTCCATGTACTCGTCCGACACGTCCACCACCCGGGCGTTCAACCCGTACCTCTCCCGGAAGAACGCCTCCACCTCGGCCTCGCGGCCCCGCCCGCGGCCCCCGAAAAAGGGGGTGATGAAGTGGAGAGCCAGCACTTCCACCCCCTGGTCCTGCACCACCCGGGTGGCCAGGATCGAGTCGAGCCCCCCGGATAGGAGGCTCACCGCCTTGATCGGCCCCTCGGGGACCGGGGTCGGTTCGTTTCGCTCGTCGGTCAAGGTCTCGTCTCGCTGATCGGTGTGATGAACCCAGCGGCCAAATCGGAGCTACCACCCATTGCGGAGGGGCAAGCGCACCCGCCTTTCCGCCGCCTCCTCAACAACCTTCCGAGGGCTTCCATGTACTAATACCAACGAAACTATTGTCAGATCCCCGGCGTTCACAAGGGAACCAGCGGGTGGGGGGCTGGTGGAGAGCCGGGCGCGGCCCCTCACGTCGCCGCGCCCCCACCAAGCCGGAATCGCCTTGGAAGTTCAGGAACTTCCGCCACCGGCGCCCCGACCTACCTGGCTGACGACGGCATGCGAAGGCGCGGCGAAAGGGGTGCCGCACTCGCGCCCGGCCGGAGCCAGCCCCCCACCCGCGTCTGGCAATACCTTCGTAGGCCTTAGTAACTCCGGTCGTTGGTCGTCAGTCGTTGGTCGCCGGTCGAAAGATCGTCTCGACACCGGAGTCGGGGGGCATGGGAATCAGGGGTCAGAGGACAGACGTCAGGGGACGGGCCGTGGGTCCCACGACGTCGCTTTGGCCACAGTGCCTTTGCCTTCTTTCTGGCTTCTGTCCCCTGAACTCTGGCTCCTGAACCGCAGGCCCCATGCCCGCCGCCCGCAACGGCCCCGGACCAACGCACGTTACCCTTCTCCGTTGGAGGGCCGCGTAGCGGCCGATGGGGGCTCCCCCTTCCACGCCCGGACCGTGGCCTCGAGCAGCGCCCTCCCCTCGGCCGCGTTCCGGCCGACCTGGGCCAGCACGTCCCCGTGCTTCACCGGCGCCTCCGAGACCCCGGCCGCGGGGTTCGCCACCCGGGCCCAGGCCACCACGTCCAGGCCCAGGAACCGGGCCCACACCGCCTCGGGCACCACCGACATCCCCACCGCCCGGGCCCCCTGGCTCCGGGCCCACCGCACCTCGGCCGGCGTCTCGTAGGTGGGGCCGGCGAACGCGGCGTACACCCCCCGGGCGGTGGGAATCCCCGGGGTCCGGGCCAACGCGGGCCAGAGATCGGTGCGGTACACCCCCGTCAGGTCCACGAACGCGGGGGTCCGGTCCGGAAACCGCACCCCTTCCAGGGGGTTGCGGCCCATATTGTTCACGTGGTCGGTCACGAACATCCAGGTGCCGGGATCGAGCCCCGGGTCCACGGAGCCGGCCGCAGCGAACAGCACCACCAGTCCGGCCCCCAGCCGCCGGGCCAAGCGGATCGGGAACGCGGCCTGGCCCGGGGAGATCCCCTCGTAGAGGTGGCGCCGGCCCTGGAACACCACGACCGGCGTCTGCGCCACCCGGGCGATCCCGACCCTTCCCGCATGGCCCGGCACCCCGCAGGACGACAGTCCGGGCACCCGAGCAAAAGGAACAGATCGCTCCAGGGGCCCCGCCACCTCTCCCAGGCCCGACCCCAGCACCACGGCCACCTCGGCCCGGAACGCGGGCCCCAAGGCCCTGGCCGCGGCCGCGGCCAATGGGTCGCCGGGCCAACCGATCACGGCAGCAGGGCCTCCAGCTCCGCGGGCAGCCGCACCTCCTTCACCTCCCCCGGCCGACCGGGCACCTTGAGGAGGGTGCCGTTCCACACGAACCGTACCCCGCCGGCGTTGCCCAGCTTCACGGAGAACCCGTTGCGGGCCTCGTAGGTGCGCCTCTCCCCGGGCCGGAACACTTGGTCGTCGGGCTCGCCGCCGTCGGCCACCACCCGAACCCAGGCCTTCTCCGTGGCTCGGATCTCCAGGGTGAAAGGGGCGGTTGTCGGCGCTGCGGTCTCCTCCGCCGGATCCTCCCGGGTCTGGGGGGCCTCGGGCGCCTGGGCCGGCGCCTCCGGTTCGGGCGCAGCGGCCCCATCCCCTTCCCCTGCCGGGGTGCTCCCGCCCGGCGCGACCGTCTCCACTGCCGGCCCCTGCGGGGCTGGGGGCA